>UQQF01000035.1 GCA_900543085.1 uncultured Eubacteriales bacterium | reverse complement strand
GCCGTTTGTTGTCAGCAGCCCGTTTCACGGTCTGCGTGTAGTTCCTTGTAAACTGACCTAAACTAATTGCTTAATAACCTCGACTGGCTTTGGAAAATCAAATAAATACTTATTAAACAATCCTCCAATTTCCTTGGTTGCAGTATTTGTATAAACGCCAGTGCTGAAAACAGATGAAAAACCAGGAAGATTGTCTGACAGCTCGTTCAAAAATGATTTTTTGCGCGGCCGCCCATCTGGGTTGTCGGGCCAAATAATCCTGCCCTCTTGAATGAGCCGATTCATGGTATTTCGATCATATCGCCAGCCTTTTTCGGGGCATCCGTAGTTTCTTCCATCTGCCGGATTGATTAAATCATAGTGCAAATTTGGACGAGCATCGGCAGTAGCAAGTCCTACCAAGACGAAGAGGATGAAGAGGATGAGGAGGCAGATTGCCTTGAATATATTGACAATACTGATAAGATAATATATCTTTACTACCAAGACGATAAATGCGTCGGAAAAGTTAAACTGCGAAAAAATTGGAACCGGTACGCTTATATAGAAGATATCGCCGTATGTAAGGATTTCAGGGGGCAAGGCATAGGCAGCGCGCTTATCAATATATCTATAGAATGGGCAAAGCATAAAAACTTGCATGGACTAATGCTTGAAACCCAGGACAATAACCTTATAGCTTGTAAATTCTATCATAATTGTGGTTTCAAAATCGGCTCCGTCGATACTATGTTATACGCCAACTTTGAAAACAACTTTGAAAAAGCTGTTTTCTGGTATTTAAGGTTTTAGAATGCAAGGAACAGTGAATTGGAGTTCGTCTTGTTATAATTAGCTTCTTGGGGTATCTTTAAATACTGTAGAAAAGAGGAAGGAAATAATAAATGGCTAAAATGAGAATATCACCGGAATTGAAAAAACTGATCGAAAAATACCGCTGCGTAAAAGATACGGAAGGAATGTCTCCTGCTAAGGTATATAAGCTGGTGGGAGAAAATGAAAACCTATATTTAAAAATGACGGACAGCCGGTATAAAGGGACCACCTATGATGTGGAACGGGAAAAGGACATGATGCTATGGCTGGAAGGAAAGCTGCCTGTTCCAAAGGTCCTGCACTTTGAACGGCATGATGGCTGGAGCAATCTGCTCATGAGTGAGGCCGATGGCGTCCTTTGCTCGGAAGAGTATGAAGATGAACAAAGCCCTGAAAAGATTATCGAGCTGTATGCGGAGTGCATCAGGCTCTTTCACTCCATCGACATATCGGATTGTCCCTATACGAATAGCTTAGACAGCCGCTTAGCCGAATTGGATTACTTACTGAATAACGATCTGGCCGATGTGGATTGCGAAAACTGGGAAGAAGACACTCCATTTAAAGATCCGCGCGAGCTGTATGATTTTTTAAAGACGGAAAAGCCCGAAGAGGAACTTGTCTTTTCCCACGGCGACCTGGGAGACAGCAACATCTTTGTGAAAGATGGCAAAGTAAGTGGCTTTATTGATCTTGGGAGAAGCGGCAGGGCGGACAAGTGGTATGACATTGCCTTCTGCGTCCGGTCGATCAGGGAGGATATCGGGGAAGAACAGTATGTCGAGCTATTTTTTGACTTACTGGGGATCAAGCCTGATTGGGAGAAAATAAAATATTATATTTTACTGGATGAATTGTTTTAGTACCTAGATTTAGATGTCTAAAAAGCTTTAACTACAAGCTTTTTAGACATCTAACTATTTGATAACCTTCTGTTATCTGAAAAAGTTAATTTGGAATTGCAGGGAACAGAGAATGCAGAACATGGCTGTCTGTCATTGCGCTATGCTGTGAAAAATAAGGATTAGTGCAGCATACTTTAAAAAGTGTCTGTTGGGACAGTGTCCTAAAGGAAGCATAAGCTCATGGCTAGCGGCGGTGTTAAAGTAACGGCACTCGGCCCCAATATATAGTTGATATGCCCCTAAGCCTTTGAGGGCAAGGCGGTCAACCGCGCCTTTTCCGGTCCGCATACAGTCGTTCAATGAGGGTATCAAGCTCGGCAATGCGGCGGTGCTTCTCGGTGGTTCGTTTCTTCGCCGCCGTTTTCGGCTAATTCTAATTGATCCGAACTGTAAGGATAAGCAATTATCCGGGGCTAGTTAAGTATCTTAGAGAGGAAGATAAAGATACCTTATTGCCCTTGGAAGAGTTAGATAATTACCTAAAGGGCGATAAATTAATAAAGGTTCTAATTGATAAAGATTGTAGAATTAAAAGGGACATAGTTCCGACTGATATAGATTATCATGTAAGAAAGCCAAGCGCAAGGGAGTATGATGATTGCTGCAATGAATTTTGGAATGTAACACCTTATGTTATTAAAGGATTGTGCCGTAAGGAAATTTTATTTGCTATTGATCATTTTAATCAGATTGTTCGCCATGAGCTGCTGAGAATGATATCATGGAAGGTCGGCATCGAAACAGGCTTTAAATTAAGTGTAGGCAAGAACTATAAGTTTATTGAAAGGTATATATCCGAGGATTTGTGGGAGAAACTTTTGTCCACCTACCGGATGGATTCCTATGAAAACATATGGGAAGCATTATTTCTATGCCATCAATTGTTCAGGGCGGTATCCGGTGAGGTGGCGGAAAGGCTTCATTATGCCTATCCGGAGTATGATACCATGTTAGCACTTGTCCAAGGGCCACGGGGGTCATTGTCAGGATTCTTATATTGTTCTGTTTTTCTGTCGGTTCCACGGAATACCCGGTGTCCGAATTGCTTTGTATAACACACTACATACTCGTGGTCTATTGAAACACCGGTAATGTTTCGATTATCTTTTCATTTTTTCTTCCAGCTCCATATCCAGCCGCATGGCGTCAAAGAACTGGCTCTCCTGGTGCTTCATATATTCCTGCCGAAGCTGGTTGATTTTCTTCTGTGCAGCCAGACGTTTCAGCCGGTCGCCGGTGACGGCCTCCAGCTCCGCTTGCGCCTGCTGTACCTGGCTGTCCAGGGTGTTCAGTTCTCGGCTCAATGCCGCCTTATCAGCGGACACTTGCTGCTTCATCCGCTCCATTTCCTCGGCCTGGGCAGGCGAAAGGCGCTCCAGTTGCTCCGCCATCATCTTATCACTCGGCACCAGCCGATCCAGCGGGTGGGGGCGGCTGGTTCCTTTTAACCAGTGGGGGGATCTCCGCTCATCCTCCGTGCTGCTCTCCACCGGCAAGTCAAAGATGCTGCGGCAAGCTGCATCGTCCAGGGCCTTGCCGCTATCCGTCAAACCGCACAGTACGGCGTGTTCTGTGCGGCTGGAGCCTGAAACCAGGGTGACAGTATAAAGGGCTATCTGGCACGGCGCCTGCACCGTCGGGATGGTCAGCACTCCCTCGTTGGCACACTCCAGCTCGTGGAGAATCCCACGGCCTATGATACTGGACAGGGTAATCTGTCCGGCCTTGGGTTTGAAGTCTTTTGCCATGCCGTACATCTTCTGGCTGCGATAGGGCCGGTTCCGGCTCCCCGTCCAGTAGTAGAACAGCACCGGCAGTTCCCGGTACTCCGTGGCCGTGATCGTACGGTTGAATTCGTCAATCACAAAACGGCAATCATCGTTCTTTTCATTATAACGAGTAAAAAACCATTTGGTAATTTCCCAGAGGTCGTTGTTCAGCTCCTGTCCACGGCGATTCACATACTTGGGATTGATCTTCACCTTGTCGGCCAGTTCCTTGGTGAAGGTGGTAAACAGAATATCCTCCGCTGCGGAGACGGTCTGCCGGTTATCTTCCTCGTGGGTACTCAGGGTCTGGCGGTATGCCTGCTCAATCTGTGCCCTGGGCCGCAACCGCTGGGCAATGACCGGAAAGGCTGCTTTTACATCATCTGTAAAACCGCCCAGCACGTCATCGGTAATACCAAAGACACCGTCTGTCACCAACATCCGCTTGTTGACCAGCTCCAGCTTGCGAACATCGGCAAAGTTGTTCTTGTCGATGAAGGCCACTGACAGCACATCGTTTTCCTGACCCAGCCGGTGGCAGCGGTCGATACGCTGCTCCAGCTTTAAGGTGTTGTACGGCAGGTCGTAGTGGATGATGAAAGCAGCCTCCTCCAGATTGAAGCCCTTGGCACCGTTATCGGTGGAAATCAGCACCTCGCCATCCTCCTTGAACTGGCGGATCACGGAGTAATCGGCGCTGCCGTTGTAGGCCAGAGTGCGGTACCGGTCAGAAAGAAGATTCTGGAGCATCTTCTGGGTTTCCACGCTCTCGGTGAAGATAACCGCTTTCTGTTTGGCTCCCGTTTTCTTCATCAGGGAAAATCCCTGTTTGAGAACGGTCAGCAGCTCACCGGCCTTGGCATCCTGGGGAATGCTTTCGGCTGCGGTTTGAATCTCTTGCCATTGGCTTAGTTCGTCCGCTGCGTTTTCCAGCCCCTGGAGCCGCTTGACGATACCTTTGATGGTTTGCAAAATTGCCGCCGTAGAGGAACCCAACAGGCCCAGCAGCCGCAGAGCCAGGTCATATTGGTTCATTTCGGGAAAGGCTCGCTTTTCCGGCTGGTTGATGTAGGCGTACAGCAGCTCATAGAGCTGCCGCTCTGCCTTGCCGGGGGTGTACTCCACGGTCAGCAGCACACGTTCCGTCACCTTGGCGTAGTGCTTGGCCTGGGAACGGAGGGTACGGAAACAATAGCGGCTGACCTGTTCGCTGAGTTCCGGGTAGTTCTCTGGTCGGCGCAGATACCGGGCCAGAAACTCTTTTTCTCCCGGCAGCAGCGTTTCGTCGATGAACCAGATCAGACCGTATAAGTCCATGATGTTCTTTTCAATGGGAGTGCCGGTCAGCAGCAGCTTGAAGGAGTCTCCGGCGATCCGCTTGAGGGCCTTGGCCTGCTTGTTGTCCTCCCGGTAGACTGGAGAGAGGGCATTGGCTTCCTCGAATACCGTCAGATCCCAGTTAACTACCTTTGCGGCCTCCTCATTGTCGGCGGCGAAGTCGTAGGTAGTAATAACAATGGCATCTTGGATAAAAGCGTTGGAGTTGTCCTCACTGGTGTTCTGCCGCCATTGGTCCCGATTGGTCAGCACCACATATGGGACGGTATAGAATCGCTCCAGCATTTCCGTCCACTGGTGCAGCAGGTCGGCATTGGGAATGACCAACAGAATCCGGCTGTATCCCTCCAGCCACTTTTGATTGATGACCAGCATGGCCTCGTGGCTCTTGCCCATACCTGCTTCATCGCACAGAACGGCACCTTTCTGATAGGGGGAACGCAGGGCAAAGCTGGCCGCTGCAATCTGAAACGGATAGATTTCAATATCCGATGATGCAAAGACCGGAAGGAACTGTTCTGCTTCCGGCAGTTGTTCCAAAAGTCGGGCCTTGTAATAGGCATGAAACGGTGTTTGCGGCATGGCAATTCCCCCCTTTTTCTTTTATTTACACTTCTTTTTATTATGGCAGATATTGACGAAAAACGCAACGACGATTGATTCCTTTATTTAAGGGGAAAATGTCATTTCCAAAATAAAGACCACAATCAGTGCCGGACTGATTGTGGTCAAAAAGCATTATAAAAATGTGATATTGTTTATGCCTTAATTCGTTGCTGAATGGTAAAACACCCTTGACAAATCTCTTTCCATGAAGAAATACTACCCGACAGCCTTCGCGCTGTACATGACCTACTTTGTCCTCGGCGTAGCCAGCTCCATCATGAGCCACTACAAGCAGGAGCTGGCCGCCCTCTGGGGCAGCTCCCTGCTGGCCGACGGCACCTACGACGTCTCCGGCGTCCTCGCCGTCATCGCCGCACTCGGCCTCGGCCGGCTGATCACCTACCCGTTCGCCGGCCCCATCTCCGACCGCTTCGGCCGCCGCGTGCCCGCGCTCATAGGCTGCGTATGTTACCTCGTATTCTTCGGAGCCGTGTGCTTCACGCACAGCTATGTGGTGGCCTACATACTCGGCATAATCGCAGGCGCGGCCAACGGCTTCCTGGACGTGAGCATCACACCCAGCTGCATGGAGATATTCAAGGAAAAGGGCACCATAGCCAACATCTTCACCAAGCTGAGCATATCCATCGCGCAGTTCCTGCTGCCCTTTGCGATAGGCTTTGTCGCCGCAGAAGCCCTGCCCTTCTCCACCATCTTCATCTTCTGCGCGATACTCATCGCCGTCGTCGGCGTCGCCCTCATCTTCCTGCCCTTCCCGCCGTACGAGCGCCCTGTCAAGGTCAAGGGCGAGAAGCGCGAGCGCATGAAGTTCACCCCCAGCGCCATCATCCTCATCATCCTCGGCTTCACGACCTCCACCACCTTTATGATTTGGCTCAACTGCTACCAGGAGCTGGCCATATCCTACGGCATCGCAGACCCCAGCCGCGTCCAGTCCCTGTACTCCATAGGCATCGTGCTGGCTCTGTTCGTCAACGCCGCGCTGCTGGCCAAGGGGCTCAAGCCCAGCAAGATACTGGTCATCTACCCCGCCGTCAGCGTTGTGACCCTGGTCGCCGTGCTGCTTGTGCCGCAGCCCTGGATCTGCTACCCCGCCGGCTTCCTGATGGGCTTCTTCGCCGCGGGCGGCGTGCTGCAGCTCGTCACCAGCGTCGCGGTCGAGATGTTCCCCAGGAACCGCGCCGTCATGACCAGCATAGTCATGATCTCCTCCTCCATCGCGAACTACGCCGTGCTGAGCATCGCCGGTCTGCTGACCAACATCGGCGGAGCCAACGGTCCGAAGCTTATCATGCTGTTCAACATCGCCGTGACCGTCATCGGCGTTATCCTCGCCGTCGTGCTCAACGCGCGCTTTGACAAGGACTTCCAGAGAGAACCCGCAAATAACTGAGAGACAGAGAAATAACTTAGGGAGGAAAACAAAAATGAGCAAGACCAATCCCGTTACCGTAAGCAGCTGGACGCTGGGCGACCAGTGCAAGTTTGAAGAACGCGTCGCCGCGGCGAAGGCCGCCGGCTTCGAGGGCATCGGCCTGCGCGCCGAGACCTACGTCGACGCCCTCGCCGAGGGTCTGCACGACGAGGACATCCTCGCCATCCTCAAGAAGTACGGCATCGCCGTGACCGAGGTCGAGTACATCACCCTCTGGGCTGAGGATCACCGCAGCTACGAGCAGATGTACAAAGAGCAGATCTGCTTCCACATGTGCGAGCTGTTCGGTGTGAACCACATCAACTGCGGCCTCATGGAGAAGTACAGCGTCGAGCACGACGCCAAGAAGCTCGCCGAGCTGTGCCGGCGTGCCGGCAAGTACACCATCGGCGTCGAGCCGATGCCCTACAGCGGCATCCCCGACGTGCGCACCGCCTGGGCGATAGTCAAGGGCAGCGGCGCGGAAAACGCCAAGCTCATCCTCGACTCCTGGCACTGGATACGCGCCAACCAGCCCTTTGATCAGAGCCTGCTGGCCGACATTCCCGCGGACAAGATAGTCTCCATCCAGCTCAACGACGTCCTCGCCCACCCCTATGCCAAGGTCGTGCTCCGCGACGAGAGCATGCACGAGCGCGTCCTGCCCGGCAAGGGCTGCGGCGACACCGCCGGCTTTGTGAAGATGATCAGGGAAAAGGGCGTCGACCCCAAGGTCGTCGGCGTCGAGGTCATAAACGACGAGATACTCTCCACCGGCGTCGCCAACGCCGCCAAGGTCAACTTTGAAGCCACCCAGGAAGTGCTCAAGGCCGCCTGGCCTGAGATGGCCGCCGAATAAAAGTGTTCCCATCCGGGACAGTTCGCGGCGTCAGAGCGGCATCTTCGCCGCCATGCTTCACGAGCTCCCCTTGAAATACACAAAGTATTCCTGCGGGAATCTCGTTTCGCCTGACAGCGAATCTGCTCGCTCTGCCACCCGCTCCTGCCCCGGAAGGGAACACCTGAGAAACTCATATATTTAAAGATTCTCTACAGGAGGACTACACCATGAACATAGACGGACACACCAAGATGTACTGCCTCATCGGCAGCCCCGTGGGACACAGCGGCAGCCCCGCCATGTACAACTACAGCTTTGAGCGCCTGGGCATCAACAGCGCCTACCTGGCCTACGACGTGCCCCTGGAGAAGACCGGCGAGGCCGTCGCCGCTCTCAAGCTGCTCGGCTGCGGCGGATTCAACGTCACCATGCCCTGCAAGACCGAGGTCACCAAGTACCTCGACCGCCTCAGCCCCGCCTGCGAGCTGATAGGCGCCAGCAACTGCGTAGTCGTGGAGCCGGACGGCACGCTCACCGGCCACAACACCGACGGCCTGGGCTTCGTCGCCAACCTGCGCGTCCACGGCGTGGACGTCAAGGGCGCGAAAATGGTCGTCCTCGGCGCGGGCGGCGCGGCCACCGCCGTCACCATGCAGTGCGCCCTCGACGGCGCCAGCGAGATACACATCTTCAACCGCAAGGGCTACACCTTCTACCCCAACGCCGAGCTGACCGTCAAGAAGCTCGCCGAGCGCGTGCCGGAGTGCAAGGCCACCGTCACCGACCTCTTTGACACCGCCGCTCTCGCCGAGGCCGTGAGGAATTGCGACATCCTCGTCAACGCGACCAAGGTCGGCATGGCTCCGCTGGAGAAGGACACGCTCATAGACAAGAGCCTCTTCCGCCGCGACCTCGTGGTCTGCGACACGGTCTACAACCCCAAGGAGACCCGCATGATAGTCGAGGCCAAGGAGGCCGGCGTCAAGGCCGCCATCGGCGGCATAGGCATGCTGCTGCGCCAGGGCGTGGAGGGCTTCCGCCTCTACACCGGCCAGGAGATGCCGGCGGATGAAGTAATGGACAAGTTCTTCGCTTAAGCAGTACGGTTTTACGAGAGAAAAAGGAGCAAGAGACATGAACAACAGATTCCCCACCCTGTTTTCCCCGATACAGATAGGCACCGTCACCGTGCCCAACCGCTTTGTCGTGCCCCCCATGGGCAACAACTTCGCCAACACCGACGGCTCGCTCAGCGACCGCAGCGCCGCCTACTACGAAGCCCGCGCGAAGGGCGGCTTCGGCCTCATCACCATCGAGTCCACCGTCGTCTACGAGCAGGCCAAGGGCGGCCCGCGCAAGCCCTGCCTGTTCAGCGATGACGTCGTGCCCAGCTTCAAGGCCGTAGCCGATCGCTGTCACGCCTACGGCGCCAAGCTCAGCATCCAGCTCCAGCACGCCGGTCCCGAGGGCAACAGCAAGCTGACCGGCTACCCGCTCAAGGCCGCCAGCGCCATCGCACCCAGCGCCGGACGCGAGATCCCCGAGGCCATGCCGACCGAGGAGGTCTACAGGCTTATCGAGTGCTACGGCGACGCCGCCCGCCGCGCCCAGCTGGCCGGCATAGACATGGTCGAGATCCACTGCGCCCACGGCTATCTCGTCAGCACCTTCGTCTCCGCGCGCACCAACAAGCGCACCGACGAGTTCGGCGGCTGCTTCGAGAACCGTATGCGCCTGCCCAGGCTCATCATTGAGAACATCCGCCGCAAGACCGGCGGCAACATGCCCATACTCTGCCGCATCAACGCCCGCGACGAGGGCGACGGCGGCGTGGACGTGCACGACGCCGCGGCCATCGCCGCGTACCTCGAGCGCGAGTGCGGCGTGGACGGCATCCACGTCAGCCGCTCCATCCACATCCACGACGAGTTCATGTGGGCGCCGAACATCACCCACGGCGGCTTCAACGCCGAGCTGGTGACCGAGATCAAGCGCGCCGTCAGCGTGCCCGTCATCACCGTCGGCCGCTACACCGAGCCCCAGTACGCCGAGCTGCTGGTCAAGCAGGGACGCGCCGACCTCGTGGCCTTCGGCCGCCAGAGCATCGCCGACCCCGAGCTGCCCAACAAGGCCCGCAACGGCCAGCTTGAGATACTCACCCCCTGCATCGCCTGCCTGCTCGGCTGCGTGCCGAACATGCTCCGCGGCAACCCCATCACCTGCGCCATGAACCCCGCCGTCGGCCGCGAGAGCGAGGTCAAGTCCGCCGAGGTGAAGAAGAACGTCGTCGTTATCGGCGGCGGCCCCGGCGGCCTCTACGCCGCCGAGCTGTGCGCCCGCCGCGGCCACAGCGTGACTCTCATTGAAAAGGACGCCGAGCTGGGCGGACACTTCCTCGTCGCCGCCTATCCTCCCGGAAAGGGCGAGATCACCGGCGCCATCCGCAGCCTTATCGTCCGCTGCCGTCTCGCCGGCGTGGACATCCGCACCGGCACTGTCGCCACGCCTGAGCTTATAGCCTCTCTCAAGCCCGACGCCGCCATCGTCGCCACCGGCTCCGTGCCGCTGCGCCTGCCCATCCCGGGTCTGGCCGACTGCGGCTGCGTCACCGCCGAAGACCTGCTCACCGGCAAGTTCGACGCCGGCAAGCGCGCCCTGGTCGTGGGCGGCGGCATGGTCGGCTGCGAGGCCGCCGAATTCCTGACCGAGCGCGAGCACATCGTCGACATGGTCGAGATGAAGCCGGTCATCGGCGAGGACATAGTCCCCGAGGCCCGCAAGTACATCATGGCCAACCTCGAAAAGCACAAGGTCAACCAGCGCGTCAACGCCCGCGTCAAGCAGTTCTACGCCGACGGCGTGGACTTCACCGACACCGTCACCGGCGAGGAGAGCTCCATGCGCGGCTATGACACCGTGGTGCTCGCGATGGGCTACAAGTCCAACAACACCCTCGAGGAAAAGCTCCGCGAGAGCGTGCCCGAGGTCTACGTGATAGGCGAAGCCCGCCAGGCTCCCGGCAACTCCATGCTCGCCACCGGAGACGCCTTCAACGTCGCGATAAAGATCTGATCCCCAGCGCACCTTCCAACGAAGCGCCCCGGCCGTGGCCGGGGCGCTTTGACGCACGCAAAAGCTCCGGCGGGGCAAAGCCCCGCCGAAGTTTTCTTTATTTACGCGGGCAGCAGATCTACCCGGTCGAGGTACTCCTCGAGGCACAGGCCGTTTTCCATGATGTACTGCGCGACCTCCACGCCGACATAGCGGTAGTGCCAGGGCTCCCATATGATGCCCGTGAGGTCGCCCTTGCCCTCGGGGTAGCGCTCCACAAAGCCGTACTCGGCGCAGTGCTCCTGCAGCCAGTCGTAGGCGGCCGTCTCGGCGAAGCCGGAGTCGAGCACCTGATACTCCTGGGTCAGCAGGTCTACGGACAGTCCCAGCTCGTGCTCGCTGGTGCCGGGGCGCGCGACGACGGTGGCGCCGATGATCTCCGCCTCCTCACGGCTGTAGCCCTCCAGCTGGAAGCGGTAGACGCGGTTCTCGTACAGCTGAGCCTGCGTGGCGCGGCTGCGCCAGGCGCTGGTTATATACAGGCTCACGCCGTCGGCTCTCGCGCCGTCGAGCATCGCCTGCAGCGCGTCCGCCGCGCGCGTGTCGAACAGATAGCCCGTGTTGTCCACCGCCACGGTGCTGACCGGGTATTCCTCGCTCATCGGGTAGTCCACGCTGGCAATGGCCAGCTTCCAGAGTTCATCCGAGGCGTAGCACGGTATCTCCTCCGTGGGTTCCGGGGTCGGCTCCGGCGACGGAGTGAGCATGGGCAGCGTAGGGAAGGGCGAGCTCTCCTCCGCCGGCTCCGCGCCCGGCAGGGAAAACAGACCGAGGCTCCCAAGCAGGCAGATCAGCACTACGCAGATCACCGCTATCAGTACAAACACACCTACGAATTTCACAGTCCTCATTGCTCAGTTGACCTCTCAACTAACCTTGATTTGATGTCGCCGTCCTGAGCGTGATGCGCAGGTCTATGAGCAGGCTCGGAGCCGCGTCCTCATATATGTTGCAAATCACGTCGTATCCCAGCTCCTCGCCGGACGGTCTGCCCAGCTGCAAGGACCACACGCCGTCGTCGCCCTCGTCCATGGAGGCGGGCGTGCTGAAGCCCAGCTCGGGCAGCAGGACGCTTCCGGCCTCCTGAAGGTGCTCCTGCGCAAGGCCGGAGTAGCTCCCTCCGTTGCTCTGCACATTGGCGCTGTAGTAGATATAGTATATGTCCATTGTGTCTATGTCAATGTGTATTGTAAACCAATTGTGCCAATCGCCCGTCCACTCGTGGTAATACTCCATGATGCGCAGGCTCTCGCCGTTGTCGCTGAGCGTGTAGAAGTTGACGCCCGAAGCGCCGTCCGAGCGCAGCTCGCCCTCGTCCATTATGAGCTGGTTAGTTATGGTCTCTATCGTGCGCACACATTCTATATACGCGTCGTTGTCCACCTCGGACTCGTCCAGGCGCCTGAGCTGCAGGCTGTCGTCCGTGGTGTAGCGATAGTAGAGCGCCGCGCGTTCGCTGATGTCGGCGCCCGTAGAGTCAGGCACCGAGTCGTCGTTCCCGGGCAGAAACAGCAGAGGCAGCAGCAGGCACACGACAAGCAGCAGGGCAGTCACGACAAACGGCAGGGCGCGGGAAACATTACTGCTTTTCATCGCTCGCCTCCCCGTGCAGAGCCACGCGGACGGTGGTGCCCTTCCCCGGCTCGCTCTCGAACTCCAGCTCGGTCTCGTGCAGCTCGGCTATGCGCTGGCAGAGCGCAAGGCCAAGCCCCGCGCCGTTCTGAGCGCGGGAGCGGGACTTGTCTATCATGTAAAACGGCTCGGTTATCCGGCTCAAGTCCTCCTTTTTCATGCCGCGGCCGTGGTCGCGGACGTAAAAGGCGTAGCCGTCCTCCGTGCGCTTGCCGAAGAACTCCACCGTCTGACCTCTCCGGGAGGCCTTCCTTGCGTTGTCTATGATGTTTATCATCAGGGTCTTGAACAAGTCCGGCTCTATCCAGACCTCGCCCGGCTCCCAGCGCATGTCCAGCGTCATGCCGTCGTTGGCCAGGCTGGGCACCGTGACCGCGGCGACCTCGCGGATAAAATACGGCGCGTCGAAGCGCCGCCGCTCTATCCCCTGCTTGCCCGAGACGATGATCTCCATCAGCTTGAGCGAAAGCGCCTCCAGGCGCTTGCCCTCCGAGAATATATAGCCCGCGGCGGTGAAGCGGTTCTTAGGCGTCATCTCGCGCGAGCGGAGCATGTCCGCGTAGCCTATTATGGCCGTCAGCGGGGTCTTCAGCTCGTGCGCGAAGGAGCCTATGAACTCCTCGCGGCGCTCGGCCGACTCGGCGAGGTTCTTCATCTCGCCGCGCAGCTCGGCGTTTTCGCGGCGCAAACGCTCGCTCTCTCTCAGCGCGCCGCGGTTTGCCCGTGCGGAGATAAGGGCGACAACACAGCCTCCGCCCAGGGAGCACGCAAGCAGAGCCAGAGCGTACAGTCCGTAGGCGAAGGTGTCTGTCCGGGCGGCAACGAGGCAGCCGCCCAGGCATATTATTACCGCTATCACGCACACCGAGGCCAGGAACACCCCGGTCGGGAAGGCGCTACGGCTGGATTTCAAGCCTGTATCCCACCTTGTATATCGTCTTTATCTTGTCCTCCCAGTGCAGCTTCTTGCGCAGGCGCTGCACGTGGAGGTCGACGGTGCGGCTGTCGCCCATGTACTCGCCGCCCCAGATGCGCTCGTATATCGTCTCGCGGAACAGCGCGATGTTCTTGTTCTGTATGAACAGAAGCAGCAGCTCGAACTCCTTGGCCGTGAGCTGTATGGGCTTGCTGCCGCGCATAACGGTGTGCGAGCGGGTGTCTATTGTCAGGTCGTCCACTTCTATCTCGTACTGAGTCTTGCCCGCGCGCCGGAGTACGGCCTCGACACGCGCGAGCAGCTCGACTATTTCAAACGGCTTGACAAGGTAGTCGTCCGCGCCCAGGCGCAGGCCGCGCACCTTGTCCTCCATGGAGCCCTTGGCCGTGATGAATATGACCGGTATGCCCATCGGCTTTATGAAGTCCAGCAGCTCATACCCGTTAACCTCCGGCAGCATGATGTCCAGCAGCACCAGATCGAAGCTCTCGCGCTCGAGGATGTCCGCCGCCTGCAGGCCGTCATAGGCGCACTCGCAAATGTACCCGGCTTCGGTGAGGTTCATCTCTATGAGGTCGTTGATGGACTTCTCGTCCTCCACGACCAATATCCTGTTCATCCCAAACACCTCCACCAGATACATTATACCGCAAATGTATCAAAGTTGCATCATCCGACAACCCCCGCAAATAAAACCGGCGTTTTGACGATAACCGGCGCGCCGCCGGCCGCCTGTCCCGCCAAATTACCCCTCGCCGCCGCGCGCAAAAAAGGAGCCGGGTATCCGGCTCCTTTTCTTTCGTGGGGCTTCAGCCCTCGAGGAAGCGCATCAGGATGGCGGCGGACTGGGCGCGGGTGGCCGTGCCCCGGGGTTCGAGCGTGGACTCGGTCACGCCGGTGATTATGCCCTCGCCGCAGGCCCACTGCATCGCGCTTATCGCGTACTCGCTGATCGACGCGAAGTCGCTGTAGCTGAGTATATTCGTGCTCTCGCCTATGCTCACGTCATAGTCCTTGTGCTGCGCGTAGCGGTGGAGTATCGCCGCGAGCTGCTCGCGCGTCACTGCTGCGTTCGGGGCAAACTCCGTCTCGCTCACGCCGTTGACTATGCCCTCTCCGGCCGCCCAGCGGACGGCCTCGGCGTACCACTCGCCGCCGGACACGTCGGTGAAGGGCAGGGCGTAATTCACCGACGGCTCGCCGTCAAGGCGCCAGAGCATGGTCACAAGCTGCGCGCGGGTGACGGTGCCGTCCGGGTCGAACAGCGTGTCGCTCACGCCGTCCATCAGGCCGTTTTCGTAGACGTACACCACGCTGTCGTAGAACCAGTCGCCGCGCCCGGCGTCGTCAAACGGCTCCCAGGCTGCGCAAACGGTCTTGCTGCCGTTCATGTAAAGCTCGCCGACGCGCTCGGCAAAGCTGTCATCGGAATACCAGCCTGCGAAGTCAAAACCGGCTCTCTCGCTCAGGTACTCGTCCAGGCTCACCGTCTCGCCCAGCTTCACGCGCAGGCTGTCTATCTCGCTGCCGCCGCGCGTCTCAAAGGTCAGATAGCAGTAGCGATTGCCGGTCGTGCCTCCGCCCGGGTTCCACGGCTCGTCGGGGTCGGGCTGCGTGACGGTGACCGTGGCGGTAGCGGATTTGTCGCTATCGCCGACGGCGGTGGCGGTGACGGTGAGGGTCGCAGCCGTTTCGCCGGCGGCGACGGTCAGGACACCGGTCGTGGAAATGGTCGTGCCATCGTTTTTGCTGCCGGACACCGTCCAGGTGACGCTTTCGTTATAATCGCCCGTTCCCTCCACCTCGGCGGTGAACTGCTGCGTTTCCCCGGCCTCGACGGTCGCGGTGGCCGGGTCGACGGTCACGTTGGTGATGGTCGCGGGCTGCGTGATGGTGACCTTGGCGGTGGCGGATGTGATGCCATCACCGTTGGCGGTGGCGGTGACGGTGAGGGTCGCAGCCGTTTCGTCGGCGGCGACGGTCAGGAGACCGGTCTCGGAAATGGTCGTGCCTGCGTTGTTGCTGCCGGACAACGTCCAGGTGACGCCTTTGTCATAATTGCCCGTGCCGCTCACAGTGGCGGTGAACTGCTGCGTTTCCCCAGCTTCGACTTCCGCGTCGTCCGGTTCGACGGTCACGCCGGTGATGGTCGCGGGCTGCGTGACGGTGACCGTGGCGGTGCCGGATGTGGTTTTGTCGCCGACGGCGGTGGCGGTGACGGTGAGGGTCGCAGCCGTTTCGTCGGCGGCGACGGTCAGGACGCCGTCTTCGGAAATGGTCGTGTCATCGCTCTTCTTGCCGGACACCGTCCAGGTGACGTTTTCGTTATAATCGCCCGTACCGGTTACCTTAGCGGTGAATTCCTGCGTTTTCCCAGCCTCGACGGTCGCGTTGGCCGGTTCGACGGTCACGCCGGTGATGGTCGCGGGCGGCGTGACGGTGACCTTGGCGGTGGCGGATGTGATGCCATCACCGGCGGCGGTGGCGGTGACGGTGAGGGTCGCAGCCGTTTCGTCGGTGGCAACGGTCAGGACGCCGTTACTGGAGATAAAGGTACCTGCGTTGCTGCTGCCGGTCACCGTCCAGACGACGCTTCTGTTATAATAATCGCCCTTACCGGTTACCGTAGCGTTGAACTTCTGCGTTTCCCCAACCTCGACTTTCGCGTCGGCCGGAGTGACGGTCACGCAGGTGATGGCAGGAAGAGTCCCGCCGGAGGTCTCGCTGTGGAAATACTTGTCTGCGTTATCGTTGATATGATCCCTGATGTCTTCTTCTTGGCTGCTAAACGGCGAGCCATCGACTGCCGTAGCGTTCTGCTCATTTGCTCCCACTTCGACGGTTATTTTTGCACCGCCCTGCGGAGCTATGACGACTCTGTCATTCGGATTCATCATCAGCAGTTTACCAGCTTTAATAGTAACAGTTCCGCCGCGAATTGTGAGACTGTGATTAACTCCAGCGTAAACGCCGTATCCGCCACTATCTACACTGACTGTGCCGCCGTTGATAGAGACGTTACCACTAGCGTTGAGACCGTCGTCTTTACATTTTACAGTGACTTCACCGCTGTTGATAATGATGTCGCCGCCATAAGTGTTGATGCCGTCGGAGTTGGTTGACGTCGCGTTGACGGTCGCGTCTGAGATTTCGATATTTCCTCCAGCATAAATTGCGTGCGAACCAACACCATTGACGTCGAGAGTTCCGCTGCCGGAGATAGTGAGATTTTCACCGGACTCATTAGTCCTGATGCCGCTGGATCCGGTGACATTGTTGACGCCCTCGAGCTGGATGGTGATCGGGGAAGTAACTTTATATACGATGCCATTATCTGAATTGTCTGCTTTAATCGTCGCGTCTTTAAGCGTCAGCGTCGTGCCGTCCCATTTGATGTTGTAGTTGTCTTCGCTGCCGCCGACAGTGACATTGCCGTCATTGTCCGTCTTGGCGTAGGCTATCCTGTAGTCTGTGCCGTACAGCCCTACGCCGCCGACAGTGATGTTTGCGAACTTGCTGATGTCTGTCTCGGTGGAGCTGTGGAAGTAGCGATTCGTCGTGATATATGTGTAAGAATCGTTGTATATGAACGTACGCGGTTCACATTCGCTCGCACTGTCACCATACTCTACCGTGATAGCCGTATTTATTATAGGTTCTATGGTGACGTTCACATTAAAGCCGCCTGTCACAGTGACCTCGCCGCCGGTGATTTTGATGCTGAATCCTTGGTGGGGGGCGACAAAGATTCCCACGTTTCCGCCTTCCGCTACGACCTTTCCTCCGGAGATGTTCACGTTGCCCTGAGTTTGAATGCCATTTACTTTACCCTCAGCCGTGACGCTGCCTTTGGTTACTGTGACGCCGCCTGTAGTATAGATACCGTAGCCCTTGTTGCCTTCAGCCGCCGCGGTAACTGTGCCGCCGTCTACTGTGACGCTGCCGGCGTAGATGCCCATGGGAGCAGAATCTGATATGCTATCAGCAGTGGCGGTGGCATTGACCGTGCCGCCGCTGAACGTTGCGATGACGGCCGTTATGCCTCTTGTTAAGCCTGCGACATCAAGCGTGCCGCCGCCCTCGACAGTGAGGTTGCCGTTGACGTGTATGCCGCTGGCGGCACTATTTCCATCATTTTCTTCGCCGATTTTGTTTGTACCTTCAAGCGATATAGTCAAGTCACCCTCACGGTAGACGATGCCCTTTCCAGAATTTCCTTTTATCGTCGCGCCGTTGAGCGTCAGCGTTTCGCCGTTCCATTTGACGTTGTAGCTGTCTTCGCTGCCGCCGACAGTGACATTGCCAGCACTGTCCGTCGTGGCATAGGCTGGCGTCTGCGCACTGCCGCTCAGCTCCTCGCCGCCGACATATACATATTCTCCGTCCGCCGCAAGCACGCCGGCGGGCAGGAGCGTCGCCACCAGGCACACAGCCAGGAATATTGCAAAAAACCGTTTCTTCATTCGTCGGATTCCTCCTCTTTCCGGCCGTCCTGCCGGGTCTTATCCCTGAATCTCATGCACAGCACCGTGGCTACTACGGCCACCGTGAAGGACACGACGCCTACCAGCACATAGCCGCCCGCATCCTGATAGAGCAGCATCGTACCGTACAGCCCCGGCTCTATGGCCGGCGCAGTGCCCGTCAGTGCGCTTATCACCCCGACAAGTGACGCGGCAAGTGCAAGGCACAGCGCCGAGAGCGCGCATATCTCGTGCTTTTCCCGCCTGCGGCGCAGCTGCCGTACCCGCGCCTTCACCAGGGCGACCCGAGCCGACGTGTCGTACATAACTGTGTGACCTCCTTCCTGAAATAGTTCTATAGATATAGGTACATCTCAGGGGGAAAACTCTCACCCAAAACGAAAAAAATCCGAACAGAGACGGTCTCTGTTCGGACTATTCCCACCGGGGCGGAGGTTCATTCTTTTCGCAGCCTTAGCAGGAGGGAAAACACATTCCCGGCCACGACGGCCAGGACGGGCAGGGTGTACGCCGCATACTGCACCCAGCCGCCGTAGGCAATCAGTAGGTTGTAGACCCCGTGGAACACTACGGCCGTGCCCAGCAGGGCGCAGGTGCCCGCCACCGTCAGCCATCCGCGCCGCCACACATAGAGCATGCCGCTGCCGATTATCGCGCCGCAGACGACGTGCATGGCCCCCGTGCCGAAGCCGCGTATCAGCAGAAAGCCCAGTTCCCCGGCTCCGTGCTGTATGAGATAGCAGACGTTTTCAAATGTGGCGAAGCCGGCGGCTATGGTCAGGACCGCAGCCTTGATTTGCTCCCGCTCCGGCTCGAACACCAGCAGGTAAAAGAGCAGGGGCAGCAGCTTCATCACCTCCTCGACCACCGGCGCTATCTCCGCCGTGGCGTCCAGCGCCGACGCATTCAGCGCGGCGGCGAAGAAGGTGTTTACATACGCCGAGAGCAGGCAGGCCAGCATACCGGCCAGGGAGAACAGGAACGGGCGCAGGTGCCGCCTCCCCGCGCACAGCACCGCCACGAGCAGCGGCGCGGCGATGCAAACAAAGGCGTTTTCGATATAGGTCACGCCGCCACCGCCTCTCCAGACGCCGGCAGCAGCGAAATCAGGATGCCGGTCAGCAGGAAGTCTATCCAGAAGTAGGGGTTTGCCAGCGTGTCGCCCAGCCACCGCACCGACGAGAGCCAGAGGGCGTATTCCGCGCACACGAAGCACAGCACGGCGATGTGGAAGCGGCGGCGTATGCCGAAGGCCAGGGCGCGTATCGCGTGCCGGGCGAGCACGCTCATCAGGCAGCAGCGGAGGATCGCCGCCGGTATGTCGCTGCCGAATATGCAGAACACGGCCAGCATCACCGCGCCCGCCGCCGGACCTATCCAGGCGACGCGGCACTGCCGCCCGCGCACCTCCCTGCCCGTGATGGTGTATTGCAGCAGGTAGAGGAAGATGCAGCTCGATATCCAGATTATCTCCGAGACGTAAAACGCGCTGGGCGTGGACTCAAACAGCACCAGATACAGCGTCCAGTACAGCAGCCCCAGCGCAAAGCAGCCGTAGAAGCACGTGAGCAGGAACAGCTCCTGGCTGCGCCGGCGCAGATACAGCACGCCGGATATGGCGCAGCAGGTCAGCGTCGCCGCGAACTGCGTGCAGTTGTCAATTATCTCGACCATTGTCGTCTCCGTCCCGCCCGCCGAGCGACCTCAGCTTGAAGCAGAGTATGGTCACAAAGATGCCGAGCACGAACGCCAGCAGGCCTATGATTATGTACCCCAGCGTCGAGCTGCCCGTGAAGATGCTGGCCGCCGCCCCGTATGCGCCGTAGCTCCACTCCGCGAGCCACCCCGTGATGCCCGGCATGGCAAAGGACAGGCATACGATCAGCGCGAGGCAGGCCGCGACCGACGACACAGCCGCCACGCGGCTGCGGACGCGCCGTCTGCGCGCCTCGAGCTGCTCCACACGCCGCTTCACGGCCGCGACGCGTTCTTCGTTGCTACGCATTCGTGATGCCCTCCTTTTCCAGCAGAGCGCGCAGGCTCTGCTTGCCGCGGTAGATGAGGTTGGTTATCTGCTTGACGCTCTTGCCCATGACCTCGGCGGCCTCGGTGTAGCTCAGGTTCTCAAAATACGTGAGGTACAGTGCCTCGCGGTAGTCGCTGTGCAGGCGCTCCATGCAGCGGCTGAGGGTGGTCTTCTGCTCGGCGCTGCCGAGGATTTCTTCTATCAGCAGCTCCGATTCCGGCTCGAACGCCAGGTCTTCCAGGCTGAAAACTGCCCGCCGCCTGTTTTTGGCGCGCAGAGCCATGTGCCGCGCCGCCTTGTAGATGTAGGCTTTCAGCGCCCCGTCACGGATTCTGGGTTTTTTCAGGCACAGGTATGAGAAGACCTCTATCATCAAATCCTCGGCCTCATGTATGTCGCCGAGGTAACCGTCAATGTAAGCTGTAAGCGCATCGCCATATCTGGCCATCAGCTCCGAGAGCCCTCTCTCGTCGCCGTCCAGATACATGCGGTATAGCTCCGCGTCCGTCATAGCACACACCTCCAGACCACGAGCTTGCGTCTCTTTTGATTATATTGAACTTTCTCAAATTTGCAAGAAGCAAAATCCAAAGGCGCCCGACCCGCGGCGCAGTTGAGACAAAAAAGAGGCTCCGGAATGTTCCGAAGCCTCTTTCTTTCCTTGGTGGAGATAAGCGGGATCGAACCGCTGACCTCTTGAATGCCATTCAAGCGCTCTCCCAGCTGAGCTATACCCCCATGGAAGTGTTGTTCAGTTTGTCCGGCGAGGTGTCTCTCGCGCGGTGCTTGATTATAATAGCAGAACTCGGCGGGTTTGTCAAGAAGAATTTTCGAGTTTTTTTATTATCCCGGCGGACGCCGCGTCCGCCGGGATATATGGCGGTTTACTTCAGGAATCCGGCCACTATCTGCTCCTCGGCCTGCTCCTCCGTGAGACCCAGGGTCATGAGCTTGATGATCTGGTCGCCGGCTATCTTGCCGATGGCGGCCTCGTGGACCAGGCTGGCTTCGACGCTGTTGGCCGTTATCTCGGGGATGGCCTGGACATAGCCGTTGTCCATGACGATGCTGTCGCACTCGCTGTGGCCATAGCACTTGGAGTTGCCGTTTATCTTCATGTACAGCACCTGGCGGGAGTGGTCGCGCGCCACGCCGCGGGAGACCACGTTGGCGCTGGAGTCCTCGCCGTCGAGGTCGATGGTGAAGTCCGTCTCGCTGGTCTGCTTGCCGTGGGTCATCAGCTTCTCGGCCACGACCAGGGTCGCGCCATCGGCCAGCTTGGCCTCGGTTATGCGCTTGGTGGAGTCGACGCCCTTGATCTGCGTCGTGTCCATCTCCATGTACGCGCCCTCGTCGAGGTGGATTATCGTCGTGGGGTTCATGATGCGCTCGCCGGAGCCGTCGCCCTCGGCGTAGTGCTTCTCCACGTACTTGAGCTTGGCGTTCTTGCCGACGTAGAAGGTGTGTATACCGTCGTGCTGGCTGTCCTGGCTGCCGCAGTTGGAGATGCCGCAGCCGGCTATTA
>UQQF01000034.1 GCA_900543085.1 uncultured Eubacteriales bacterium | reverse complement strand
ACTATGGCGCGCATCTCGTCCCAGCTGTCCTCCATGCCCTTCACCAGCGTGAACTGGGTGCGAGCGCGATCCAGGTTCTGCTGCGGGCGCTGTATGTGGAAGTAGTGGTCGCCCTCGAGGTAGTCGGTGAGGAAGCGTATGCCGCACTCGAGCGTCATCAGCTTTGCGCCCCAGGGGAGGTAGTCAAGCTCGGCGTCCGTCAGCGCGCCGCCTGCGCCCTCCAGGAAGGCGCGGGTGTAGACCTCATAGAGCCCGAGGTTGAAGCGGACCTTGCTCTGATCCGGCTCGTCCTCCTCGTTGTCGTTTGCCCCGAAGCGGATGGAGTCGCCGAAGTCGTTTATCGAGAGGCCGGGCATGACGGTGTCCAGGTCTATGACGCAGACGCCCTCGCCGCTGGCGCGGTCTATGAGCACGTTGTTGAGCTTGGTGTCGTTGTGCGTGACGCGCAGCGGCAGCCTGCCCGCGCGCAGAGCCTCGAGCGCGACGGAGCAGTCGGCGGCGCGGGTCTCGACGAATTCCAGCTCGGGACCCACCTCGGCCACACGGCCAACGGAGTCGGCGGCCACGGCGGCGCGGAGCTTGGCCAGGCGGTCTTCGGTGTCATGGAAACAGGGTATGGTCTCGTAGAGCGTGCCGGCGTCGTATCCGCTCAGCTCGCGCTGGAAGCGGCCGAAGGCGCGGCCGGACGCCGCGAAAAGCTCCGGCGTCTCCGCATTTTGCAGGCACACGGTGCCCTCAATGAAGGGGTAGCAGCGCCAGACGCTGCCCTCGCTGTCAGTGTAATACAGCTCCCCGGCGGCGGTCTTGAACACGGTCAGCGTCTCCCGCGCGGGGTTGCCGCCCTCGGACGCGAGCCTCTCGCTGAGATATGCGGTCACGCCGGATATGTTGGCCATGACCTGCTCGGGGTGCTTGAACGCGGCGGAGCTAAGGCGCTGGAGTATGAACCGGCGGCACGGGTCCTCGCCCGGCTGGGTGTGGACGCAGAAGGTGTCGTTGATGTGCCCGTGGCCGTAGCGCACCGCGCCGACGAGCTCGCCGCCGAAGTCCCAGGCGGCCAGAGCCTCGCTCAGATACTTTTCCGCTTCAGACATGCTCACACCTCCCAGAGATTGTCGGGGTACAGCCCGGACGCGGTCATGTCGGCTATCGCCTTGAGCACCACGGGTCTGTCCTCACGGTAGGTCACGCCGTACCACTTGTCCGCGCTGCGCAGGACCTTCACGCGGGCCTTGTGCTCGTCCAGGAGCTGGGTGACGACGCTGGGGAGGAAGTACTCGCCCTTGAGCGGGTTCTCGGCAAGGGTTTTGTCCAGGAAGGCGGGGAAGCGCGCGCGAGCCTCGTCCATGAAGCTCCTGGTGAAGCCCCAGAGGTTCATGGAGACCACGGTGTCGCCGCTCAGGTGGGTCCAGGTCTCGCCGCCGTCCTCGGTGAAGCGCGCGTCGGCGCCCTCGGCCTCGATGCGGGTGCGCTCGGTGACGCGCACGAGGAAGTTGTGCTCGTCCTCCTCGCAGATGCCGCGCGCCACGGAGCCGTTCTCGGTCACGGTGTTGCCGAGGCGGTAGCCGACCATGGCGAATTCGTAGCAGCCGGGGCGGTCGGGGTTGGCGGCCAGATAGTCGTATATCTCCCTGAAGCCCTCGGGACCGTAGTAGTCGTCGGCGTTGACCACGGCGAAGGGGCCGTCCACGACGTCCCTGGCCGCGAGTATGGCGTGGCAGGTGCCCCAGGGCTTCACGCGCCCTTCGGGCACGGAGTAGCCCTCCGGCAGGTCGGAGAGCTCCTGATAGGCATAGCGCACGTCAATGACCTTGCTCAGGCGGTCGCCGATGGCGGCCTTGAAGGCGTCCTCGAGCTCGCGCTTTATCACGAACACGACGGTCTCGAAGCCGGCGCGACGCGCGTCGTATATCGAGTAGTCGATTATGAGCTGACCGTGGTTCCCCACGGGGTCGAGCTGCTTGAGCCCGCCGTAACGGCTGCCCATACCGGCGGCCATGACGACAAGAACAGGTTTGTTCATATTCTTCTCCCCCTAAATTTAACGGCTTGGATGAAGCCTTGCCGCAGTTCACGGCTTAATTATAGAGGAATGCCGCCGGGGCATTCCTCTTTATATGTTGTAATGCGGTGCTTACGCGTTGTAGCCGTTCGGATTGGCGCTCTGCCACTTCCAGGAGCTTGCGCACATCTCCTCGATGCCGTACTTGGCCTCCCAGCCCAGCTCGTCGCGAGCCTTCGCGGGGTCAGCGTAGCACTCGGCGATGTCGCCGGGGCGGCGCGGGTCGATGACGTAGGGCAGGGTCTTGCCGCAGGCCTTCTCATAGGCGTGCAGCACGTCGAGCACGCTGTAGCCCTTGCCGGTGCCGAGGTTGCAGGTAAAGAGGCCGCAGTTCTGGGCGAGCTTCCTGAGCGCGGCGACGTGGCCGCGGGCGAGGTCGACGACGTGGATGTAGTCGCGCACGCCGGTGCCGTCGTGGGTGGGATAGTCGTCGCCGTAGACGTGCAGCTTCTCAAGCTTGCCGACGGCCACCTGGGCTATGTAGGGCACCAGGTTGTTGGGGATGCCGCGCGGATCCTCGCCGATGAGTCCGCTCTCGTGCGCGCCGATGGGGTTGAAGTAGCGCAGCAGCGCGACGTTCATCGTCGGGTCGGCGGCGCAGTAGTCCATGAGTATGCGCTCCTGAAAGAGCTTTGTGGTGCCGTAGGGGTTGGTGGTGCCGCCGGTGGGGAAGTCCTCGCTTATCGGCACGCGCTCGGGGTCGCCGTAGACCGTGGCGGAGGAGGAGAAGACAAAGTTCTTCACATTGTGGCGGCGCATGGCCTTGAGCACCTCGAGGGTGCAGGTGAGGTTGTTGTAGTAGTACTCCAGCGGCTTGGCGACGCTCTCGCCCACTGCCTTGAGCCCGGCAAAGTGGATGACGGCGTCAATATCTCCAAAGCGCTCGAACAGCTCCTCCACCTCGTCGGCGTGAGTCAGCTCGGCCTTGACGAAGGGGATGCTCTTGCCGACAATGTGCTCCACGCGGTGGACGGCTTCCTCGCAGGAATTGCTGAGGTTGTCGGCGACAACGATGTCATAGCCCGCCTCGACGAGCTCAACGCAGGTATGGCTGCCGATGTACCCGGCGCCGCCGGTAACGAGAATGGACATGAAAATCGCTCCTTTAACAGCATTTGACCCGGGTCACTCCCGGCATCTGGTATTGTATACGCAGCTCACCCGAAAAGAAATAGACGATATTACAAATTGTTTGCACTATCGTCCGGAGAACCGCCTGGGAACTCCAGCAGCATCCTCACGCTCTGGGCGTACTCGCTGGGGGACATGCCCGTGAGCTGACGGAAGCGCCTGGAGAAATAGTGCACGCTCTGAAAGCCGCAGAGGGCGGCGATCTGCGTGAAGTTGTAGCGCCCGGTGCGTATCATGCGGCGGGCGGCGTTTATTTTCAGCCGTCCGAAGTACTCCATGACGCCGCCGCCGGTGTGCTCGTGGAAGATTTTTTGCAGCTGGCTGCGGCCGAGATAGTTGTCGCGGCATATCTGCTCCAGGCTCAGGCTCTCGCCCACATGCCGCTCCAGGTATTCGGCCGTGCGCTCAAAGCCGTCCGCGTCGGCCGCGAAGCTGTCGGGCGCGGCCTCGTCCACGGACATGCGCCGGGCGAGGCGTATAAGCAGCTCCTCCAGCGCCGCGCAGACCAGCGACTCCGCCCCGAAGGGCGCGCCCTGGGCGCGATGCAGGGTCGTCGTCGAGGGGTCGTCCAGGGGCGTTGAGAAGGCGCCGCCGCTCTCGGCGACGATGCGCGCGAGCAGGCTCCGCTCAGTCCGGCTCACATCCGTCACCAGGCCGCGGAAGCGCTCCATCTCGCCGCCGCCGCAGCCGAAGCTCACTACTATGAGGTCGGGCGGGACGCCCACGGCGGACAGGGCGTGGAACTCCCCCGGCGCGTGGAAGATGAGCTGACCCTGGCTGAGCTCGCGCACGCGCTCCCCGGCCGTGACGCGCAGCAGGCCGCGGTCTACGTACAGCAGCTCCCAGAAGTCGTGCTTCTCTCCCTGGAAGGCGTAGCCCGCGGCGTATTCAAAATAGTGTACGGTGTAGAGCTCGCTGACGGTGAACGGCCTGGCCGGGCGCAGCGGTGAATACTGCGACATGGCTCAGCCCCCGTTCTCGCCGGCCTGCTGCCTGGCCTCCGCGGTGTGCAGCTTCCGGTATTCCATGGGGCTGACGCCCTCCGTGCGGTGGAAGCTCTGCGAAAAATAGCTCAGCGAGGAGAAGCCGAGGATGCGCGCTATCTGCGACAGGGAGTGGTTGCTGTTGGTGAGCAGGAACCGGCTCTCCTGTATGCGGCGGGATATGAGGTAGTTGATGGGGGAGGTGCCGTAGGCCTTGCGGAAGGCGTGCACCAGATAGTACTTGTTGATATGCGCCAGCTCGGCCAGCTGGTCGAGGGTGATGCTCTCCTTGAAGTGCTCGTCTATGTAGCGGCGCACCATACCGCATTCGCGGTTGTCGTCCATACCCACCGCCTCGCTGGCCAGGGACAGACCCCTGCGGCGCAGGATGCGCAGAAGGATTATCTCCAGCATTCTCTGGCAGACCTGGGAATACCCGTCCTGACCGGAGCGCGCCTCCTGCAGCATAAGGCGCAGGGACACCGAGACCGTATCCCAGTCCCTGTTAAACGTTGTCAGGACATAGCCCTGCTCGTTGGCTGCCATTTCCAGGTTCTCGACGCCCAGCACGATGTACTCCAGCGGGCTGCCCTGGTTGCTCTGCTCGCAGTGCATGACCCCCGGATTTATTATCACAAGGCTGCGTCCGGAGACGGGAAAGCTGTGCCGCTGGAGCTGAAAAGTGCCGCTCCCGCTCATAATAAAGAACATTTCCGCGTGGCGATGCGCGTGCATCGTGGAGTTCCACTCGCTGCTGTACTGCGCCCAGGTTATGTTCAGAAGCCTGGCGTCCGACTGGGCGAGCGGGTCCCCCTTGTCAAGATTTATATCGTAGCAGACAGTGGACACACCGGCACCTCCTTTGCCTAGAGAAACGGCGGATGTTCACCCAATATTATAATGTTTTCAAACAGTTTCTGCAACTTTGAAAAGCAAACTTGCCCGACTAATTTTATAACTGTGCGCCCGGCGCTGAAAATGAGCCAAAAACCCTGCGCATTGTGCACAAGTTTAACGCCGCCAAATAGGGCATTTTACATCAAAAACATGGCCAGAGCAATATTTATAAAAAGTTGCGCAAGAACTGGCTTGTTATCGGGTAGGAAATCTATATACTTGTCTTAAGAGTGATGCCAAAAGACCCATGTATTGGCATTTGTATTTTAGGAATTTATGCAAGGAGGAAAATGAAGATGAATTTGAAGAAGCTGCTTGCCCTTGCTCTGGCGCTGGTAATGGTCTTTGCCCTCGCCGCCTGCGGCGAGGACCCCGCCCCGGCCGGGTCCGGCGACCCGGCTCCCGCCGAGAGCGGCTCCGGCGAGCCCGCCACCACCATCAAGGTAGCCGCTCTCGAGAGCGCCTACGAGGAGACCTATCCCGGAATGTGGCAGGAGGTCTGCGACGCCTTCACTGCCCAGACCGGCATCGCGGTCGAGCTCACCGTTGAGCGCAACCTCGAGGACGTCATCGGCGCTTCCATGCAGGGCGGCGATTACCCCGACGTCATCCACCTGGCCACCGGCCGTGAAGCCGGCCTGACCGAGCAGTTCATCAACGACAAGCTCATCGCCGACATCACCGACGTGCTCGACATGACCGTCCCCGGCGAGGAGACCACCGTCGGCGACAAGATCATCGAGGGCTTCACCGACACTTCCGCCACCAACCCCTACGGCGACGGCAAGACCTACCTCGCCCCCATGTTCTACTCCCCCTGCGGCCTGTTCTACAACGCCGGCCTCTTTGAGGAAAAGGGCTGGACTGTTCCCACCACCTGGGACGAGATGTGGGAGCTCGGCGACAAGGCTCTTGAGGAGGGCATCTACCTCTTTACCTACCCGACCGCCGGTTACTTCGACGCCTTCCTGTACGCCCTGATGAACGTCGTCGGCGGCAGCGACTTCTTCAACGCCGCCACCAGCTTCGAGGAGGGCATCTGGGAGACTCCCGAGGCCGACGCGCTCTTTGAGATCCTCGACAAGCTGGCCGACTACACCCACCCGAGCACCCCGGCTCAGGCCAACGATCAGGACTTCACCATGAACCAGCAGCTGGTCCTCGACAACGAGGCGCTCTTCATGCCGAACGGCACCTGGATAGTCGGCGAGATGGCCGAGGCTCCGCGCGCCGAGGGCTTCCAGTGGGGCATGACCGCCCTCCCGGCTCTTGAGGACGGCGGCATGGGCTACAGCTACACCTTCCTGGAGCAGGCCTGGATCCCGGCCGGCGCCGCCAACATCGACGCCGCCAAGCAGTTCATCGCCTTCCTGTACAGCGACACCGCTGCTGACATCTTCGCCAAGGGCGGCGCCGTGCAGCCCATCCGCGGCATGACCGATCAGCTCGAGGGCGACAACAAGCTGTTCTACTCCATCTACGACTCCGGCGCCGGCGCCGCCATGGGCTCCTTCGCCGCGTACAGCCCCATCCCCGGCATCGACAACACCAGCGTGTTCTTCGAGCCCATCAACTCCCTCGTCGGCGGCACCCTGACCATCGATCAGTGGAAGGCCAACATCATCTCTGCAACCGATCAGATGCGCGCCAACCTTCTTGCGTAAGCTGATCCGCATCGCAAGCTAGTTTAAACGGCAAGGCGGCGATGAGCAGTCTATGCTCATCGCCGCCGATTCTTTGAAGAAACCTGAGAGAGGAGTTGACCAAGTGAAAAGCAACAAACGGCGCACAGGCTTCCTCATCCTGTGTGTGGCGCCGGCAACTATCCTGTTTTTCATCTTCATGGTGCTGCCGACCCTGAACGTCTTCCGCATGTCCCTCTTTGAGAGGGGCGCTTATTCCCCCACCGAGACCTTCGTCGGCCTGCAGAACTTCCAGACCCTGTTTGCGGACGCCAAGTTCATCACGGCCATGCAGAACACGATACTGCTCATAGTCGTGGTCACCATCATAACCTTCACGATGGCGCTGGTGCTGGCCGGGATACTCACGCGCGAGAAAATAAAGGGGCAGAACTTCTTCCGCATCATATTCTACATCCCCAACATCCTGTCCGTGGTTGTCATCTCCGGCATCTTTTCCGCTATCTACAAGCCTGACAACGGCCTGCTCAACAGCATAATCGGGCTCTTTACGAACCTGACCGACCCCATACTGTGGAAGGGCGAGAGCCTGGTCATGATAAGCCTTATCATAGCCATGATATGGCAGGCGGTCGGATATTACATGGTCATGTACATGGCGTCCATGGCAGCCGTGCCCCTGGACATATACGAGAGCTCGTCCATAGACGGAGCCGGGCGCGTGCGCCAGTTCTTCCAGATAACCATACCGCTCATCTGGACCAACATCCGCACCACGCTGACCTTCTTCATCATCTCCACCATAAACATGGCCTTCCTCTTTGTCAAGGCCATGACCTCCGGCGGCCCGAACGGCGCAAGCGAGGTCGCGCTCTCCTATATGTACGGTCAGAAGGACGCCGGCCTCTACGGCTATTCCATGGCCATCGGCGTCGTGATCTTCCTTTTCTCCTTCCTGCTGTCCGCGCTGGTGAACCGCGCGACAAAGCGCACGCCGCTGGAATTCTAGGAGGTGACTTATGGTTAATTCAGGCTCAAAGGGCGATAAGCTGTACAAGGTCTTCGTATACGTCGTACTCATCGCCGTGGCCATCTCCATCATCGTCCCCGTGGTCTGGGTGTTCATGGCCTCCATCAAGGAGAACTCGGAATTCTACCAGAACCCCTGGGCGCTCCCCGCGGGCTTCTACTGGCAGAACTTCGTGGATGCCTGGCAGAAGGCGAGCATGGGCAGCTATATGCTCAACAGCGTCATCGTCACGGCTCTCGCTCTGGCGATACTGATAATTGTGGCTCTGCCGGCGGCCTACTGCCTGTCCAGGTTCAGGTTCAAGAGCCGCAATTTCCTGAACATCTCCTTCATGGCAGGACTTTTCATCAACGTCAACTACATAGTCGTCCCCATCTTCCTGATGCTGCGCGACGGCGACACCTGGCTGCGCAACATATTCGGCGAGGGCTTCCTGCTGAACAACATATTCGTGCTGGCCGTGGTCTATGCCGCGACGGCGCTGCCCTTCACCATCTACCTGCTGAGCGGCTATTTCGCCACTCTGCCGCACGCCTATGAGGAGGCGGCGTACATAGACGGCGCCGGGTACAGCACCACGATGGTGCGCATCATTTTCCCCATGGCTCAGCCCTCTATCGTGACCATCATACTGTTCAACTTCCTCTCCTTCTGGAACGAATACATCATCTCGCTCACGCTGCTGAGCAGCGCAAACGGCCCGAGGACGCTGCCGGTCGGCCTGCTGAACCTGATGCAGGCGCAGCAGTCGGCCGCGGAATACGGCATCATGTACGCCGGTCTCGTCATGGTCATGCTGCCCACGCTGATACTCTACATCTGCGTGCAGAAAAAGCTCATCCAGGGCATGACCGTCGGCGGCCTGAAAGGTTAAGGTGAGAGCATGAAATTCTGGAAAGAACACGTGGCTCTGCGCATTGTGCTGATCGCCCTGCTGTTTATCGCGGGCATCGCCCTTGTCATAGGCGGCTGGACGATGACCGGACAGATGAAGGGGCTGGTCATAATGCTTGTGGGTCTGGCGCTGCTTATCTGCGCGCTGTTTATTTACAACAAACCCTTCACAGACTGACGCTGAAGGACTGGAGGACGCTATGAGCGAAACAAATACCAGCAGGGGACGTGTTACCATACCCACGGATGTGGACGTCGTCCCCGAAACCCTTGAGCTGCTCCGGCGCTGGGGCGCCGACGCCATACGCGACTGCGACGGCACGGATTATCCGGAAGAACTCAAGCAGGTCGACGCAAAGGTGTATTCCACCTACTACACCACCCGCAAGGACAACGCCTGGGCCAAGGCCAACCCCGACGAGGTGCAGCAGTGCTACATCATGACCGGCTTCCACACCGCCTCCGGCGGCGCGCTGTCCATAGAGCTGATGCGCGGGATAAGCCCCGAGCTGATGGAGGTCAACACCCGCGACGATATAAAGCGCTGGTGGGAGGTCATGGATCGCACGACGGGCGAGCCGCTCTCCCCGGAGGCCTGGCGCTATGACGAGGGCGCCGGCTGCGTCGTAATCGACCGGCCCGAGGCCTTCCACGACTACACCGTGAGCTTCCTGGCCTACCTCATCTGGGACCCGGTGCACATGTACAACGCGGTCACCAACGGTTGGACCAACTTCGAGCACCAGATAACCTTTGACGTTCGCCAGCCCAAGACGCACAAGTTCACAATGGAGCGGCTGCGCCGCTTCATCGCGGAGCACCCCTATGTGGACGTCATACGCTACACGACCTTCTTCCACCAGTTCACGCTCGTGTTCGACGAGCTCAAGCGCGAGAAGTACGTGGACTGGTACGGCTACTCCGCGAGCGTCAGCCCCTATATCCTGGAGCAGTTTGAGCGCGAGGTGGGGTATAAGTTCCGCCCCGAGTTCATAATCGACCAGGGCTACTACAACAATCAGTACCGTATTCCCTCCAAGGAGTACCAGGACTTCATGGCCTTCCAGCGGCGCGAGGTCGCCAGGCTCGCAAAAGAGATGGTGGACATCACTCACGAGCTGGGCAAAGAGGCCATGATGTTCCTCGGTGACCACTGGATTGGCACAGAGCCATACATGGACGAGTTCAAGAGCATCGGCCTCGACGCCGTCGTGGGCAGCGTCGGCAACGGCTCCACGCTCCGGCTCATCTCCGACATCCCCGGCGTCAAGTACACCGAGGGACGCTTCCTGCCGTACTTCTTCCCGGACACCTTCCACCCCGGCGGCGACCCCGTCCGCGAGGCGAAGGAGAACTGGGTCACGGCCCGCCGCGCCATACTGCGCAAGCCCATAGACCGCATCGGCTACGGCGGCTACCTCAAGCTCGCCTGCGAGTTCCCGGAGTTCATCGACTACGTGCAGAGCGTGTGCGAGGAGTTCCGCGAGCTATATGTGAACATCCGCGGCACCACCCCCTTCTGCTTCAAGACCGTGGCCGTGCTCAACGCCTGGGGGCGCGCGCGCTCCTGGGGCTGCCACATGGTGCACCACGCGCTGTATCAGAAGCAGAATTACTCCTACGCCGGCGTGATCGAGGCGCTCTCCGGCGCGCCCTTCGACGTGAAGTTCATCAGCTTCGACGATATAAAGGCCGACCCGTCCGTGCTCGACGGCATAGACGTGCTGATAAACGTCGGCGGCGGTGACACCGCCCACACCGGCGGCGTCTGGTGGGAGGACGCGGAGGTGTCCAGCGCCGTGAAGCGCTTTGTATATAACGGCGGCGGCCTCATCGGCGTGGGCGAGCCTTCCGGCCACCAGTACCAGGGACGCTACATCCAGCTCGCCCAGGTACTGGGCGTGGAGAAGGAGACCGGCTTCACCCTCGGCTACGACAAGTACAACTGGGACGAGCACCCCGGCCACTTCATCCTGGCCGACTGCGACGGCGAGCCCGACTTCGGCGAGGGCGAGCGCAGCATGTACGCCCTGGAGGGCGCCGAGATACTCGTCCAGCACGAGAAGGAAGTGCAGATGGCCGTGAACGCCTACGGCTCCGGCCGCGCCGTGTATATCTCCGGCCTGCCGTACAGCTTCTCCAACAGCCGCGTGCTGCACCGCGCCATACTCTGGAGCAGCCACGGCGAGGACGAGCTGCTGACCTGGTTCTCCTCCAACTGCAACGTCGAGGTTCACGCCTATCCCAAAAACGGCAAGTACTGCGTGGTAAACAACACCTATGAGCCGCAGTCCACCACGGTCTACCGCGGCGACGGCAGCTCCTTCGGGCTCGACCTGGAAGCCAACGAGATACGCTGGTACGAGCTATAATCAAAAGGCCCGGGCTCCGCGTCCGGGCCTTTGCTATCTACTTACTGAAACGGAGGACGTTATATGGCCAATTCACCGCAGGTGAACGAGAGCATAGCCAAGCTGGCGGCCTATGCGCTGCAAAAGGGGCTTATCGCCGAGTGCGAATACATGTGGTGCGTCAACACCATCCTGGACGTGCTCAAGCTCGACGGCTGGGATGACCCGGGTCGCTGCACGGGGGAGACGGACTTGCCGGAGACGCTCTCCGTGCTGCTGGACGACGCCTTTGCGCGCGGCGTGCTTGCCGAAAACTCCGTCGTCTACCGCGACCTGCTCGACAGCGAGCTGATGGGCAGGCTCACCCCCAGGCCGGCACAGGTGATCGAAAGGTTCAATTCCCTCTATGCCGTCAGCCCGGAGGCGGCCACGGACTGGTACTACGCCTTCAGCCAGGACACCAACTACATCCGCCGCGACCGCATTGCGAAGGACGTGCAGTGGAAAACCGCCACCGAGTACGGCGAGCTGGACATCACAATTAACCTGTCCAAGCCGGAGAAGGACCCCAAAGCCATCGCCGCGGCCAGGAACCTGCCCGCCTCCGACTATCCGCGCTGCCAGCTCTGCGCGGAGAACGAGGGCTACGCCGGCCGGATCAACCACCCCGCGCGCCAGAACCACCGCATCATACCCATAACCATTTCGGGCAAGCCCTGGTACTTCCAGTATTCGCCCTACGTCTATTACAACGAGCACTGCATCTGCCTGAACCTCGTCCACACGCCCATGAAGATAGACCGCGACTGCTTCGCCAAGCTGCTCGACTTTGTCAGGCAGTTCCCGCACTACTTCGTCGGCTCCAACGCGGATCTGCCCATCGTCGGCGGCTCGATCCTGGCGCACGACCACTTCCAGGGCGGGCGCTACACCTTTGCCATGGAGCGTGCGGAGATAGAGACGCCCTTTGTCTTCCCCGGCTACGAGGACGTCCGCTCGGGCATAGTTAAGTGGCCGCTGAGCGTAGTGCGCATCCGCTGCGCCGACAGCGAGCGCCTGGTAAGTCTGGCGGACGAAATCCTGAACAGGTGGCGCGCCTACACCGACGAGGCGGCGGTCATCTACGCCGAGACGGACGGCGTGCCCCACAACACGATAACGCCCATCGCGCGGCGGCGCGGCGGCGACTACGAGCTGGACCTGGTGCTGCGCAACAACCTCACCACCGAGGAGCACCCTCTGGGTCTCTACCACCCGCACGCGGAGCTGCACCACATCAAGAAGGAGAACATCGGCCTCATCGAGGTCATGGGTCTCGCCGTGCTGCCCGCCCGACTCAAGACCGAGCTGGCCGCCGTCGCCGGCTGCCTCGCCTCAGGCGGCGATCTGCGCGCGGACGAGCTTACGGCAAAGCACGCGGACTGGGCAGAGGGCTTCCGCACAAAATACGACATCACGCCGGAGAACGTCATGGACATAGTCCGACGCGAGACCGGGCTGGTGTTTGCGCAGGTGCTCGAACACGCCGGTGTGTACAAGCGCACGCCGGAGGGCAGGGCGGCCTTCCTGCGCTTTTTGGAAACGGTGAAATAAGCGCGCCCGGCGGAGCGCCGGCGAAACCCGCGGCTGCAACAAAAAACCGAATCGAAGCCCGGCAAGCGGATTCGATTCGGGGAGGAGCTGCGACAGAATGAGTGAGAAGCGACTTTTACAAAAAGTCGCTGCGAACGATATGCCGTCCGCAGCGACGTGGCGGAGCGGGTGGGATTCGAACCCACGTGCCCTTGCGGACAACTTGATTTCGAGTCATTCAGCTCTATTGGAGCGTGTTGGAATTTACCAGAATGCAGAGGAAGCTACAACAGGTAAAAACTCCTGATTTTTCAGGCATTGCGACCGTTTTTCGGCGTCATTGCTGGGCAATCGGGATGTAAATAAAATGCAGCCGATTTTTCCGTTTGGAGAGACATCGGAGAGAGTTAGGAGAGAACTGGCCCTGCTCAGAGTTCGTATTACCCGCCGTTGACGGCAGAATAATACGGAGGTTCTGACATGGCCAGTTCTAATTCTTATCAGCAGATACTCGACGAATACCCCGAATACATCACCAAGGAGCAGCTCTACCAGATATGCCACATAAGCAAGAAGTCTGCGCAGAACCTCCTTGAAAGCGGGGAAATCCCCTGCATAGACAGCGGCAGAAAGACGCATCGTTTCCTCATAGCTACAGCCGACGTGGTGGATTACCTGCAACGCCGCGACAGCGCTCCGAGGCCCGCTGCGGATGAAACGGCAGTCGAGAAAATTCGCGCAGCTCTTGCGCTATACCCCGATGTGCTGAGCGTCGCTCAGGTCAGCGAGCTTACGGGGCGACGTTCCTCGACCGTGACCAAGTGGTGCCGCTTGAATTACATTGAGAACATCTATGCGGGCGGCAAAAACCATATCCCTAAAGCCTCACTTGCGGATTTTCTCGTTTCGCGGTGGGAGGAATTTCAGAACATTGGGGAAAAGGAGGCGGTTGCCGTCGTTGAAAACACTTCTGCCTCCGGGCAGATAAGCGACTTGCAGCTTTCCGTCTTGCAGCCGTTCAGCAGGCACCCGTACAAGGTACGAGACGATGAGGCGATGCGGGACATGGTTGAGAGCGTGAAGCAGTACGGCGTGCTTTCTCCCGCAATCGCTCGACCTATGCCAGACGGTGGCTACGAGCTTGTTTCAGGTCACCGGCGTAAGCGGGCTTGCGAGCTCGCTGGGCTGGAGACGATGCCGGTTATCGTGCGCGAGCTGGATGATGACGCGGCTGCGATCCTCGTCGTGGACAGCAATTTGCAGCGCGAGGACTTGTTGACGAGTGAGAGGGCGTTTGCGTATAAACTCAAGTTGGAGGCCATCAGACATCAGGGAGAACGCACCGACTTAACTTCGGCCCAAGTTGGGCCGAAGTTGACAGCAGCAGAAAAAGTTGCAGAGGAAAGCCCGGATAGCAAGTCTCAAATCAAACGCTACATCCGTCTTACCGAGCTAATCCCGCCTCTGCTGGACATGGTAGACGAGCGTAGGATAGCATTCAACCCGGCCTACGAGCTGTCGTTTCTCACGAAAGACGAGCAGGCTATGCTGCTCGACGCCATGGACAGCGAGCAGGCCACGCCGTCGCTCTCGCAGGCTCAACGGCTGAAACAGTTCAGCCAGCGCGGCGAGCTGAACGCCGCCGTGATGCGCGCTATCATGTCTGAGGAGAAAAAAGAGGTTGAGCGCGTCACGCTCAAAAGCGAAACGTTACGCAAGTATTTCCCTGCCTCGTACACGCCGAAGCGTATGGAGGAGACTATCATAAAGCTGCTGGAGCAGTGGCAGAAGCAGCAGAAGCGTCGGCGGGAGGTTGAACGCTAATTGAATACCAAACTACTAAGCCGGACAGATTTCTGCCCGGCTTTTTTATTGGGGGGTGACCAACTATAAGAAGTCAAGAGGAAATTGAAGAATTTTTATCTGGTCAAAAAGGGTGCACGAAACCAAGCCCTCTTCCGAGGACTTCAAAAACAAACTGGTTATGGATCAGCGAATGAGATCCGGGTTATAGGGCAGTTCTTTCGTCTGGAGAATATAAATAACCCGCAAAAGTTTCTTGGCAACATGGGTCAGAGCGATGCGGTGTTCTTTACCCTCGGCGCGTTTCTTGGCGTAGTAGGCAGCAAATGTTGGCTCGTTATTAATTACCGTCTGAGCACAGTTCATAATGGCGTAGCGCAAATGAGAAGACCCGTGCTTTACCATTTTGCCCACGCTTTCCGAAATGCCGGATTGAAAATATCCAGGTTCCAGTCCGGCAAAGGAAAGCAACTTGGACGGACTGTCAAATTTGGAAAGATCCCCGAATTCAGAAAGGATAACGGCTGCAGAGGACACACCGATTCCAGGAATGGTCAGCATGGGTGGATCAAGCACGAGGACGCAGTCGTTTATCAGCTGCTCGACTTCCTCCACCTTGCTTTGCAATTGGTTGTAGATGTCGATGATGATCTCCATTTCCTGAAGCAGATAATCTCTGGTTGAACCGACTGTATTTCTGGCCAGAGTTTTGAGTTCTACAAAATCCACCATCGAGAATTTACCCCGAGAAAGGCGTCGCAGTGATTCGTAGGACTTGGAATTCATGTTGGAGATTTTCTCCGGTGAAGTGTAATGAGAAAGAATATACAACGCTGTTACTGAAAATTTTCCTTTGAAAAAGGGCTTGAATTCAGGGAAGACCTTGTCAAGGACGTTAGTTAACTCCACCAATTGCTTGCTCCGCTGCCGAATCAGACTGTCTCGAAATCTTGTTAGTGACTTTAGCTTTTCGAGCGTGTAAAATGACGGTGGATAGGGCTTGTACTCTACCGTCATCAAATATTGGGCTATCATGAGAGCGTCTATGGAATCCGTCTTTGTTTTTCTGAGCGATTTGCTGCGAACAAATCGGTTGACCAGAAGCGGATTGAACTCCATGAAAGAGAAGCCGTTGTTTTCGAGGAACAGCTTTAGGTTTTGCCCATAATGGCCGGTAGATTCAAGCCCTATCTTCTTTTCTCCCTCGAGGGCATCAAGCAGTTCCCTAAGCAAAGAAAATCCCTCGCGGTCATTCTGGAACGACCACGAGGGTGTGATGACATCGCCAAGTTCATCAATGATGGCGCAGTCGTGCTTGAATTTCGAAATGTCGATTCCTACAAAGTACAAATGGTTTCCTCCTCTTGTTTGTATTTTAGCACTGCTGTTTCCACAGAAGGCTTGTCCATGTATTCACGCAAATAAAACGTCAAGCGTTTCCCAACTAATCACCAATTCAGACAAACCACTGCGGTCTGAGTCACCCCCAAACAGTCTGAGCTGTAATTCTATAGATACAAATCCGCAGTGCTTGTTCTGATTATAAAGCAGGTAGCTACTCCTGCGATATAATTTTTCGAGGAAAGGAGAAATAATTAAAACCACCCCTTTCGAGATGGTTTTAATTATACGTGATTCTATCGTACCACTACAAGCCCAAGGACGTAGCCTGCGAATACTGCGTCGAGTGGCGGCATCGGCGGTGCCAGGCTGTAGGGTGTCCGTGGCTTGCTGAGCGCATTGAGGCGGGCGTGGTCAGCTACGCTGCCGCCGTGCATGGGCTGTTCGGATGCGTCGAGAACGAGGCGTTTATCCAGCGGCTTGGTCTGCTCGTGCTGCACTTTCACGGCTCGTTCTGGCTCGACAGTGAACACGAATACAATACGCGCCTGCTGCTACGAAGCGTGGGCTACCAAGCGTGGAGAAATCCACGCTTTTTTGCTGTGCTGTACCTGTTTGGCTCCAACCGAGCGCTAATGAAACGGGTGTGGAATGCCTGTATGCCTCAGAGTTTTGAGCCTCTCTATATGGTCATGCGCGGTGTTTCAGCGCACGACTATGCGCTCATCCAGGCGGCGAAAGCGCTCATGTGCGGCGGTCTAGGCCTGACGCTCTACGACCTTGCCGACCGCGAGGTTGTGGACGATGAGGCATTTTGGCTCATTGTCAACGCCCTGCTCATAGCCAACTATGGCACCGACGTTTTGAAGCTAGGAGGAACAGTGCTTGAATACTGACTCATTCCATGTTGTCTCCCTCTCAGGAGGCAAGGATTCGACCGCCATGCTCCTGCTCATGCTGGAGCGTGGATGGCCTATCGACGCCGTGCTCAATGCGGACACCGGCATGGAGTTCCCGGAGATGTACGAGCACCTGCGCAGACTGGACGAGTACCTCTACCGCGAGCGCGGTCTGCACATCACGACGCTGAAAAGCCCCAAGAGCTTCGAGTACATGATGTTCGATGAACCGAAGCAGAGGCCGTCGTGTATTGCCAACCGGCAGCGTCTCGGCGTCCCCTGCAAGGGCAACGGCTGGCCGGGTATCCGTGTGCGCTGGTGCACTGGTCAGCTCAAGACGCACCTCATTGGGCGCGAGATAAACCGGCTGAAGCAAGGCAGAGAGGACGTGCAGTACATAGGCATCGCCGCGGATGAGGCCAAGCGTTGCAAGCCGGACAAGCGCTATCCGCTGGTCGAGTGGGGCATTACCGAAGCCGACGCGCTCAAGGTCTGCTATGACCGAGGCTTTACTTTTGGCGGGCTTTATGAGATATACCATCGCGCCTCCTGCTGGTGCTGCCCGTTCCAACGCATAGGCGAGCTGCGCAACCTGCGCAGCCATCACCCGGAGCTGTGGGCGAGGCTGCTGGACATGGACGAACGGGCTATTGCGCAGTTCGGCGACTCACCGCTGGGGCGGTTTAAGGACAACTGGAGCGTGGCGGCGCTCGACGAGCGCTTTGCGCGTGAAGAAGGAGGAAACACAAATGGCGGTATTCCGCATTGAGAAAAACAGTGACTTTACTATCATGCCAAACTATCCGTTCCGGGATATGCGACTCTCGTTCAAGGGGCGCGGGCTGCTCGGAACCATGCTCACGCTGCGCGACGATTGGGACTACACCCTCGCCGGCCTGACCGCAATCTCTCCGCACGGTAAGAGCTACGTCTCCAGCGGCCTCAACGAGCTGGAGCAGCTTGGGTATCTTGAGCGCCGCCAGCTCCGCGACGAGCAGGGGCGCTTCATCGACACCGAGTACGTCATTTACGAGGTGCCGCGTTCCATTCAGCCGCCGGAGGAAACACCGGAACCCGAAAATCCGGAAACGGATGCGCCGACATCGGAAAACAAGCCGCAATTAAATACTAGATACAATCAAGGACTAAAAAATAAAGAACTTAACGAATCAATCACTCATTCAATTCCTGCGCCCACGCGAAGCGAAATGAATGAAGCGACTGAGAGTGTGAGAGAGCAAATTGAGTATGACCTGATCATTGGAGAGGATGGCTACGACCGTGAGCTTGTGGACGAGGCCGTCGCACAGATGGTCGAGGCAATATGCTCGACCAAACCAAACATCCGCGTTGCAGGCGAAAACCGCAGCGCGGATGTTGTGCGTTCGCGGCTCCTGGAGCTGAACCGCTTCCACGTCGAGTTTGTGCTCGATTGCATGAGGGAGAACACGACCGAGATTCGGAACATCCGAGCCTACTTGCTCACGGCACTGTACAATGCGCCGTTTTCAATGAGCAGCTACTACGCTGCCAAAGTCCGGCACGACATGAAAGGTGGTGATGCCCGATGAGACTTAAACTTCGGCGCTTGGTGGTACCGCCTTAGCGCGCTACCGCAAAACCCGGACACAAAACTTTTGGAGGCTAGAAAATGAGAAACAACAACTCGAAGAAATCTGAAACGTACAAGAAAATTGGCATCGGCGCGGCAATCGTCGTTGTGCTTGCAATCATAATCCTGCTGCTCCTGCGGAGCTGCGGTGGACCGGTTGACGAGCCGGGCGGCATCGAGTTTGACCCGTCGGCTACCGAGGGCGGCTGGGACGAGGCCGACCTTGACGCTATCCGCGACTCGCTCAACGAGAAGGTCGAGGAGGGCATGATCAACATCTCGATGAACACCTCGCCCGTGTTCTCGGACGGCGAGAGTGCCGGTTCCCTCATGATTGTGAACGAGGACATAAACCGCTACCCCATCAGCGTCGAGATAACCCGCAATGACAGCGGCGAGGTTATCTACACCTCGAAGGCGGTGCCGGTCGGCTCGAAGATTGAGAGCGACACGCTCGACGTTGACCTGCCCGCGGGTACATACGAGTGCACCGCGATGTTCTTCAACCTTGACCCCGACACGGGTGACAAACTCGGCTCGGCGGGCGTCGTAATTGAACTCACCGTCCTTGAATAAGGGCAAAATCTTAAATTTCGGAGGTATTTCACATGACCAAAACTCTGCGTAAACCCGTTACCATGCTGCTCGCGCTCTGCATGGTGTTTACCCTCGCTGTCGGCGCCTGCGCCGATGACATCACGTCCAGCGGCGGCAGTGCCACCAGCCCCGTCAACCTGACCACGACCAACGAGGGCATCGGCGGCGGTGATGGCGGCGGCGAGACTACGCCCACCCGCATGAGCGTCACCGTGCCGACCGCGCTCCCGATGGCCATGAGCGACGATGGCACCGTTGTGACCGCCAGCGACTGCAAGATTACCAACAACAGCTACGGCGCTGTCCGCGTCCGCAGCGTGAGCATCAGCGCCGCGACTGGCTGGAATCTCACCGCCTTTGGGGACAAGGCATCCCTTGCCGGCGAGAAAGTGGACAGCAACAAGCTCGGCTTTGCGATGAGCATCGGCGGCGGCGCTCAGGTCGCCACCAGCACCAACGAGGCCACCCAGAGCCTCATCACCGCGCCCATCGAGGGCTGCTACATGACCGGTGTTGGCGACAGCACCCGCAACAGCGTCAGCGTGGCGTATTCTGCCATCGTCACGCCGCTGAGCAACGTTGTTGAGAACGCCAATGTTGCCAACGTCGTGTTTGTCATTGAATGGGATCACGTGACCGAGTGAGACGCTTAAACCGGGGCGGCGCAAGCCGCCCCAAACTCTTAGGAGGGGGGTTAAAACTTGAAAGCTAAACGCATAGGCGCGCTGGCTCTCGCCCTCGCGCTCTGCCTCTCGCTCGGCGCGTTTGCGGACACCTCAACGACCGCCACGGTGCCGGTCACACTCACGGTGGACAACGAGTACCGCGCGGTGAACGTCACCGTCCCCGCGTCGCTGCCCATCCACGTAATTAACGGTACTGTAGTCACAGCGGATAACGCGAAGATCACGAACAACTCAACGAGCGGCGCGGTGCGCGTGACCGGCGTCGAGGTCACGGACGGGGTGTATCGCGTGGGCGACTACAACAACTTCTCGGGCGCGCACCGTGTGGCGCTGAAGATAAACGGCTGCGCCACCACAGGCGCGGGCAAGCTCACCATCAACAGCACGGGTTTCCCGGTCATCCAGCCGCAGAGCGACATGGCGCTTGAGTATTTCGCCAAGATAAGCGCAGACGCGCCCAACAGCGAGAACGTGAACGCACTCAACGTCGTGTTCACTATCTCCATCGTCTAATTAGGAGGAAGAATCACATGAAAAAACGTTTAGTATCCCTGCTTCTTGTGCTCGTACTAGCGTTCACGCTTGTACCGAGCGCGTTTGCGGATTCATCCGACTGCGGCGTATCTTACTGCACTTGTACTGGACACTGCACTTACGCATATACAAACTACAGGCCGGAGGACAGTGAGAACCATCTGTACAGCGTCTATTGTACCGGCTGCGGAATAACTGCCGGTGTCGTGCTCATGGAAGAACACACCTTCCGCAACGGGGAGTGCATCTACTGCGGTTACGAGGACGTATGCTACCACGACTGGACGTACCGCGAATGGGACGGCTGCTACTGGTATGAGTATTGCGAGGACTGTGGCGACCTGGTAGACATGGGCGTCAGCCACGGCGCTACCCGCTACGAGGACTGGGAGTATTACAGCTCCAGCCAGCACCGCCGTTACGCCTACTGCTCCGACTGCGGCGAGGGCGAATACGAGTATGGGCGTCACAGCACGACCACAAAGTACAGCACCTACACCAGCACCCAGCACCGCGTCGTGGATTATTGCTCCACCTGTGACAGCAACGTCGGCTCTGCGACGTATGAGAGCCATTTCTTTTCTTATGGCAGCTGGCAGAACTACAACGGCACGCAGCATCGCAGGACTAAAACCTGCTGCGACTGCGGATACAACAGCTATGACTACGCCAACCACAGCTTTTCTTACGACAGCTGGACGAACAGCTCCGACACGCAGCATAGGCGTACAAAAACGTGTTCTACCTGTGGGTATTCCACTTACGAATACGCTGACCACGCCGACACGAACGGCGACGGCAAATGCGACGGCTGCTCCAAGGAGCTGACCGTCTACGTCGATGTAACGCTCGACGCCTGCGGAGGCGTGCTCGCTGACGATGAGGTGACGGTCGTTTTCGGCAACACTTACGGCGAGCTGCCAGAGCCGACCCGCGAGGGCTACACCTTCGACGGATGGTACACCGAGAAAGACGGCGGCGAGCTGGTCGAGGCCGGCACTGAGGTCAGCGACAAGACCGCGCACACCCTCTATGCCCACTGGACACTCACTAAGGTGTTCTCCGTGACTGTCCCCGCCGGTTTGCCGCTTGCCGTCACGGAGGACGGCGTGGTCACGTCCAGCACTGACGCCGCTATCGCTAACAACTCCACTTGCGATGTGCGCGTGACCGGTATAAGCCTGCGCACCGAGAACGGCTGGACGCTTGTGCCGTTCGAGTACAACATGGCCACTGCCAAGGTGGACAGCAAGCTCATAGGGTTTGCGATTGGCAATGTTGCTTCTACTGCCGAGGGCGACAGCGAGGCGCTTACGCTCACCGGCGACTGGAGCATCGATGCAGGCAGCACCCTCCCGCTGGACTACGACGCGAACGTATCCGCGACCTCTGTCGGCATAAACGAACAGGTGCTTACGGTGGTGTTCGTGGTGGAGGAAGCAAACTGATGGAAGTGCTGCTGGTCGAGCCGGGCAAGGAGGCACGGATTGCTGAGATCGGTAACGACCTCAAGTCTTTGCAGGCCGCAGTCGGCGGCTATATTGAAGCCACCTACCCTTTTGATGACCCCATTGCCCTCGTCTGCAACGACGAGGGCAAAATTATGCAGATGCCGCTTAACCGCGCGCTGCGCGGAGATGACGGCAGAATCTACGACGCGATTGCCGGGACGTTCTTTATCTGCGGCCTCGGTGAGGACGATTTCTGCTCGCTTCCGAAAGAACTTCAAGGTAAGTACCTTGAAAAATTCCGCTGGCCGGAGAAGTTCCTCACCGTTGGTGGCAACCTCGTCGCTGTGCAGGATAAGCCGCGCGAGAGTACGCACAAGCAGCCAACTCAGGAGCGCTGACATGGAGGTGGCAAAATGCAGGAGGAGGTTGAGCAGCGGACACTGACACTGGTCATTAACGGCACGAAGTTCTCGGGGCGGGTGCTTAAGAATGCCGTCTCCAAGTTCGTGGCCTTTTGCCGCAACCAGAAGGCTAAGAAGGTAAACGTGCATCCAAAGGGCAAACAGTCTGTGAAGCAGCTCACGCGGCAGGGGCAGGGCGTCAACACGATGGAGATTGACGACGCCAATCTGCGCCAATTCGAGCGTATCGCGCGCAAGTATGGCGTGGACTACGCCGTTAGAAAAGACGTGACGGCTGAAGCGCCTCGTTTCCTGGTATTCTTCAAAGGCCGTGATGCCGACGCAATCATGGCAGCGCTCAAGGAGTTCTCGAGCGCAAAAGAGCGCAAAA
>UQQF01000033.1 GCA_900543085.1 uncultured Eubacteriales bacterium | reverse complement strand
AACGGCTGCTGCAGCAGGCAGATCTCGCTGAAGTACTTGTTCAGGCCGCCCATGACGATCTTCTCGATGATGGCGTCGGGCTTCTTGGCGTTCTTCGGATCCTCCTTGGCCTGGAGGAGACGGACGCGCTTCTCGTTGGCGATGAACTCCTCGCTGACCTGGCTCTTGTCCAGGAACTGAGGATTGAGCGCCGCGACCTGCATGGCGAGATCCTTGCCCAGCTCGACTACCTTTTCGTTCTTCTCAAAGCCCTCGCCGACGGTGAGGTTCATGAGCACGGCGATGCGGCCGCCCATGTGGACGTAGGGGATGCTCACGCCGGTGTCGTAACGGCCGAAGCGGCGGACCTTGATGTTCTCGCCGATGACGAGAACCTTGTCGTTCTGCTCGTCGAGGACGGTCTTGTCGCTGCCGGGGTACTTGCAGGCGAACAGGGCGTCGAGGTCGGCGGGGTTCTCCTTGGCAACGACCTTGGCGACGTTCTGGACGTAATCGACAAAGAGATCGTTCTTGGCGACGAAGTCGCTCTCGGCGTTGACCTCGACGATGGAGCCGACGCCGCAGTCTTCGCAGACCCAGGCGTAGGCCATGCCCTCGGCGGCAATGCGGCCGGCCTTCTTCTGCGCGGCGGCGAGACCCTTCTCGCGCAGCCACTCGATGGCCTTGTCCATGTCGCCGTCGGAGGCGGCAAGAGCCTTCTTGCAGTCCATCATGCCGACGCCGGTAGCCTCGCGGAGATTCTTAACATCTGCAGCGGTAAAAGCCATAGTTATATCTTCCTTCCGTAAATTTAAACGTTAATATGACTGTAGCTCACTCAGAGACTTATTCCTGTAGCGGAACCGTGTCTGCGCTCGAGGGATTCTCTCGTCCGGCAAGGCAATTCGACGCAGACGGGCTTTGTGCCCGTCACGGAGAATTAACGCAGCAGGGCGTGAAAATAACCGGACGCGGGCGCGGGGACGCTGCAGGATTAAGGCTCAAATAATCACTCGGCCTCGGTCTCGTCAGCTTCCTCGACCTTGGCTTCTTCCTCGGCGGCGGCATCGGCGCCCTGGCGGCCTTCCTGCACGGCGTTGGCCATGGTGGCGCTGATGAGCTTGATGGCGCGGATGGCGTCGTCGTTGGCGGGGATGACGTAGTCGACCTCGTCGGGGTCGCAGTTGGTGTCGACGATGGCGATGATGGGGATGTGCAGCTTGCGGGCCTCGGCGATGGCGTTGTGCTCCTTGCGGGAGTCAACGATGAACAGGGCGCCGGGGAGACGCTTCATGTCCTTGACGCCGCCGAGATACTTCTCGAGCTTGGCCATCTCGCCCATGAGCTTCATGACTTCCTTCTTGGGAAGCATGTCGAAGGTGCCGTCCTCCTGCATGCGCTTGAGCTGAGCAAGACGGTCGATACGGGTGCGCATGGTCTTGAAGTTGGTGAGCATGCCGCCCAGCCAACGGGCGTTGACGTAGTACTGGCCGACGCGCTCGGCCTCCTCCTTTATGGCCTCGGCGGCCTGCTTCTTGGTGCCGACGAACAGGATGTTCTGGCCGTTGGCGGCGAGCTCGCGCACGAAGTTGTAGGCCTCCTCGAGCTTCTTGACGGTCTTCTGCAGGTCGATGATGTAGATGCCGTTACGCTCGCAGTAAATGTACTCGGCCATCTTGGGGTTCCAGCGGCGGGTCTGGTGACCGAAGTGTACGCCGGCCTCCAGAAGCTGCTTCATGGATACTACTGCCATTGTTTTGTTTCCTCCTTTAGTTTGTTATTACCTCCGGCCGGGGTCAGCTCCCCACGACCCAGCGACGGCTTGTCCCGTCGCCACGGGGTCGGAGATCGCCCATACCGTGTGTAATGCCGATATATTATAGCAAAAGCCCCGGCTGATTGCAAGGACTTTTTGCGTTATTTTCAGGTAAAATGCGCCTAAAATCGCTCACCTCTCCACGCGCAGACAGTGGTAAGTTGTCCGCTCGCCGCCATACAGGTTGACTATGTCGTCGGTCGGCCAGCACGAGGCGGAGTAAATCTCCTCCACGTCCTCGCCGGTGAAGGCCGAAGCCGCAACTCGGCGATCTTTTATGCGAGGAGGATCGTATTCGGAAAGCCACACTGTCCACAGCTCCACGGCGTCCGTGCGCGTGAGCACCTCGCGCACGTAGCCCGCGATGCGCGCCGCCTTCTCCGGCGTCATGTCCTCGGGTCCGAGACCGCCAAACTCTATGCTCACGGCGAGATCCATATCACAGTAACAGCGCGCAAACGGGAACTCGAGCAGCGAAAAGTTGTCCGCCGGGACTTTGCCGGAGTCAAGGCCGCAGGCGAGCACCGCGTCCGGCTCATCCGGGTCTATGCCGCAGCCGAGTGTGTCCGCGTCGAGCGCTGTGCCCGCCGCGACGGCCTCGTTTATGGAGAATGTGCTGTAGTAGGGGCTGCGTACCTCCGCGAGCGGCACGTTCGCCGCGATAAAGGTGCACTGGCTCATGCTCATCCCTCGCTTCCCGGGGATATTTTACCACTCCCGCCGCGGCGGGTAAAGTTACGATGCTGTTTCAATGCGTCCGCGCCGGCGAAGGGAACATGCCGGGAATTGGACGTCACAAAATATAAAGCAATTTCCCGGCGGATGTGGTAAACTGACGTTGAGAGGAGGCGCGGACATGACCGAGAGCGAAAAGCTGCGCGCGGTGCTGGAGTGCGACGGCGCGTATGACGGCAGGTTCTTCTACGCCGTCAGGAGCACGGGCATATATTGCAGGCCGTCGTGCAAGTCAAGGCCGCCCAGGCCGGAGAACATAGAGTATTTCGACACCGCCGCCGAGGCTGAGGCCGCCGGGTACAGGCCGTGCAAGCGCTGCCGCCCCGACGTGCCGGACTACGACCCCGACGCCGGCACGGCGGCGCGCGCCCGGGAGCTGATAGAGCTGCACCTCGCCGATGCGGACGCCATGCGCGCCGCGCTCGCCGGCTTGGGGCTGAGCCGCGCCCGGCTCACGCGCGTGTTCGAGCGCTGCTGCGGCGTGGACATGAGGCAGTACGCGGACGCACTGCGTATTCAGCGCGCCAAGGCGCTGCTCGACGCCGGGCGGACGGCGACGGAGGCCGCCTCCGCCGTGGGGATGGGCAGCGCGGCGTTTTCGGCCTTCTTCCGCCGCCAGACCGGCGTGACGCCCCGCGAGTACGCCTCGCAGCGAAGCGGCGGCGAGACGGTTTGCGTCGTAGATTCGCCCGTCGGGCTGCTGCGCATAGCCGAGAGCGAGGCGGGGATAACCGGCATCGCCTTTGCCCGGGAGGGCGAGGCCGAGGCCGCGCGCGGGGTGTTCATCACCGAGGCCAAGCGCCAGCTGGACGAGTACTTCGCCGGGCGGCGGAGGAAGTTCGATCTGCCGCTCGACCTGCGCGGGACGGAGTTCCAGCGCCGCGTCTGGGCGCAGCTGTGCCGGATACCCTACGGCGAGACGCGCAGCTATCAGGATATCGCCGCCGCGCTCGGCAACGCCAAGGCCTCGCGCGCCGTGGGCATGGCGAACAACCGCAACCCCGTGGTCATAGTGGTGCCCTGCCACCGCGTGGTGGGCAAGGGCGGCTCGCTCGTCGGCTACGCCGGAGGGCTGGACAGGAAAGAGTTTTTGCTGAAGCTTGAGGCGGAGCATGGCGGAACCGGCTGAGGCGTACATAGCAGCGCATTAAAACCGGGCGCGAACCTGTGGGTTCGCGCCCGGTTTTCAGCGTTCGGGGCGTGGTCAATATATCAGCGGGCGCTTTTCGCGGCGGCGGCGCTGCGTGGAGTCCGGCAGCTCGACCAGGATGATGTCGTCGCCCAGGCGGGTTATGCAGCCCCAGGGGATGACGTAGTCGTCGTCGCGGCCGAGCAGCCCTCCGGCGCGCCCTGCGCCGGGCACTATCAGCGCGCAGATCTGGCCGCTGCACGAGTCGAACTCGGCGTCGCAGACGTAGCCCAGCCTGGCGCCGCTTTTCAAATCAATGACCTCTTTGCTGCGCAGGTCGGAAAAAAGGCAATTCATGCTCATCACCCCTTAGAGCATATGCCCGCGCGCAGCGCGTTATGCAAGGCGCAGCTCGCACACTCTCAGCACGCCCAGCGCGAGCAGGGCGGCCAGACGCAGCCGCTTCGCCCGCGGCAGGCAGGCGTACTTCTCCGGCAGGCGCGTGAACGCCTCCAGCCCGGAGACGCCCTCCCAGCGCTCCACGGCGCCGGAGCGCGGCAGGTAGGAGCGTATGCCCATCGAGGCCGAGAACAGCCGCGCAGGGGCGCCCAGGGCGTCAAATCCCACCCTCGCACCCGGGAAAGTCCGCGCCAGGGCGTTTATCAGCGCGCGGTTTTCGTCCGGCGTGAGGTGGCAGCTCAGCCCGCTCATTACGACGTACACACCCTCCGCGGGGTCTATGCCCTCGAAGCGCGGCAGCCCCAGCGCGTCGGCGGCGATGTACTCCTCGCGCTCGCGCGCTGGGAGGAGCTTTTCGCGCAGCGCCATGGCCTCGGGCAAGTCTACGTAGATGCGCCTGCAGCAGCCGTTGTCCACCCGGCGCAAGAGCGTGTCCAGCCCGCAGCCCAAATCTATCAGCACGGCGCGCGGGTGGGGCGCAAGGTACGCCTCGAGCCGCGAGGCGAGCATGTCCTGGCGCAGCGCGTAGAGCAGCGGCTCGCTCTGCCGTGCGGCGGTGAAGTCGGCGCGGAGGCGCGACACCGTCTCGGCGTCGTCCTCTCCGACGCCGAGCTGCGGGTACAAGACCCTGCACTGCGCCCGGCACCAGAGCGGGATGACCAGCGAGGAGACGGGCGAGCCGCGCTCTATCACTGGCATGTCAGCCACGTCCTACCGCCCCTTTCAGCGTGCTGCACCGCAGCAGGTCATATTCGCGCAAAAACGCGCCCGGCTCCGCCCCGCATTCTATGCTTGCGAGGAAGATGCGCGCGCAGGCCTCGGCGTCGCTCCCCGCGTCGTGATGGTCAAGCTCTATGCCCAGCGCGGCCGAGAGCGTGTCCAGCTTGTGGTTCGGCAGGGAGGGGAAGGCCTGCCTGGCCATACGCACGGTGTCTATGTACGGCGCGCGCTCGCGCCAGCGTATGCCGTAGGCGCGCAGGCACTTGGAGAGCACCGCCATGTCAAAGGGCGCGTTGTGTGCCACCAGCACGCCCTCGGAGAAGACCTCCTCCAGCTCGCCGCGCCAGAGCTCGGCAAAGCACGGCGAGCCATAGGTCGCCTCCGGCGTGATGCCGTGCAGCATGACGTTGAAGGCCGCAAAGTCGCACTCGGGGTCCACCAGACGCACAAAGCTCTCGGTTATCCGTCCGTTTTCCACCACGCTGACGCCTATCTGGCACATCCTGTCGTTGCGGGAGTTGGGCGTCTCCGTGTCAAAGACGACGTAGCGGCTCATGCGTGCGCGTCCTCGGCTATCAGGTCGCTGTGGTACTCGGTCCTGCCCTCGAGCACCTCGCGGTAGAAGTTCTCCTTCCAGGCGATGAAGTCCAGGCTGTCCTGGAGCTCGGCCATGCGCGCGTGCAGCGAGCGCTTGTAGTTCTCCAGCAGCTCCATGCGCCGGGGTATAGTGCTCTGCCCCTGCAAGCACAGCGCCAGGTACTCCTTCATCTCCTGTATGCTCATCCCGCAGCGCTTGAGACAGGCCAGAGAGCGTATCCAGTTCACGTCGTGCTCGTCAAAGACGCGATAGTTGTTCGCCGCGCGCTTGACGTTTGGGACAAGCCCCTCGTTGCAGTAGAACTTCAGCGCCTCGTAGCTCATGCCCGTGGCCTCGCAGCACTGCTTCATGGTTAACAAATTGTTCATAGTTACACCTCTTGACTCGGTAGTTGCTACCGGGTCTATATTATAACCGTAAGGAAAACAAAAGGCAAGCGTTTACCCGAATTTCAAGGAGGCACACAACAATGAGCGAACTGTTCACCTATCGCACGGCGGAGGAAGTCGCCGCCGAGAGCACCTACAACGATAACCCCTTCGGCCTGGTCTACTCCGGAGCCATCACCGAAAACGTCCCCGGCAAGGTCAACATCATACCCATCAGCTATATGCTGGACAGGCTCAGGCTCGTCGCCAACGTCTACGTCCCGGCGGGCTATGACAAGGGCGCGGAGAAGAAGTACGCCGGCGTCGTCGTGGCTCACCCGAACGGCGGCGTAAAGGAGCAGGTGGCCGGCCTCTACGCCCAGCGCCTGGCCGAGAACGGCTATGTCGCCCTAGCCTTTGACGCGGCGTATCAGGGTCACAGCGGCGGCGAGCCGCGCAACACGGACAAGCCCGCGCACAGGATCGAGGACATCCACCGCGCCTGCGACATCATCCGCGTGTTCCCGGGCGTAGACCCCGAGCGCGTCGGCGTCCTCGGCATCTGCGGCGGCGGCGGATACACCATCAAGGCCGCGCAAACCGACAAGCGCTTCAAGGCCGTGGCCACGCTGAGCATGTTCAACACCGGCGTCGTGCGCCGCAACGGCTTCCTCGACAGCGCCACGGCGACCATACAGCAGCGCCTGCGCGAGGCCTGCGAGGCGCGCGAGCTGGAGCTGAGCGGCAAGGAAGTGCGCTACACCGCCAATATGTGCGAGATGCCCGAGTCTGAGGCCGACAAGCTGCCCTACGACCTCTACCGCGACGGCTACTATTACTACGGCAAGACTCACGCTCACCCGTGCAGCAGCTTTGCCTACACGGTCAGCAGCAACGTCGACCTCATGAGCTTCGACGCCGCGCAGGGCGCGGAGCTGATCGACGTCCCGCTGCTGATGATAGCCGGCAAGAGCGCCGACACGCTGTACATGACCGAGCACGTCTTCGCCGCCGCCACCGGCACGAGCGACAAGGAGCTGTACCTCGTCCCCGGCGCAACACACATCCAGACCTACTGGGTGCCGGAGTACGTGGAGCAGATCACGGACAAGCTCGTCGAGTTCTTCGGCGCCAAGCTGTAAGCCCCGCGAAAAGGAACCACCCGCGCCGCAAAAGCGGCGCGGGTGGTTTGCTTATTTCCAGCGCAGGGTCTTCAGATACGCCTTGGTCTCGTCGGGGATGCGGCGGGATTCTATAGATTTTTGTATGGCTTTGTTGTGTGTCCAGCGGCTGAGGCGGCGGTTTTCTATGTACGGCAGCGCGGCCTCGGGCTGCTTGGCCAGAGCCGTGGCGAAGTACCAGGCGACCATCATGTTGACGTAGTACTCCTCGCAGCAGCGCTCCGCCACCGCCTCGAGCTGAGCCGGCTCGAAGCCCTCGTCCAGATAGAAGCTCATAAGCACGCCTATGCCGAAGCGCACGGTGTAGCTGTGGCTGCTCTCAAGCCATCGGCGCACGTGCGCGGCCAGCTCCGGCGGGCGGGACTTGAAGCTGCGCGGGCTGATAAGGTCGCAAACCGCCCAGTTGTCCACATAGGGCAAAAAGGCGTCCAGCGCGGAAACCGTCGCGCCGAAGTCCTTTATGTCGTTTATCAGCAGACCGTGCAGGCAGTTTTCGTCGTAGTATTCGTGCGGCAGCGCGGCCATGAACTCCTGCGCCTCGGCCGAGCCGCGCAGCTCCCGCGCGAGCTTGCGCAGTGCGGGCACACGCACGCCGAGGATGGTTTCCGGGGAAATGTTCGGTATCAGCCCCGCATGAAAATCCCTGTAGGTCGGGTCGGAAAGCTCCGATAAACGCTGAAATACGGCGTCACTTCTCACGTCTGACCCTCCTCTTGCGCTTGGCGTGCCGGGCGGCGCGTATCTGCTTCATGCCCTGGCGGGTGATTACGATGGTGGGATCCTTGCGGTTGGCCGTGTTCCAGCTCTCCAGCGCGAAGAAGACTATGGCCTCGCCCACCAGCGCGAAGAACGCCCACAGCGCCAGGTTGTCATCCAGCAGGTGGATGAACATGAAGTCGGTCACGCACACCCAGTAGAACAGGCTGGTCAGCGTGACGAAGACATAGCTTATCGCGCCCGGGATGCTCAGCCGCTCGGGGTACTTGTTCATGGTGTAGCGGTTGTAAAAGAGCGGGATGTCCGTGCGGATGAAGCTGTTCCAGCCGACGTATTCGGGTATCAGCAGCCGCGCCAGGCGCGCGTTCTTTATCGTGATATAGCCCTTGATACGGTCGGCGCCGGTCCACCAGGCGCTGTTGCGGCATATCGAGAAGCCGCACAGCCAGGGCGGTATTGTGACGAACAGCAGCCAGATAAGCCCGGCGCCTATCGCCATCCCGACGCCCCGCAGGAATATCATAAAAGCACCCATGTATAAACCTCCGTAGAATATCCGCGATGGTCACTTCACCAGCGCGTAATCGTGCGCCTCGGCTATCCAGCCGAGCAGCTCGCCGTCTATCTCCGACAAGTCCGACACTATGACGTGGTGCGTCCAGCGGCCGGGGTACGGCTCGCTCGCGGCGAGGATGCGTGGCGAGCTCACCTCGCGATGCAGCCCGAAGCTGACGATGATGAACACCTCCGGGCAGCGCCTGCCCATGCGCCGCGTGGACACAAAGGCAAAGCCGTAGCGCGCCTTGAAGGTGATCTGAGTCTTGGCAACGCGTATCTCCACCTCCGGCCAGCGCTCCGTCAGCTCCTCGCGCAGCTTGGCGTACAGCGCGAGCGCCCCGGCGTGACCGGTGAAGAACAGCAGCTCGTCCTGAGTCATATGATCGCCGCCTTTCGTCCCTATTGTGCCGCAAAAGACCGCGCGTGTCAAGATAGGCGGGGCATTTCGCGCCTATTGCAAAGCACGCGCCGCTGTGCTATAATCGTCCGGCGGAATGTATGACGTTCCGCCGGGTGAACACCTGCCGTATGCGAGGCTGCTTGCATACGGTCTATTTTTACCCTGCTTCATTTGATATCAGGAGGTGACGTTGTGGCGAAAGATAAACTGCGGCCCTACGGCGGCATAGCGCGCGAGCTTATCGGCTTCAGCATGCCGCTCATACTCAGCGGGGTCTTGCAGCAGCTGTACAACTGGGTCGACGCCTTTATCGTAGGCCACGTCGAGGGTCAGCTTGCAATGGGCTCCGTCGGCGCGACCACCGCGTGCGTCAACCTCTTTCTTGCGGTCATGATGGGCTTCACCGTCGGGCTGAACGTCCTCATGGCTCAGCGCCACGGCGCGGGCGAGGACGAAAAGGTACCGCGCATACTCTCGTCGTTCTCGGTCATACTCTGCGCGGTCTTCGTGGTCGTGGGCGCCCTGGGCTTCTTCTTCGCCGGGGAGCTGCTCGCGCTGCTGGACACGACCTCCGACATGATGGAGCTGTCCACGGAGTACCTGTCCGTCATCTTCCTCGGTATGCCCTTTCTGGCGGTGTACAACGTCTACTCCGCCGCGCTGCGCGCGCTGGGCGACAGCCGTGCGCCGTTTTTCTCCGTGCTGGTGTCCTCGGCTGTGAACGTGGCGCTGGACATACTCCTGGTGGCGATCATCCCCTGGGGCGTGCGCGGCGCGGCGATTGCCACGGTGTTCTCACAGGCGGCGATGACGGTGTTCATGATCGCCTACGCCGCGAAGAAGCACCCCTTGCTGCGCTTCTCCCGGCCGAGCCGGGAGGACTCCGCCCTCATCCGCGAGGGCTTCGCCTTCGGCCTGCCGCCCATGATACAGCAGAGCATCAGCGCCGTGGGCAGCCTGATGCTGCAAAGCTTCATGAACGGCTTCGGCTCCGACACCGTCACGGCCATCACCACGGCGTACCGCGTGGACACGATAATACTCCTGCCCATAATCAACCTCGGCTCGGCCATATCCACACTGACGGCGCAGAGCTACGGCTCGGGCGACAAGGCGCGCGCAAGGCGGATACTGTACATCGGCCTGGTCATGATGGCCGCGGCCTCGCTGGTGCTGACCGGGCTCATAATCCCTACCGGCGGGTGGCTGATAGCCATCTTCGGCGCGGGCGAGACGGTGGTCGGCATAGGGCAGCGGTTCTTCTGGGGCATAGCCCCGTTCTACATCGTCTACGGCTTTGTGAACGCCATACGCGGCAACCTCGAGGGCTTCGGCGACCTGGTGTATTCCAGCGCGGCCGCGATAATCGCGCTCGCGGTGCGCATAGCGGCGTCCTACGCCATGAAGGGCGTGTTCGGCGACCTCACCATAGCCTACGCCGAGGCGCTGAGCTGGGCGCTGATGCTGCTGCTGTACGCCGCGCGGCTGATGCAGCGGCGGATAAGTGAGAAAAATAATAAGGCACCTGAAGAAAAGGCTTGACAAAATTATAAGGCACCTTTATAATCAATAATGCAAGGTACCTTATAATTTGCTTGAAGGAGGGAGCGCAATGGAGGAATTCGACTCCACGCTGCTGGAGCAGTATTTCCGCCTCCACCGTCTGCTGATGCACGGCCTGCACGAGCGGCGCGGCTGCGCCAGGACGGCGTACAGCGGTCAGGGGCGAGTGCTCAAGCTGCTGCGCATAAAGCCTGAGATCAGTCAGCGCGAAATGGCGGAGATACTCGGCATACGTCCCCAGTCCCTGGGCGAGACGCTCAACCGCCTGGAGGCGGCGGGATACATCGAGCGCAGGACCCGCGAGGATGACAGGCGCAGCCTGATCGTGTGCCTCACGGATGCCGGCGCCGAGGCCGCCCGGGATGAGAGAGGGCAGTCGTCCGGCGACGACGACCTGTTCGACTGCCTGAGCGCGGAGGAGCGCTCGCAGCTGGCGGCGCTGCTGGCCAAGGTCACGGCCTCGCTGGAGAGCAGGCTGCCGCCACCGCCTCCGCCCCCGGAGCACGGCTCGCACGAGCACGGCTGCCACGGCGGACGCGGCGGACATCACGGCGGGCACGGCTGCTGCCGCCATACCCGCGGAGAAGGTTGAATAAAGCGGCAGGCGCCGCCCGTTTGCACGGGGCGCCTGCCGCTTTTCACATCGTGGAACAGAATTCTACCGTCAGGGCGAACACGCCGGTAAACTCGCTGCCGAAAAGCTCCGGCTCGGCAAAGCCGGCGTCGGGCAAGTAGAGCTTGTGGGAATTGCCCCTCGCCCCCGAGGCGAGCAGCTCGGCCGCCGCGTACTCCTCTCCGCTCAGCTCCGAGCGCTGGATGGAGGGGCTTTGAGCCGGAGGCGGCGGCAGCTCCGCGGCGCTCCGGCCGCCGGACAGGCCGCAGCCGCCGAGCGACAGCGAGAGCGCGAGCGCCATAAGTACACAGAGCTTCTTCAAGTGACCGCCTCCCGACTCCATTATAGGCGACGTACGTAATGCGCGCAATAGGCCGGGGAGATTCTTAAAGAAATCTTAAGCCGCGCCGGCGAAGCTCCAGCTCAGGTGCGTGTGGTCCGTGCCGGCGTCGGAGCGGATGGTGCCGAGGTAGACGGGTATCATGTAGCCGTGGCCGTCCCAGCCGGAGGCCAGAGCCTCGTCCCACTCGATGAGGTCGCCGCGCCCGGCGAAGTAGAGCGTGTTGACCCGGGCGTAGAACCCGGCCAGCTCCGCGGCGTTCTCCGCGCCGCCCAGCGCGTCCAGCCCCTGAGCCACGGCGGTGTCGTAGAAAAAGCCCTCGGAATACGCGGCGAAGTCCAGGAGATTTTCGTCGTCCAAGCCCTGCTCCGACGCCCAGGCGGAGACGTCCACGCTCTCGGTGGAGTAGTCGCAGCCGTCTGCGGAGACGGTCAGGAGGCCGTACTGGTTCGGGTTCACGGCCAGGGAGGAGGTGACGATCTCCCTCAATCCCTCGTACTCGTAGGTGTGCTGCAGGTGGATGTGCCCGGCGAGGTTGCACAGCACGCCGTACTCGGTGTACAGCGAGTGGAGCGCTCCGCCGTTGCCGATGAGGTATCCGTCGGTAAAGAGCGGGTTGTGCGCGTAGAGGTTCTGGTGGCTGACGGCTATCACGCGCTCGCCGGCGGCCTTGGCCTCGGCCAGCTGGGCTTCCAGCCACTCGAGGGTGCCGTCTCGTACCCAGCCGGGGTCGGAGCGGGTGTTCACGTCCAGCATGACCAGCCTCAGCCCGGGCGCGAGCCGTGCGGTGAAGCTCAGCGACGCGCTGTCGCGGGAGATGGCCTCGGAGTAGCCGAAGTCGGCGTAAATACCGGCAAACTCGCTCTCCGACGGGCTGTCCGTCAGCTCGTAGCCGCCGCCGGAGAACTTGGCGGCCATGGAGTTTAGCATGTCGTGGTTGCCGGGCATGACGTACACAGGCACGCCCGCGGCCTCTATCTCCGCAAGTATGCCCGCAAGGGTCTCGTGGCTGAGCGTCTCGCCGTTGAACGTGAGGTCGCCGGACAGTATCAGCGCGTCCGGCTGCTCGCGCGCGATCTGCGAGGCGAAGGCGCGCACCAGCTCGTCTATGTACAGCATTACCTTGCCGTCGGCGTCCGTGACCAGCTCGGTGAAAAACTCCCCGTTGTCGGTGAGCGACGGCGCTATGTAGTGCAGATCCGTCGCGACGGCGACGGTCACGTCGCGCTGCTCCGGCTCGTCGTTGGCGGGCGAGATAAGGGCAAAGGTGCCTATGAGTATCACCGACGCGAGCAGGAGGAATATGATGCGTTCTTTCATAAAATTCACTCCCCGCTGCCAATTTTATGGCAGACGGGGAGTTTTGTAAAGGGGGAGAAATAACATTGCGGCAGCATAATGGCCCGCGGGTGAAAATCCCCGGCTCGCGCAGGCGAGCCGGGGATTTGGTTTACAGCCCAAAGAGGTTGAGCAGCTTATCCCAGAAGGACTGCTCCTCGGCGGCGGGCTCCGGGGGCGCGACCTCCGCCGGGGCGGAGATCTCCTCGGTCTGGATGACGAACTGCACGGCGCGGATAGTGCCGTTGCGGGAGTCCACGAAGCTCACGGGCGCCTCCATGCTGCCGCCTATGTCGGCCAGGAGGCTGTCGATCTCGGCCTGGACGTCCAGGGAGCTGGTTTCGCTGTTGAGCGCGCTGGCGCCGTTGGCCATGCTCTGCGCGCCGTTGGCCAGCTCGGCCACGCCGCTGTAGAGCTCGGCCGCGCCCGCGCTCAGCTCGCCGGAGCCGGACAGCAGCTCGCTGCTGCCCTCGGCCAGGGCGGAGACGCCGCTCATGACGCTGCCGAAGCCGTCCACCAGCTGAGCCACGCCGGCAGTGTAGGCGTCGACGCCGTAGGCCAGCTCCGCACTGCCGTCAGTGAGCTGTGCGATGGCGGTTTTCAGAAGCTCGACCTGCTCCACCAGGCCGCCGGTCTGCTGCTGAAGCCCCTCGGCCACGGTCTTGAAGTCCTCGCCCGCGGCTTGCAGCGCCAGCAGGCCGTTGGTCAGCTCCGCCGCGTCGGTCTGGAAATTTCCCATGTTGCTTTTGATTGTGCTTATTATAGTTTGAAGCCAGGTGTTACTCCCGCCCAGAGCCGCAATAGCATCTTCTATCGCTTTGTCAGCTTCGGGAATGTCCTCCACGGATGCTCTAATTGCTTCAAGTCCGGCTGCTGCATTATTGTTCGCTGCGACCTGAGCGTTCACCATTGATTCGCCGGCTGCGATCAGGTTCTGGATTTTCGTCATCTGCTCCTGCAGGGAAGCGGCGGTCTGAGCCACGGCGGCGGCCTGAGTTATCATGCCGTCGGCGGCGGTGGTGAGGGTGGTCATCATCTCGGCCATGATGGCGCTCACGTCCAGCGCATCCAGCGCGGCTTCAACCTGAGCCAGGCCGGAGTAGACCTGTCCGGCGCCGCTTGTGAGGTCGCCGGAGCTGGCGTACAGCTCGTTGAGCCCGTCGCGCATGACGATGAGGCCGTCCTGCAGCTCGGCCACGCCGGCGTCCAGCTCGGCGATGCCGCTTTGCAGGCTCTCGGAGCCGTCCAGCAGTCCGGACGCGCCCGTCTGCAGCTCCTGACTGCCGGAGTAGAGGGCGCTCGCGCCGCTGTTGAGCTGGCTGGCCGCGTCGACGAGCTGACCCACCTGGTCTTTTATCCCGTCGGAGTTGACGTCGACGTTGAGGTTGAGGTGTATGCCGTTGATGCTCACGGCTGGCAGGGAGAAGTTCTCCGCCGTCGCGGTGATCAGCGTGTCTATACCCTCGCCGGGCAGGAGCGTGTACGTCAGCTGCCGGTCTGCGCCCACGGCGGCGACCGTGGCGTCGGGCGCGGAGATGTCGCCGAACACGTCGCCGGGCAGCGTGAAGCTGGCCTGGAGCGCGTAGTCGTCGTAGAACGTGCCGGCGCACTCCTCGTTTTGCGTCACGGTAAAGCGTATCTCCGCCTCGCCGCTCTTGCCGGCTATCTCCTTCGCCGTGACGGCCTTGCCGTCAAGCCTGTAGGTCAGCGAGATGTCCCAGGGCAGCTCGACCTTTTTCAGCTCGCCCTGGTAGTAGATGCGCTTGGCGTCGGTTGTTATGTTAACTACGCCGTCCTCGTACTCTATCTCGTCGCCGGTGTTGAGCACGCGGACGCTGTCGTAGTCGCCGTAGTCGGTTATCTCCCCGCCGGGGAAGCTGTTGACCGCGTAGGCGCTGACCGGCTCGCCCGAGGCGTCGAGCGTGACGTAGATGACCTCCTCCTTCTCGGAGGGCTCGCCGTCTCCGGCGGCGGGGGTCTCGCCGGGGGCGGCGGACGGCTCCGCGGCCGCGGCGTCTGCCGCCGTGCCGCCGCTCGCGGCGAGGGCGGGGACGGTCGTGCTCAAAATGAGGAGCGCGGCGAGAAGGATTGCGGTTGTGCGTTTACTGGTTTTCATGAGCCTTGACCTCCCTGGCAGAGTAGAATTTGGCGTGCAGTGTGGTGCGCCGGATGACGCCGTCGCACAGGTAGAGGAACCCCGGCAGGACAAAGAGCACTATCGTGAGGCTCAGCAGGCTGCCTATGCCGAGGAAGAAGCCCAGCTGCGAGATTATGCCGTGGTTGGACACAAAGCCGAGCAGCAGTCCCACGACTATGATCGCGCTGCCGGAGGTGGACACCGAGAGCGTCACGGCGCTGACCGTGCTCACCACGGCCTCGCGCTTGGGCATGCTTGCGCGGAACTCCAGGTACCGGTCGGCGAACAGTATCGCGTAGTCCACCGTCGCGCCGAGCTGTATGGAGCTGACGATCAGGTAGGATATGTAGAACACCGGCGTGCCCCGGAAATAGGGGATGGCCATGTTTATCCAGATGGCCGTTTCGATGCTGAGCACGAGGATTATGGGCAGGCTCAGCGACTTGAAGGAGAACAGCAGCACGATGAACACCGCGCCTATGGCTATCAGGTTGACCTTGACGGTGTCGGCGGTTATCGTGTCCATGAGGTCGTAGGTGCTGACGCCGTCGCCGGCGAGGTAGTATTCGCCGGGGTACAGCTCATCGAGCGCCGCGCGCACCTCCTCGACCAGGTCAAAGGTCTGGCGGCTCTCCGAGGCGGCGTCGACGGTGATGACGAAGCGGCTGTAATTGTCGCTCACCAGCAGGCTCAGCGTGCCGGCGTCCAGGTACTCCATGGGTATCTCTGCGCCTACCGTGTCCACGTAGCTCAGCACGCTTGTGACGGCCGGTATCTCGTGCAGAGCGGCCGACAACTCGTTCTGCCTGGCCAGGTCGCCGTTGGGCACCATTGCGACCCAGGTGTCGCTCTCGCCGAAGACCTCCTCTATGGCGGCCGTGTCCTGCCCGTACTGGGTCTCGGCGCCGTAGATGTGCGCGCTGCCGTAGTAATAGCTGTTCTGGTTGGACGCCAGGTAGGAGGGGATCATGATGAGCGCGAAGACGCAGAGCATAGGTATCATCACGCGGTATATAAAGCGCCCGAATTTGTCAAAGCGGGGCAGGAAAGGCCGGTGGCGCGTTTTGAGCATCAGCTTGTAGGTGACGAGTATGAGCGCCGGCTCAAAGATGAACACGGTTATCATGCTTATCGCTATGCCCTTGGCCAGCGCAAGCCCCAGGTCGGGACCTAACCCGAAGCGCATGAACACCAGCGCCAGGAAGCCTATGACCGTCGTGAGGCCGCTGGACATGATGCTCATGGTGGACTTGCACAGCGCGTCGACCATGGCCTCGCGCGGGTCGGACAGCTCCTCCAGCCGTTCCGAGAAGCGGTGTATCAGGAACACCGAGTAGTCGAGCGTGCACGCCAGCTGCAGCACGCTGCCCGCGGCGTTGGTGACAAAGCTTATCTCGCCGAAGATGAGGTTCGTGCCGCCGTTTATGACGGTCGCCGCGCCGATGCCTATGAGCACGATCCACGGCTCGGCCCAGCTTGTGGTCGTCAAGGTGAGTATGAAGAAGACGAACAGCACGGATATGACCGTTATGAGCCGCACCTCGGCCACGGTTCCGGTGGTAGCCAGGGCGGTGGACACCGCGTCGCCCGTCAGCGCGCCGCCGTCGCCCACCAGGGCGCGTATCTTGTCCACGGCGGTGAGGCGGTACTCGTCGGAGATGGTGACGGTGTACAGCGCCGCGCCGTCCTTGTAGTAGGTCTCCACCGTGTCTTTGTCCTGGAACTCCAGCGGCTCTAGCACGTTGAGCGCATCGTCCAGCCAGGTGACGCTCTCCACGCCCTGTATGGCCGCAATCTGCTCTTTCAGCTCCAGCGCCTCGGAGAGCGTGACGCCGCGGACCATTACGCGCGCGTTGGGTATGCCTCCGGAGAACTCATCGCCGAGAACCTCGAGCGCGACCGTGGACGGAGTGTCGTCCGGGAGGTAATCCGTCACATTGTAGTTCACGCTAACCCCCGTCCAGCAGAAAACCGAGATAAGCGCCAGCAGCAGGAAAATGGCAATCACGAGGCGGGGCTTGCCGGTCACAAAGCGATAAAAGCTTTTCATCCACACGCTCCTTTCAACGACTATGGCGCATCCATGATAGCACCGTATATGCGCGGCTGACACGGTCAAATTTGGACGATTGTCCGCTTTGTGACCATTTACGGCCGGTTGACCGTGGTATATAATGTTAAGCGAGGAGGCATACACTTTGAAATATCAGGCGGCATCTTTAAAAACCAAACGGGCGCTGGCGGAATCACTCAAAAAGCTCATGCGCGCCAAACCTTTTTCAAAAATCACTGTCACTGAGATAGTGAACGACTGCGGGGTCAACCGCAAGACATTCTACTATCACTTCGAGGATATATACGCGCTGCTGCGCTGGATATTTGAAGAAGAAGCAGTAAATATCATCCGGAAGTTCTACCTGCTTAACGACTATGACGAGGCCATGGAGTTCATCTACGAGTACATAAGCGAGAACAAGGATCTCCTGCGCAACGCCTATGACGCATTCGGCAGTGTGGAGCTCAGCTCGTTCTTCCACATGAGCTTCGTGGGACTCAACGAATCCCTGATAGAGTCCGTAGAGCAGAAAATGCACAAGCGTCTGCCGGAGAGGACTCGGGAATATCTCTGCGAATTCCTGACCGAGGCGTCCGCCGGCTTGCTTTTGAACATAATTTCGGGCAACATGCACTTTGACAGGTCGAAGGACATGATGCCGGTCAGCTCCATAATCCGGGCTTCGATAGTCGGCGTGCTGACGGAGCAGGGCATACCCTGTGATGACGCCGCCGACAATGAGAATATTTTAACGCGCTAATATTAAAATAAGCTTAAAGGCCGCAGGCGTATGCCTGCGGCCTTTTGTCACAATGTGCGGTTTTGCGGCTCAGACGCCCTTGGGGGGCAGACCCTTGAGCGCCACGGCGCGGTTGAACACCGGGTGCTCGGGGCTGGAGTCCTTGCTGTCGCGGCAGAAGTAGCCCTCGCGCAGGAACTGGAAGTGCGTCCCGCTCTCCTCGCCGGCGAGCATCTTCTCGACCTTGCAGCCGGTGAGCACTTCGAGGCTGTCTGGGTTGAGGCAGTCGAGGAAGTTCTTGTCGCCCGCGTCCGGGTCGGGGTCGGAAAAGAGGTTGGAGTAGACGCGCACCTCGGCGTCGGCGCAGTTGTTCGCGTCCACCCAGTGGAGCGTCGCGCCCTTGACCTTGCGGCCGTCGGCGGGGTCGCCGCCGCGGCTCTCGGGGTCGTACTCGCACAGCACCTCGACGACTTCGCCGCTGTCGTCCGTGACGTAGCCGGCGCAGCGCACGAGGTAGGCGCCCTTGAGGCGGCACTCCAGGCCGCACTCGCCGTTTTCACCGGGGCAGAGGCGCTTGAACTTGGGCGCGCGGTGCTCCATGAAGTCGTCGCGCTCGATGTAGAGGTTGCGCGAGAAGCTGACCTGGCGGGTGCCGGCGTCGGGGTCGTTGGGGTTGTTCTCTATCTCGACCATCTCGCTCTGCCCCTCGGGGTAGTTGACGATGGTGAGCTTGAGCGGGTGCAGCACGGCCATGGCGCGCTGAGCGTGCTGGTTCAGATCCTCGCGCAGGCAGTGCTCGAGCAGGGCGTACTCCACGGTGTTGGGCACCTTGGCGACGCCGATGCGCTCGCAGAAGTCACGCACCGCGCGGGCGGTGTAGCCGCGGCGGCGCAGGCCGCAGAGCGTGGGCATACGCGGGTCGTCCCAGCCGGAGACGTAGCCCTCCTCGACCAGCTTGCGCAGCTTGCGCTTGCTCATGACGGTGTAGTTGATGCCCAGGCGCGCGAACTCTATCTGCCTCGGCTTGCCGGGCACGGAGACGTTGTTCACGACCCAGTCGTACAGCGGGCGGTGATCCTCGTACTCCAGCGAGCAGAGCGAGTGCGTGATGCCCTCCAGCGCGTCCTGGATGGGGTGGGCGAAGTCGTACATCGGGAAGATGCACCACTTGGTGCCCTGACGGTGGTGCTCGATGTAGCGTATGCGGTAGAGCACCGGGTCGCGCATGTTGAAGTTGCCGCTGGCGAGGTCTATCTTCGCGCGGAGCGTGTACTTGCCCTCCGGGAACTCTCCGGCGCGCATACGGCGAAAGAGGTCGAGGTTCTCCTCGATGGGTCTGTCGCGCCAGGGGCTGCGCGCGGGGGTGTTCGTGTCGCCGCGGTACTCGCGGAACTGCTCGGGCGTCAGCTCGCAGACGTAGGCGAGCCCCTTCTTTATAAGCTCCTCGGCGTACTGATAGGTCTGCTCAAAGTAGTCCGAGCCGTAGAAGAAGCGGTCGCCCCAGTCGAAGCCCAGCCAGTGGATGTCCTCCTGGATGGCCTCGACGTACTCGGTGTCCTCCTTGGCGGGGTTGGTGTCGTCCATGCGGAGGTTGCAGATGCCGCCGAAGCGCTCCGCCGTGCCGAAGTCTATTATCAGCGCCTTGCAGTGGCCTATGTGCAGATAACCGTTCGGCTCGGGCGGGAAGCGCGTGTGCACCTGCTGACCCTCGAACCGGCCGCCGGGGGCGATGTCCTCGGCGATGAACTGCTCTATAAAATTGCGGGAAGTTTCGTCCATGTGCTTCACCCTTTGTTTAAGTATCTCTGAAAAGGCAACAATACGTTCTAAGTATTATAATACATAACATTCTGGTTTACAACGGCAAATTTGCGTTGTATAATCTTTTATACCCTTTCGGCAAAGGAGGCGCAAGCTTGGACGAAGTTTTTGACATACTGGTAATAGGCTCCGGCCCGGCCGGAGTGTCCGCCGCGCTGACGGCAAGACACCGCGGCAAGACGGCGCTGCTGATAACCACCGCGCCGGAGGACTCGCCGCTCTATAAGGCGGAGCACGTGGACAACTACCCCGGACTGCCGGCTGCGACGGGCGCCGAGCTGGTGGACGCCTTCCTGTCGCACGCGGAGAAGTCGGGCGTGAAGCTCATGCGCGGCCGGGCGCTGGCCGTGGCCGACCTGGGCGGTACTTTCGGCGTCAGCGTGGGGTCGGATTTCGTGCAGGGCAGGGCGGTGGTGCTCGCCTGCGGGCTGACGCGCGCCAAGCCCTATCCCGGCGAGGCGGAGTACCTCGGCAGGGGCGTGAGCTACTGCGCCACCTGCGACGGTATGCTCTACCGCGGCAAAAACGTCGCCGTCATCGGACTGTCCGCCGACGCTCCGGAGGAGGCCGAGTACCTGCGCGGCATAGGCTGCAACGTGGAGTACTTTGACGCCAAGCGCGCTAAGCGCTACGAGATAAAAGGCGGCGAGCGTGTTGCTTCGCTCACGGCGGACGGCGAGGACTTCGCCGTGGACTGCGTCTTTATCCTGCGCAGCGGCCTCGCGCCGGACTCGCTGCTGCCCGGACTGGCGCTCGAGGGCGGGCACATCGCGGTCGACGCCGGCATGGCCACCAACATCCCCGGCGTGTTCGCCGCCGGAGACTGCACGGGCGCGCCGTACCAGGTGGCAAAGGCGGCCGGAGAAGGCAACATCGCCGGGCTCTCGGCCTGCAAATATATAGAGAATACAAATAGATAACAGGAGGAAAATAGATTATGGCTATCACTCATCTCACCGCCGACACTTTCGACGCGGCCATCGCCAGCGGCAAGGTGGTCGTGGACTTCTGGGCCACCTGGTGCGGCCCCTGCAAGATGCAGTCCCCGATACTCGACCAGTTCGCCCAGGCTCACGACGGCGAGGTCTCCGTCTGCAAGGTGGACGTGGACGCCGAGCCGCAGCTGGCCGCCCGCTACGGCATCATGAGCATCCCGACCCTGCTCTACTTCCAGGACGGCAAGCTCGTGAACAAGACCGTCGGCCTCCAGACCCTGCCGCAGATAAACGCGGCAATGGGTGTCTGAAAAGGCCTCGACGGCCTTTTCAGACAATAAGGTCCCCCGGCCGCGAGCGGCCGATGGAGACCTGCGCTTCGCTCTGCGCCTCGGTTGACCGCCAAAGGCGGTCAATTCGACGCTCGCTCCGCGAGAAGTATTTTCGGCGACGTACACGCCGCCGCCGAAAATGATTTCAGTCCCTTTCGCCGCAGGCGGCGAAACTCTGCGAGGCCTTTTTGAGACGCAAGAAAACCGCACCAGTCCTCGGGCTGGTGCGGTTCTTTATTGAGGGTTCTCTATGCCTATCTTCTGATTCAGCTTTCGCAGAAGCTTGCTCAATGGAAGTATCAGCAGGCCGGCGCAGAGGTTGCCGGCGGCGTGGATGGCGTCCCAGGGGAGGCCGGCGATTATCCAGGCCGCCATGCCGTTGAAGTCCAGGCCGAACATCAGCGCCTGAGCCGGGGCGTAGAGCGTGCCGAAGGCCAGGCCGTGCGCGGCGCAGACCAGGGGATAGACCACGGCGGCGACCTTGTCGGGCATGCGCCGGGGCAGGAGCATGGTCACGCCCCAGAGCACCGTCCAGATGTACAGGTAGGGCAGCCACCAGAACGAGAAGCCCGCCATCAGGCCGTTTAGCAGCACATAGGCGTAGATGGGGTAGAGCGCCCGCGAGCGGTATACCACCGTGAGCAGCATCGTGAACATGCCCAGCAGGTGCACGTTCGGTATCGCCTCCATGAGCACCTTGGAGGCGTACATCGTGACGCCGAACATGGCGAATACCGCCATCTCGCGGATGCTGAGACCTCCCTTACGCGGCCTCGCGGACAAAGCTGTAGCTGCCGCCGTCGGTCACGGGTGTGGTGTCAACGCCCGTGGTGGCGTAACTGCCGTCTATGTAGAGCGCCCAGTAGCAGCCGTCGGCCTCGTAGTCGGCGGCGATGCCGTTGACGGCCTTGACGAACAGGCCGTACTCGCTCTCCTCGCCTTCGAGCAGGCCGTTTTCCTGCAGCGCGTCGCCCAGGAACTCGGCGTCGGTGCGGACGGTGAAGGTCACGGTCTTGTCATCGGCGGTGCACTCAAAGGTTATCGTGCTCGTTCCCTCGCCGAGCTCGGTGTCCTCGGCGTACAGCGCGCCGTCCCAAACGGAGGTCTCGGCCTCGCCGCCGTCGGGCGTCTCCGAGGGCTGTTCGCCGGGCTGGGCGGACTCGGTGGGCTGGGCGGTCTCAGTGGGCTGGGCGGTCGGGGTACCGGCGCCGCCGCCGCAGGCGGCGAGGGCGAAAACCATGACCAGCGCCAGCATCAGCGCGGCAAATTTCTTCATCTTGTTGTGCATACACACACTCCTTCTAAGTAGTCGCAGCGCACGATGGAGCGCGCGGTGCTCTCGCGCGCTCAACGGACGGACGGGCATTCCGGCTTGCATTCGCACACGGCAATGGCTGTTGCGGCGGATTCACACCGCCTTCCCCCGTCTCCTCCCGCCGGGTCTCGCCCGGCGCTCAGACGTGATAACACGCGTCCGGCGTGAGTCTGTGCGGGGGAATTATACCACCGCGCCCGGCGCAATTCAACACCATCCTGCCGCGCGCGGATAAAAAAGGGAAGGCTCCGGAGAGCCTTCCCCAATTCATTCCGCCCGTTCTATGGACCGGGCGGGACGGATTAAACTTGTGTCACGCGCTCGCGCTCACTCAGGCAGCGCGCAGGACGCGCTTGGCACGCTTGCCACCGTAGACCACGATAGCCACGACGTAGGCAACCGCGAGGACGACGCCGATGATGTAGCCGACGTTC
>UQQF01000032.1 GCA_900543085.1 uncultured Eubacteriales bacterium | reverse complement strand
TTTCGCTGCTCCTCCTCTCCCGATGAGTGCGATTCGCACTCATCGGGAACCCGAAGTATTTTCGGCGACGTACACGCCGCCGCCGAAAATGATACCAGTCCCTTTCGCGCCCATAGGGCGCGAAACTCTGCGAGGCTTTTTTTGATAAGCCGAAACTCCCGCCCGGGTTTCCCGGGCGGGAGTTGATTTTTACGCGAGTTCGCGTCCCATGAGGACGCCCATGGCGCTGGCCATCATCAGGCCGCGCGTCCAGCCGGAGCTGTCGCCCAGGGCGTGCAGACCCTGTACGTTGGTGTTGAAGTGCGTGTCCATCGTCACCTTGTTGGAGTAGAACTTCAGCTCGGGGGAGTAGAGCAGCGTCTCGTAGCTGGCAAAGCCGGGGACGACGACGTCCATTGAGTGGATGAAGTTGATGATGTTTATCATCGCACGGTAGGGCATCGCGGCGGTGATGTCGCCCGCCACAGCGTCGGCGAGCGTCGGCTTTACGTTACTGCGGGCGAGCTCCTTTTCCCAGGTGCGCTTGCCGTCGAGGATGTCGCCGAAGCGCTGGACGAGGATGTGGCCGTTGGCCAGCATGTTCGTCAGCTCGCCGACCTTCTGCGCGTAGGCGATGGGCTGGTTGAAGGGCACGGAGAAATTGTGCGAGCAGAGTATGGCCACGTTGGTGTTCGGGCTCTTGAGGTCGGCGCCCTTGTAGGCGTGGCCGTTGACGACGGCGAGGTCGTTGTCGTAGTTCTCCTGGCTCACCACTCCGCCGGGGTTCTGGCAGAAGGTGCGCACCTTGTTCTTGAACGGCTTGGGGTAGCCTATTAGCTTGCTCTCATAGAGGACGTCGTTTATCTCCTCCATGATCTCGTTGCGCACCTCGACGCGCACGCCGATGTCGACGGTGCTGGGCTGGTGCTGCACGCCGTGCTCGGAGCAGATCTTCTCCAGCCAGTCCGCGCCGCGGCGGCCGGTGGCCACTACGGTGTGCTCGGCATAGAGCTCAAAGTCGCGGTGGCCGTCGTTGAGGTAGACGCCCCTGCAGACGTTGCCGTCCATAATGAGGTTGGTGCACTCGGTGTCGAACAGCATCTCCACGCCGTGCTCCATGAGCCAGCGCTCTATGGCGAGGTAGACGTCGTGCGCCTTCTCGGTGCCGAGGTGGCGGATGGGGCAGTCGACCAGCTTCAGCCCGGCCTTGATGGCGCGGGCACGTATCTTGCGCACCTTCTCGTCGTTGCCGATGCCCTCGATGTGCTCGTCCGCGCCGAACTCGAGGTAGATGCTGTCGGCGTATTCTATCGTCTCCTGCGCGAGGCGCTCGCCGATGAGCGTGGGCAGGTCGCCGCCGACGTCGCAGCTCAGGCTGAGCTTGCCGTCGGAGAAGGCGCCCGCGCCGGAGAATCCGGTGGTTATGTGGCAGACGGGCTTGCAGTTCATGCACACGCCGGTCTTGGACTTGGGGCAGCTGCGGCGCGTCAGCTCGCGGCCCTTTTCAACCATGACGATCTTCTTCTTCGACCCGCGCCGGAGCATCTCGAGCGCCGTAAAAATACCGCCCGGTCCCGCGCCGACAATCACGACATCAGCGTTCATAATAACCTCCAGACACAAAAATAGCACGCAGTCTCGCGTGCTTAAAACCTACTCTTATGTTCGCTCCGGCTTTTGCCGGAGCGAACTGGAGCGGGCAACGAGATTCGAACTCGCTACCTCCACCTTGGCAAGGTGGCGCTCTGCCAAATGAGCTATGCCCGCAAATTGTACCCGGCGAAGACGCAGCTCCGCTCTCAGGCGCGGGTTATATTTTACCACAGTTTCGCCGTTTGTCAAGTAATTTTGCGCAATTGGCGGGAAATTTTCTGTAGTACAATTTTATTTACACAATATCCTCATGCTGTCTACAAACACGACACTTTTAAACGGTAAACTGCGACAGAAGGGAGTGAGCTTATGCGTATTCTGATAGCCGAGGACGATGCCGGGATAGGGCGCGCAGTGCAGGTGCTGCTGGAGCGGAGCCGTTACGCCGCCGACTGGGGTCAAGACGGGACCCGAGGCGCTGGAGTGGGCGTCGTCCGGAGAATATGACGCGATCATACTCGACATCATGCTGCCGGGCATGAGCGGCCTGGAGGTGCTGGAGCGGCTGCGCGCCGCGGGCTCCGGGACGCCGGTGCTGATGCTCACGGCGCTGACCGACGTGCCGGCGAGGGTGCGCGGCCTGGACGCGGGTGCGGACGACTACCTCGCCAAGCCCTTCGCGTCGGCGGAGCTTATCGCCCGCGTGAGGGCGCTGCTCAGGCGCTCGGAGACCTATGTCCCCGACGTGCTCACCTATGGAGACCTGAGCCTGGACTGCTCTCGATACGAGCTGGGTCACGGCGCGGAGAGCGTCCGGCTGAACAACAAGGAGTTCAGGCTCATGGAGCTGTTCATGCGCTCGCCCAGGCACGTGTACTCCACCGAGCGCCTGCTGGAGCTGGTGTGGGGCTGGGACTCCGGCGCGGACAGTCACGTGGTCTGGACTAGCATAGCCAACCTCCGCCGCGTGCTGCGCAACCTGGGCGCGTCGGAGCGCATCCGCTCCGTGCGCGGCGAGGGCTATTCCCTCGAGGGCGCGGAGTGCTGAAGCGTCTCCGGCGCAAGTTCGTGCTGGTCAGCGTGGCGTCGCTGGCGCTGGTGCTGCTTGTGCTGGTCATAGGCATCAACGCGGGGATGCGCTATTTCAACGCGCACTCTGCGGACAGCCTGCTGGAGGACATGGCCTGGCATGAGGGCGAGATACCCCGGACAGCCCCTCCCGAGCACCGCCCCTGGGAGTACCCGGTGACGGAGGAGACGCCGTTCGAGACGCGCTACTTCGCGGTCTACGTGGACAGCGAAGGCCGGGCGGAGGAGGTAAAGCTGGACTTCATACGCGCCATAGACGAGGAGAGCGCGGTGGAATACACGCGCGAGGCGCTGGAGAGCGGCAAGAGGACAGGCTACGTGAGCCGTTACCGCTTCCTGGCCTACGACGGGGAAAACGGCGGCTCCATATACTTCTTCCTGGACTGCTCGCGCCAGCTCTGGACGCAGAAGGTCGTGCTGCTCGTCTCCTGCGCCGGCAGCCTGGCCGTGCTCGCCGCGACGGCGCTGGTGCTCTTTGCGCTCTCACGCAAGGCGATAGCCCCGATAGCTCAGAGCGTAGAGCAGCAGAAGCGCTTTATAACCGACGCCGGGCACGAGCTCAAGACGCCCATAACCGCAATCATGGCCGCGGCGGACGTGCTGGCGCTGGACGACCCCGACGACGAGTGGGTGGAGTCCATACAGCGCTCCGGGGCGCGCCTCGCCAAGCTCACCGCCGACCTCATAGACCTCTCGCGCTTCGACGAGGCCGACCCCTTCCCGGACAGGGAGCGCTTCGACCTCTCGACGGACGTGGAGAGCATAAGCGAGGACTTCCGCCTCACCGCTCAGCCGCAGGGGCACGAGGTCACGGTTGACATAACTCAAGATGTGCAGGTCACAGCCAGCCGCGAAGCCCTGCGCCGGGTGGTGGGAATCCTGCTGGACAACGCCATGCGCTACTCCGACGAGGGCAGTGAAGTTTACATAAAGCTTGATAAGCGCCACTCACACGCCCGCCTGGAGGTGCGCAACGCCTGCGCGGGCATGACCCGTGAGACGCTCTCTCGCATGTTCGAGCGATTCTACCGCGGAGACGAGTCGCGCTCCGGCGCCGGCACCGGCGTGGGACTCTCGATGGCTCGCGCGATAGTGGAGGCGCACGGCGGCACGCTCACGGCGGCCTACGGCAGCGGGGAGGTCACTCTCACGGCGAGCATACCGGCGTAGCGCTCTATACATTATAATATATACGCGGTGCGCGTCGGATTTTGCGGCGCAAAATCCCGGGGCTGTACAGCAAAAATATTCACCAAAATTTCTTGCGAAATTTCTCGCAAAAATACTAAAAAGCTCTTGACAACTGCGCCCTCACTTGATATTATATCAAAGCGCCTGTGAGGGCGCAGTATGCGATGAAGCGGGAGATTGCGGCTTTTGCCGGTAACTTCCGTGGAGTATGTCCGGCGCTGAGAATGCGCACAATCGGGCGGATGAGCTTTTTTCCGTACACGGGCGTATATCGCCCGACGGAGAGCGGCCGGTCAAAAGCCGGTTTGTTTTTCGGGCGGGGGCTGATACGCACGGATGCGTGTATGAAAAAAGTTCGCCGTACCAATGGACGTCCGAAAGGATGCCTAAGTACGAAATTCAGGAGGAAAAAACATGGCAGCAACCAATAAGAAAATGATCCGTATCAGGCTGAAGGCCTACGACCACCAGCTCATCGACAAGGCCGCCGAGACCATCGTCGAGACCGCCCGCCGCACCGACGCGAAGGTGTCCGGCCCCATCCCCCTGCCGACCAAGAAGGAGGTCGTCACCATTCTCCGCGCCGTCCACAAGTACAAGTACAGCCGCGAGCAGTTCGAGCGCCGCACCCACAAGCGCCTGATCGACATCATGAACCCCACCCAGAAGACCGTCGAGGCTCTCATGAGCGTCGAAGTGCCCGCCGGCGTGGAGATCGAGATCAAGCTCTGAGCTTGAACCCACTTTGTTAACCCGCTTGCCCGCGACTTGCGTGAACGGGCAGGGTCATGTTGGGGCGGACAGCCCAATGAGCCGCTTCAACCAATAACCATTAGGAGGAAATACAATGAAGAAAGCCATCATCGGCAAGAAGGTCGGCATGACGCAGATCTTCGATGAAGCCGGTAAGGTCGTCCCCGTCACCGTTATCGAGGCCGGCCCCTGCGTCGTCGTTCAGAAGAAGACGGCCGAAAAAGAAGGCTATGACTCCGTCCAGCTCGGCTTCGACGAGGTCAGCGAGAAGAAGCTGACCAAGCCCGAGAGCGGCCACCTGGCCAAGGCCGGCGCCGGCAACCTGCGCCATCTGCATGAGTTCCGCCTCGAGGACTGCTCCGCCCTGAACGTGGGCGACGTCCTGAAGGCCGACGTCTTCAAAGAGGGCGAGCGCGTCGACGTCACCGGCATCAGCAAAGGTAAGGGCTACGCCGGCGTCATCAAGCGCCACGGCGCCCACCGCCTCAAGGAGAGCCACGGCACCGGTCCTGTGCACCGCCACGCCGGCTCCATGAACGCCGCCACCGACCCCAGCCGCATCTTCAAGGGCAAGATCGGCGCCGGTCACATGGGCGTTGAGCAGGTCACCGTTCAGAACCTCGACGTTGTGAAGGTCGACCCCGAGCTGAATATGATCGTTGTCCGCGGCGCCATCCCCGGCCCCAAGGGCGGCATCGTCTACCTGAAGAACTCCGTCAAGAAGTTCGTCCGCAAGGGTCCCGCGACCCCGACGATCAGCACCAACCCGCAGAAGCGGTCGGCCAGAGGCTAAAGAAAGGAGAGAGTTAAATGCCTAAAGCAGTCATCTACAACATGGCGGGCGAAAAAGTCGGCGAATACGCCCTCTCCGAAGCCGTCTTCGGCGTGGAGCCGAACGCGGCCGTTCTGCACGCTTCCGTCAAGAACTATCTCGCCAATCAGCGCCAGGGCACCCAGAGCGCTCTGACCAAGGGCGAGGTCAGCTACACCACCAAGAAGCCCTGGCGTCAGAAGGGCACGGGTCGCGCCCGCGCCGGTTACGCCGGAAGCCCCGTGTGGCGTCACGGCGGCGTCGCCTTCGCTCCGAAGCCGCGCGACTACCGCTACAGCCTGACCAAGAAGACCCGCCGCCTCGCGCTCAAGAGCGCGCTGAGCGACAAGGCCAATGAGGAGTGCATCCTCGTCGTCGACGGCCTGCACGTCGACACCATCAAGACCAAGCCCTTCGCCGAGTTCCTCGAGAAGATCGGCGCCACCGGCAAGGCCATGGTCATCACCGAGAACGTGGACGAGGCCGTCCTGAAGTCCGCCCGCAACATCCCCGGCGTGACCGTTACCACCGCTACCATAATCTCTGCTTACGAGATTCTCAACAACCGTGTGCTCGTGGTCGACAAGGCCGCGCTGCAGAAGATCGAGGAGGTGTTCGCCTGATGACTTCCGCTTACGATATCGTCATCCGTCCCATCATCACCGAGCAGTCGATGGAGGACCTGGACATCAAGAAGTACGCCTTCGAGGTTGCGAAGGACGCGAACAAGATAGAGATAAAGAAGGCAGTCGAGGAGATCTTCGGCGTCACCGTGATCAAGGTCACCACGACCACCGTCAAGGGCAAGGAAAAGCGCACCGGCGCGTATCCCAAGGGCTACACGAAGACCTGGAAAAAGGCTGTCGTCAAGCTGAGCCAGGATTCGAAGAACATCGAGATCTTCGAGAACATGGCGTAAGGGAGGATATGAGAGATGTCTATTAAAACCTACAGACCCACGACTCCCGCGAGGCGCCAGATGACCGTCTCCGGCTTCGACGGCGTCGACAAGCACGCGAAGCCCGAGCGCAGCCTCATCGAGGTTCGCAAGAAGAACTCCGGCCGCAACAGCTACGGCCGCATCACCGTCCGCCACAAGGGCGGCGGCAACCGCCGCAAGTACCGCGTCATCGACTTCAAGCGTGACAAGGTCGACATGCCGGCCAGCGTGCTCCGCCTGGAGTACGACCCGAACCGCAGCGCGTTCATAGCCCTCGTCCAGTACGAGGACGGCGAGAAGCGCTACATCCTCGCCCCCGTGGGCATCGGCGCCGGTGACACCGTCGTGTCCAGCGCCACCGCCGACATCAAGCCGGGCAACTGCCTGCCGCTTGAGAACATCCCCGTCGGCACCGTTATCCACAACATCGAGCTCTACCCCGGCCGCGGCGCCCAGTTCGTCCGTGCCGCCGGCGTGGCCGCTCAGCTGATGGCCAAGGAAGGCGGCATGGCCACCATCCGTATGCCCAGCGGCGAGATGCGCAAGGTTCGCCTTGACTGCCGCGCCACCATCGGCCAGGTCGGCAACATCGACCACTCCAACGTCAGCATCGGCAAGGCCGGCCGCAAGCGTCACATGGGCATCCGCCCGACCGTCCGCGGCAGCGTCATGAACCCCTGCGACCACCCGCACGGCGGCGGCGAGGGCAAGAGCCCGATCGGCCGTCCCGGCCCGGTCACCCCGTGGGGCAAGCCGACCCTGGGCTACAAGACCCGCAAGACGAAGAACCGCACCAACAAGTTCATCGTCAAGCGCCGCAACGCCAAGTAAGGAGGGTAACGACTAATGAGCAGAAGCATTAAGAAAGGGCCGTTCGCCGCTCCTGAATTGCTCAAGCGCGTCGACGAGCTCAACAAGGCCGGCGAGAAGAAGGTCCTCAAGACCTGGAGCCGCGCCAGCACGATATTCCCGTCCTTTGTCGGACACACCATCGCTGTGCACGACGGACGCCGTCACGTCCCGGTCTACATCACCGAGGACATGGTTGGTCACAAGCTGGGCGAGTTCGCGCCCACCCGCACCTTCCGCGGCCACTCCGGCGGCAAGACGGGCAAGTAAGGGGGAGGAAACATGGAAGAAATCAAAACCGCGCGGGCGCAGGCCAAGTTCGTCCGCATCGCTCCCCGCAAGGTGCAGATAGTCTGCGACATGATCCGCGGCAAGGACGCCGCCTTCGCCGAGGCTCTCATGGCCAATACCCCGAAGGCCGGCTGCGAATACGTCAGCAAGGTTCTCAAGAGCGCTGTCGCCAACGCCGAGAACAACTTTGAGATGGATCCCGAGAAGCTCTACGTCGAGCAGGCCTACGTCGACGCCGGCCCCATCCTCAAGCGTGGCCAGCCGAGGGCTCGCGGCCGCATGTACCGTATCAACAAGCGCACCAGCCACATCACCGTCGTCGTGGCTGAGAAGGAATAAGGAGGCGGGAACATGGGACAGAAAGTTAATCCGCACGGCCTTCGCGTCGGCGTTATAAAGAATTGGGATTCCCGCTGGTATGCCCGCAACGACAAGGTCGGCGACCTGATCGTTGAGGACTACAAGATCCGCCAGTACCTGAAGAAGACCCTCTACGATGCGGGCGTGCCCAACATCGAGATCGAGCGCGACAGCAACAAGGTCCGCATCTTCATCCACTGCTCCCGTCCGGGCAAGGTCATAGGCAAGGGCGGCGCCGAGATCGAGCGCCTGCAGGCCACCGTCGCCAAGATGATCGGCAAGCCTGTCGCCCTCTCCATCGTCGAGGTTCGCACCCCCGACACCAACGCTCAGCTCGTCGCCGAGAACATCGCCGGCCAGCTGGAGCGCCGCATCGGCTTCCGCCGTGCGATGAAGAACGCCATCAGCCGCGCCATGCGCATGGGCGCCAAGGGCATCAAGGTCATGTGCGGCGGCCGTCTGGGCGGCGCCGAGATCGCCCGCAGCGAGTGCTACCACGAGGGCACCATCCCCCTGCAGACCCTGCGCGCCGACATCGACTACGGCTTCGCCGAGGCCGCTACCACTTACGGCCGCATCGGCGTCAAGGTCTGGATCTACAAGGGCGAGGTCCTCAGCCAGACCCTGCGCACCACCCCGCGCACCATGGACATGAGCAAGCGCGAGGATCGCCGCCGCGACCGCCGCGATGACCGCAGGGGCGGCTACCGCAACCGCCAGGGCGGCGGCAACTACCGCAACGACCGTCAGGGCGGCGGCTATAACCGCGACAACCGCCAGGGCGGCGGCTACAACCGCGGACCCAGGCCGGCCGGCCAGGCTCCGCGCACGGAGACTAAGGAAGGAGGCAGCAACTGATGCTGATGCCCAAGAGAGTCAAATACCGCAGGGTGCAGCGCGGCCGCATGAAGGGCAAGGCCTCCCGCGGCAATGTTGTCAACTACGGTGAGTTCGGGCTCCAGGCTCAGGAGCCTTGCTGGATAACCTCCAACCAGATAGAGGCCGCTCGTGTAGCTATGACCCGTTACACCCGCCGCGGCGGCCAGGTCTGGATAAAGATATTCCCCGACAAGCCGGTCACCAAGAAGCCTGCCGAGACCCGCATGGGCTCCGGTAAGGGCTCCCCCGAGTACTGGGTCGCGGTTGTAAAGCCCGGCCGCGTGCTCTTTGAGATAGCCGGCGTCAGCGAGGAAGTTGCGCGCGAGGCGCTGCGTCTCGCCAGCCACAAGCTGCCCTGCAAGACCCGCATAGTCAGCAAGGCGGATACCGAGAACGGTGGTGAATAAGATGAAGGCAAACGAAATACGTTCCATGTCCGAGAGCGAGCTCGAGCAGAAGCTCGCCGACCTCAAGAAGGATCTGTTCATGCTCCGTATGCAGCATGCCACCAACCATCTTGACAACCCCACCCGGATCAGCGCGACCAGGCGTGACATCGCCCGCGTCAAGACTGTCATCCGCGAGAAGCAGCTTGGGCGCTGAGGAGGTAAGAGATAATGAGTGAAGTTAGAACTTCTTCCCGTAAGACCCGCGTCGGCAAGGTCGTTTCCGACAAGATGGACAAGACCGTGGTCGTCATCGTCGAGGATCGCGTTGCCCACCCGAGGTATAAGAAGATCATAGGCCGCACCTATCGCCTCAAGGCGCACGACGAGCGCAACGAGTGCGGTGTAGGCGACAGGGTGCGCGTGATGGAGACCCGCCCGCTGTCCAAGGACAAGCGCTGGCGCGTGGTCGAAATCGTTGAGAAGGCCAAGTAAGGAGGCGTCCACATGATACAGCAGGAAAGCTTTCTCAAGGTCGCCGACAACTCCGGCGCCAAGGAAATTAAGTGCATAAGGGTTCTGGGCGGCTCCCGCCGCAAGTACGCCAGCATCGGCGACGTCATCGTCGCCTCTGTGCGTAAGGCCGCTCCCGGCGGCAGCGTGAAGAAGGGCGACGTCGTCAAGGCCGTCGTCGTTCGCACCGCGCAGGCTGTCCGTCGCGCCGACGGCACCTATGTCCGCTTCGACGAAAACGCCGCCGTCCTGATAAAGGACGACCGCAACCCGACAGGCACCCGCATATTCGGGCCCGTGGCCCGCGAGCTGCGTGACAGGGAGTACATGAAGATCCTGTCCCTCGCTCCCGAAGTCATTTGAGGAGGGCGCGATAGTGAACATTAAGAAGAATGATAAGGTTGTCGTCCTGTCCGGACGCGACAAGGGCAAGCAGGGCGAGGTCCTGACCGCCATGCCCAAGGAGGGCAAGGTCATCGTCAAGGGCGTCTCCGTCGCCACCAAGCATCAGAAGGCTCGCAAGCAGGGTCAGGAGAGCTCGATCATCAAGGTCGAGACCCCCATCTACGCCTGCAAGGTCATGGTGGTCTGCTCCAAGTGCAACAAGCCGACCCGCGTGGCTCACAAGGTCAACGAGGCCGGCAAGAAGGTTCGCGTCTGCAAGCACTGCGGCGCCGAGCTGTAAGGAGGGTGAGAGCATGAACCAGATGAAAGAGCTGTACGTCAAGGAGGTCGCTCCCGCCCTGATGCAGAAGTTCCAGTACAAGAGCGTTATGCAGATTCCCCGCATCGACAAGGTCGTCGTCTCCGTCGGCTGCGGCGACTGCAAGGACAACGCCAAGGCTCTGGACGCTGTCATCAAGGACATCACCGCCATCACCGGCCAGAAGGCCGTTGCCACCGTCGCCCGCAAGAGCGTCGCGAACTTCAAGCTCCGTGAGGGCATGCACGTCGGCGTCAAGGTCACCCTGCGCCACGACCGCATGTGGGACTTCCTGAACAGGCTGCTCAACGTGGCTCTGCCCCGTGTCCGCGACTTCCGCGGCATCAGCCCGGACGCCTTCGACGGCCGCGGCAACTACAGCCTGGGTCTCAAGGAGCAGATAATCTTCCCCGAGATCGACTACGACAAGATCGAGAAGCTGCGCGGTATGAACATCGCCATCTGCACCACCGCGAACACCGACGAGGAGGCTCGCGAGCTGCTTCGTCTGATGGGCGCCCCGTTCTACACCAACGCGTGAGGGAGGAGTAAGTAAGCATGGCTAAGAAATCTATGATTCTCAAGCAGCAGCGCCCGGCGAAGTTCTCCACCCGCCGCTACAACCGCTGCAAAATCTGCGGCCGCCCCCACGCCTACCTGCGTGACTACGGCATCTGCCGCATCTGCTTCCGCGAACTGGCCTACAAAGGTCAGATCCCGGGCGTCAAGAAGGCGTCTTGGTAATTTTCCGCTATGCTGCGCGAGGCGCGCTTGCTGTATCTTGATACAGCTGCGCTTGCCACGCTTCGTCTAGCGAAAAATTCCCTGAGAAGCGAGCATCCGTTTGGATGCGACATTGAGTATGCAACGGCGGGGTAACACCCGCCTAGCATAGATTGTCCCAGCACACCGACGAAAGGCCGCTGCCAATCGGCGCTTGCTCACGAGAGCGCCTATTGCCCCGGAACCTCGCCGGTGGATACCGCAAAGGGCGGTAACTCTGAAAACAGGAGGAAAAACAATGCAGATCACTGACCCCATTGCCGACATGCTGACCCGCATCCGCAACGCCGGCAGCGCGAAGCATGAGACCGTGGACGTCCCCGCTTCCAAGATGAAGAAGGCCATCGCCGAGATACTGCTCGAGGAGGGCTACATCCGCTCCTTCCAGCTCATCGACGACGGCACCCAGGGCGTTATCCGCATCACCCTGAAGTACCTTCCCGGCAAGGTCAAGGCCATCACCGGGCTCAAGCGCGTCAGCAAGCCCGGCCTGCGCGTCTACGCCGGCGCCGACGAGCTGCCCCGCGTGCTCCGCGGCCTCGGCATCGCCATCATTTCGACTTCCAAGGGCATCATGACCGACAAGAAGGCCCGTGCGGCTCACGTCGGCGGCGAAGTCCTTGCTTTCGTGTGGTAAGGAGGGCTGAAGAATGTCTAGAATTGGTAGAGAGCCCATCACCGTCCCCGCCGGCGTCGAAGTCACCATCGCCGAGGGGAACGTCGTGACCGTCAAGGGACCCAAGGGAACCATCACCGAGGCGCTGTGCCCCGATATGGTCATCACTGAGGAAAACGGCGTGCTGCACGTCGCCCGCAAGGAAGACACCAAGCAGCAGCGCAGCCTGCACGGCCTTACCCGCAGCCTCCTCAACAACATGGTAATCGGCGTCACCAACGGCTTCGAGAAGAAGCTGGAGATAAACGGCGTCGGCTACCGCGCCGAGAAGAAGGGCGAGGAGCTCGTCATGAAGCTCGGCTACAGCCACGACGTCATCGTCAAAGAGACCGAGGACATCAAGATCGACGTCACCGATGCCAACCACATAGTTATCAAGGGCATCGACAAGCAGAAGGTCGGCCAGTTTGCCGCCGATGTGCGCAACAAGCGTCCGCCGGAGCCGTACAAGGGCAAGGGCATCAAGTACGATTACGAGCACATCCGCCGCAAGGAAGGCAAGACCGGTGCGAAATAAGGGGAGGTGCGCTTAAATGATTAAAAGACCGAACACTAAGGCTCAGCGTATTAAGCGCCACAAGCGCGTGCGCGCCAAGATCTCCGGAACCCCGGAGCGTCCTCGCCTGAGCGTTTACAGGAGCGAGAACAACATCTACGCCCAGATCATCGACGACGTCGCCGGACACACCCTGTGCTCCGCGAGCAGCGTTGAGAAGGGCTTCGTCGGCGGCGGAAACAAGGAAGCTGCCGAGCAGGTCGGCAAGATGATTGCCGAGCGTGCCATTGCCAAGGGCATTGAGGAGGTCGTTTTCGACCGCGGCGGCTACATCTATCACGGCCGCGTTCAGGCTCTGGCCGACGGCGCCCGCGAGGGCGGCCTCAAGTTCTAAGCGGGAGGAGGAAACGAAATGGCTTACAATAACGACAGGCGTGACAACCGCCGCAATCGTAACGACGAGGGCAACGAGCTGACCGAAAAGGTAGTCGCCCTCAACCGCGTTTCCAAGACCGTCAAGGGCGGCCGCGTCATGAAGTTCTCGGCGCTGTGCGTCGTGGGCGACGGCAAGGGCCGCGTCGGCTATGGCCTCGGCAAGGCCAGCGAGGTTTCCGAGGCTATCCGCAAGGGCCTCGAGGACGCCAAGAAGCACATCGTCACCATCACCATGCAGGGAACCACCATTCCCCACGAGGTCATGGGCAAGTTCGGCGCCGGCCGCGTCTATATGATGCCCGCGCCCAGCGGCACCGGCGTCCTGGCCGGCGGCGCTGTCCGTGCCGTGATGGAGGCTGCCGGCATCCGCGACATTCGCGCCAAGTGCCTGCGCTCCAACAATCCCCAGAACGTTGTCGCCGCCACTATGGAAGGCCTCATGCGTCTCAGGGACGCCGAGCAGGTCTCCGTCTACCGCGGCAAGACTGCCGACGAAGTCATAGGTTAAGGGGGTACGTGCAATGGCTCAACTCAAGATAAAGCTCGTCAAGAGCCTCAATGGGCGCCACGACAAGCACATCGCCACCGCCCACTCTCTCGGACTGCGCAAGCCCGGCAACGAGACCGTGCAGCCCGATAATCCCCAGACCCGCGGCAAGATAGCCCAGATAGGCTACCTCCTGCAGGTCACGGAAGAATAAGGAGGGTACGCAATGAAACTCAGTGAACTTTCTCCCGCCGCCGGCAGCACTCAGGTCTGCAAGCGGAAGGGCAGGGGACACGGCACCGGCAACGGCAAGACCGCCGGCCGCGGCCAGAAGGGTCAGAAGTCCAGGAGCGGCGGCGGCGTCCGCGTCGGCTTCGAGGGCGGCCAGATGCCCCTCGCCAGGCGTATCCCCAAGCGCGGCTTCAACAACATTTTCGCCAAGCCCCTGGAGGAGATCAACGTCTCCGCGCTCGAGCGCTTCGACGCCGGCTCCGAGGTTGACGCCGCCGCGCTTCTCGCTGCGGGCGTGCTCAGCAAGTGCGAGTACGGCTTTAAGGTTCTGGGCAACGGCAGCCTGACCAAGGCTGTCACCGTCAAGGCTTCCGCTTTCTCCGAATCTGCAAAGCAAAAGATAGAGGCGGTGGGCGGAAAGGCCGAGGTGGTGTAAGGTGCTCAAGACTCTTAGGAACGCGTGGGGGATCGTTGAGCTGCGTAAGAAGATAATCTTCACGCTGTTCATCATCCTGATATACCGGCTGGGTAACGCTGTTCCCGTGCCTTATGTCAATACGACTCTCCTCGAGAGCTATTTCAACACCGTCAACAACACCATACTGGGTCTGTGGAACACCATGTCCGGCGGATCCTTCTCGATGGCCACGATTTTCGCGCTGAGCATACAGCCGTATATCAACGCGTCCATCATCATCCAGCTGCTCACCATTGCCATCCCGGCTCTGGAGCGCCTGGCCAAAGAGGGCGGTGAGGAAGGCCGCAAGAAGATCGCCTCCATCACCCGCTATACCACCGTGGGCATCGGCCTCGTCATGGGCATTGCCTACTACACCCTGATGAACAACCAGGGTCTGCTGAACTCCGACGCCACCGGTGTGTGGCCCGCCATCGTCATCATCATGACCTTCATGGCCGGCAGCGCGCTCATCATGTGGATGGGCGAGCAGATCACCGAGTTCGGTATCGGCAACGGCATCTCCATCATCCTGTTCGCGAGCATCATCGCCCGCTTCCCCAGCTCCGTGTGGACCATGATCACCAACGTGGGCAATGGTTCCCTGGCCTGGTGGGCGCTCGTGCTCATACTCATCGGCGCTCTTGCGATTATCGTCCTGATAGTCATCGTCAACGACGCCGAGCGCAGGATCCCGGTGCAGTATTCCAAGCGCGTCGTGGGCCGCAAGCTCTACGGCGGCCAGAGCACGCATCTCCCCATGAAGGTGAACATGTCCGGCGTCATGCCCATCATCTTCGCCTCCACGATCGCGTCTATCCCCGCTACGATCTGCGCCTTTGTCCCGAGCTGGAGCGATTCCTGGCTGATGACGAACGTGTTCAACACCAACACCGTTCCCTACGCCATAATCTACTTCCTGCTCATCATCGCATTCAGCTACTTCTACTCCACCATCCAGTTTGACCCCGTGGAAATTGCGAACAACCTCAAGAAGAACGGCGGCTTCATCCCCGGCTTCCGCGCCGGCAAGCCGACCAGCGAGTACATTCGCAAGGTTCTCAACAAGATCACTCTTTTGGGTGCGCTCTATCTGGGCGTTGTGGCCGTTGTCCCCATCCTCATCGGCTGCTTCAGCGACGCCCCGGCTCTGGCCGGCATATCCCTCGGCGGTACGTCTATAATCATAGTTGTCGGCGTCGCCATCGAGACTGTCCGTGCCGTTGAAGGCCAGCTCCTGATGCGCAACTACAAGGGCTTCCTCGATTGATTGACTGGAGGCGGAACATGAAGCTCATACTTTTAGGAGCGCCGGGCGCCGGAAAGGGCACCCAGGCCGAGATACTCAGTCGAAAGCTGGGCATACCCACCATCTCCACCGGCAACATCCTGCGTGCTGCCATCAAAAACGGCACGCCCGTAGGCCTGAAGGCAAAGAGCTACGTCGAGTCCGGAGCGCTCGTCCCCGACGATGTCATAATCGACATCGTCGCCGAGCGCCTGGCCGAAGGCGACTGCGGCCATGGCTACATCCTCGACGGTATGCCGAGGACGATACCCCAGGCGGAGGCGCTTGAGAAGCACGGCATCGACGTCGACTTTGCCCTGAGCATCGAGATTTCCGACGAGACGATCATTGAACGCATGTCCGGCCGCCGCACCTGCCATGTCTGCGGCGCCAGCTACCACATTGTCAACGCCCCGCCCAAAGTCGAGGGCAAGTGCGACAACTGCGGCGGCGAGCTGGATGTACGCAAGGACGACGCGCCCGAGACCGTGAAGGCCAGGCTTGAGATCTACCACAGGGAGACGGAGCCTTTGAAGGACTACTACGCCGAGCGCGGCAAACTGAGAAGCGTTGACAATCAGCCCACGATCGAGGCCACTACGGCCGAGATAGAAAGGGTATTGGGGATTTAACCTATGCCCATAGTTATCAAATCAGCACGCGAGATCGAGCTTATGCGCGTGGCCGGCAGGATCACCGCCGGGGCGAGAACCATCGCCAGGCAGGGCATCGCAGCCGGAGTGACCACAAAGGAGCTCGACCGCGAGATTCACAGGTATATCGTCAAGAACGGCGCGACGCCGACCTTCCTCAACTACGGCGGCTTCCCGGCCAGCGCGTGTATCTCCGTGAACGACGAGGTAATACACGGCATACCGGGCGCCCGCGTTATCCACGACGGCGACATAGTCAGCGTGGATGTCGGCGCGAAGATCAACGGCTTCACCGGCGACTGTGCCGGGACGTACCCCTGCGGCGAGATAACGCCGGAGGCGCAGGATCTGATAGCCGTGACGCGGCAGAGCTTTTTCGAGGGCATCAAGTTTGCCCGCGTAGGCTACCGTGTCTCGGACATAGGCCACGCCATACAGGAATACGTTGAAAGCCATGGCTACTCCGTTGTGCGCTCCTACGTCGGCCACGGCGTGGGCGCCCAGCTCCACGAGGAGCCGGAGGTACCCAATTACGGCGAACCGGGACACGGTCCGCGGCTGGTAAAGGGCATGACCATCGCAATAGAGCCTATGGTCAACGCGGGCACCTTCGACGTGAGGGTGCTGGACAACGAATGGACTGTCGTCACGGCAGACGGCAAGCTGTCGGCTCACTATGAGAACACGATACTCATAACCGACGGCGAGCCCGAGATCCTGACGATGGCAGAGGACATTTGACGCCAACGCGAGGAGGTAGAGATTTTGGCGAAAGACGATGTGATCGAGCTTGAGGGCACGGTTGTCGAATCCCTGCCCAATACGATGTTCAACGTCGACATCGGAGGCGGCCACATAATACTGGCTCACATCTCCGGTAAGCTCCGTATGAACTTCATCCGCATACTCCCGGGCGACAAGGTCACGGTTCAGATGAGCCCCTATGACCTCACCCGAGGCCGCATAACCTGGAGATCCAAATAACGAGCGCCGCAAGGCCGCTCCAAGGCACAGCCTTTGAATAGGAGGAACTTAGAATGAAAGTCAGGCCTTCTGTCAAGCCCATGTGCGAGAAGTGCAAGATTATCAAGCGCCATGGCAAGGTCATGGTGATCTGCGAGAATCCCAAGCACAAGCAGCGTCAGGGCTGAGTGACAAAGCATCCCCCACATAGCATTACCCCGCGAGTAACGGAGGCTCCCCTCCGGCGGGAATTAAGCCTTCGCTAAGAAAAAATCGCGGAGAAATCATTGAAAGGAATGATTGCAAAAGATGGCACGTATAGCCGGCGTTGACCTGCCCAAGGACAAGAGGATAGAGATCGGCCTCACCTATGTCTACGGTATCGGCAGAACCAGCGCGAAAAAAATTCTCGAGGCCACTGGAATTAACCCCGACACCCGCGTGAAGGATCTCACCGACGAGGAAGAGGCCAAGATCCGTGAGTGCATAGATCACAACTACGTCGTCGAAGGCGACCTGCGCCGCAGCGTCGCGCTCGACATCAAGCGCCTTACCGAGATTGGCTCTTACCGCGGCCTGCGCCACAGGAAGGGACTGCCCGTCCGCGGCCAGCGCAGCAAGACCAACGCCCGTACCCGCAAGGGTCCGAAGCGCACCATAGCCAATAAGAAGAAGTAAGGGAGGGATATGTAATGGCAGCACCTAAGAAGAAGGTACGCACTCGCCGCAGAGAGCGTAAGAATATTGAAAAGGGAGCCGTGCATATCAGCTCCAGCTTCAACAACACCATGGTGACCATCACCGACACCAACGGCAACGCCATCTCCTGGGCTTCCGCCGGCGGCATGGGCTTCCGCGGCAGCAAAAAGAGCACCCCGTTTGCCGCTCAGACCGCCGCCGAGACGGCCGCCAAGGCCGCCATGGAGCATGGCCTGAAGACCGTCGAGGTCTTTGTCAAGGGACCCGGCTCGGGACGTGAGGCCGCCATCCGCGCCCTCCAGACCGCCGGTCTCGAGGTCACTATGATAAAGGACGTAACGCCCATCCCGCACAACGGCTGCCGTCCGCCGAAGCGCCGCCGCGTGTAAGAGAAGGAGGAGGAATACAAAATGGCAAAGAATATGCAGCCTATAGCCAAGCGCTGCCGTGCGCTGGGCATTTCTCCTGCCACCATGGGCTACTACAAGAAGGAGAGCAACCGCCACCAGAACAGCCAGGTTCGCCGCAAAAAGAGCGAGTATGCCACCCAGCTGCAGGAGAAGCAGAAGGTCAAGTTTGTGTACGGCATCATGGAAAAGCAGTTCCACGCTTACTATGAGAAGGCCGCCCGCATGCCCGGCAAGACCGGTGACAACCTGCTGAGCCTTGTCGAGCGCAGGCTTGACAACGTCATCTTCCTGCTCGGCTTCGCCACCACCAGGCGCGAGGCCAGGCAGCTCGTCAACCACGGACACTTCACCGTGAACGGCCGCCGCGTGAACATCCCCAGCTTCCAGGTGAAGCCGGGCATGGTCATCGCCCCCAAGGAGTCGAGCCGCAATCTTGAAAAGATAAAGGACAACGTGGAGGCCAACGCCTTCCGTCAGCCGCCCAAGTGGCTGGAGTTTGACGCCGCGAACATGATCGCCAAGGTCGTCGCCATCCCGACGCGCGAGGACGTGACCCTCCCGGTGGAGGAGCACCTCATCGTCGAGCTCTATTCCAAGTAATCGGTAAACCCTCAAATTGGTAAGCTGCAAACCGCGCGCCTTTGTAGGGGCGCCACAATAAATAAGGAGGGTTATTTCGCACATGATTGAAATTGAAAAGCCGCGCATCGAGTGCATCGAGTCTCCGACGGACGATTCGTATGGCAAGTATGTCATTGAACCGCTGGAGCGCGGCTACGGCACGACTTTGGGCAACTCCCTGCGCCGAGTGCTCCTCTCCTCTCTGCCCGGCACGGCGGTAACGAGCATACGTATCGCCGGCGTGCAGCATGAGTTTTCCACCATCCCTGGCGTCAAGGAAGACGTCACCGAGATAGTCCTGAATATAAAGCGTATCATAGCGCGTCTGCACTCCGACGAGCCCAAGACCGTCTACATCGAGGCCTCGGGCGAGTGCGAAGTGACGGCTGGGGACATCAAGGCCGACAGCGAGGTCGAGATACTCAACCCTGAGCTGCACCTCGCCACCCTCGGTCCTGACGCCTCGCTGTCTATCGAACTGACGATAGACCACGGCAGGGGCTATGTTCCGGCGGACAAGAACAAGGGTTCTCAGCAGGTGATAGGCACCATCCCCGTGGACTCTATTTACACGCCTGTGCTCAAGGTCAACTACGCCGTGGAGAATACCCGCGTTGGCAACCAGACGGACTTCGATAAGCTTACCCTCGAGGTCTGGACGGACAAGACCATCTCCCCCCGCGACGCCGTGTCGCTGGGCGCGAAGATACTGGTCGACCACTTCACGCTGTTCACCGACCTGTCCGACAGCATCGGCAACCGCTCCACGGTGGTTGAGAAGGTCGAGACCCAGCGCGACAAGGTGCTGGAGATGACCATCGAGGAGCTTGACCTCTCGGTGCGCAGCTTCAACTGCCTCAAGCGCGCCAACATCAACACCGTCGAGGACCTCATCAGCAAGACTCAGGACGAGATGATCAAGGTCCGTAACCTCGGCCGCAAGTCCCTGGAGGAAGTCGAGCACAAGCTCGCAATGATGGGACTCAGCCTGGCCAGCGACGACAACCAGTAAGGAGGAAACCAATATGCCCGGAACCAGGAAGCTTGGCAAGCCGACTGACGCGCGTATGGCTATGCTCCGTCAGCAGGTCACGGATCTTCTCGACCGCGGCCGCATGGAGACTACCTACACCCGCGCCAAGGAGATTCAGCCCCTTGCCGAGAAGATGATATCCCTTGGCAAGCAGAAGGACATGGCGTCTTACCGCCAGGCTCTCAGCTTTATCACCCGCGAGGACGTGGCTCACAAGGCTTTCAACGAGCTCGCTGAGAAGTACACCGACCGCACCGGCGGCTACACCCGCGTCACCCGCATCGGACCCCGCCGCGGCGACGGCGCCGAGATGGCCGTCATCGAGCTGGTCTGAACGGAGTCTATCCGCTGAAACAGCACCGCCTCGGAGCAAAAGCTCCGGGGCGGTTTTTTGTCCGCGCCGGAAAAATTCTTGCCGTTTGCTGCGTCTTTTTGCGCGCCGGGAACGTCTAATATACAGAAGCGGCAGGATGCCGCCGAAAGCGAGGTGAGCCGAGCATGGATAAGCGCGAATTTGCGCAGCGTCTGCAAGACGACAGAGCCAGGTACTACAGGCTGGCCTATTCCTACGTGAAGAACGAGCACGACGCGCTGGACATAGTTTCCGAGTCCGCCTATCGCGGACTGAAGGAGCTGCACACCCTGCGCTCGCCGGAGTTCTTCCGAACCTGGATGACGCGCATCGTCGTCAACTGCGCGATAGATCTCGTGCGCAAAAGCTCCCGCGTCGTAAGTCTCGAGGATGCGGCGCCGGAGACGGAGGCGGTCTCGGATGAGCAGCTGCGCTGTGAGGATACGCTGGATCTGTACGACGCCCTGGACATATTGCCCGAGCGCGACAGAACCTGTGTCACTCTCAGGTTTTTCGAGGAGCTCCCGTTTGCGGACATCGCGCGCATACTCGGCGAGCCGGAGACGACAGTGAAAACTCGCGTGTACCGCGCGCTGCGCAAGCTGCGTGCGTACCTGGAGGAAGGAGATCAGAAATGAACGCAGGAAAAGCCAGATATGACAGCATCCCCGTTCCGGCGGAGCTTGAGTCTGCGATAGATGCGGGCATAAGCCGCGCCGAGAAGCGCGTCCCCGCCAGACGCCTGAAGCACGCCCTGGCCGGCGTGGCGGCCGCGGTGTGCATAATGTTCGCCGGCGCAAACATCATGCCCGTGTACAGCTACGCGGCGGACATCCCCGTGCTGGGGAGTATAGTCCGCGTGCTGCACATAGGCTCCGGCGGCGAAGTGACCGACGGCGCGCAGGTCGGCGCGGACACCGCCGGCGACAGGGTGGAGCTGACCTTCGGCGACATGGCCAGCGCCCCGTACTACACCGTCGAGCACCTCAGCGCCCCCAACAGGATAGTGCTCAGGCTGCACGGCGTGCGCGGCGCGGACTTCGAGTCCATACGCGACAGCCTCATGAGCGCCGAGGCGGTTCAGGACGTGTACAGGAACATGATACTGGATGACTCCATGCTCGGCCTTACGATAGTGCTCAAGGGCGGCTACGGCTTTGAGGTGACGGAGTACGCAGACCCCGGCACCCTGGCGTTTACGTTCGCTCAGGACGCCGAGAGCGGCGAGGGCACGGTCTACTACCTGCGCACCGACGCCATGGACTACAGCGAGCAGCTGGGTCTGCTCTGCGAGCAGTATTACAACGAGGGCGCCAGCCAGCTAAAGACGCTCGGCGGGAAGTATATCGTGACCATCGGCCAGTTTGAGAGCGAGGCCGAGGCCGAGGCGGCGCTGGCCGAGCTGGGCGACGAGCAGTTCTACGTCGCCGGCGGCTCCGCGGACGAGATACCGGAGGACTGAGGACAGATGGCAAACGGGAACAGGAAGCGCAACAGTTCGGGCGGGACCGTGGTAAAGGCCACGCTCGCGGCTCTGGTGCTGCTGATAATGGCAGCGACGCTCGCAGTGAACTTCAGCGGCCGGGCAAACGCCACCGGCGGGGGGCGGGGCGGAGCCGCCACCACGCCGCCCGCCACGGAGCAGCCCAGTGCGCCGCCCGAGGCGAGCGAAGCCCCGGAGACGCCTGCGGCCGAGACCCCGGCGCCGGAGACGCCCAGCCCTGAACCCGAACCCACGCCGGGCAGCGGAAGCAATGTGGCCAACGGCACGGCGGCGGACGTGGGCGCGAACCTCGCCGTCACCGTGCCCGAGGGCGAGCCGGTGGGCGACGAATACTTTGACGACGCCGTGTTCGTGGGCGACTCCCGCACCGAAGGGCTGAGGATGTACTCGGGACTGACCAACGCCCGGTTCTTCTCCGGCGTGGGACTCTCCGTGGACAGAGTGTTCACAGACCAGATAGTCAACCTGAACGGACAATACCTCACCGTGGCGGACGCGCTGCGCGCTGCGGACTACGGCAAGGTGTACATCATGCTCGGCATGAACGAGCTGGGCTGGGTGTACGAGAGCGTGTACGCCGACTACTACGCGCAGATCATAGACATCATACGCGAGACGCATCCGGACGCCGTCATCTACGTCCAGTCCATCCTGCCCGTGAGCCAGTGGAAGGACGGCTCCAACGAGGTGTATACCAATGCGAACGTCGTGCGCCTGCAAAAGGCTCTGTGCGAGATGTGCGAGGAGAAGGGCGTATACTACCTCAACGTGGCCGAGGCAGTCCAGGACGAGAACGGCTTCCTGCCCAGCGACGCCACGCCCGACGGTATGCACCTGACGGCCGAGTACTGCAAGATATGGATGGAATACCTGAGGACCCACACCGTCTGACCCATGGAGGGATGTATATATGAAGCGTGTACTTGTTATATTGGCGGCCATAACCATGTCGGTCTGCCTGCTGGCCTGCGGAGTGGACACGGCCGAAGTCTCCCTGCCGCCCAGCCCGACGGCTGCGCAGGAAACTCCCGAGCCGACGGCGGAGCCGTCCGCCGAGCCGACGGAAAACAGCGCTGACGGCCAGACCGCGGCCGTCCTGGCCGAGTGCATCAGCCTGCTTGGGATGGATGACGCCGAGAGCGCCGACGCGCTCGGCGGCAGCGAGCAGAACATAGCGGCCGACGGCGAGACCCTCATCGGACGCATCTACTCCGCCGAGCTGTTCGGCGAGAGCGTCGAGCCGGGCACGACCTACGGCGATGACGGCAAGGTCAACAGCGTGTCCATTTACCTCGCCGGGACTGACGCCGCGGCCTACGCCGAGGTACTCACGCGCCTCTACGGCGAGCCTGTAGGCGAGAGCGACGGCGTGTCCGAGTCAGGCAGCACCTGGCAGGACTGGACAGTCGAAGGCGCGCGTGTGCGCCTCTACCAGAGCTATGGCCTGAGCTCCCTGGAGATAACTGCCGCGTAAATATATACGAGGAGCCTTAGCGGGCGGCCTGCGCAATTTGCGCAGGCCGCCTGAGACTGTCAAAAAAGGCTCTCGACGGCCTTTTTTGACAATAAAGTCCCCCGGCCGCGAGCGGCCGATGGAGAC
>UQQF01000031.1 GCA_900543085.1 uncultured Eubacteriales bacterium | reverse complement strand
GCACTTCGTGGGTTCCATAAGCGGCCGATGGAGATCGGCGCTGCGCTTTGCGCCGGAGCGCTTACGTGGTTATGTGTTAGAGGGGTAAGCTGGTTGCACCCTAATCTGGCATAAATCTTAGGGATGCAAACGTATATATGTCGAACCGTGTGGTGAACACTATTCCCCGCCTAACCACCGCACCAAAAGCGTTTTTCTCTTTGGAGTCTGAGGGGTTTCTTTTTGACAAGACAAAAAGAAATCCCTCAGGAAAGCAGCGTCTCACCGGTCATGGTGCCGATGAAGAGGGGGATATTGTACTGCGTGTCGACTATCATGTAGAGGAACGGGCGGTCGAGGATCACGCTTTTGGGCTCCTCAGGCGGGATTGCCGCGCTTTCCGTGTTCATCTCCACCACCGTGGCCGCACCCGCTCGTGTGCCGATGGGCGTCACGTCGATGAAGGTCTTGTGCAGCACGCGGTTTATATAGATGTTGCCGAGCGCCGAGCGACCCATGCCGGTGAAGTCGGCGTTTTCCATGTCGAAGGCGTCGGTCATGCCCATCGCCATGAGCGCTTCGCTCAGCTCCGCCTTGTACTCGCTGCTGAAGCCTGGCATCGCGGCCTCGACCGTCGTGTTCTCGGCGTTTTCAAGCGCGGAGGCGAGCATCTCGCCGGTGAGCGAGGCGGCCAGACCGTCAAGCCCCGCGTCCCCGTCCGGCAGCAGCGCCGCAAAGGCGTAGCGCCCGCCCTTGTACGGCTTCATGAAGCCGGTGAAGCCCTCGCCGCTGAGGTAGGTGTGCTCCTCGCCGTACATCATCTCCGCGGTCTTGTCGCCGTCCGGGGCATGGAACACGCCGTCGTGCACCTGGTGGGCTTTGTACTCGCTCTCCCAGTCGGCCTCGAAGGCCAGGGCGTTGACGAGGTACATGACCGCCTCGGCGCTTATTTCGTCGAGGATGTCCTCTATCATGCCGTCCGTGTGCTCGCTGACCCAGGCGTTTATCTCGCGGCGGGCAGCGTCGTTGAACTCGCGCGCGAAGACGTCCGCTCCCGAGAAGGAGGCGCAGCCGGCCAGGAAGCCCTGCTCCGGCTCAAACGTGCCGTCGTCGCGGAACCAGATGGAGTTTGCGAGCTTCACCTCCGTGCCCTCGACGGCGGACATGTACGCGGAAAGCGCCAGGCGTAGCGTCCCGGCGTCCACGCCGAAGGCCTCCTCCATCTGCGCAAGCGTCTCGCCGCGCGCGCCCGCCTCGGTCATCGCCAGCGCCGCGAGCACGCTCACGGGCGATATCAGGCTGTCCCCGCCGTCGTACACCTCGCCGAACAGCTTTGCCGTGAACTCCGACGCAGGCAGCGCCGCCTCCGACGCGTCCCCCGTCGGCGCAGCCTCCACTCCATCGAGCAGTCCGGCGGCTGCGGAGCCGCAGCCGGGCAGCGCGAGCAGCAGCGCAAGCGCCAATAATAAAGCCAGCTTCTTCCTCATTTCAGCGCCTCCCTTATATTACTAACCGTCGGACGCATTTGTTCACAAAAAGTTCCCCAGTTGTTCAAAATCTGACCATAGAAAATTCCCTCACCCGGGAATAAAATTTATCCATTACAGAACTTCAAACAGCTGAAAGGGTGCTTCGTATGATCACAGAACCGACCCCTGACAAACACAAACCGAGAAGAAACATAGCGTTTTATTACCTCATCGCGCTCCTGGTGCTGATACTGCTGAACGCCCTGCTTTTCCCGTCCATGCTCCAGCGGCAGGTGACGGAGGTGGGATACAACGACTTCCTGAACATGGTGGACAACGGCCAGGTGCAGGAGGTCGCCTACGAGTCCGACAACGAGCAGATCATCTTCATAGCCACGGACAGCAGCGGCCAGGAACAGATCTACAAGACGGGCATCTTCCCTGACATCGACCTCGTGAACCGCCTGCTCGAGGCCGAGCCGGAGATAAAGTTCTCCAACGAAATACCCACGCAGAACTCCCCGCTGCTGAGCTTTTTCCTGACGTGGATACTGCCCATGGTGCTCATCTTCGGCATCGGCTCGCTGTTCTACAGCTACATGATAAAGAAGATGACAAACGGCAACGGCATGCTCAGCATGAGCTTCGGCAAGTCCGGCGCGAAGATCTACGCCGAGACGGAGACGGGCAAGACCTTTGCCGACGTGGCCGGTCAGGACGAGGCCAAGGAGGCGCTCAAGGAGATCGTCGACTTCCTGCACAACCCGCAGAAATACGCCGAGATAGGCGCCAAGCTGCCCAAGGGCGCGCTGCTTGTCGGTCCTCCGGGCACCGGCAAGACCCTGCTCGCCCGCGCGGTGGCCGGCGAGGCGCACGTGCCCTTCTTCTCCATCTCCGGCAGTGAGTTCGTCGAGATGTTCGTCGGCATGGGCGCGGCCAAGGTCCGCGACCTGTTCAAGCAGGCCGGGGAGAAGGCGCCGTGCATCGTGTTCATCGACGAGATAGACACCATCGGCAAAAAGCGCGACAGCGGCGGCGTGGGAGGCAACGACGAGCGCGAGCAGACGCTCAACCAGCTGCTCGCCGAGATGGACGGCTTTGACGCCACCAAGGGCGTCGTCATCCTCGCCGCCACCAACCGCCCCGAGAGCCTTGACCCCGCGCTGCTGCGCCCCGGCCGCTTCGACCGCCGCATCCCCGTGGAGCTTCCCGACCTGGCCGGGCGCGAGGCCATACTCAAGGTCCACGCCAGGGACGTGCGCATGAGCGGCGACGTCGACCTCCGGGCCATCGCCCGCGCCACCAGCGGCGCTTCCGGCGCCGAGCTGGCCAACATCATCAACGAGGCGGCTCTGCGCGCGGTCAAGATGGGCAGGCAGATAGTCGACCAGAGCGACCTGGAGGAGAGCGTGGAGACCGTCATCGCCGGCGCGCAGCGCAAGAACGCCGTGCTCAGCGAGAAGGACAAGCGCACCGTCGCCTACCACGAGATCGGCCACGCCCTCGTCGCCGCCAAGCAGACGGAGAGCGCCCCGGTCACCAAGATAACCATCGTCCCGCGCACCTCCGGCGCGCTGGGCTACACCATGCAGGTCGACGAGGGCGACCGCGTGCTCATGAGTCGCGAGGAGATCGAGAACAAGATCGCCACCCTCACCGGCGGACGCGCGGCCGAGGAGGTCATCTTCGGCAGCATCTCCACCGGCGCCAGCAACGACATAGAGCAGGCCACCAAGCTCGCCCGAGCCATGCTCACCCGCTACGGCATGAGCGATAGGTTCGACATGGTCGCGCTGGAAGTCCAGTCCAACAAGTACCTCGGCGGCGACAGCTCGCTCGCGTGCAGCGAGAAGACTGCCGGCGAGATAGACGAGGCCGTCATCGCCCTCGTCAAGCGCCAGCACCAGAAGGCCGTCGAGATCCTCAAGGCCAATGAGGGCGCGCTCCACCGCCTGGCCGGATACCTCCTCGAAAAGGAGACCATCACCGGCGAGGAGTTCATGGACATACTCGGCAAGTGCTGAGAGAATACGAAAACACCCCGCTCCGTGGAGCGGGGTGTTTCAGTTTGTCGAAAAAGCCTCGCAGAGTTTCGCGCCCTGTGGGCGCGAAAGGGACTGTAATCATTTTCGGCGGCGGCGTGTACGTCGCCGAAAATACATTTCGCGGAGCGAGCGTCGAATTGTCCGCCCTTGGCGGACAACCGAGGCGCAGAGCGCAGTGCCGGTCTCCATCGGCCGCTTGCGGCCGGGGGACTTTATTGTCAAAAAAGGCCGTCGAGAGCCTTTTTTGACAGTCTCAAACACCCCGCTCCGGTGGAGCGGGGTGTTTTTTATCTCTTTGCGCACACGGCGGCGCTCCGCCCGCCGGCAAGGCTCGAAGGCCGGGGCAGGAATAAGCGCAATAAGAAAAGGCCGCCCGGGGGGCGGCCTTTCCTTACGAAATAAGAGAGGGGAAAATGTATGGAAAAGGAGTGAAGGGTATCAATATAAGTCCACGGTCTCCATGAGCCGGACGTCCACGTAGGCCATCTCGCCGCCGTAGCGGTAGATCTCCAGCGAGACGCTGTCTCCGACCTCCTTGTCGGCCAGTATGGCGCTCAGGTCGGCCAGCTCGCTGACGTGCTGTCCGTCGGCGGAGACGATGATGTCGCCCACGGTCACGCCCTGAGCCTCGGCGTCCGAGCCTTCGGTCACGCCGTTCACGTAGAGGCCGGCGGGGATGTCGTAGTACTCAGCGACCTCCGCGGGGATGGTGCCCACGGTGATGCCCAGCGCCGGGCGTCCGCGCACCTCGCCGTAGGCGATGAGCGCGTCGGCCATGGCCTTTATCGTGCTGACCGGGATGGCGAAGCCTATGCCGTCAATGCTGGAGCCGGCGTAGGCGGAGACGAGCTTCATGCTGGTCATGCCCACTACCTGGCCGTACATATTCAGCAGCGGCCCGCCGGAGTTGCCCTCGTTTATGGCCACGTTGGTCTGGATGAGGGTCATGGGGTGGCTGGTGTAGGTGATCTCGCGGCTGAGCGCGGAGATTATGCCGTCCGTCATGGTGCCGCGCAGCTCGGGGCCGAGCGGGTTGCCTATCGCGGCCACGCTCTCGCCCACGCTGACGGAGTCCTCGCAGAACTCCGCTACGGGCAGTCCAACGGCGTTGATCTTGATAACGGCGACGTCGCTGGCACTGTCGGCGCCTACCAGGCTGGCCGTGAACTCCCTGTCGTCCCAGAGCGTCACGGTGGCCTCGCTGGAGCCTTCAAGCACGTGCGCGTTGGTGAGTATATAGCCGTCGGCCGTCATGATTATGCCGGTGCCCCAGAGATAGCGCCCGTCCTCCGTGCTGCTGGTGATGGCGACCACGGAGCTTGCGCAGCGGTCATACACCTCGCTGAGCGAGAGTGCGTCGCCCTCTGGTCTGGGCGTGAGCGCGACCGTTACGCCGGTGCCGGTCTCCGCGCGGGGCATCGAGGACGTCCACTGCCCGCTCTCACCGGCGTTGTCATAGTAGCCGGCGAAGTAGTCGCGGTAGTCGTCGTAGGCGTCCATCCCGCCGTTTCCGGTGTTTATGGGCGGGAGCGTCATGTCTCCGTTTGAAAACAGCAGCGCGGAGGCGGCGATTATCACAACCACAAGCGCGCATATCCCGGCTATCCTCGCGCCGATGTGCTTTTTCCGGCGCGGAACGGTCTCCTCGCCCCAGTGCGGTTGCCCGTCGTCGGGGGAGGAACCGGGGGAGCAGCGGGGAGGTATTTGTTCGGAAAGGGGTGCCGCTCCCTCAGTTTCTTCGGTTTGCCCCACGGGGTCGGCGCCCAACGGAGTGCCGTACCACTCGGAAAGGCGTCTCTTTCTTTCTTCGTCCATGAAGCTTACCCCCTGAAGCAATTTAATATTACGGTACAAATTTGTTTTGGCTATGAATAAAAACCAAACATTTTGTGAACGTGGAATTGGTAATGTATTTCCTACTGCTGCTGTGCGCCCTCGTCCCTGGGCGCGCTTTTTTCCGGAGCCTGCTTGCCGTTGGCCGCTCTCTTGCGGGCGGAGGCCGCCTTCGGCTTCTCTCTGGCGAGAGTGAGCGTGAAGACGAATTCCGTCGTGCCGTCGGAGCTGGTGACCGCTATGTCCTCGTTGTGGGCGTCAAGTATGCTCTTGACCAGATAGAGGCCCAGACCCACGCCGTCCCTGTCCTTGCTGCGGGAGCGGTCGGACTTGTGGAAGCGGTCGAACACCAGCGGCAGGTCGTCCGCCGGTATGGTGTCGCCGTGATCCTTGACGGAGACGTAGGCCTTGCCGTTCTGCTTCCAGAGCGCGACGGTTATCGTGCTGCCCTCGTCGGCGAACTTGACGGCGTTGTCCAGCAGGTTGTAAAGCACCTGCGTGATGGAGTCCGGGTCGGCCGTGACGGTCATGTGCACCTCGGGGAGCTGGACGTCCATGTCCAGCTTCTTGTCCTCGGCGCGGGTCTCAAAGTTCAGCAGGGTGCGGATGATCAGCTCGTTCAAGTCAAAGTCGCGCCGCTTGGTGAGGTCGGAGCCCTCGCTGCGCATGCGGGAGAGGCTCAGCATATGCCGCACCAGCCGGCTGAGGCGCCGGGTCTCGTCGGCGATGGTGGCGAGGTATTTGTCCTCCTCCTCCTTGGGAATGGTGCCGTCGAGGATGCCGTCGGCAAAGCCGGCGATGGTGGTCATCGGCGTCTTCAGCTCGTGCGAGACGTTGGCGATGAACTCGTTCCTCAGCTCCTCGCTGCGCTCGAGCGAGTCGGCCATGGCGTTGAAGGAGCTTGTGAGCGCGGCCAGCTCGTCCGTGCCCTTGTCCTCTCGCACCCGCACGGAGAAGTCGCCGTGGGCGAAGCGCCGCGCCGCGGCGGTCATCTCGTCCAGAGGCTCGGAGAGCTTTTTGGATATCACCAGGCTCATCACCAGCGCCAGCGAGAGCACGGCCAGCGTCACGGCGAAGAACACCCAGAAGAACGCGTCCCACGCGCCTATTATCGTGGAGCGCAGCGAGCTGACGAACACGTAGCCCGCCCCGTCGGAGACGGGCATCGCGTAGACATAGCGCGGCGACGGGAACAGCCCGTCAAGGTCGGTGACCGTGTCGAGCTCGCCCCGGGTCTGCGTCGAGTTGATGTATTCCGACGGCACGCTCTTGCCTATGTGTGTGCACTTGCCCGGGTCGTCCGAGCACGAGACCACAAGCCCGTCGGCGTCGGTCAGGAAGATGTCGTTGCCGGACACCTCGGACGCGCCGGAGAGGGCTATGCGCACCGCCCAGCTTACCATCTCGTCGTCGCTGAGCGTGCCCAGCAGCCGCGAGACGGTCTCGGCGTTCGACTTCATATCGTCCCTGTGCGAGTTTATAATGAAGTTCTGGCCGATGCAGATGAGCGCCACGCCGATTATGAGGAAGCTCATCAGCACCATCAGCGCCGTGGAGAGGAAGTTTTTGAAGTAAATGCTCTTCATTTTTCAGCCGGCTCATTGAGCTCGAACTTGTATCCCACGCCCCAGACGGTCTTGAGCGACCACTGGTCGGAGACGCCCTCGAGCTTCTCGCGCAGGCGCTTGATGTGCACGTCGACGGTGCGCGAGTCGCCGAAGTAGTCAAAGCCCCAGACCTCGTCCAGCAGCTGGTTGCGCGTGAAAACGCGGTTGGGGGAGGCGGCGAGGTGATAGAGCAGCTCCATCTCCTTGGGCGGGGTGTCTATCTTCTTGCCGTCGACGATCAGCTCATAGCTGTCGAGGTTCACGACCAGCTTGTCGTAGACCAGCTTCTTCTCCACCGGAGCCGCGGCGCCGTCGGCGCGGCGCATGACGGCGTGGATGCGGGCGATAAGCTCCTTGACCTCGAAGGGCTTGGTGACGTAGTCGTCCGCGCCCATCTCCAGGCCGGAGACCTTGTCGAAGGTCTCGCCCTTGGCGGTGAGCATTATTATGGGCACCTGCGAGTTGCGGCGTATCTCCTTGCAGACCTGCCAGCCGTCCATGACGGGCAGCATGATGTCCAGGAGTATGACGTCCGGCTCGACCTCGCCGGCGAGGCGCAGTCCCTGTCCGCCGTCGGAGGCGATGCTGACCTCGAAGCCGTCCTTTTCCAGATAGAGCCTGAGCAGCTCGGCTATGTTCTTATCGTCTTCAATTACAAGCGCTTTTTTGTTGTTCATATATATTCCTCCAAATGCGCAAAAAGCCCGTATAACGGACAACGCTGATAATCTGCCTAAATTATAGCTTTTTCATCCTGTATGTGAGTTAAAAAACTGTGAATTTACGCCACCGGCGGCCGGCTTCGGGCAGCGTGGAGAGGCGCGATCGCCCCGAAAGACCCGGGCGGCCTTTCGGGGCGCAGCTTTCATTTGGCGCGTATGTCTATGAACTCGGCTTTCAGCTTGGAGTATATGATCTTCTGGCTGCGGTAGAGCCCCGTGTAGCCGGAGAGCGCGTAAGCTATCGTGTTGGCCACGGCGAAATACACCGCCCCGTCCGCGCCGAACAGCTCTATGGCCAGTATGACGGAGGCCACGGGGCAGTTCACCGCCCCGCAAAAGAGCGCGGCGAGCCCCACGGCTCCGGCGAAGCCCGCCGGGATGCCCAGCGCATCGCCCAGCACGCAGCCGAGCGTGGCGCCCATGAAGAAGGTCGGCACCATCTCGCCGCCCTTGAAGCCGGACGAGAGCGTCACCGCCGTGAACAGCAGCTTGAGCGCGAAGTCCCAGGGTCTGGCCTCCCCGCCCTCTATGGCCCGGGCTATGACGTCCGTTCCCGCGCCGTTGTAGTCTGTCGTGCCCACCAGGTAGGTCAGCGCTATTATGGCGCAGCCGCCCGCGACGGCACGCAGCACGCCGTTGGGCAGCAGCTTTTTCAGCAGCCGTTCGCTCTGATGCATGGCCGTGCACAGCAGCACGCTCATCAGCGCGCAGGCCAGACCCAGCAGCGCCACGCGCCACAGCAGGTCGAGCGTCAGCGCCGGGGCGGCCACGTCAAAGTGCGTCGGAGCTATGCCGAAGATCTGCGTCACGGCGTAGGCGGTCAGCGCCGAGCCGAGGCAGGGCACCAGTCCGGCATAGTACAGCTCGCCCACGCTGATGACCTCCAGGGCGAAGATAGTCGCGGTCAGCGGCGTGCCGAACAGCGCGGAGAACAGCGCGCTCATGCCGCAGAGCGTGGCGAGGCGCCTGTCCTTGTCGTCCAGCCTGAGCAGCCGGGCGATGTTCTGACCCAGGCTGCCGCCTATTTGCAGCGCCGCGCCCTCGCGCCCCGCGCTGCCGCCGCACAGGTGCGTGGCGGCGGTGGAGACGAAGATGGCCGGCACCAGCAGCACGCTTATGCCCCGCCCGGCCTGGATGGCCTCTATCACCGTGTCGGTTCCCAGCCCGTCCAGGCGCGCGTACTTGTACAGCAGCGCTATGCACGCACCGACGGCGGGCAGCAGCCACAGCAGCCACGGGTGCGCGGCTCTCAGCTCCGTCGCCGAAGCGACGCTGGCGTAAAACGCCGAGCCGACCAGGCCGCACACCATACCCGTGACCAGCGCCACGGCCACCCATTTGCCGAAGGCGCGCGCAAACTCAAGCGCCGCTTTCATCATGGAATTCGGTTTTTTCACGTTCTCACCCCTGTGGGCAGAATCTACGCACAAACGTATAGATTTTACCACAAAGGCGCGCATTTTTCAAGCTCTGAGCGCCGTTTTGTGCCGCTCACGGCTCGCGCCCGGGGAGGCTTTCCTCTCCGTCCTCTCCCAGGATAACGTGGTTCTTCACGTCGAAAAGCGCGCTGAACGTCCAGATTATCAGCACCACTGCCGCAAAGCGGGTGACAAGCAGGTACACATCCCGGGCAGACCAGCTCATGGCTTCCGGCTGCCACGGCAGAGCCAGGAGCGTGACGAACACGGTGCGGAAATTGCGCAGCCGCAGCACGCTGCGCGAGCGCTGCGGGTCTATGCGGGCTATGTCCGCCACGTTCGTCAGCAGCTGGAAGTGGAAATACAGCTCCAGCACGGTGGACAGCGCGCTTACGATGTACAAGTCCGGCGCCACGCCGAAGATCTGCAGAACCCACATCAGCGCGTCTACGGCCAGCAGGATTATTGCCAGCGGCCGCAGCAGCAGCGCGCTGCGCTCCGCCCTCGCCAGTCCCGGCAGGGCGTGCAGCACCAGGGCATAGCAGCCCCAATCCGGCAGCACGTTTATGCCGCCGAGGTTGAAGTCCAGGTGCAAAAACACATAGCCCCACGCCACGCAGCTCACAGCCTCGGACAATGATGTCGTCTTGAGTCCCCTCGTCTCGTTCATCGCACGGCCTCCAGCTTCAATACGGCGTTGCCCACGGCCTTGGAGTTCACGAACACGCAGGCGGCCACACCCTCCCAGTCAGGCTGCATGCTTACATCCATGGTCCCGCCGGAGCCGCCGAAGCTCTGTATGTAGCCTGCCTCGTTGGTCTCTATCTCGGCTCCGGTGCCTCCGGAGCCATCGCTGGAGATGATAAATCCGCCCGGCTGAATATCCTCGAAAAAGTCCGCGCCCAGGTTCTCGTCGTACTCCTCCAGCAGCCGGTACTGCAGCGACACGGTCTCAGCCAGCTCGCCGTCCCAGGTCCAGTTGTCGCGGTAGAACCTGACATCTATGTTGCACCAGTAGTCAGAAAACTCCGCGTCGGGGTCCGGCCGGCCATCGGAGTCGGGGCTGTAGGTGTACTCCGTCAATATGCCGGCCTCTATCCTGCCCCCGGCGCACTCCGCGCTGCCGAAGCGGGCGTACTCGCGGAAGGTGTCCTCATGGAAGATGTCGGCCTTGTCCGTCACCGTCAGCTCGCCGTGCCTGTCTACCACCCAGCCGTTGTCGTAGCTTATCGCCACCGGTATCAGCACGTGCCGCGTGTAAATATTCGCGGTCGTCTCGTGCACCCACTCTCCCGACAGCTCCAGCGTGGCCAGGTATCCGCCCTCGCCGTCAGGCCGCAGGTTGTACACCCTCGGCTCATAGGTGCGGCGCACGTCGGCAAGCAGCGCCCTTATGTCCGCGGCGGCCTCTCCGCCGCCGGTCATCAGCTCGTAATACTCCTCCTGCCGGCTCATCGGTGACGCGGAGGCCAGGTACATCGCGTTCCCGTCGCTCAGGCCGTGGGCGTACACGTCCAGCGCGCCAGCCAGCGTAGTGCAGCGCTCCAAACGCGATATCGCCAGAGCCTGCGTCACGCTGCCGGTCTCGCGGTACCCGGCCTGCACGCCGGTCAGCAGCGCCACGCCGAGCACTATGACCGAGCACACGCCCACCAGCGCCATGCCGCGCGGATAGAGCTTGAAGCGGACGATGGCCTCTATGCGCCGGGCGATGTTCGCCGCGCCGTTGGATATGGAGCTGGTGCCGGGGACGCGCGCGTAGCTCTCGCTCGCCATGCCCAGCAGTATGCCGCCGTACTCGCGCCGCTCCTCGCCGCGCAGCCGCTCCAGCACGCGCTGGTCGCACAGGCTCTCCATGTCGTTGCCGATGCGGTCAAAGACGTACTGCATGAACGGGTTGCACCAGTGCAGCGCGCGCATGAGGCTCCAGAGCGCGTTTTGCAGCGCGTCGAAGTACCTCAGATGCAGCAGCTCGTGCAGCAGTATCTTCCTGTCCGGCGTCTCGCCCTCCGGCACGGCGAGCACAGGGCGGAACACCCCGCAGACGAAGGCGCTCTTGAGCCCCGGGACTGCCACCGCGCGGCACTTCCTCAGGCCGTGCTCCTCCGCCACGGCCGCTATCGCGGCCTCGGTCGCGGCGCAGACCGGCTCCCCTCGCCGGAGCAGCCTCCGCAGCCGCCAATACTGCGCCGCGTAGCGCAGCACCGTCGCCAGCACCCCCGCAGCGTAGAGCACGAACAGCCAGTCCGTAACGCTGACGGGCGCGGCGTCTATCCACGGAAAGGCGCTCTCCAGGCCTATGACCTCGAACGCGCCGGAGTATGCGGAGGCGAGGTGCATCTCCGCCGCGCTCTTGGCCGTCTCCAGCCACAGCGCCAGCGATGGGACGAGCCCCCTCGACGTGGCGGCGGGCAGCAGCACGCGCAGCGCCAGTATCACCCACACGCCGTACTGCCAGCGGGGCGGCAGCTTGTCGTGCAGCAGCCACTTGACCAGCAACAGCAGCGCCGCCGCCAGCGAGACGTTCAGCGTCTGGTACAAAAACTCCCAGATGTTCCCCACTCGCTACACCTCCATCTCGTCCAGCAGCGCGCGCAGCCGTTCGGCCTCCTCGCGCGAGATGTGCGACTCCTTTAAAAACGCCGCTATCAGGTCGCCCGCCGCGCCGTTGTAGACGCGGCTGAGCAGCTCGTGCCGCTCCCGCCCGGCGCAGTCCTCGCGGGAGACGGCGGCGCTGTACGGCTTGGGCTGCGAGCGGTCTATGCTCACCAGCCCCTTCGCAGCCATGCGCGTGAGATATGTGTATACGGTGTTCTTGTTCCAGCCCTTGCTGTTCTTCAGCTCCGCGGCCAGCTCGCCCAGGGCGAAGCTCTCCCCGCTCCACAGCGCCTCCAGCACCGCCCATTCGGCGTCGGTCAAACGCATGTGTACCCCTCCCTACAGTTGTAGTATAGTCATATACTACAACTGTAGGACGAGCTTGTCAAGGCAAGTTCACGCCGCAAAGCGCAAAAATCCCGCGCCTTTCGGCGCGGGATTCACACTTTTTGGGGCTTTATTCGGTTCTCAGCGCCTCGACTGGGTCGCGCTTGGCAGCGAAGCGGGAGGGGATGAGTCCGGCGATGAAGGTCAGCAGCATACTGATGACTATCAGTATAACGGCGCCGGCCACGGGCAGGATGGAGCGCAGGCTCTCTATGCCCGTCAGGTGCTGGACTATGGCGTTTATCGGGATGTTCAGCAGCAGCGTCAGGCCTATGCCTATCAAGCCTGCCGCCAGACCCTCGATGAGCGTCTCGGCGTTGAAGACGTTGGAGACGTCGCGCTTGCTCGCGCCGATGGCGCGCAGGATGCCGATCTCCTTCGTGCGCTCGAGCACGGAGATGTAGGTGATTATGCCTATCATGATGCTGGACACGACCAGCGAGATGGCCACGAAGGCTATCAGCACGTAGCTTATTGCGTTGATAATGGTCGAGATGCTGCTCATGAGTATGGCCACGTAATCGGTGTAGCTTATCTGCTGCTCCTCGTCGGCGGAGGCGTTGTACTCGTCAATGATGCGGGCGATCTCGTCCTTGTCGGAGAAGGTGGTGGCGTAGAGGTTGATGCTGTCGGGGCTGTCCATGTCCACGTAGCCGAACAGCTCCATGTTCTGGTCATAGGTGCTGTCGGAGTAGCGCGGGGGCATCAGCTCGTTGTATATGTGCTCGTACTGCCAGTCGCTCAGCTCGGTGTACTCCAGCGCCATTGCCAGCTGCTGCTGGCTGAGGGAGGCGAGCTGCTGCCGCACGGCCTCGGTGTACTGCTCGGAGATCGTCTCGCGCGCCATATCGCGCACGTAGCCCATCAGCGTCTCGTCGTCCATCTGCCGGACATAGTCGCGCACGGCGTCCTCGTCGACGCCCATCTCCTCGGCGTAGCCGGAGAGCATCATGCTCTCGATGTCCTCGCGGGTGAGGCCGGACACGGCCTGCTCCACGGCGGTGTTGAGGTAGTCGTCCGAGGGGGCGCTCATGAGGGAGGTGTACAGCTCCGCCTTGTCCTCCTCGTTGAGGCTGGCGATGTAGTCGTCGACCTCGGTGCGAAGCTCCTCGGCGGTCGGCTCGACCTCGTCGCCGGTGGCGAAGGGCAGGCCGGTGACGACGTCGACGTCGGGGTTGGCGTACTGGTCGACAATGACGTCGCTGCCCTGGGCGTCGCCGATGACATATTCGGTCAGCGCTCCGGTGTAGCCTATGGCGCCGGACATCATGCCGGCGACGGCGTCGGCGTTCCGGCGCACGATGCCGCTTATCTTCAGCGTGACGCCCACGTCCTCATTCTCGTAGAGGTAGTCGAGGCCGGCGTCCGTGCCGGAGACGTCCGTATAGGTGCCCGTGGCGTCGTCGTAGACGTAGCGGCCATACCAGCCGACGAGCTTGAACGTCCGGCCGCAGAGCTCCTCGTAGCTCCAGCTCTGCACCTCGGCGTCCACGGTCTCGCCGTTCATGTAGGCCTCCAGCGAGTCGGTCAGCTCCTCCTCGGTGCGCAGGCCGAGGGTGTAGAGCACGAGGTCGCTGACCTCGTTGTTCTGGTCGACCACCAGCACGACCTCGTCGTAGCTCTGCGGCCAGGAGCCGTAAATGACGTCGTACTGCTCCATGAGCGTCTCGTTTATCAGCTCACCGTTCTCGCCGGGCAGCATCTCCTGCCAGCTCTCAAAGCTGGAGTAGAAGTCGCCCATCGTGCTGAAGTAGTCGGAGAAGTCGCCGCCGTACATGCCGGACAGCAGCTCGTTGAGCAGCGTGACCACGTCGCTCTTGACCACGTTGCCGTCGTCGTCCTGGGTGTAGATGTCGAAGTTCGGCTCGTACACGTACTGTATGGCGCTGGTGTAGTCGTTTATCCCGCCGCCGTTGGCGTCCAGGAACTCCTTGAAGCTCTTGAGGTCGTTTGTCTCGGTGTCCATGCTGGTGATGCTGTCCATGAGGTCATAGAGTATGACGTTGGAGTAGACCGCGTCCAGCTCGTGCCCGTCGCCGCCGTCGCCCGCGCCGGCCATGGCCTCTATCATGCTGGACAGGTCTGCGGCCTCGGCCTCGATGGTCAGCGGATAGGTGCTCAGGGTGTCCTCCTGCACCTGATTTATATAGGTCTGTATGCCGTTTGAAAGCGAGAGTATGAGCGCTATGCCTATGATGCCTATGCTCCCGGCGAAGGCGGTGAGTATCGTGCGCCCCTTCTTGGTCTTGAGGTTGTTGAACGAGAGGCTCAGAGCAGTGAGGAAGGACATGCTCGGCTTCTTCTTGCCGGTATCCTCCCGCGGCGGCTCCGCGCCGTCGGGGTTGAACGGGTCGGTGTCGCCGATAACCTCGCCGTCCAGCAGGCGGACTATGCGCGTGGAGTACTTCTCGGCCAGCTCGGCGTTGTGGGTGACCATGACGACGAGCTTGTCCTTTGCGATCTCCTGCAGCAGCTCCATGATCTGTACGCTGGTGGCGCTGTCCAGCGCGCCGGTGGGCTCGTCGGCGAGCAGGATGTCAGGGTCGTTGATAAGGGCGCGCGCAATGGCCACGCGCTGCATCTGGCCGCCGGACATCTGGTTGGGCTTTTTGTTTATCTGGTCGCCCAGACCCACGCGCTCGAGCACCTTTATCGCGCGCTCGCGCCTCTCGGCGCGGTCGACGCCGGAGATGGTCAGCGCCAGCTCCACGTTGGCCAGGACGCTCTGGTGCGGGATGAGGTTGTAGGTCTGGAAGACAAAGCCTATCGTGTGGTTGCGGTAGGTGTCCCAGTCCCTGTCCTTGTACTCCTTGGTCGAGCGGCCGTTTATCACGAGGTCGCCGTCCGTGTACTGGTCTAGGCCGCCGACTATGTTCAGCAGCGTGGTCTTTCCGCAGCCGCTCGGTCCGAGTACGGATACGAACTCGTTCTCGCGGAAGCTGATGCTCACGCCGCGCAGCGCGTGCACCGTCATGTCGCCCGCCACATAGTCCTTGCGTATGTCCTTTAGTGTCAGCAAGCAAACCCTGTCCTTTCCACTTCTGTTTAAGCAAATTGACGAAACGAAATTATACCTTGAAATTGTGAACAAATCAACGTCCGGCGCCGGTTTCGCGCCGTCAATCCGGCCTGGCGTGTCCGGTTTTCGCCCCGGCCTCACACCGGGGAGCGCGGAAGCGGCGGGCGGGGCTATGAAAAACAACAGCCTGCAACACATTGGCGGATATATACAAAGCCCTGCCTCAAACCAGATTCTTTATTGACAGTTACGCATTATATGTTAGCAGAAGTTTGTCTGAGGCAGCCCAAGGACAGACCGCCGTCCGGCCGCGTCTTCGCCGCTGTAAAAATTCTTGACAACTGGAGCTGAGAAGGATGGAGGAAAAAAGCGCAAACAACAAGGCTCTGCTCACGCTCGCCGTAAAGTACCTTGTCGGTGCGGCAGCCATAACGTGTGAATCGTATGCCGCCTTCTTCGCCTGCCTGCATTTCGGCTGGTCGAGCGGGTTCTTTTGGGTCCTCGGACTGATCATCACCTTGATAAACGCCTTTGTGCTGAAGCTCCGTCCTTTTGTAGACAGGTCGAAATATGACGGCGTCTCCACCGAGCGCATCGTCCACTCGCTGGGGAATTTTCTGGTGGCAGCTCTCTGGCTGATGGTGATCACATCCGGCAGCAGAATACTTACGGGTGCAGCGGGCATAGTTTCGGAGTCGACCTATGAGACGATAACGCGTATGCCGTTCGTCGAGTCCTACATGCACGAAAACGACATGCTCGATTCGTACTACGAGTCAGTGATCAGAATGGATCGCTCCCCCGAGGATGTAGCCTGGGCGCAGGAGCGGCTGGCGGATTGAATAGACTCCCCCGGATGGACTTGCCATCCGGGGGCGGTTTTCTTTAAAGCTCGCACTCGAACACGGGGTTGTCTCTGTCGACCATCCCGACGGCCGTCTTGGCGCCGAAGATGCTCTCGATGAGCTCGCTGAGCTCCTTGCGGGCTTCGAGCACGCGGTCGTAGTTTATGCTCCTGAAGCCGTCTATGGGGAACAGCAGGTCGGTCGTGGCCTCGGTTATCTTGCCTATCTCGCTCTGCCGCCAGGTCCAGCGGCGGGTGCGCACCTGGCCGCCGGAGACGTAGACCACCTCGTTCTCGTCGGGCGTCTCCGCCTCGCCGCCGCCGAAGGGGACGAAGGTGTCGCCCTCACGGGCGTGGCGAACCTCCAGCGCGCGCTCGACAGTGCCCATGTCGTGCGCGCCGATGGGCAGGCGCGTGCGCAGGCTGACGGCGTTGCCGAGGTCGACGATTGGGCTGATCTCCGGGAAGCCCTTGCCCTTTGCGATGCGGGTCATCAGCGCCTCGATGGAGCACATGAACTTGTTCGGGTTTATGCCCAGCGCACGGAAGGCCTCGCGGTAGGGGACTATCTCCGGCGACTCCTTGACCTTCACGCCCGCCATCGCGCCCTCGCACTCGGCTATGGCGGCGTGCAGCAGCTCGCTGACCGCGGGATAGCTCTTGGAGTTGTCCACCCCGCGCACGGCCACCACGCCGAAGCAGGCGTCGGGGAGCAAGTCGAATACGTCCTTGGAAACTTCAAACCTCATTTTGTCTACACTCCTTGCAAATATGAATCCAGGTTTAAATCGCTAAATCAAAAACGTCGAAGCACGGGGCGGGTGGGGACACCCGCCCCGCGGACGCTTTACGCGCAGGTGAAAAGTATTATCTGCCTGTGCTCGCCCAGCTCGGACAGCAGGCTGAGCACGCGCTCGCGGCGCACGGGGTCGAGATAGGCCAGGGCGTCGTCCAGGATGATGGGGCACGGCTCGTCGCTGGGCAGAGCCAGCTCCGCTATCGCCAGGCGCACGGCCATGTACATGAGGTCGACCGCGCCGGCGCTCAGGTACAGGCTGCCGCGCGGCACCGTGTCGCCCGAGCGGCGCACCGCCACGGAGAAGTCGCGCGAGACGGTCAGCTCGTCATAGCGGCCGCCGGTCAGGCGCTCGAACAGCTCCGCCGCGCGCTTGCCCAGCGCGGGGGAAAAGCGGTTTTGCAGCTCCGCGCCCGCGCGCTCGAGCGTGTTCACGGCCAGCTCGATGGCGTCGTACTGCGCCTCCAGCTCGGCGAGCGCGTCCTGCCGCGCCCTTATGCCGCTCTCCACGGCGACGGGGTCGCCCATCGCGCTTATCGCGCCGGACAGCTCCGACATGCGCGCGGACAGGCTCTCGCGCCGGGCGTTCAGGCTGGCGAGCTCCCACTCCAGACGGCGCAGCTCCTCGCTCTCCTGCGCGCCGGTGAGCCGGCCTTCGTCGGCGCGGCGCGCGGCCCGGGCGCTCTCGAGCTCGTACTTCGCGCTCTCGAGGGCGCGCGCGGCCTCGTCGGTGGCGGCGCGGCGCGCGGCGTAGTCCTCGGCGAGGGCGACTATGTCCTCCGGTGACTTCGCGCCGTATTTGGCGAGCAGGGCATTATAGCTCGACCCCGCCTCTGCGGCGGTGCGCTTTGCGCGGCTGAACACCGTGTACTGCCACGCGGAGAGCGCGGCGAACACCGCCGTACCGATGAGCTCAAAGGGGCTTATCACAGCGGCGAGCACGGCAAACAGGACGGCCAGCGCCGCGCACACGCCGAGCCACAGCGTCCGGGGCGCGGCCTCGCCGCGGCGGCGCAGCTCCTCAGCCTTTTCGCGCTCGCTCTCCGCGAGAGAATGCGCCTCGGCGGCGCTAATGCCGCCGAACACGCCCCCGGCGGCCTCGGCCTCACGCTTTGCCGCCTCGCGCGCGGCCTCGGCGTAGCGCCGCTCCAGCTCGCCGACGCGCTCCCCGGAGCGCTCAAAGCTCTGCCTGGCGCCCTCGCGCTCACGCGTCTGCGCCGCCCTGAGCGCATCGGACATGCGCTTTGCGCGGTCGCTGCACTCCGCGAGCTCGGCGCCGACGCGCTCGCGCTCGGCGACCGTGTCGGCCACGCGGCGGAGCTGCTCCTCGCTGCGGGCTATCTCGTCGGCCAGCTCGGGTATGGCGCCGCGCCTGTTGTAGCGGCGGCGGCGCTGCCAGGCGCGAAGGCGCTCGTCGGCCTCGCCGGCGCTGACCTCCTCCTCGCCGCTGGACACCACGCTGGCTATCCTCCGCTCCAGCTCGGTGCTGCCGCGCACGGCGGCGGCGCCCTGGCCTATGAAGGCGCTGGAGCAGAAGACCTCGCGGCTCGCCCCGGTGAGGTATTCGCCCACGTTGGAGGCGTCGATGCCCGGCACCGCGTCCAGCGTGCCGGTGTACGTGGCGGAGAACTGGCGCATCGGCGCGTTCGCCGCCTTTGTGGAGCGCGTGAGCGTTATGTCGCGCCCGCCGTGGCTCAGCTCCATCGTGCCGCTCATGGGCTTGCCCGTCCAGGGGGCGTAGTGCGTCTTGTCGGGCAGGTAGCCGCTCTTTGCGCGCTCGGAGCTGTCTATGCCGTAGAGCATGGCGCGGATGAAGGCGCACCAGGTGCTCTTTCCGCTCTCGTTCGGGGCGTTTATGACGTTCAGGCCGTCCTTCAGCTCCAGCGTGTCGCCGTCCAGGCAGCCGAAGGTGGCCTTGAGCTTATGTATCACCACAGCGGCTCAGCCTCCTCTCTGCCGTCGAGCGCCGCCAGTCCCCAGCGCGCCGCGCGGGTTATCTGCTCGCGCTCGGCGTCGGTGCGCGCGGAGTCGTACCGCTCGCGCAGCATACGCAGGAACACGCCCCTGAGCGAGTCCTCGCCCGCGCGCGCCCACACGTCGGTGCGCAGCCTGGTCTCGTCGCGCAGCCGCAGCGCGAATACGCGCGGCTCCAGCCGGCGGCGGAGCGCGGCCAGGTCAGGCTCGCGGTCCGTCTCGCCGGTTATCGTGATCTGGTATATGTTCTCCGCCGCGCCGTCCGGGAGCCTGAAGCCGTCCAGCTCGTCCGCCGGGACGCTCAGGCACTCGTACCGCCGGGCGGCGGTGGGTATGAACTTCGCCTTTGCCTTGCCGGGGGAGACGTCCACTATCAGCACGCCCTTCTCCCCGCACTCGTCAAAGCCGCGCCCCTCGGGGCAGCCCGGCCAGGCGTAGTAGGTCTTGCCCGCTTTTTTCAGGCCGCTGCAGGCGTGCACGTGCCCCAGCGCTATGTAGTCCGCGCCGGAGGCCGCGATGTCCCGCTCGTCTATGGGGTCATAGCGCGAGCCGGAGTTGTCCACCTCGCCGTGGACGCACACCAGCTCGGTGAAGCCGTCCTGGCGCGGTATGCGCAGCGTGTCCAGCTTGGCGTCGGAGTAGTTGTCGGTGAACGCCGCGCCCCAGACGCGCACGTTCAGCTCCTCAAGCACCACGGCGTCGAAGTCCGCGGAGGTGAAGACGTGCACGTTTTCCGGCAGGCGCATACGCGCCCAGCGGCCGTTTGCCGCGTAGTAGTCGTGGTTGCCAGGCGCGATGAACACCGGCACCGCCATCTCGGAGAGCGTGAGGCGCAGCAGCTCCTCCGTCTCCGCCCAGGCGGAGTCGCTGTCAAAGAGGTCGCCGGAGAGCAGCACCAGCGAGGCGTTCTGCTCGGCGCGTATCCTCGCGAGCGAGCGCAGCAGCTCGCGCTGCTCGCGCCGGCGCAGCGCGGCCTTCTCCTCGCTGAGCGCGTTGAAGGGCGAATCCAGGTGCAGATCCGCCGCGTGGAGTATCCTTATCATACGTACCTCACCGCCCGCACCTCGAGGCACCTGCCGGTGGCCTCGTCTACAGTGAACAGCGCGCCCTCCAGCTTGGCCTTGCCCGGCGCGCACTCATAGCGGCGCGGGACGTCGCCGAGGAAGCGGCCTATGCTCTGCTCCGGCTTGATGCCCAGCACGGACTCGAACGGTCCGGTCATGCCCAGGTCGGTGATGAACCCGGTGCCCTTGGGCAGCACGCGCGCGTCCGAGGTCTGCACGTGCGTGTGCGTGCCCCACACGGCGCTGACGCGCCCGTCGAGGTAATAGCCCATGGCCAGCTTCTCGCTGGTGCCCTCGGCGTGGAAGTCGACGAGGATGATCTTCGCGCCAAGCTCCTCGAGTATGCCGTCGGCGACCAGGAAGGGGTTGTCCGTGTTGGGGTCGAGCGTGAAGCGGCCCATGAGGTTTATGACCGCCACCTCGCCCACGGGGGTGTCAAAGCCCACGCAGCCCCTGCCGGGGCACTGGGGCGCAAAGTTGGCCGGGCGCAGCACGCGCATCTCGTCGTCCAGGTAGGGCTGCAGCTCCCAGCGCGTCCAGGTGTGGTTGCCCAGCGTGACGCAGTCGGCGCCCGCGTTGAGTATCGCGTCCACCTGCCTGGGCGTGCAGCCGACGACGTTGGCGTTCTCGCCGTTGACCACGACGAAGTCCGCGCCCAGCTCGCTCTTTATCGCGCGCAGCCGCCGCTGAAGATATTCAAGTCCCGGTGAGCCGACGGTGTCCCCGACGGCCAGGATTTTATATCCCATCACTTGTTCCTTTCTCTCGATCGTATATGTCCAAAGCTGTGTAAATACGCCAAAGCGCTTGAATAACAATTTAATAGTATAGCACATATTACCGCCGACGGCAAATCATAAAATTGCCTTATATGGCGCAGACTTATTGTGAAGCTTATTTAAGGAGGCAGCACATATGAACAGCATGGACAGCAAGTCCTTCCTCAAGGGCGTGGGCATGGGCATGGCGATAGGCGCGTCGATGGGTATGCTCATGGCTCCCAGGAAAAAGGGCGACAACGTCATAGGCCGCGCGCTCAAGGCCGCCGGCGAGCTCGCCGACAACATCACGGAAGCCCTGAAATGAATCCCTCCGCCCCGGAGCGCCGGGGCGGAAATTTTTTTGCCTCACCCTCTTGACAGGCTGTGCATACTGTGTATAATGGATATACACACTATATAGGGTGATAGCCATGGATATTATCATAAGCAACTCCGCCGGGACGCCCATATACGAGCAGATATGCTCGCAGATAAAGGGCAAGATAATCTCCGGCGAGCTCAAGGAGGGGGACGCCCTTCCGTCGATGCGGCTGCTGGCAAAGGAGCTGCGAATAAGCGTCATCACGACGAAGCGCGCGTACGAGGAGCTTGAGCGCGACGGGTTCCTGGTCACGTACCCCGGCAAGGGGAGCTTCGTCGCGGGGAAAAATCTGGACTTGATACGAGAGGAGCACCTGCGGCAGATCGAGGATCTGCTGGGCAAGGCGCGGGATCTGGCCAATTCCTGCGGTCTGAGCAGCGACGAGCTGACCGAGATGCTCCACCTGATCTGTGAGGACGATTGACAATGTACAACTCAGTAAATTCAATAGAGGTGCGCGGACTTTGCAAGCGCTACGGCGCTTTCGCGCTGGACAACGTGAGCTTCACCCTGCCCACGGGCTGCATCATGGGGCTCATCGGCGAAAACGGCGCGGGCAAGAGCACGACGATACGGCTGCTGCTCGGCCTGGCCAAGCGCTCCGGCGGCGAGGTGAGCGTCCTGGGCTGCGACCCCGAGACCGCCGAGCCGGAGCTGCGCGAGGAGATAGGCGTCGTGATGGACGACTGCCCCTTCCCCGAGACCATGACGCTGCGCGACGTGCGCAGGATACTCGCCGCGGCGTACAGGCACTTCGACGAGGCCAAGTTCGACTCCCTGGGGCTGAAGTTCGCCCTGCCGGAGCGGCAGAAAATCAAGGACTACTCCCGCGGCATGAGGATGAAGCTCTCCATCGCCGCCGCGCTCAGCCACGGCAGCCGGCTTTTGATACTCGACGAGCCGACCAGCGGCCTCGACCCCGTGGCCCGCGACGAGCTGCTGGACATACTGCTGGACTTCATCCAGGACGAGGGGCACAGCGTGCTTATATCCTCGCACATCCTCTCCGACCTTGAGAAGGCCTGCGACTACATCACGTTCATCCACTCCGGCCGCGTGATCTTCTCCGAGGAGAAGGACGAGCTGCTGGACAAGTACGTCATAGCCAAAGGCTCCGAGCGGGAGATCTCCGCGCTGGACAGCGACGCCGTAGTCGGCGTGCGCCGCGGCGCCTTCGGCAGCGAAGCGCTGGTGGAGCGCCGCGCCGCCGGTGCGCTGACGCACGAGAGGGCGAGCATCGAGGACATCATGCTCTACTACATCAAGGGGGACGCGAAATGAAGGCCATATTTATAAAGGACTGCCTGAACATAAAGGCTCAGGGCAAGAGCATACTGCTCGTCCTGCTCGTCTGGTTCGTGCTGAGCTACTTCAACGGCAGCGGCCTCTTTTTCTCCGCGCTGAGCGTCATGTACGCCATGATGCTGCCAATAACCAGCATGAGCATAGACGAAAAGAGCCACTATGAGCGCTACGCCATGACCATGCCGGTCACGCGCACGTCCATGGCGCTGAGCAAGTACGTCTTCGGCGTCTTCTGCTCGCTGATACTCGCGGTGCTGGGCTTCGCCACCAGCCTCATCATAGGCGACGATCCGGCGGAGGCGCTGCTCTCCAGCGCGGCCTGCTTCTGCGTGGGGCTGGTGCTCATGAGCATACTGCTGCCGCTCATCTACAAGCTGGGCGTGGAGAAGGCCAGGCTGAGCATGGTGGCCATCTTCGTCGTGTTCCTCATCATCTTCACCTTCGCGCTCGAGCGCATGGGCGTGGAGCTGGACAATATTGCCGACGCCCTTATGGTTCTCCCGCTGGTCGCCCTGGCCGTAATGGCCGTCAGCATGTGCATCAGCGTAGGCATATACAGGCGCAAGGAGTTTTGACGCTCCGCCTGCCAGGAGGTGAACGGCGTGAAGGCGCTGCTGATAAGAGACATACTGTACCTGCGCTCGCAGTGGCGCCGGCTGCTGAGCGTCCCCGCCGCGTGGCTGGCTGCCATGGCTCTCCTGCCCGCGCACAGGGGTCTGCTCGCGGCTGCGGCGGCGCTTTTCGCCGCCCTCCTGCCGCTGTGCACGCTGGACGCATGTCCCGGCTTTGAGCGCTACGCGGCTCTGCTCCCGGTCTCCCGCTCCGCGCTGGCCGTGAGCCGGCACGTACTCGGGGCGCTCAGCTCCGCGGCCGCCCTGGCGGCGGTGCTTGCCTCCGCCTTCTTTCCGGGCTGGCCGCCGTGGGTGGTCTACCGCCCGGCGCTGATAGGCCTGTACCTGGGCTGTACGCTGCTGAGCCTTGCGCTCCCCCTGGCCTGCGTGTTGGGCGCCGGGTTAACGCGGGCGTTCGCCGCGGCGCTGTCGCTCTCGCTGCTTCTGGCGCTGGGCGGCGCCTCGCTCGACTGGACGAAAAGCCCCGAGGCGGCGTTGATCGCCGGCTCGGCCGCCCTCGCCTCCATGTGCGTCAGCGCCCTCATAAGCGCGCGCATCTGCGCCGCACGCGAGTTTTGAATACAAAGAAAAAAGCCGTCCCGGCCGGGACGGCTTGAGCTTGTCGAAAAAGCCTCGCAGAGTTTCGCGCCCTATGGGCGCGAAAGGGACTGCAATCATTTTCGGCGGCGGCGTGTACGTCGCCGAAAATACTTCGGGTTCCCAATGAG
>UQQF01000030.1 GCA_900543085.1 uncultured Eubacteriales bacterium | reverse complement strand
GAAGTATTTTCGGCGACGTACACGCCGCCGCCGAAAATGATTGCAGTCCCTTTCGCGCCCGCAGGGCGCGAAACTCTGCGAGGCTTTTTCGACAAACTGCGGCGGTCTGCGCAATTTGCGCAGACCGCCCTTTTTGTCCGGTCATACAGGCTTGAGTTGTTGATGAAAATCTGATAAAATTGTGCTGTCATTTTGAAGTGTGTGGGGAGTGGACGTGAAGCTCAAGAAGGTGCTGCCGCTGATAATCATGGCGGCGTTCGTGGCTGCGGCCGCGGTGTTTCTGGCGCTGCACGGCTCCATAAGCGTTGAGGAGCTGCTGAGCTGGTCGCCGGAGAACAAGTGGCTGGCCGCGCTGGTGGCTCTGGCGGCCTATGCGGTCAAGAGCCAGACCGTCGTAATACCATATGCGCTTATCGCGGCGGCGGTCGGACTGGTGTTCGACTTGCCGCTGGCTCTGTGCATAAACGCACTGGGCAGCGTCATATGTATTTCCGTGCCCTATCTCACGGGGCGCGGCTCCGACGGCGTGCTGGTGGACTCCCTGCTGGGGCGGCATCCGCGCATACGCAAAGTCTATGAGGAGAACAAGCGGCACCTGTTCCTTGTCTCGCTGGTGCTGCGCGTCACCAACCTCTCCAACGACCTGCTGGGGCTTTTCTTCGGCTCGCTGAGGATGAAGTACGGCGAGTACCTGCTCAGCAGCTTCATAGGCATACTGCCGGCGATGGTGCTCTACACCGTGCTGGGCAGAGACCTCGACCCGCTGAGCGAGCCCGTCCTGATATGCCTGGGTGTGGACGTGCTGAGCATAGCGCTCTCCTGGCTGCTCCTGCGCCGCAGGCACCGGGAGGACGCCGCAGAGACAGATAAAACAAACCGCCCGGGCGTTGACCGGGGCGGAGTACAGGGGGACACATGAGCAAGAAAGAGAACAGAAAACTAAGGCGCCAGCAGCGCAAGGCCGAGTCTCGCGCCGCGTGGGCGCGCAAGGCCAAGGAGGAACCGGGCGCGTTTTGGACGTACGTGATCCTGCGCACCATCGTCATACTCATCCTGATACACAGCATCTGGATAGGCCAGTACGACAACGCGATAATATGCGTGTATGTGCTGGTGCTGTACGTCCTGCCGCAGCTTGTGGAGAACAGGATGAACATAGAGATACCGAGCATACTCGAAATAATCATCTTCGTGTTCGTCTTCCTGGCCGAAATACTCGGCGAGCTGGAGAGCTTCTTCCTCAAGGTCAGCTTCTGGGACACGATGCTGCATACGACCTCCGGCTTCCTGCTGGCGGCGGTGGGATTCTCGCTGGTGAACCTGCTCAACCGCAACGAAAAGGTGAAGTTCCAGCTCTCGCCGGCGTATCTGGCGATAGTGGCCTTCTGCTTCTCCATGACCATGGGCGTGCTGTGGGAGTTCTTTGAGTTCGCCGCCGACCGCTGGCTGCTGCTGGACATGCAGAAGGACACGATACTCTCGCAGATTTCCACGGTCGACCTCGACCCCACGCTGAGCAATACGCCCGTCGTCATCAGCGGCATCCAGGACGTGATACTCCAGCTTGAAAACGGCGAGACCTATGCGCTGGGTCTGGGCGGATACCTGGACATAGGCATCTACGACACAATGGCCGACCTGTTCGTCAACTTCATCGGCGCGGTGGTCTTCTCCGTGGTGGCCTACTTCGAGACCAAGAGCGAGAAGCGCCCGCTCACCACCGCCCTCGCGCTGAGAAAGCGCAAGGCGAACAAAGAGGAAACGGGAAACGCATAAATAAAACACACCCTGTGCACTGGTTCAGTTCATCAGTGCACAGGGTGCTTTTCATCAATCCAGCGTTATCTCCCAGCCGAGGCCCATGAACGGCTCCAGCGTCAAGCCCTCGCGGGCTGTGGCCAGCAGCACGTCAGGGGTCGAGGGGTCGTGAGCGCCGCAAAAGCGCGCAAAGCGCTGCCAGTTGTCGGGAAAGAGCACGCCGTCGCCGCCCTTTTTGAACACGCCGCGCATACCGAGGCGCGTGGCGTACCAGGCGTTAAGGCTCTCCTCGGCGGGGAGGGTGGCCACTATGTCCTCGCCGCGCTCAAAGGCGTCGGCCACCAGCGCGCGGCCTATCGCGGCGGCGAGACCGTGGCCGCGGTGCTCCGGGTGCGTGGCCATGGCGTAGATGTAGCCGCAGCGGCGGCCGAGCGCCGTCGCGCCGCTCAGGCAAAAGCCCATGGCCGCAAGCTTGCCGCCCACCTCCGCCACGCGGCAGCAGCCGGGCGTCCACATCGTGCGGAAGAACTCGTCCGTAAAATCCGCCCCGTCGCCGAACACCAGCTCCCAGAGCCGCGCAAGGGCGGGGAAGTCGCCGCTCACGGCGGCGCGAAGCTCATACCCGCTCACGGCCGGTCACCTGGGCTGTGTACTTGCGCAGCAGGAACTCCGGGTGGTACTCGAGCTTTGCGCTGCGCAGGTTCTCGTGCCCCATGTCGTCCTCGCGGTTGAGGTAGACGATCTCCGGGTGGTTGGTGAGGATCTGCTTTGCGAACTCGCGGCAGACCATGGGGTACGCTCCGGGGACGGAGGCGTAGGCCTTTTCAAAGTGCACGTCAAAGGTGTCGGAGCTTATCTTCTCGCCCACGGTGAATCCCACGCACCGGCCTTCGGCAAACAGCACTCCGCCCTCCAGTCCCAGCGCGTCCCAGCGCATGAAGGCGCGGATGATGGCGCCGTGCTCGTCCTCCAGCCCGTCGGGCGGGACGTCGAACTCCCGCTGCCAGAAGCCCAGCATCTCCATGCACACGGGGAACAGCTCGTGCGTCAGGGGCTTGAATTCCCAGCTGTGCTCCTTCTCGAAGCGGTTGCAGAAGTTGCGCTTGCCGTGGAGCTTTTTGCCCGAGAACGTGGCCAGCTTCTCGGCAAGGTAGATGTAGTCGAAGTTGTCCCTGTCCTCGGTGAAAGTGAAAAGACCGGGATAGGCGTCCTCCAGCAGGTCGCGGTGCTCGTCCGTGACGCCGCGCAGCCGGAGGTGGCAGCCGTCGTGCGCGCAGAACTCCTCGATGGCCTCTATTGCCGGGCGGATGTCGCCCGTGCCGATGGGGAAGGCGAAGAAGGGCAAGTCCTCGTACTTGAGCTTGGTCAGCAGTCTGCCGTCCACTCCGGCGAGGAACTGCCGGTACGCGCTGTCCCAGAGGTAGATGTTGCCGAAGTTGAAGTCCGCGCTGCGGGAGTTTTCCGCGGCGGTAAACGCGTCCACAAAGGGCTTGTCGCCGATCGTAACGCGGTGAAATTGCAGCATAGGATGGTTTCCTTTCGAGTGTTTTCGGAGCCTTACAGCGCCCTGTACGCGGCCTGGATGGCCTTGAGGTCGTCGAAGGTCTCCGGGCGCTTGCGCGGGTCGCGCAGCAGCGCGGCGGGGTGGTAGATGGCCATGACCTGGCGGCCGTCCTTTTCAAACCACTGCCCGTGCTCGCGCGTTATCTTGAAGTCGGGTCGGATGAAGCGCATGGCCGCTATGCGCCCCAGGCAGACGATTATCGCGGGGTCGATAAGCTCCAGCTGGCGGTTCAGCCAGTGGGAGCACGCGGCCTGCTCTGCGGGCAGGGGGTCGCGGTTGTGCGGCGGGCGGCACTTCACCATGTTCGCGATGTACACCTTCGTGCGGTCGAGGTCTATCAGCTCCAGCATGTCGTCGAGCAGCTTGCCGGCGCGGCCGACGAAGGGCTCTCCCTGCAAGTCCTCGTTCTCGCCGGGTCCCTCGCCGATGAACATCAGCTTCGCGTCGCCGGAGCCGACGCCGAAGACCACGTTGGTGCGGGTCTGGCACAGCTCGCAGCCGCGGCAGTTCAGGCAGTCTTCGCGGAGCTTTTCAAGTTCGGTCATATCCTTCAATCCTCTCTGATGCTAGTTTACATAATATTTCAGGCCGGTTGTCCTCCGGGCAGTCTATGACGTGCTCCAGCAGCCGGCGCAGCTCCTCGCCCAGCTCGCGCCCGGCATAGCCCAGCGCGGCCAGCTCGCCGCCGGTGATGGCAAGGGAAGCGAGCGACCAGCACTCGCCGGAGCGCAAAACCGCCCTCAGACGGCGGCTTTTGGGGTAGGCGGCCAGGACGGCGTCCTCGCCGTAGTCGCGCAGCAGCCGCTTGTAGTCGCGCGAGCCGGAGGCGAGGATCTCCGCCGCAGCGGAGCAGATCTTCATGCTACGCGTGTCCATGCGCAGAGAGCGCAGGAAGGTGTCGGTTGACGTAATACTTCCGCACCGGCTCAAATCGCTGCAGAAGTGCGCAAGGCGCGCGCAGCGCGGGAGCGCGCCCAGATGCGTGCGCTCGCCCTCGCGCGGCGTCAGCCAGGCGTTCAGCAGCCCCAGGTCGGCCATGAGCCAGACCATGTCCGGGTCTCGCGAGGCGAGCACCGCGCGCAGCTCGGCGGCCACGCGCTCCGGCGAGAGGGCGGAGCACAGCGGCGCGCACCCGGCGATGGCCTCGAGCGCGGCGGAGTCCAGCGCGAAGTCCAGCTGGGCGGCAAAGCGCACGGCGCGCAGCATACGCAGCGAGTCCTCCGTAAAGCGCTCGCGCGCGTCGCCGACGCAGCGGATAAGGCGGCGGGACAGGTCTTCCCGCCCGCCGAAGGGGTCCGTTATGGCGAGCGAGGCGTCCATCGCCATCGCGTTTATGGTGAAGTCGCGCCGGGACAAGTCCTCCTCCAGCCGGGAGGTGAAGCGCACTGAGTCCGGGCGGCGGTGGTCGCTGTAAGCGCCCTCGACGCGGTAGGTTGTGACCTCGCAGGCAGAGCCACCATACAATACGGTGACGGTGCCGTGGCGGATACCCGTGGGCACGGTGCGCTCAAACAGCTCTGTGACGGCCTCGGGGGGCGCGGCGGTGGCCACGTCCCAGTCGTTGGGGCGGCGATGCAGCAGCGTGTCGCGCACGCAGCCGCCGACCAGGCGGGCTTCGTACCCGGAGCGCTCCAGCGTATTGAGGATGTGGATTACATATTTTGGCGGTTGAATCGTGTTCACCTCGTTTTAGAGCTTGTCTTACGGCGCATAATGTATTATAATCTTTGACGGCCTTATTTTCAAGGCGTCAGTTGAACCCAACGGACAGGAGCTATTTATGGCAGATTTTCAGGATTACTTAAAGCCCGGTATGCGCGGGCATTTGATAGGCGTCGGCGGAGTCAGCATGGCGCCGCTGGCCGAGGTTCTCGCGGGCATGGGGCTGGTCATCGACGGCTCCGACATGGCCGAGAGCGAGAAGACCGAGCATCTGCGCTCCCTGGGCATAGATGTCAAGATCGGCCACAGCGCCATGAACGTCGCGCCCGACATACAGTTCGTGGTGCGCACCGCCGCCGTCAGAGACGACAACAGCGAGATCGTGGAGGCGCGCGCCCGCGGCATCCCCGTGTTCGAGCGGGCGGAGGCCTGGGGCGCCATCATGTGCGACTATGAGAACGCGCTGTGCATCGCCGGCACCCACGGCAAGACGACCACCACCAGCATGTGCACGCACATACTCATGGCGGCCGAGCGCGACCCGACCGTGATGATAGGCGGCACTCTGCCGCTGCTGCACGCGGGTCACCGCGTGGGCGGGGGCGACACCATCATCCTCGAGAGCTGCGAGTATCACGACAGCTTCCTCGCCTTCCACCCGACCATAGCCGTCATACTCGACATAGAGGCCGACCACCTGGACTACTTCACCGACCTGGCGGACGTGGAGGACAGCTTCCGCAAGTTCGCGGCCAAGGTGCCGCCGCACGGGCGCATAGTCGCAAACCTCGACGACCGCAACACGATGGAGACGCTTGCCCCCCTGGGGCGCGAGCTGTTCACCTTCGGCCTGACCGACAAGGCGGACGTCTACGCGCGCAATATCCGCCGCGTGGGCGCGGCCAGCGAGTTTGACATCTACTGCCACGGCCGCTTCTTCACCGACGTGACGCTGCACGTGCCGGGCATACACAACGTCAAGAACGCCCTGGCCGCCACGGCCGCTTGCATCTGCCTGGGCGTGCGCCCCAACGCCGTCAAGTACGGCCTCGCGGGCTTCAACGGCGCGGGCAGACGCTTCGAGTTCAAGGGCAAGTACAACGGCGCGGACGTCTACGACGACTACGCCCACCACCCGGGCGAGCTGAAGGCGCTGCTCGACGCGGTGGAGCCGCTGGGCTACAAGCGGACGATACTCGTCTTCCAGCCCCACACCTACACCCGCACCGCGGCGCTGTTCGAGGACTTTGTGGATCAGCTCTGCCGTCCGGATGTGTGTTACCTCGCCGAAATCTACGCGGCACGTGAGACGAACACGCTGAAAATATCCTCCGCCGACCTCGCCCAGCACATACCCGGCAGCATGTTCCTCGACAGCTTTGAGGAGATAGAAAACAGCCTGCGTGCCACCGCGCGCCCCGGCGACGTGATACTCACGGTCGGCGCCGGAGACGTCTACAAGATAGGCGAGGCCATAGTTGAATAAGCACGGCTCCCCGGCAGCAGCGCTGCCGGGGAGTTTTGCGCATTTGGGCGCCGAAAGGGCAAAAATGCCGGAAAAAGCGAACAAAATACTTGCCAACAGGTTTTGAACACAGGAGTGTGCGGATTCCCCGTAAAGTCTGCGTAAATTACAGCGCCGAGCGACATGGTTTTCATAAACAGGAAAGCTATAATTTATGTAAACTTTGTTACGGAGGCAATTGCAATGGCGGTAAGAGACGGCTCGGCGGCGGCGCGCGCATCGGCACTGGGCGGCGCGAGCGCGGCGATGGTGCACTTTTTGGCGGGGTTCCTGCTTGCGGCGGGGCGGATGCTGGGGGCGATGGCGCCCTTCGGCGTGGCGGCGGTCGCGGCCTCGCCGAGGGGACTGCGCGGCGCGGGCGCGCTGGCGGGCGCGTGCCTGGGATACCTGGTTACCGGCTCGCTGGAGTGGGGCATACGCTATGCGGCGGCGTGCGTGGTGGCGTTCACGCTGCTGTTCATAGTGCAGGACGCCAGGTGGGCGCGCTCGCCCTGGGTCGCGCCCGTCTGCGCGCTTGTCGTCATGGCGGCCACCGGCGCGCTCAACTGCGCGGCCTCGGGGCTGGAGCTGCTCACGGAGCTGCCCGGGCTTGCGGCCGAGGCGGCGCTGTGCGCAGGGGGGACGTACTTCTTCCGCGAGGCGCTCAGCTCCGCGCGTCCGGCCACGGAGCTGGCCGAAAAGCGCCACGGCGCTGCGGTGGCGATACTCGCCGCCTGCGCGCTGATGAGCCTTGCGCGCATAGAGTTCATGCAGACGGTCAGCCTGGGGCGCGTGCTGGCGCTGCTGCTGGTGCTGACGGCGGCGCTCAAGGGCGGAGCCTTCGCCGGGGCGGCGGCGGGGACGGCCTTCGGCCTGGCGATGGACGCGGCGGCGGGGACTGCGGGGATGTACACCTGCGCCTGGGCCTTTGCCGCGCTGTGCTCCGGCGTGTTCTCGCGCTTCGGACGCCTGGCTTTCCTGGCCGTGTTCGTCGTGGCGGACGCCCTGGCGGCGTACCTGTCCGGCGCGGAGGGCGTGAACTTCGCCCCGCTGTTCGAGGCCTTTGCGGCCAGCGTGATCTTCATGCTGATACCGCCGCAGGCGCTGGCCTGGGCGGGCTCGCTGATCGCCCCGCTCAGCCCCGGGGTGGGGGAGAGCGGACTGCGCAAATACGCCTCGCGGCGCGTGGAGGGCATAGCCCGCGCGTATCTGGACGTCTGCACCGTGGCGCAGCGCGGCTGCGAGTACGTGAACGACAACGACGTGGCCAGAGTGTTCGACCGCGCGGCCTCCGCCGCCTGCGTGCGCTGCGCCAAGCGCGGCGAGTGCTGGGGCGGAGGGTACATGGAGACGCTCGACGCGCTCAACGGCGCCACCGCCGCCATGAACGAGCGCGGCAGGCTTGAGGCCGAGGACATACCCGAGTGGTTCCGCGAGCGCTGCGTGAACCTGGGCGCGTTCGTCGCGGCGGTGAACGGCGAGCTGCGCGCCATCGCCTACCGCGCGCAGTACCGCGAGCGGCTGCGCGAAGGCCGCGCGGCGGCCTGGGGGCAGTACCACGACTTCGCCGAGATACTCGCGCAGGTCTCGCGCGAGCTGGGCAGCCTGAACGGAGCCGACCCGCTGGCCGAGCGGCGGCTGATGCGCTATCTGCGCACGATGGACGTGGAGGCGGACGCGGCGGTGTTCCGCGACTCCGGCGGGCGGCTGCGCGCGGTGATAGAGTCCGGGCGGCTGGGCGCGATAACGCGCGACCCGGCCTGGCTGGACAGGCTCAGCGCCGTGCTGGGCGTGAGGCTCTGCACCCCCTGCGACAGCGCGGAAGGGCGGCTGGTGCTGCTGGAGGCCGAGCCGCTGTGCGCCAGCGTGGGCATAGCGGCGCTGAAAAAGCCCGGCGAGAGCGTAAGCGGAGACCGCGGCACCTATTTCAAGACTGACGCCGGCGGGCTGTGCGTCATACTCTCCGACGGCATGGGCACCGGCGCGGAGGCCGCCGCCGAGAGCTGCGAGGCCGTGGGGATACTCGAGCGCTTCCTTCGCGGCGGAGTCGACCCCGCCGTAGCGATGAAGATACTCAACAGCGTCATGCTGCTGCGCAACGGCGACGAGTGGGGCTACGCCACGGTGGACCTGATGCACGTGGACCTGTTCACGGGCGAGACCAGCTTCTACAAGTACGGCGCCGCGCCGAGCTACGTCCGCGCGGGCAAGAGCGTCCGGCGCATAGACTGCGAGAGCCTGGCCGCGGGTATGCTGGCCGGGGACGGAGCGGCTCCCGACACGGTGCGGATGCACCTCAGGCCGGGGAACGTGGCCGTCATAGCCTCCGACGGAGTGGTCACCGGCTCCGACGACGGCTGGCTGCGCGCCCTGCTGGCCGACTGCGAGGACGAGGACATGAAGGCTCTGGCCAGGCTGGTGCTCCGGCGCGCCTGCGAGGAGTCCGGCGAGGGCGACGACATGACCGTGCTCGCCGTGCGCGTGGACGCCAGGGCATGAGCGCGCCGAAGATAAGCCGCCGGGGCACGGTACGCGGGACTGCCCGGCGCGTGGTGATAGTCCCGCAGCCGGACGGCGGCGCGTTCGAGCAGGCGATATTCATCGTGCGCGGAGACTGCGCCGTGACGGAGACCGAGCTTTTGCGTCAGGCGCTGGAGGCCGCCGGGGCGGAGACGGCTCCGCCGGCCAGGCAGCGGCCGAGCCTGAGGTGGAGGCTGCGCCGGGCGCTGCCGTGGCTGCTCGCCACGTCGGCGCTGCTGGCCGCGGCGTCGACAGTATGGCTGATATTCTGACATAAGGCGCGGCGCTTTTCAGCGGCTTTTCCACATTTTCAACACAGTATTCAACAATTGCCCGACCCCGGGAGGACGGCCAGCTGAGGGCGTTTTCCCGGGGTCGGGCAGTTTTCGGCGCGCGGTTATCAACAGCGGCGCTACTGCGCCAGCTTCAGCATCTCGCTGTGCAGCCTCTCGATTATCCGCTTTTCCAGGCGGGAGATGTAGCTCTGGGATATGCCCAGCAGGGAGGCGACCTCCTTTTGCGTGTACTCCGTGCCGCCGATGAAGCCGTAGCGCAGGAGGATTATCTGCTTCTCCCGCTCGGGCAGGGTGTCGATGGCGATGCGCAGCATCTCGCGGTCGGCGTCGTCCTCCAGCGGGCGGATGACCTCGTCGGCGTCCGTACCGAGGATGTCGCTCAGCAGCAGCTCGTTGCCGTCGTAGTCGGTGTTGAGCGGCTCGTCTATGCTTATCTCGCCGCGCACGGCGTTGTTCTTGCGCAGGTACATGAGTATCTCGTTTTCGATGCAGCGCGAGGCGTAGGTCGCCAGCTTTATGGCCTTGCCGCTGTTGAAGGTGTTTATGGCCTTGATGAGCCCGATCGTGCCTATGGAGATGAGGTCTTCGATGTTCACGCCGGTGTTTTCAAACCGGCGCGCGATGTAGACCACCAGGCGCAGGTTGTGCTCGATGAGCAGCGCCTTCGCCTGCGCGTCGCCCGCGTCCAGGGCGGCGATGGCCTCGGCCTCCTCACTGCGCGGCAGGGGCGGAGGCAGGGTGTCGCTGCCGCCTATGTAGTGTATGGCCTCCGCGTGCAGCAGCCGCTCGAGCGCCTTGCGTATGGCTGAGAGGGAAATGAGCATATTGTACCTCCTAGAAAGTAGTCTCGGGCGCGATGGCCTCGTAGTCGTCTCCGCAAACCTCGCCGAGGGCGAGCAGCGCCGAGGAGCTCTTGCCGCCCAGCTCCAGCGCGTCCGGCCTGAACGCCGCGAGCAGACCGCCGCTCACGCCCACCGAGCGGTATGGCACCAGCGACACGCGCCGCTCCAGCCCCGGCACGCGGCTGAGCGCCTCTACGAGCGCGGAGACGTCGCTCAAATCCGGCGTGAAGCCCAGCAGGGGAGAGAGCGCCCTCGCGTCCGCCACTATCACCGCCCTGCCCGAAGCGGGGTCGGAGAGCGTGTTGCCCGTGTCGATGAGCGCGCGCAGCGTGAGCGGCTTGTCGCCCAGCCTCACCGTGAGCGGGACTGTGCGCTGTGAGCGCTTTGCCAGCGTCCGGCGAAAGAGCAGCGAAACCGCCGCGTAGCATATGGCGAAGCTCAGCACCAGCACGCGGCCGGACACCGGTACGTACGGCGAATACGCCCCGCCCGTGCCGGCGAGCATCCCCGACGCCCACACCGCCCCGCCGAACAGCGCCGACACCGCGAAGAAGCAGCCGCAGCAGCGCCAGAAGCGCCGCTCGGAGCCGTAGGCGATGAGGCACATCCCCACTCCCAGGGCAATTTTGGCTATCGGCGAGGTGAGCATCCCCCACTTTGGCAGCACACAGGCCACCGCATAGGCCGCGCCCACCACCGCGGCGATGAACAGCCGGCCGCGGCGTATGACCGCGCCGGAGATGCGCGCGCCGCAGAGCAGCATCAGGTAGTCGGCGGCAAGATTCAGTGCAAACAGGCTGTCAACGTATATCGTGTCCACGGATACAAGCATACACCCGTCCGGGCGCGGATGCTGTCGCATCGGCCGGGCGCGGAAGCGTGGAGAATTTTGATAAGCGATTTACAAGGCGCGTGAAGTTTGCTATAATGAGACGAAGTTATTGAGGCCGGACGGAAAGTTTACAATATCCGGCTTTTATTCCGGCTCCGGGTGTATTACAATACGCGTCGGAGACTTGACCGAGGGGGACGAGTATGGACGAGAAAAAACCGGTGTACAAGCGCGTGCTCATAAAGATCAGCGGCGAGGCTCTGGCGGGTGACAAAAAATCCGGGCTGGACTTCGGCGTTATCTCCAGCGTGTGCGAGGCGGTCAAGAAGTGCCTCGAGCTGGGCGTGGAGGTAGGAATCGTCATCGGCGGCGGCAACTTCTGGCGCGGCGTCAAGGACGGCTCCGGCAAGATCGAGCGCACGCGCGCCGACCATATGGGCATGCTGGCCACGGTGATGAATTGCCTGGCCGTGGCAGACGTGATGGAGCAGCACGGCATAGACGTGCGCGTCCAGACCGCCATCGAGATGCGCGCCATAGCCGAGCCGTATATCCGCCTGCGTGCGATGCGCCATCTCTCCAAGGGGCGCGTGGTGCTGTTCGGAGCGGGCACCGGCAACCCCTACTTCTCGACGGACACCGCTGCCGTGCTGCGCGCCGCCGAGATAGAGGCGGACGCGATACTGCTGGCCAAGAACATCGACGGCGTGTACAGCGCCGACCCCAGGGTCGACGACCACGCCGTGAAGTACGACGCGATAACCTATGACGAGGTGCTCGCTCAGCACCTGGCCGTGATGGACACGACCGCCACCAGCCTTTCGATGGACAACTCCATCCCCGTCATAGTGTTTGAGCTGAAAGACCCCGAAAATATTGTCCGCGCCGTGCTGGGCGAGAAAATAGGCACGGTAGTTACAAAATAGGAGGAATGAAAATGGCCACCGGATACGAAGAATTTGAAACAAAGATGCGCAAGACCTCTGAGAACCTCAGCACCAACCTCGCCAGCGTCCGCGCGGGCAGGGCCAACGCCGCGGTGCTCGACCAGATAACCGTGGACTACTACGGCACGCCCACCCCCATTCAGCAGGTCGCCAGCATCTCCACGCCCGACCCGCGCAGCCTGCTCATAACCCCGTGGGACAAGAGCACGCTCAAGGGCATCGAGAAGGCCATCATGGCCAGCGAGCTGGGCATCAACCCGCAGAACGACGGCACCTGCATCCGACTGGTGTTCCCCCAGCTCACTGAGGAGCGCCGCCGCGAGCTGGCCAAGCAGGTGAAGAAGTACGCCGAGGAGGCCAAGGTCGCCATCCGCAACATCCGCCGCGACGCCATGGACAGCTTCAAGACGCAGAAGAAGAACGGCGACATGACCGAGGACGACGTCAAGATAGCGGAAAAGGACTTCCAGAAGATAACCGACGACTGGATAAAGGAGATTGACAAGATAGCGGACAAGAAGGAGAAGGAGCTATTCGAGATCTGATGGCGATCTTCAAGTCTGATAATACGGCGGGGGATGGGGCGAAACTCCTCCCCCGCCACATTGCGATAATACTGGACGGCAACGGCCGCTGGGCAAAGCGTCGGGGACTGCCGCGCACCGCCGGCCACGCCGCGGGCGCGGAGACCTTCCGCCGCATTGCGACCTACTGCAAGGACATAGGCATAGACTACCTCACCGTGTACGCGTTCTCCACCGAGAACTGGAAGCGCCCGCGCGAGGAGGTGGACACGATCATGGGTCTGCTGGGCAAGTACCTGCGCGAGGCCGTGGACACGATGGAGCGCGACCACATCCGCCTCAAGATACTCGGCGACCCCGAGATATTGCCCAAGAACCTGCGCGACCTGATAGACGAGACGGCCGACATCTCGACGCACTACGAGGGCTTCCAGGCCAACGTCTGCCTCAACTACGGCGGCAGGGACGAGATAGTCCGCGCGGCGCTGCGCTTCGCCGAGGACTACAAGGCCGGCAAGGCGGCGACCCTCACCGAGGAGTCGTTTTCAAATTACATGTTCTCCGCCGGCATCCCCGACCCGGATCTGATCATCCGCCCCGGCGGGGAGATGAGGCTTTCCAACTTCCTCATGTGGGAGAGCGCGTACAGCGAGCTTATATTCACCGACGTGCTCTGGCCGGACTTCACCAGCGGGGACATAGACGCGGCGATAGCCGAGTATCAGCGCCGCGACAGGCGCTTTGGGGGAATCAAGAAATGAAAACGAGGATCATCTTCGCCGCGGTGGGCATACCCGTGCTGCTGCTCATACTCCTTGCCGCCCCCAGCTGGGCCACGCTGGCCATGTGCGCGGCTCTGGCCGCCGTGGCGAGCTATGAGCTGATGCACGCCGTGGGCGACGAGGAGTGGGAGCTGCTGCCCGCCATGCCCGTTCTGGCCGCCGCGATGACCGGCGCACTGGGCGTGCGTCAGCTGGACATCCCGGTCATATGGATACTCGCCGGCATCTTCGCCGTGGTGCTGTACGGCTTCCTTACCGCGATCTTCACCCACGGCAGGGAGAAGCAGCTCGGCTTTGCCACGCTCGCGGCCGGCATCCTCTCCGCCACGCTGCTGCCGGCGGGCTTCGCCAGCCTTGCGCTGCTGCGCGACGCCAGCGCGGCGCTCGCTCTCGCGCCGCTGGTGGGCGCATTCATGAGCGACACGGGCGCGTACTTCATGGGCCGCGCGATGGGCAGGCACAAGCTGTGCCCGCATGTCAGCCCCAACAAGACCGTGGAGGGCTGCGTCGGCGGATTTATCGGCAGCGTTGCGGGCATGATAGTCTATCACCTTATCGTGAAAGCCACCGTCACGCTGGATCTCGGCTGGGCGCTCATAATCGTCCTCGGCCTGGTCGGCAGCCTGTTCGGCCAGATCGGCGATCTGAGCTTCTCCGTCATAAAGCGCGAGTACGGCATCAAGGACTACGGGGCGATATTTCCCGGGCACGGCGGCGTGCTGGACAGGTTTGACAGCGTGCTGTTCGTCTCCCCGGCTTACTACCTGATAATTACCGCCGTCATGGCGTGAAAAGCGAGGCCGAACTATGGTCAAATCCACCGCAATACTCGGCTCCACCGGCAGCATAGGCCGCCAGAGCGTCGCCGTGTGCGAGCATCTGGGCATACGTGTGAGCGCGATGACCACCAACCGCAACGTGGATCTGCTGCTCGAGCAGGCTGCGAGGCTCAAGCCCGAGTACGTCGCCGCCTTTGACGAGGCCGCCTCGGCGAAGCTGCGCGAGGCGCTCTCGGGCAGCGGCATAACCGTCGGCGCCCCCGGCGAGGAGGGCTTGCGCGCCGCCGCGGTCTGGGAGAACACGGACTGCGTCGTCACCGCCGTCTCCGGCGCCGTGGGTCTGCGTCCCACGCTGGACGCCATCGGCGCAAAGCGGCGCATCGCGCTGGCCAACAAGGAGACGCTGGTCTGCGCCGGGAGCATAGTCATGGCGCGCGCCCGGGAGACCGGCGCGGAGATAGTCCCCGTGGACAGCGAGCACAGCGCCATCTTCCAGTGCCTCAACGGCCGGCGCGGCGAGCTGCGGAAGATACTGCTTACCGGCTCCGGCGGCCCGTTCAGGGGCTGGACGCGCGAGCGGACGAAGGACGTGACGCCGGAGCGCGCCGTGAAGCACCCCAACTGGTCCATGGGTGCGAAGATAAGCGTGGACAGCGCCACGATGATGAACAAGGGTCTGGAGTTTATCGAGGCCATGCACCTATTTGGAGTCACGCCCGACGACATCGAGGTGCTCATCCACCCCGAGAGCGTGGTGCACTCGGCGGTGGAGCTTGTGGACGGCACGGTCATAGCCCAGCTGGGAGTGCCGGACATGAGCCTGCCCATCCAGTATGCGCTCACCTGGCCGGAGCGCTGCGAGAGCGAGAGCGGGAGGCTGGACTTGACCGCCATGTCCGGGCTGCACTTCATGAAGCCGGATCTGGAGAGGATGCCATGCCTCGCGCTGGCCATGGACTGCGCGCGCCGCGGCGGCAACGCCCCGGCCGTCATGTCCGCCGCCAACGAGGTGGCTGTGGGGATGTTTTTGTCAGGGAAATTGGGGTATAATGAAATCTACGAGAGTGTTCAATACGCCCTCGGCCGCATAGGCTTCATTGCGGAGCCGTCGCTGGAGGACATACTCTCCTCGGACGGCGAGGCGCGCACTCTTGTCAAGGAGCGTTATTCCTGATGTTCATAGTCATAGCGATCATCGCCTTCGGCATCCTCGTCGGCATACACGAGTTCGGCCACTTCATCGCGGCCAAGAGCCTGGGCGTCAAGGTAAACGAGTTTTCCATAGGCATGGGACCTGCCATCTTCAAACGCCAGAAGGGCGAGACGCTGTACGCCCTCAGGTGCCTGCCCATCGGCGGCTACTGCGCCATGGAGGGCGAGGACGAGGAGACGGACGACCCGCGCTGCTTCACCAAGCAGCGCGCGTGGAAGCGGGTAGTCATCCTCTGCGCGGGAAGCTTTATGAACTTCCTGCTCGGCCTGGCGCTCGTGCTCATAATCTTCTCCCAGGCCGCCGGCTTCAACTCGCCCGTCATCGCCGGATTCACGGAGAACAACCCCTACGAGGGCGAAAACGGCCTCCAGGCCGGCGACGAGATATACTCGATAGACGGGCACCGCATATACTTCTCGGGCAACTTCTCGCTCTACCTCTCCCGAAGCGCGGACACGAACTACGACGTGGTGGTCATACGCGACGGCGAGAAGGTGCATCTCGACGACTTCAAGCTCGAGCCCTACGAGCAGGCCGACGGACAGGTGCTCTACGGCATACAGTTCGAGGTCGCGCCGGCGACCTTCGGCAACACGCTGAAATACTCCTGGTACACGACGATAGACTTTGTCCGCCAGGTCTGGCTAGCGCTCAGCGACCTGGTCACCGGCCTGGTCGGCCTGGACGACATGGCCGGAGTGGTCGGCATAGTCGACATGATAAACGACGTCGGCAGCGAGACGGCACAGAACGAGGGCGTCGGCATAGCGCTGATGGACGTGGGCTACCTCGTGGCCTTCATCGCGGTGAACCTCGCCGTGATGAATATGCTGCCCATCCCCGCGCTCGACGGCGGACGTATCTTCTTCGTGCTGCTCAACGGCGTCATCCACCTCATCACCCGCAGGAGCATCCCCTCGCGCTATGAGGGCTACGTCCACGCGGCCGGCATGGTGATCCTGCTGGGCTTCATGGCGGTGGTCATGTTCAACGATATTTCACGGCTCATCACTTGACATAACATTTTGAGGCTGAGAAAATGAATACAAGAGAGAATACCAAGAAGATAGTTGCAGGCGGCGTCCCCATAGGTGGGGGCGCTGCCGTTTCGGTTCAGTCCATGTGCAACGTGCGCACCAGCGATGTGGACGCCGTGGTCGCACAGATAAAGCGCCTGCGCGCCGCGGGCTGCGACATTGTGCGCCTTGCGGTGCCGGATATGGCCGCTGCAAGGGCAATTTCCGACATAAAAGAGCGCGTGGACGTTCCGCTGGTGGCGGACATACACTTCGACTACCGCCTGGCTCTGGAGGCGACGGCGCGCGGGATAGACAAGATTCGCATCAACCCCGGCAATATCGGCGGCAGGGACAAGGTGGCCGCCGTGGCTCGGGAGTGCAGTTTACATAACATTCCGATACGCATAGGCGTGAACGGTGGCAGCCTGGAGAAGCCGTTGCTGGAGAAGTACGGCCATCCCACCGCCGAGGCGCTGGTGGAGAGCGCGACGGGGCACATACGGCTGCTGAACGACTGCGGCTTTGACGACATCTGCCTCTCGCTCAAGAGCAGCAGCGTGCCGCTGACGGTGGAGGCCTACCGCCTGGCCGCAGAGGTGCTGCCCTATCCGCTGCACCTGGGCGTCACCGAGACGGGCACGGCGTACCAGGGCACGGTCAGCTCCGCCGTGGGCATCGGGACGCTGCTGATGGAGGGCATAGGCGACACCATCCGCGTATCGCTCACCGCCGATCCGGTGGAGGAGGTAAAGGCGGGCATCGCCATACTCAAGGCCGCCGGGCTGAGGAAGGCCGGGGTGCGCTTTGTGAGCTGTCCCACCTGCGGACGCACGGAGATAGACCTCATCGCCCTAGCCCACGAGGTGGAGGACAGGCTCGCCGGCGTAAACGCCGACATCACCGTGGCGGTGATGGGCTGCGTGGTGAACGGCCCCGGCGAGGCGCGAGAGGCCGACTACGGCATAGCGGGCGGCAGGGGCTGCGGACTGCTGTTCAAAAAGGGCGAGATAATCCGCAAGGTGCCGGAGAGCGAGCTGTGCGGCGCCTTGATGGAGCTCATTGAGAGCGAGGTGTCCGGATGATAGCTTTCCTGACGATATTCCCCGGCTGCGGGCCGCTGCGCGAGAGCGCCGGCGGCCTGGACAAGGCCGAGGTGGAGAGCGTCGTGGTAAACGAGGACGAGCGCAGCATGACCGTGGACGCGCGCTTCGCCGCGACGGCCGCCCCGGCGGAAATAGGCGCCATAGAGAGCAGCCTGCGCGCCCAGTTCGGCCTGCTCAAGGTCACGCTCAACGCCGAGTGCCCCAAGCTCCAGCCGCAGAAGCAGGCCAAGAGCGAGGGGGCAAAGGACGGCAAGCTGCTCTACGGCCGCACCCTGCGCAAGTCGGACGTGCCCGTGGACATGTCCACCGTCACGCTCGAGAGCGGATACGTCACGGTCAAGGGCGTCATCTTCGCCGTCGACAACCGCGAGTTACAAAAGCGCGGCGCCAATATACTCAGCTTTGACATGACCGACTACACCGGCTCGGTGCACGTCAACAAGTTCATCGCGCGCGGAGAGGACGCCTCCATCACCGGCAAGGTCAAGTCCGGAATGTGCGTTATAGTGCGCGGCAAGGTGGACTTTGACAAGTTCTACGGCGACATGATAATAGATCCCGTGACCATCGTCACGTCCAGCATGGACATCCGCCCCGACACCGCCGAGGGCGGCAAGCGCGTGGAGCTGCATCTGCACACGCGCTACTCCACGCTCGACGCCCTGCCCGACCCCGCCAAGGTGGTCGAGCGCGCCGCCGCCTGGGGCATGAAGGCGGTTGCCGTCACCGACCACGGCACCGCGCAGGCCTACCCCGAGATGAGCAAGGCCGGCAAGAAGTACGGCGTCAAGATAATCTACGGCCTCGAGGGGTATTATGTAAACGACGTGGACACCGGCACGGCCGTGCGCGGCGACAGCGACGCCCCGCTGACCGGGGAGTTCATCGCCTTCGACGTGGAGACCACAGGTCTCTCCGCCGCCACGGATCGGCTGACGGAGATAGGCGCGGTGCTGTTCTCCGGCGGGAGGGTGATAGACACCTTCAGCACATTCGTGAACCCGCACATGCACATCCCGGCGAACATCACGGAGCTGACGGGCATAAAGGACAGCGACGTGGCGGACGCCCCCGACGAGGCGGAGGCCATGCGCGCGTTTTTGGACTTCGCCGGAGGCCGGCCGATAATCGCGCACAACGCGACCTTCGACACCGGCTTCATGGCCGCCGCCTGCGAGCGCAGCGGCATAGAGTTCGACCCCGTGGTGGTCGACACCCTGATACTGGCTCAGCGACTGCTGCCGGAGCTGCGGCGGCACAAGCTGGACATAGTCAGCAAGCACCTCGGCCTGCCGGAGTTCAACCACCACCGTGCGTTTGACGACGCCGAGGTCGTCGCGCGGATGATGGAGAAGTTCATACCCATGCTGCACAACCAGGGCGCGGAAAAGCTCAGCGACGTGAACGACGTAATGAGCAAGCTCTCCGGCCCGGGCAGCAAGCGCGTGAGGCACATATCTCTGCTGGTGCGCAACAAGGTGGGCTTGAAGAACCTCTATAAGCTCATCTCCGCGAGCTATTTGAAGCACTATTCGCGCAACCCCATCATACCCAAGAGCCTGCTCATGCAGCACCGCGAGGGGCTGCTGATAGGCTCCGCCTGCGAGGCGGGCGAGGTCTTCGACGCCGTGCTCAGGGGCACGAACGCCCAGGAGCTAAAGCGCATCGCCGGCTTCTACGACTACTTCGAGATCATGCCCATCGCCAACAACCGCTTCCTGGTCGAGAACGGCACGGTGCGCGACGACGAGGGTCTGCGCGATTTGAACCGGCGCGTGGCGCGCCTGGCGCACGAGCTGGAGAAGCCCGTCGTCGCCACCGGCGACGTGCACTTCCTCGACCCGCGCGACGAGATCTACCGCCGCATACTGCTCGCGGCCAAGAAGTTCTCCGACGCCGACCGGCCGAATCCGCTCTACTTCCGCACGACCGACGAGATGCTCGAGGAGTTCGCCTACCTCGGCAAGCGCGAGTGCTACGAGGCGGTCATCGGCAACCCGAACAAGATAGCGGATATGTGCGAGGAGATAAAGCTCCTGCCCGACGGCCTGTTCCCGCCCAAGATAGAGAACTCCGACGGCCAGCTGAAAGACCTGGTCTACGGCAAGATGCACGAGATATACGGCGAGAACCCGCCCGAGATAGTCACCGAGCGCGTCGAGACCGAGCTGCACGACATACTCTCGCGCCACTACGACGTCATATACATGTCCGCGCAGAAGCTGGTCGCGGACTCCAACGCCCACGGCTACCTGGTCGGCAGCCGAGGCAGCGTCGGCTCCAGCATCGTGGCGTACATGTCCGGCATCACGGAGGTCAACTCTCTGCCGCCGCACTACGTCTGCCCGAGCTGCCACCACACGGACTTCGAGTCCGGCAAGGACTACGGCTGCGGCGCAGACATGCCCGACGCTGACTGCCCGGTCTGCGGCGCCAAGATGCGCAAGGAGGGCTTCGACATCCCGTTCGAGACCTTCCTGGGCTTCGGCGGCGACAAGGTGCCGGATATCGACCTCAACTTCTCCGGCGAGTACCAGGCCAAGGCGCACAAGTACACCGAGGAACTTTTCGGCTCCGACCACGTGTTCCGCGCCGGCACCATCGGCACGCTGGCGGAAAAGACCGCCTACGGCTATGTGCTCAAGTACCTGGAGGAGCGCGGCATGCACGTCTCCAAGGCCGAGGAGAGCCGCCTGGCATCGGGACTTGTCGGCGTAAAGCGCACGACGGGTCAGCACCCGGGCGGTCTGGTCGTCATCCCGCAGGACATGGAGGTCGAGGACTTCTGCCCCGTGCAGCACCCCGCCGACGACCCGGGCAGCGGTATCATCACCACCCACTTTGAATATCACAGCATGGAGGACAACCTCCTCAAGCTCGACGAGCTGGGTCACGATGACCCGACCATGCTCAAGATGCTCCAGGACATGACCGGCGTCGACGTGCGCAAGATACCGCTGGACGACCCGGAGACGCGGCGCATCTTCCGCACGCCGGAGCCGCTGGGTCTGACCGACGACGACCCCATCATCGGCAAGACCGGCACCATAGGCATACCCGAGTTCGGCACGGGCTTCACCCGCCAGATGCTGGTGGACACAAAGCCCGAGCAGTTCGACACCCTGGTGCGCCTTTCCGGCTACTCCCACGGCACCGACGTGTGGCTGGGCAACGCCAAGGATCTCATCCTCTCCGGCACGGCCACGGTCAAGGACACCATCGGCTGCCGCGACGACATCATGCTCTATCTGATCTCCCGTGGCATGGAGCCGAAGCGCAGCTTCAAGATAATGGAGGCCGTCCGTAAAGGCCGCGGCCTACCCGACGGCGCGGAGCAGGAGATGCGCGACCACGGCGTCCCGGACTGGTACATAGAGTCCTGCCGCAAGATAAAATACCTGTTCCCGAAGGCCCACGCCGTGGCCTACGTCATGATGGGCTTCCGCATAGCCTTCTTCAAGGTCCACTACCCGCTGCAATACTACAGCGCGTACTTCTACCGCCGCAGCCAGAAGGACGCCTTCGACGCCGCTATCATGATACAGGGCGTGGACTTCGTGCGGCGCAAGATAAACGAAATAGACTCCAAGGCCGACGCCACGGCCAAGGAGCAGGATCTTCGCACCACGCTCGAGGCCGTGTACGAGTTCTATATGCGCGGCTTCGATTTCGCGCCGATAGACCTGTACGAGAGCGACGAGAGCAAATTCCTCGTGGTCGGCGACAGGCAGCTCCGGCCGCCGTTCGTGTCGCTGTCCGGCCTGGGCGAGGCCGCGGCGCGCGACCTGGCAGCCGCGCGCGAGGGCGGACGCGAGTTCATATCCATCGAGGAGCTGTCCATGGCCTGCCCCAAGCTCAGCCAGGCGCACATCGAACAGCTCAAGAGCGTCGGCGCGCTGAACTCCCTGCCCGACGAGAGCCAGATGAGTTTCTTCTGATGAAAACTGAGAAGTATTATGTTAACAGCAACGGGCGCAGGATAAAACTGCTTGTCCTGCGTCCGACCAAGCACGCCCGCGCGCCCGATATGACAGCGGGCGTGTTTTGGATACACGGCGGCGGCTTCGCCACGGGCATGGCGGAAATAGTTTACATAACCAGAGCCAGGGCGCTGGTCGAGAAGTTCGGCGTCACCGTCTGCGCCCCGGCCTATACGCTGTCGTGGCAAGCGCCGTACCCGGCGGCGATAGAGGACTGCTACGCCGCACTGCTGTGGTTCAAGGCCAACGCCTGGAGGCTGGGCTACGACCCGGAGCGGATCATCGTCGGCGGCGAGAGCGCGGGCGGAGGTCTGTGCGCCGCGCTGTGTATGCTCGCAAGGGACAGGGGAGAGGTAGACATAAAATATCAGTTCCCGCTCTATCCCATGCTCGACGACCGCGACACGCCCTCCAGCCGCGACAACCATGCGCACGTCTGGAACACGCGCCGCAACCACGCCGCGTGGAAGCTGTACCTGCGTGACAAGTACGGCACGGACAGCGTCCCACCCTATGCCGCACCGGCGAGGCAAGATAATTATGTAAACTTGCCGCCCTGCTACACCTTCGTGGGGGACATAGAGCCGTTTTACTGCGAGACGTTGAATTATGTAAACCAACTGAAGGCCGCGGGCGTCCCCGCCGAGTGCGACGTCTATCCCGGCTGCTGGCACGCCTTCGACATGCTCGCGCCCTGGAAGCGCGTCAGCCGTGAGGCTGCGGCACGCTTTGAGCAAAAGTTCGCCGAAGCGCTGGAAAAGTGCGCGAAAGGCGGCTGATTCTCACATTCCGAGAGCGATTCCCGCTCTCTCAGGTGGACATCGCGCCCTCAACAGGGCTAGAATGTGCTCAGAAAGGGGGCTGCCCATGGACAGGAAAAGCATAGGCGCGTTTATCGCGGCGCTGCGGAAGGCGAACGGGATGACGCAGAAAGACCTGGCGGAGCTGCTGCACGTGTCAGACAAGACCGTCTCGCGCTGGGAGGTGGGCGACGGCGCGCCGGACTTGGCGCTCATACCGGTGATAGCGGAGATATTCGGCGTCACCTGCGACGAGCTCCTCCGCGGCGAACGCCGCCCCGACGCCGCCGCAGATGGAACCACCCCGCTGGGCGAAAAGCGCCGGCAGTGGCTGCTGGTGCGCACCCGCACCCGCTGCCTGTGCGTCAATATTGCCGCGGCCGTTGTCTCTGTGCTGGGCCTGCTGCTGATGTTCGTGCTGGGCGGCACGAGGCTGAACTTCGATTACCGCGTTTATTTCCCACGCCAAACTTTACAAAGGGCGAAAACAGACCGTGAAACGGGCTGCTGACAACAAACGGCGGTATGCTCCCGGAGAGGGCAGCATACCGCCTGTTTTGTTGTCTGTGGTTTCCAAAGGGGGACCCTCTTTGGCACACGACTTTGCTTGCAAAGTGTAGTGTGTTATACCTGCTGGCGTGGCTGACGGGGGAAACGGGGTGCGGTGCTTCATGCGCCCTGGTTGCCCCGGCAGGAAAACAGGCTGAATTTTTGCGAATGGGAATGAGCAAAAAATCGGGCTGTTTTCAGAGAACGGCGGCAGGTATATGAAAGCCCCCGTCCCTCGTTCTACGCTCTGACTTGTGGACAAAGTGTCCAGAAGTTGTGGCCACACTCCCGGAAAAGTAGCAGGACAGCGGGCAACCATCAAGGCTGATATGAACGGGTTTACACCCGGCCTTGACCGCCGCCCGCCGCCCCGCTGAATGGGTGGACAAGGCGGCCAATCCCTCAAAGTGTTTGGCCGCTCTCTTTCTGATTTTGGAGCGTTTCCTTTCTAAAAATTGAAATGCGCGGGAAGCCATTTTAGGGCTTTCCCGCCTTGATTGCCTGTCTGCAAAGGCGGGCGGGGCTGTCAACGGCGGCGCGTATGCGCCGTTCATCTTGACCGTTGACTGGCTCGGCTGGCTTTGCTAATACATTGACTTTACAAATCAACTTTTTCAAAGCGTTTTGCAGAAATTCGATATGCTAATGGAACAAGTACGCCATAGCAGACAATCCCGACTATTAAAATCGGCAACTGTATCAGCAAATGCTCTGGCTGGTAGCTATCTATCCAAACAAGCGCCGGGATGTAAGAAGTGGCTTCTATCGCTACCATGAGAAAAACCATAGGAATTGCTGCAAGAATAAATGATTTTCCGACTTTGTAACCGCTTTTATAAAATGTCGTGAGAAATACCAAATCGAATACTGCATATAAAATAAAGCCAAAACCATACCATGCAACAGTCGCGTCTAAACCTACGGGGTTATTTGCTATATTCATGGCATTTCTCAAAAGTGCAAACGGGATAGAGAACAGCAGTTGAAATAGCTGAAAGAAAACGACAAGCAGGCATTTTCCCAGAACATTTTCCCGTTTTGTTACTGGTAAAACGGCTGTGTACCAGACATCATTTGTTTCCCGCGCATTTAAAAAAGTAATGTAAGGCGCTAAACACCCAAACATAAAAATCACACTGTAAGGATAGGACGGTACCAGAACAAGGCAGCCCAAAAATGCAAAAACAATCGAGGTTGGATGGGCTACAAGCCTCATTTCCTTATACAGTAATGTCATCGTCCCATTCACTCCTTTCTGTACGCAGCATAATTTCTTCCAAAGTGAGCGGTCTTGTATCATCCGGGGTTTTCAAATGCTCAAAGGAACGCAGAAATGTATCT
>UQQF01000029.1 GCA_900543085.1 uncultured Eubacteriales bacterium | reverse complement strand
GCCTACGGCATCCTGCCCATGATACTCACCAGCATCTACGGCACCTGCGGCGCGATAATCATCGGCGTGCCCATAGGCTTCCTCATGGCCGTGTTCCTCTCCAAGGTCGCGCCGCGCAGGGTCGCCGCCGTCATCCGTGAGGTAGTCGACCTGCTCGCCGGCATCCCCAGCGTCGTGTACGGCCTTGTGGGCATGATGGTTCTGCTGCCGTTCATCCGCGAGACCTTCAACCTCCCGGCAGGCGACACGCTCTTCGCCGCCATCATCGTGCTGGCCATCATGATACTGCCCAGCATCATCTCCGTGAGCGAGACCGCGCTCAACGCCGTGCCGCGCGAGTACGAGGAGGCCTCCCTCGCCCTCGGCGCGACCGAGCTTGAGACCTACTTTCGCGTGAGCGCTCCCGCCGCCAAGAGCGGCATCGCCGCAGCCGTCGTGCTCGGCGTCGGCCGCGCCATCGGCGAGGCCATGGCCATACTGATGGTCGCCGGCAACGTGGCGAACATGCCCAGCCTCCTGAGCAGCGTCAAGTTCCTCACCACCGCCATCGCAGGCGAGATGAGCTACGCGGGCGGGCTGCACCGTCAGGCGCTGTTCTCCATCGGCCTTGTGCTTTTCGTGTTCATAATGCTGATAAACGCGGCGCTCAACTTCTTCTTCAAGCGCGATAAGGAGGGCAACTGATGAACGAAAATATGTCCATAACCGCACCGCTCTCCTCGCGCCGCCGCGTGTGGAACGGCACGATGCGCGTCCTGCTCTACGTCAGCGCCATCATAATCTGCGCCCTGCTCGTCTTTCTCATCGGCTATATCCTCTACCGCGGCATCCCGAACCTCAGCTGGCAGTTCCTGACGCGGGAGGAGAGCGTCATAAACGACATACAGGGCATACTCCCCGCCATAGTCAACACGGTGTACGTAATCGTGTTCACGCTCATAATCGTCCTCCCCCTCGGCGTCGGCAGCGCCATCTACCTCACCGAGTACGCCACCAACAAGAAGCTCGTGAGCATAATAGAGTTCGCCACCGAGACGCTGTCCGGTATGCCCAGCATCATCTTCGCCCTCGTCGGCATGATGGTGTTCTGTCAGGCGCTCGGCCTCGGCACCAGCCTTATTGCCGGTTCGCTGACCCTCGTCATGATGACCCTGCCCACCATCATCCGCACCACTCAGGAGAGCCTCAAGACCGTGCCGCAGAGCTACCGCGAGGGCTCCCTCGCCCTGGGCAGCGGCAAGTGGCACATGATACGCACCGTCGTCCTGCCCAGCAGCATCGACGGCATCGTCACCGGCTGCATCCTGGCCGTCGGCCGCATCGTCGGCGAGAGCGCCATACTGATGTTCACCGCCGGCATGAGCATGAGCATGGCTCAGTTCGGAGGCGGCACCATTGGGGAGTTCTTCTCCAACTTCTTCAGCGCCGCGGGCTCCACGCTCACCGTTTCCCTCTACGTCTACGCCAAGGAGCGCGCGGACTTCGGCCTCGCCTTTGCCGTCGCCGTAGTGCTGCTGATCATCGCCTTTGTCATCAACATCGCCGCGAAGCTCGCGGGCAAGAAACTCAAGAAAAACTGAGAGCAGGAGAGTATATATGAGCGAGACTGTTTACAACACCGCCGCCTCCGAAGGCGAGCGCACGATAATAGAGAGCCGCCACCTCAACCTCTACTACGGCGACAACCACGCGCTCAAGGACATAAACATCGAGATCCCCGCCAACCAGATAACCGCCCTCATAGGCCCCTCCGGCTGCGGCAAGAGCACATTCCTCAAGACCCTCAACCGCATGAACGACCTCGTCGAGGGCGTGAAGATAGACGGTGAGGTGCTCTATAACGGCGAGAACATCTACGGCAAGGACGTGGACGTCACCCGCCTGCGCAAGCAGATAGGCATGGTGTTCCAGAAGGCCAACCCCTTCCCCATGAGCATCTACGACAACATCGCCTACGGTCCGCGCACGCACGGCATCCGCGGCAAGGCCCGCCTGGACGACATCGTTGAGCGCTCCCTTCGCGACGCGGCCATCTGGGACGAGGTCAAGGATCGCCTGAACAAGAGCGCGCTCGGCCTCTCCGGCGGCCAGCAGCAGAGGCTCTGCATAGCCCGCGCCCTCGCCGTGGAGCCGGACATCCTGCTCATGGACGAGAGCACCAGCGCCCTCGACCCCATCTCCACCAGCAAGATAGAAGACCTTGCCATGGAGCTGAAAAACCGTTATACTGTTATCATGGTCACGCACAATATGCAGCAGGCAGTGCGTGTGTCCGACAAGACCGCGTTTTTCCTTCTCGGCGAGCTGGTGGAGTTCGGCGACACCGAGCGCGTGTTCTCGCACCCGCAGGAGAAGCGCACCGAGGACTACATCACCGGGAGGTTCGGTTGATATGCGCATAAAATTCGACGAGCAGCTTGCCCTGCTCAACCACGAGCTCATAGCTATGGGCGCTCTCTGCGAGGAGGCCATCGCCATCACCGCGCGCAGCGTCATGGACAACGACCGCACGCTCTACCCGCGCGTCCGCGCCCTGGAGAACGACATCGACCAGAAAGAGCGCGAGATAGAGACCATCTGCCTCAAGCTCCTGCTGCAGCAGCAGCCCGTCGCCAGCGACCTGCGCCTGATAAGCGCGGCGCTGAAGATGATAACCGACATGGAGCGCATCGGCGACCAGGCGCTGGACATAGCCGACACCGCGGGCTTCATGGGCCCGCTCGCCCCCGAGGACGCGGGCGCGCTGGGCGACCTGGCTCGCACGGTCATAGGCATGGTCACCGACAGCGTCGACGCCTTTGTGCGCCAGGACAAGGACGCCGCGGCCGCAGTCGTGAAGCGCGACGACGATGCCGACGCCCTGTTCAGCTCCATCAAGGCCAGGATAATAGAGCGCCTGGCCAACAGCCAGGGCGAGGGCGAGTACGCGCTCGACCTGCTTATGATAGCCAAGTACCTCGAGCGCATCGGCGACCACGCGACGAACATAGCCGAGTGGGTGGAGTTCGCCGAGACCGGCCAGTACAAGGGCGGCGAGGTAATTTGACGGTTTTCGGTTTGCCTGTAAATTTTTAAGGGGAGTAAAGAACATGATCTACTGCGTAGAGGACGACTCGGCGATCCGCGACATCGAGGTCTACGCCCTGCGCTCCACCGGATTTGAGGCCGAGGGACTGGAAAACGGCGAGCAGCTCTTTGAGGCGATCGCGAAGCGCGTGCCGGAGCTGATCATACTCGACGTCATGCTGCCCGGTGAGGATGGGCTCGAGATCCTCAAGCGCATACGCTTTTCCGCGCTCACGCGCTCGGTGCCGGTCATAATGGCCACGGCGCGCGGCGAGGAGTACGACAAGATAACCGGCCTGGACTCCGGTGCGGACGACTATCTGGTCAAGCCCTTCGGCATGATGGAGATGGTCTCGCGCGTGCGGGCGGTGCTCCGCCGCTCCGGCGGAGGGGAGAGCGCGCAGAAGCTGCTCACGCTCGGCTCGCTCGCGCTCGACCCGGCCAGCCACACCGTGACCGTAAACGGCCAGGCCGTGACGCTCACGCTCAAGGAGTTTGAGATCCTGCGCACGATGATGGCCAAGCCCGGCGTGGTGTTCACGCGCGACCGGCTGCTCAGCGAGGTGTGGGGCACGGACTACGACGGCGAGACGCGCACGGTGGACGTGCACATCCGCACGCTGAGGCAGAAGCTGGGCGACGCGGGCGCGCTGATAGGCACGGTGCGCGGCGTCGGATACAGGATGGAGGCGCAGCCGTGACAAAGCGTATTTTCCGCAGCGTCTTTCTGGCGAGCCTGGTGGTCTTTCTGGCCGGGCTCGCCCTTGTTGTAGGCGCTCTGTACAACTATTTCTCCGGCCAGCAGACCACCCAGCTGCGCGCCGAGGCGCGCCTGGCCGCGCACGGCGTGGAGCTGAACGGGCGGGAGTACTTTGAAGACCTCGAGGAGGGCGACATCCGCCTCACCTGGATAGACTCCGACGGCACGGTCATCTGCGACACCGACGCCGACGCGGACATGATGGAGAACCACTCCGAGCGCGAGGAGTTCCGCGAGGCGATACAGTACGGCACGGGCGACGGCTCGCGCACCAGCTCCACGCTCAGCGAGCGCACGGTGTACTACGCCATACGCCTCTCCGACGGCACGGTGCTGCGCACCAGCGAGTCCCACTACACGGTCCCGGCTCTGCTGATGGGCATAATCCAGCCGCTGGTGCTGATACTGGTGCTGGCGCTGCTGCTCTCCGGCTGGCTGGCCAGCCGCCTCAGCAAGCGCATCGTCGGCCCGCTTAACGCCATCGACCTGGACAACCCCCTGGAGAACGAGATATACGACGAGCTCAGCCCGCTGCTCACCCGCCTGGAGCACCAGCAGCGCCAGATAAGCGGGCAGATGGACGAGCTGGAGCGCCGCAAAGAGGAGTTCGCGGCCATCACCGGCAACATGAGCGAGGGGCTCATCCTCATAGACAGCACCGGCGTGGTCATGAGCGTCAACCCCAGCGCGAGGGAGATATTCGGCGTGGACACCGCCAGCGAGGGCCGCGACGTGCTGACCATAGACCGCAGCCCGGAGGTGCGCACGCTGCTTGAAAAGTGCGCCGAGGGCGAGCGCGCGGAGGGCTATATCACCAGGGGCGAGCGCGAGTACATGCTCACCGCCAGCCCCGTGGTGGCCGAGGAGGGCAAGCGCGGCACCGTGCTGCTGGCCGTCGACGTGACGGAGAAGCTCCGTTCCGAGCGGCTCAGGCGCGAGTTCACGGCCAACGTCTCGCACGAGCTGAAGACGCCGCTGCACTCCATCATGGGCGCGGCGGAGCTGCTGCAGAGCGGGTTGGTCAAGCCCGAGGATCAGCAGCGCTTCCTCGGCCGCATCCGCAGCGAGGCGGCGCGGCTTGTCGAGCTGGTGCAGGACGTCATCAACCTCTCGCGTCTCGACGAGGGCGAGGAGTTCCCGCGCGAGGACACGGACATGTACGCCCTGGCCAAGGAGGTGGCCGCGAACGTCGCCGACGAGGCGGAGCGCCGCGGAGTGAGCCTCACGGTCACGGGCGGGCAGGGCACAGTGAACGGCGTCCGCCGTCTGCTCTGGGAGATAGTCTGGAACCTCGCCGAGAACGCGGTGAAGTACTCCAAGCCCGAGGGTGGGCACGCGAACATAGACGTGTCCAGGCTGGAAAACGGCCACGTGCGCGTCACGGTCAGCGACGACGGCCTGGGCATCCCGCGCGAGGCGCAGGAGCGCGTGTTCGAGCGGTTCTACCGCGTGGACAAGAGCCACAGCCGCGAGACCGGCGGAACAGGACTGGGTCTGTCCATAGTCAAGCACGCGGCGCAGTACCACAACGCCGACATCTCGCTCGAGAGCGAGCCGGGACGCGGCACCAGCATAAGCGTCACGTTCTGAAAAACGCTGCCCCGGCGGGAATACCCGCCGGGGCTTTTTGCTGCGTATTTTGCGGTCTACGCGCGCCGGGGCGGACGCCTGTGCGCCAGACCGAGCAGCGCTCCGGGCAGCAGCAGCCACTCGGGGGCTGAGGCCAGCGCCCTCATGAGCGGGGAGACGAGCAATATAAGCGCTCCCGGCGCGTTATCTGCCAGCGTTACGAAGACGCTCAGCACGACATAGATACAGAAAAGCGCAAAGAGCACCCATCCGGCTATGCTGCAAAAGCGCCTCATCCCAGCCTCGGGCGACGCGAGAAAGCGGCAGAGCAGCGCCGCTGCCAGCCAGCCGAGCGTAAAGTACAGCAGGGGAAACAGCGCCAGAACGCACACATGGACGAGCATAATGCCCGTGTTGCCGAAGTAGCCCATGGACAGCCTGAGCCAAACTCCGTTGCTCACCAGATACATCGCGCACAGTCTCAGTATGAGCAGCAGCACGAACGCCACGGTAAAGACCCGGTCGGCCATGCAAAAGCGCGAATACCTGGTGCGTCTCGGCTCCGGCTCGCCGGAGCGGCCTTCGTCCAGCAGCCACTCCAGCTCCACGTCGAAGACGTCCGCTATGCTCATAAGCCCCGAGGGGTCGGGCGTCTCGGAGCCGTCCTCCCAGGCCGCGAGCCGCTCCGGCGCCACGCCCAGCTCCTGCGCGGTCTGCTCGCCGTCCATGCCGTACTTTTCCCGCAGGGAGACAAGTTTTTCCGCGAGGGTCATGTGCCGCACCTCCTTTTGCCACCAATATACCACGTGTGGGTGGAGCTGTAAAGATTGACAAGAATAAACGCCGCAATTTGGACGCATACCGGCGAAGGTACGAGCAAATTGCGGCGTTTGCCTTGTATATGCGGACGATTACGGCAGGTTCAGCCTGCGCTTGAGCGACAGCGCGGTCACAAAGTACATCACGGCGCCATAGATAAGCTCCGCAGCGCAGATGCTCAGCAGTATGCCGTGCGCCAAGCCTTCGGGGCTAAACTGCATGTACATGCCGTGGTGCCCCATGCCTATGTGTATGGCCGCGCCGGAGAGCACGGAGACGGAGAGGATCTGGGTGACTACGCCTATGCCGATGAGGATAAGCACGCTGTAGAGCAGTTTGTGGTTGGAGAAGCCGAAGCCGAGGCTCATGGAGGCGTAGAATATCAGGCAGGAGACCAGCGCGCCCAGCACAACGGCCAGGAGCACTTCGAGCACTATGGCTATGATGCTGCCTGCGCCTATGCCGCTCTCGGCGTATATGCGCGCGAAAAGCTCGCTCCAGGGCAGACGGATGGCCTCGCCCAGGGTGGAGGTGGTCAGCAGCAGGCTGAGCACGACCAGGATGCCGGTCAGGACTATCCACACGGCGGCGCTGATGAGCTTGGCGCCGAGCTGGGCGTGTATCCCGGCTGGCAGGGAGAAGGTCATGTAGCCCTCGTCGGAGAGGAAGCTGCGGTAGAAGCGGTACACCAGCAGCACCAGCGTCACTATGCCTATTGCCGAGAGCAGCATGAAATAGAGCGTGAGCACTATGCCGCCGATGATGGACACCCCGCCGAAGTTGGAAAAGAAAACGTTTATGGAAAGCCAGACCATGACGCTCAGCACAAGCAGCGCGCCCAAAAAGGGCAGCATTACCCGGCCGGTCGCCTTGAACTCGTGCTTTAAAAGTTTGCCTAGCATCTGAACACCTCCCTGAAAAGCTCGTCTATGCTCTTGCCGGCGCGAGAGCGGACGTCGTCGGCCTCGCCGGCCATGGCCACGCGGCCGCGGTCTATGAACACCACGTCGTCGAGTATGCGCTCGACGTCCGAGATGAGGTGCGTGGAGATCACCACGCTGGCGTCCTCGGCGTAGTTGGTCATTATCGTGGAGAGTATGAAGTCGCGCGTCGCGGGGTCTACGCCGCCTATCGGCTCGTCCAGCAGGTAGAGCTTGGCGCGGCGGGACATGGTCAGCACCAGCTGCACCTTCTCCTGCGTGCCCTTGCTCATGTGCTTGACGCGCATCTCCGGCCTTATGTCCAGGCGGGTCAGCAGCTCGCCCGCGCGCGTCTCGTCAAAGTCCTCAAAGAAGTCGGCGTAGTACTTCACCAGCTGCTGCGCGCTCATCCACCTCGGCAGGCACATGCGGTCGGGCAGATAGCTCACCAGCTTCTTGGTCTCCGTGCCCGGCGCCCGGCCGCAGATGCGTATCTCGCCGCCGGTGGGCTGCAGCAGCCCGCAGGCTGTTTTTATAAGCGTCGTCTTGCCGGAGCCGTTGGGGCCGAGCAGCCCCAGCACCCGGCCGGGCTCGGCTTTCAGGCTCACGCCCTCCAGGGCAGTGGCGCCGCCGAAGCGCTTGACCAGGTCTTTGCACTCAAAATTCGGCATCTTTTTCCTCCTTTTCTTCTGTCAGCTCGTCTATGAGGCCGCGTATCTCAGCAATTCCGCAGCCCAGAGCGCGCATGGCCGAGAGGTACCCCGCGGTCTGCTCGCGAGCGAGCGTCTCCCTCGCGGCGGCGATCAGTGCGGCGTCCTCCGTCACAAAGCGTCCCGCCGTCCGCTGGGGGAAGACCATGCCCTCCCGCTCCAGCTCCGTCAGCGCGCGCTGCATCGTGTTGGGATTGACCCCGGCACTCAGCGCCAGCTCGCGCACGGGCGGCAGCCGCTCTCCGGGGACGTATTCGCCCGAGACTATGCCCAGCCGTATCTGCTTGGCCAGCTGCGCATAAATCGGGGCGTCGGGCGCTATGTGCCAGTCCATGACAAGTCTCCTTTCGCTGTATTATTGTACTAGGTGAATAATACAATAATACAAGCCCGTTGTCAATAGGAAAAATAAAAAAGCCTGATTGCGGGCAAATTCCCTGCAAAACCGCGCCCGCCGAGGGGAGGGGATGCGCGCCTGCGCGAAAAGCGGCGGGGGAGGCAAATATTTGGGCTTTGCTTTTTGGCGCGTCTCTGCTATACTGAAAGCGTATATCACGAAGGGGTGATACCGTGAAGCACAGTGAATGGTACAAGGATATGGTCGTCTACCAGATATGGCCGCGCAGCTTCTGCGACGGCAACGGGGACGGCATCGGCGACCTGTGGGGCGTGTACTCAAAGCTGGACTATATAAAGAGCCTGGGTGCGGACGCCATATGGTTCTCGCCGCTATACCCCTCGCCCAACGCCGACTACGGCTACGACGTGGCCGATTACCGCTCCATAGCGCCGGAGTACGGCGACCTGGATATATTCAAAAAGGTGCTTGACGGCGCGCACGAGCGCGGTATGCGCGTCATAATGGACCTGGTCATAAACCACACCTCCACCGAGCACGAGTGGTTCAAGCTCAGCCGCGACAAGAACGATCCGCACCACGACTACTACTTCTGGCGCGCGCCGCGCCGCGCGCGCAACGGCGCGAGGAAGGAGCCGAACAACTGGGACAGCTTCTTCGGCGGCGACGCCTGGGAGTACGACGAGGAGCTGGGCGAGTATTACCTCCACATCTTCGCGCGCGAGCAGGCCGACCTGAACCACGACAACCCCGCCCTGCGCCGGGAGATAGTGGACATCATGCGCTACTGGCTGGACATGGGCGTGGACGGCTTCCGCGAGGACGCCATAGTGTACATATCCAAGACGCCCGGGCTGCCCGACCAGTACCCGCGCCTGCCCGCGGCCAACGGCGCCAGGAAGTTCACCGAGGGACCGAACCTGCACGACTATCTGAGCTACTACCACCGCAGCGTGTCCGACTACGACTGCGTGATAATAGGCGAGGCGGACAACGTACCGCTGGAGCACGCCCTGCGCTACTTTGAAAACGGCGAGATGGAGCTGATGTTCACCTTCGACCACATGCGCGCCGACTGTATAGGCACGGACTTCATACGGCGCAGGTTCAGCGTGAAGAAGTTCAAGCGCGCGCTTTCCGCCTGGCAGAACGGCCTGGCCGGCCGCGCCTGGAACGCGCTCTACCTGGAGAACCACGACCACGCGCGCGTGATAAGCCGCTACGGCAGCGAGCGCTACCGCGTGGAGAGCGGCAAGGCGCTCGCCGCGGCGTACATGCTGCTCCAGGGCACGCCGTTCATATACCAGGGTCAGGAGATAGGCATGACGAATCTCCGTCTGCCAAGCGCGGACATGTACCCGGACGTGCAGACGCGCGGCATGGTGAAGGCCGCCTCGCGCTGGCTCTCGCCGCGCAGGGTGCTGCGCCTGACTCAGGATGCCGCCAGGGACAGCGCGCGGACGCCGATGCAGTGGACGTCCGGGAAAAACGCCGGCTTCACCGAGGGCGAGCCGTGGTTCTTCGTGAATGAGAACGCCCGCACCGTCAACGCCGAAGCCGAGGACGCCGATGAGGACTCGCTTTTGAACTTCTACCGGGCGCTGATAGCCTTCCGGAAGGGCGAGCCAATCATCCGCTACGGCAGCTATACCGAGCACATACCGCAGAGCGCAAACTTCTACGTCTACAGCCGCGAATTCGAGGAGCGGCGGCTGCTGGTGATAGCCTCGCTGGTGGACAAGGAGACCTACTTCACCTGCCCGGAGGGCTTCAACCTCGTCGACGGCGAGCTGATATTCAAGAACTACGACCTCAACGTCGTCGTCAACAACGCCTTCACCGCCAGACCCTATGAACTCAGGGTGTATCTGTTTGAATGAAAAGAAGCCGGTCGCAAGACCGGCTTCTTTTATATTGCTGCCCGGATGGTCACAGATCCTGGGCGCTCATCCTGTTTTGCTCGCGCGTGCGGCGAACCCTACGGCGTGCGGCGAAGTAGATGGCCAGGAGCACGGCCGTGGGTATGTTGGCCAGCACCCAGACGATGACCGCCTGGGCTATGGCCGCCGCCATGTCGCCGAGGTTGGTTATGCTGAGCGGATATATCAGCGAAATCAAAAACGACACGATGGGCAGTACCAGCCCCGGCCAGCGGCCGGGCTTGTGCGCGAGGTACATCTCCAGCAGCACCACGCCCGCCATCAGCAGTATAAAGAGTATGAATCTAAGCATTGTCCTTCCTCCCGGAGAGCTTTTTGTATTCGCCTATCAGCGTCTTCGCGGCGTCGACGTCTATGCGGTCCTCCACGGCCAGGCGCTTTATCAGCGCTATGTACGGCTCCTGCGCCGTCTCCTCGCCGATGCGTATCTTCTGTATCAGCCTGTCCAGCCTCAGCCTCACGGTGGGATAGGACACGCCGTACTGCCGCGCGACCTCTTTGAGCGAGCCGGAGGCGAGCATGAACCGCTTCATGAACGCCAAGTCCTCATCGTCCAGCCCCGACATCCACTCGGGGAGCATTTCCACTGTCATAGCCCTGCCTCCTTTAATAAAACGCAGTATAGCACTAAATAATATTTAAGTCAATAGCAAAGCTTCGCCTGAACTAAATTTAAATCGCGCCATATTCCGGCTCGGAGCGTTTGCTGCTGGCAAGCGCGGGCGCGATGTGCTATAATGCGCGTATAAGCATTTAGGAGGACAAGCTATGGAACTGTACACCGGCCGTCCCGCCGACTGCGGGGGCAGGCTTGAGCGCGAGGTGCGCACCTACGACTTTCTCGACTCTCTGGGCATAGAGTATTGGCGCACGGACCACTTTGACATGCCCGCCATGACCATGGAGGACTGCAACAAGATAGACGCCGTGCTGGGCGTGCTGATATGCAAGAACCTCTTTCTCTGCAACCGCCAGCGAACTAACCACTATCTGCTGCTGATGCCCGGGGACAAGCCCTTCCGCACCAAGGAGCTGTCCAAACAGCTCGGCGTGGCGCGGCTCTCCTTCGCCAACGAGGAGGACATGTTGGAGCTGCTGGATCTCCAGCCGGGCGCGGTGAGCGTCATGGGGCTCATGAACGACAAGGAGCAGCGCGTGCGCCTCATCGTGGACGGCGACGTGCTCCGCCAGGAGTATTTCGGCTGCCACCCCTGCGTGAACACATCCAGCATGAAGATGCGCACAAAGGACATGACGGACGTGTATCTCCCCGCCACCGGCCACGAGATGACCGTGGTGGAGCTGACCGGACAGGACTAAAAAAGGAAGTCAGGCGAGAGCCTGACTTCCTTAGACTGTAAAAAAAGGCCTCGACGGCCTTTTTTTACAATAAAGTCCCCCGGCCGCGAGCGGCCGATGAAGACCAACGCTGCGCTCTGCGCCTCGGTTGTCCGCCAAAGGCGGACAATTCGACGCTCGCTTCGCGAGAAGTATTTTCGGCGACGTACACGCCGCCGCCGAAAATGATTTTAGTCCCTTTCGCGCCCATAGGGCGCGAAACTCTACGAGGTTTTTTGAAAAGCTGAGGAAGTCAGGCGAGAGCCTGACTTCCTTTCGTTTATGTGGTGCGTTATTGCAGCAGCGTGTTCTCGTGGTCGGCGCTGCTGGTGTCGGTGCTGAGCGCGAAGTAGGAGTCCAGCACGTCCTTGGCTATGCCGATGAGGTTGGAGCCGGCCTGGGCGCGGGCTACGACTATGGCGACGGCGATCTCGGGGTCGTCGTAGGGCGCATAGCAGATGAAGATACCGTTGTTGGTCCTGCCCTCACCGCGCTGGGCGGTGCCGGACTTGGCGGCCACGCCGATGCTCTGGCCGTTGTATGAGTAGTTGCTGAAGGTGGCGTAGGCGTTGTAGGACGAGCTGTTGACGTCGTGCGTGAACAGGTACATGCCGTACTGCACGGCAGCCCAGTTGTAGTCGGCGGAGTCGACGGTGCTGAGCACCTCGGTCTCGCCCTCGTAGAGCTGGCGGGAGTAGTCGAAGCTGCGCACGCTCTTGAGTATGCTGGCGCTGTGGCGGGTGCCGCCGTTGGCGATGGCCGCGCAGTACTCGGCCAGCTGCAGCGGGGTGAACGTGCTCTCGGACTGGCCGATGCCGGCCTGCAGCGTGTCGCCGTACACCCACTCGTCCACGTCGTAGCTGAGGTGGTCGTCGGGGTTGGCCATGTGGCCGGTGGACTCGGCCAGCTCTATGCCCGTGCTCTCGCCCAGGCCGAAGTTCTTGGCGTAGTCGACCATGATGTCTATGCCCATCTGGTCGGCCACGGAGTAGAAGAAGTAGTTACAGGAGTCGCGCAGCGCCTCGGAGACGTTGTCGTTGCCGTGGGTGAGCTCCATGTCGGTCCAGATCCAGCACTCGGGGGCGTAGCCCTGGTCGGCGTACTTGGAGAAGATGCCCAGGCAGTCTATGCGCGTCTCGGTGTTGATGATGCTCTCGCTGAGCGCCGCCAGCGCGGTGAGGGGCTTGAACGTGGAGCCGGGGGCGTAGGCGCCGTTGAGCGCGTAGTTGTACAGCGGCTGAGGCGTTTCGGGGTCGCCCTCGTTGGCGGTCAGCTCCTTCCAGTCCTCGATGACGGTGGAGGCGTCAAAGGTGGGGTGGCTGGCTATGGCCAGCGGGTTGCCGGACTTGACGTCCACGACGACCACGGCGCCCTCCTTGATGTCCTCCTTGATGTCCTCGGTGCGGCCCTCCTGCTGAGCCTTCAGGTTGTCCTGGGTGCGCTTCTGCTGCAGGCTGATTATGCCGTTTTCCAGCGCGCGCTCCACGGCCTCCTGGAGCTGGATGTCGATGGTCAGGTACACGTGGTTGCCGGGCACGGGGTCTTCCAGGTAGGTGGTGTTCACCACGGTGCCGTCGGCGTTCCGCTCCACACGGCTGCTGCCGTCGGTGCCGTGCAGCCAGTCCTCAAAGGCGGACTCGGCTCCGGACTGGCCGACCTTGGTGTCGTAGTTGTAGCCGCTGTTGTCGCCGACCATGTACTGCTCCATCTGCGCCTCGGTCATGTTGCCGACATAGCCGAGCACGTGGGCGGCGTACTGCGTGTTGTACTCGCGCACATAGCTGCTTTCGACCTCGATTATGCTGCCGACCACGCCCATGATCTCGCTGATGAGGTCGATGCTGGCGTCCTCGACGAAGATGTAGTCGCTGGTGTTGATGGCGTAGCGCACGTTCAGCGCGTAGCGCACGGCGCTTATCTTGCGCATATCCTCGGCGGAGTAGCTGTTGTCTATCTCGTAGCGGGTGCGGAAATAGCTCATCAGCTCAACGGCGGTGGTGTCCTCGTCCAGCTCGTGGCGGGAGAAGTAGGCGTTGAGCAGCGTGCGCTGGAAGGCCGTCATGTTGGTGTACTCGAAGGGGGGCGAGTCGGTGATGGGCAGGTCGTCGGTGAACTCGTCCCCGGCCTGCTCGACGATGTTCACCATCTGGAGTATGACAGCGTTGGGGTCTTCCTCCTCGAACAGGGCGGTGGTGTTGATGACGAGGTTGTAGCACTCGCGGTTGGACACCAGCACGCGGCCGTAGCGGTCGAGGATGTTCCCTCGCGCGGCCGTGACGGTCTCGTTCGTATAGCTGCGGTTGGCGCTCTCGTCGGCGTAGGCCGAGCCGTTGAGGATCTGCACCTGGTAGAGCGTGCCGACGCAAAGCGCCATGAGCAGCGCGACTATGAGGCCGAAGGCCACGACTCGAGAGGTTTTGATTTTACTTCCCATGTAGTGTTTCCTTTCTCCGTGGGTATGCGGTTACACTATCACACCTATATCTTTTTCCTGCCTATCGCCCTGCAGGGGAAATAGAGCGCCGCGGCCATGGGCATGGACCAGAGCGTCTGTATTATCGCCGTGCGCAGCATGGGCAGCAGCGCGTTGCCGGTCAGCAGCAGCTCCAGCATCTGCGCCGCGGCGGTCACCGCGAACGCGACAAGGCACATGATGAGGTACGCGAACAGACTGGCGTTGACGAACCAGCGCGTGAACACGCCGGAGAAGAAGCCCAGCAGCGGGAACAGCACCGTAAAGAGCGCCACGTTGCCGTAGCTTATATCGGTGAGGAAGCCCGTCACCAGTCCCAGCGCCGCGCCCCAGACGCCGCCTTCAAACGCGCCTATGGCCACGACCACGGCGGGCATGAAGAACATCTTCACTCCGAACAGCGGTATGGCGGAGAAAAACGTGTCCTGGAAAAACTGCGCGACAAAAATATACGCCAGGTACAGCAGGACGCGCCGTATCTTCTCCAGATTTATCAGATCCCTAAGCATCTCAGCCCTCCGTGGTCGGGGTCACGCTCGGCTGCGGGCTGACGTCCGGGCTCGGGCTCGGGCTGGCCTCCGGCGTGGTGTCCTGGCCGGAGCTGTCCGAGCTCTGGCCGAAGTCCTTGATTATGAAGACCTGCACCAGGGAGTCGAGGTTAGCCGAGGGCGTGATGATGCCGTACTCGGTCTGGCCTGCGGCCTCGGTCTGTATGCTGGTCACCGTGCCGATGACAAGCCCGGAGGGGATCTGGTCGCCGGAGCCGGAGGTCAGTATCTCGTCGTCGAGAAAGAGCTGCGCGCCCTCAGTCAGCCATGTGACGATCACCTGACCCTGCCGCATGAGCGCGTAGTCGCCGACGAGCATGGCCGCCGAGCCGTTGGTGCCGACCAGCGCGCCGATACGGGTGTTGACGTCGATGACCGTGCTGACCGTGGCCGAGGACGTGGCGACCTCGGTCACCTGCCCGACCAGCGCGCCGGTCTCGTCTATCACCGCGTCGCCGACCTCGATGCCGCTGGACGAGCCCTTGCTTATCATAAAGCTGTGCTCAAAGTTGGAGGCGTTCCAGGAGGTGATTCGCGCCTGCTCCATGACGTAGTCCGAGTGGTCCTCGGCAAAGCCCAGGAGCTGTTCGTACCGGCGGTTCTCCTCCACGGCCTCCTGCCCGGCGCGCACTTCCTCCTGCGCCTCGGCCAGCTGCATCTGCGTGGCTTCAAGCTCCGCCTGGAGCTGCTCGTACTCAAAGATATAGCCGTAGAGGCCGTCGAGCAGGCTGCCCGCAGCCGTGGCGGCCTTGTTTATCGGCTCGCGCACGGCCAGGATGATGTTGGTCAGGAAGCCCGCGCTGCCGCCCAGCAGCTGCGAGGACACCGAGACCACCAGCAGCACGGCCAGGAGGATGACGGCGAGACGTATTCCGTTTTTCTTCAGGTATTCCTTCACAGCAGACTCACACCCAACTCGCTAAGCATACGTCCCAGGACGCACATGGGCAGTCCCATAACGTTGAAAAAATCTCCGGTTATGCCCTCCACAAAGAGGCTGGCGACACCCTGCGCGCCGTAGGCCCCGGCCTTGTCCATCGGCTCGCCCGTGGCGACGTAGGCGGCGATCTCGCCCGGCGTCAGCGGGCGGAAGCGCACCAGCGTGCGTTCCACCGAGCAGCGGATGTCCCCGCCGCGCATGACGGTCACGCCCGTGTACACCTCGTGCTCGCGCCCGGACAGCCGCCGGAGCATGTCCGCGGCCTCGGCCTCGTCACGGGGCTTGCCGAGTATGTCGCCGTCCAGGCAGACCACGGTGTCCGCCGCTATTATGACGTCCCCGGCGGAGCATTGTTCCGCCACCTCCAGCGCCTTGCCGCGCGAGATGGCCATGACGGCCTCGGCCGCGCCGGCGCCCTCGGGCGCGTGCTCCTCGCCGTGGGCAGGGATTATCACCATGTCGTGAACTCCCACGTTCTCCAGCAGCTCACGCCGCCTGGGGGACGCGGAGGCGAGAATTATAGCCATATCAATCAACGCCCTTTACGTAGAATCCTCGCGTCAGGCCGTTCGGCCTGTACGAGCTTTGTCCCATGCAGGACTTGGTGACCTCGACGCACTCGCGCGCGCCCTCGTTGGTGAACAGCAGCCGCATCCGGCTCACGCCCGCGCGCTGCAGCTCAGCCCTGCGGTCGGCCATATACACCTTGTCGGAGCTGTATATCGCGTTGCGGCAGACGTACTCGCGCATCACGGGCATGACGTGGCCGTAGCTGTCAGAGAGCTTCATGCCGCCGGTGCAGACGCAGCGGCGGGCGCTGGCCTTGATGATGCACCGCTCGGTGAGCATGGCGGGCAGCCGCCCGTAGGCTATCATCTCCACGTCTATGGGCTTGGACAGCGCGCGTATCTGCTCCAGCTTCAGCTCGAAGCTGGCCGTGACGCTCAGCAGTCCCGCGCCGGCCGCGGCCGCGACGGCGTAGGAGTTGAAGATGTTCAAACCGTAGTCGCCGCGCGCCTCCATGCCGGCCATGCGCGTGAGCGCGATGTGGCCGAGGTTGCCCACCAGCGCCTGGGTCACGCCCACGGCGCGGGCGCGCTGCAGCAGCCGGCCGACGGTGGCCAGCTCGCTGTCGTGTATGACGCGGGGCAGCACGGCGGCGATGGCGGTGCCGTTGTCCGCGAAGCGCTCGAGCATCGGCGCGGCCTCGGCTATTTCCGTCAGCGGCAGGTACAGGTAGTCGGCCTTCAGCGCCGCCAGCTCGTCCGAGAGCTGCGACGCGCTCTTGACCTCCACGCAGACGGCCAGCGACTCGCTGGGGATGTCGGCGCCGGAGGGGGCGCTCAGCGCGCCGGTGGCGCGCGCGGGTACCTCGGCGCGTTTGGCGGTCAGCGCGTGTATCAGCGCGCGGCGCGCCTCTATGACAGTCCCGGGGGGGACTACGCAGCCGCGCGGGACGAAGGCCATAACGCGGTCACAGTGGTAGGGCGTACCCTTTGTGCGCTGCAGCTCGCCGGAGACGGAGGACTCGCTTATCTCCTCGCCGGGGGCGCTGTTGACCACGGGACCCTTCCACTGTACGTGGTTGCCGTCGGCGTCCTTTATTCCGGCCAGCAGCGGCATATTGGGCTTGGCGGCGAAGAAGAACTCCACGCGCACCCGGCGCAGCTCGCGGCTGCCGTAGCCGCGGCGCACCAGACCCATCGCCCTCTCGGACGCGCGCAGGTCGTCGCGCTCCGGCTCAAACGGGACGCCGGCGGCGTCCTCGGCCTTGCCGTCGAGATAGGCGTCGGTGAATTCACGCCCGGCAAAGAGGGTGTTCAGCTCGTCCAGCTCCAGCGGGGTGGGGACGCGCCCCTCGCGCGTGCAGACCGAGCAGATGCCCACCAGGCGCGCGAGCTGCTCCGGCCTGTCGGTGTCGCCTATAACGGCGCACCTGACCCCGGCCGCCTCCAGCTCGGCCAGCCGCGAGAGCAGCAGTGCCGGCTTGGTGGACAGCGGGAAGTCGTCCATCCGGCCGCCGAGGCTGTAGCGCGACTCGCACACGCGCGAGCAGTTGCCGCGGTTGGCGCTGCCGGAGCCGTTGAGGGCGCTGAGCCAGCACTGTCCCGCGCGGGCGGGGCACTGCTCGCCGGCGACGCTGACGGCCAGCTCCACGCCGGTGCGCCCGGCCAGGGAGCGTATCTCGTCCAGGGACAGCTCGCGCGGGACGAAGACGCGCGTCACGCCGAGCTGCCTCACGGCCTCTATGCCGGCCGTGTTGTGCAGACCCAGCCGCTCCCCGGCGAAGATGGGCACCTCGGGCGCGACGGCCTTGGCCATCGGGATGAAGCCGAGATCCTGGGCTATCAGCGCGTCGACGCCGAGCTCGCAGGCGCGCCGCGCCAGAGCCGCCGCGGCGGCGGCCTCGGAGTCGGCCACCAGCGTGTCGAGCTGGGCGTAGACACGGCAGCCGCGCACACGGCAATAGCGGACCGACTTTTTGAGCCCGTCCTCCGTAAAACCGTGCGCTCCGCTGCCGCCGAAGCGTATTATAACCGCGTCCGCGCCGCTCTGCACCGAGGCTATCACGGCCTCGGCGTTTTCCGCGCTCGCCAATACTTCCAGCATCGTGCCCTCCCGTTGATTACAAAACGTTTACTTAAAGATAACGATACAGATTACATTATAGCACATGCACCCCCCTTGCTACAAGTTAAAAAAGATGATAAAATATATGTCCGAACTATTAAGGAACTGTGAGGTCAGCCATGGACGAAAGGGGCTACAGGCTCAGCAGCGAGCTGTGCTCGATGAGCGCGGTCGACGCGGACAAGCTGATAGAATGCGGCGACGGCGACTGCGCGCTGCTGTATATATATCTCATGCGCCGGGGCATGACCTCGCCGGGCTCGCTTGCGCGCGCGCTGGGCATGACGCCGCAGCGCCTCAACGCCGCTGCCGGCAAGCTCAAGAGCCTGGGGCTGCTCTCCGGCGGGGACTTCGCGCCGCGCGCCGACGCTATACCCGAGTACACCGCCGAGGAGATCGTGCGCCGCTCGGAGCACGACGAGGGCTTCCGCGCCGTGCTGGCCGAGTGCGAGCGGGTGCTGGGCCACACGCTGACGGGCGCGGACACGAGGACGCTGTTCGGCATCTACGACTATCTGGGGCTGCCGGTGGACGTCATCATGGTGCTGCTGCACCACTGCGCGGAGGAGTGCCGCCGCCGCTACGGCGCCGGGCGGGTGCCCACCACCAGGCAGATAGAGAAGGAGGCCTACGTCTGGGTCAACCGCGAGATAATGACCCTGGAGCAGGCCGAGGAGTACATACGCGAGCGTGAAGCCCGCCGCGAGGCGGTGGAGCGGCTGCGCCGCGCCTTCGGCATAAACGACCGCCAGCTCTCGCCCAGCGAGCGCAAGTACCTGGACGAATGGCTCGCCCTCGGCTTCACCGGCGAGGCCATAGAGCTGGCCTACGACCGCACGGTCACGAATACCGGCGCGCTCAAATGGAACTATATGGACAAGATAATACGCTCCTGGCACGAAAAGGGGCTGCACACCCCGGAGGAGATAGAGCGCGGCGACGCGCCGAGGCGGCGGCAGAGCAGCGCTCAGCGCCCCGCCCAGCCGGGAGCCGACGAGCTGGAGCGTATGCGCAAGCTCTACGACAAGGTGAAGAACGGCTGAGGAAGGAGAGTACACATTGGCATATAACGGCGCAATACTCTCCCGGGCGAGGGAGGCGATATCCCGCCGCCACGAGGAGAACCTGGCCGAACAGGCGCGGAGGACGGAGCGCGTATATGCGCGCATACCCAGGATAAAGGAGATCGACGCCGCCCTGCGCCGTCAGATGGCCTCGCTCTGCGCGCTGACCTTCAGCCGCGAGAGCGACTCGCACTCGAAGATCGCCGCCATACGCGAGGACAACCTGCGCCTCCAGGCCGAGCGAGCCGCGCTGCTGCGCGCCGCGGGCTACGGCGAAGACTACCTCGACGAGATATACGACTGCCGCCGCTGCCACGACACCGGCTACGACGGCATAGAGATGTGCGAGTGCCTCAAGCGCGAGTACAAGGCTGAGCTCACGCGCGAGCTGAGCGGGCTGCTGCGCGACGGGGGCGAGACCTTTGCCGACTTCCGCCTGGACTACTACAGCGCGGAGACAGACCCCGCGCTGGGCGCCTCGCCGCGCGAGGTGATGAGCATAGTGTTTGAGACCTGCCGGGCGTATGCGGCCAACTTCTCGTCCGGCTCACCCAGCCTCATCTTCCGCGGCGGGCCGGGGCTGGGCAAGACCTTCCTCTCGGCCTGCATCGCCCGCGAGGTGGCCGGGAAGGGCTGCTCCGTGGCGTATGAGAGCGCGCCGAGGGCGCTGGGCGAATTTGAGACGCAGCGCTTCTCCCGCGACGCGGCCGAGGCCGAGTCCGCCGCGGCCAAGGTCAGGGAATACCTCGACTGCGACCTCATGATACTCGACGACCTGGGCACGGAGATGACGACCAGCTTCACCGTCTCGGCGCTGTACCAGCTGGTGAACACGCGCCTTAGCGGTAACCGGCAGACCATCATCTCCACCAACCTCTCCGACGAGGAGATACAGCGCCGCTACGGCGGGCAGATCGCCTCGCGCCTCGCCGGGGAGTACGAGCTTTTGACCTTCGCGGGCAGCGACATCCGCCGCATAAGGAAGGAGCGTGGACTGTGATACAGCACGAAATCACCAGAACCCGCCCCCTGCTCGACGCCAACGGCAACATCGCCGAGCCGGGCTTCGCCCGCCGGCTGCTGCCCGTTTACTCGCGCAAGGCCGTCAAGGCCGGCGCGGTGCGCATCAAAGAGTGGGACTACTACCTCGTGAACAACGGGCGCTTCGCCCTGGCGCTCACGGTGGCGGACAACGGCTACATGGGGCTGGACTCCATAAGCTTCATCGACCTGGAGAACCTCTGGCAGCAGACGGTCTCGCCGATGAGCGTCATGCCCCTCGGCCGGAGGGAGCTGCCCGAGAGCTCCGCCGCCGGCGACGTGTCCGTCAGCGGCAAGAACTACTCCATGTCCTTCCGGCACATACCCGGCGGCAGGAAGCTGACCTTCGCCATGCAGGACTTCTCCGGCAGCATGCCCATACAGGGCGAGATAGTGCTCACGCACGAGCCGGAGGAGAGCATAGTCATGTGCACGCCCTTCCACAAGAAGGCGCACTTCTACTACAACCAGAAGATAAACTGTATGCGCGCGTCAGGCACGGTCGTGGTTCGCGGCCGGCACTACGAGTTCGAGCCCGACACGGCCTTCGCCGTGCTGGACTGGGGGCGCGGGGTGTGGACGTACAAGAACACCTGGTACTGGGGAAGCGCCTCGGGCGAGGCGGAGGGGGTGCCCTTCGGCTTCAACATAGGCTACGGCTTCGGCGACACCTCGGCCGCCACGGAGAACGCGCTGTTCTACGACGGCAGACTGCACAAGCTCTCGCGCGTGAGCTTCAACATACCCCGCCGGGCGGGCAAGTTCGACTACATGTCGCCCTGGAGCTTCACCAGCGACGACAACCGCTTTGAAATGGACTTCCGGCCCGTGCTGGACAGGGCGGCGAACATGGACGTCAAGCTGCTCAAGAGCGACCAGCACCAGGTGTTCGGCCTGTTCACCGGCACGGCGGTGCTGGACAACGGCAAGAAAATACGCATCCGCGACTTCCCCGGCTTTGCCGAGCGCGTGGACAACAAGTGGTAACCGGCGCACGGCGCGGAGCCGGCATAAGTTTTCACCGCAAGTTAAAGCAAACTTAAAAGCTTGAAATGGGGAAGGTGATATGGCAGATACCTGGTGCACCAAAGACTGCGAGAAGTGCCTGCGCTTTGAGCGAAAAGCGTGCCCTGGCTGCCAATCCGGCGCCAGCCGTGTCCGGGGCGGGGAGTGCGAAATCGCCGTCTGCTGTCAGGGCAGGGGCTTTGATAACTGCGGCCATTGCCCGGAGTACGTGGACTGCGGCCTGCTGGATGCGCTCGACCCGATTGAGCACCTGGAAGACCCAAAGCCGATGCGCCTCCCGGCCGCGACGGCCCGGAAAATGGCCAACGGCCTGACCGCCCTGTTCGCCCTCTCGCTGCTCCTGATAGTGACCAGCGTCATGACCATGGACAGCGTGGCCGCGCGCTGGCCGGCGCTGGGCGAGGCCGGAGATATGCTTGCGGCGGTCGTGGGTCTGGCGTATTACGCGGTGCTGCTGTACATGGCCGGAGCCAACACGCGCTACCGCCGGGCCTCGTTTGCCGGGCTGGCGGCCGTAGCCGTGAATGTTGGCGCGCTCCTCATCTCTGCCGGAGCCGTCATGGCGGAGGCCGCGGGGCTCGCGCTGCTGGTTTCGCTGGCCGGCCTGGCCACGAGCTATTACGCGCTGTACTGCGAGCTGGAGGCGCACTCCGGGGCGACGCTGCCGTTTGCATACTCGCTCTCAAAGCGGTGGCGGAAGATATGGAAGTGGAACCTGCTGGTTCTCGCCGGCGTACTTGTCACGCTGCTGCTGATGCTTGCGGTTCCGACACTTGCGCTGCTGCTGTCCTTCGTCTGCGCGATAGCGGCTCTGGCACTGAAGGTGGTCGTGCTTGTGAGCCTGTGGAACAGCGCCGAGGTATTCCGAAAAATTCAGAAAACGGACGGAAACGTCTGACGGACGACAAGAAAAAGCCCCTCCGGCGCATATTGCGCCGGAGGGGCTGGTTTTTGCTTTTACGGCCTCAGGCCGAGGGGGATGATGCCGCAGTAGTCCTCCACGCTGCCGTGGTCGTGGAAGCACTCTATGATACGGCGTCCCGTGGGATCCATCTCGTCGAGATTGTACTCGGCGAGCACCTTGCCGAAGAAGTCGTAGAGGATCTCGGCGCCCTTGTCGTAGCCCTCCTCGCCGAGGGACTCCTGACGCTCGGGGCGCAGAAAGCGGCTGGAGATGCGCTGGCCGTCGACCTTCATCTCGTTGAGCGCGTAGCCCATCAGCTCGCAGCGGGCGGGGCTGAGCCTATCCATCTTCATGTTGACGCCGCCGCGCCTGGCGAGGTACTCGCGCGCTATCCACTCCGCCGCGAAGCCCACGCGGTAGGAGCCGATGTGCTGGTTGGGTATGAGCACGTAGCGGGTGTTGGGGCTGGCGAGTATCTGCTCCAGCAGGAGGTTGGCCTGCGTCACGCGCTTGCCGGTGGCGAAGGGCCAGTAGGAGCCGACGCCTTCGCTGCCCAGCGGGGTCTCGCCGCTGACGGAGGGGTTCTTGAAGCCGCGCGGGGCGACCAGGCGCCACAGCCAGGCCAGCGCGGGCGGGATGATGTGCATCAGACCCATGATGCCGTAGGTCGGCTCTTTGGCCGTGGCGGGCGGCATACGCACGCCGAAGGAGCGCACGTCGACCTCGACGGGGCTGTTGACCACGTTGGAGATGAGCCTGCGCGGCACTATCACGCGCGGGTTCGGGCAGGGCTTGCCGTTGGAGTCGAGCACGTGCTCCCAGGGCAGGCAGGTCGCGCGCGGCACTGCCTGCAGATTGAGGAACATCAGCGGCTCCTTGGAGTGTATGGCTATCTTCTCGTACTGCGGCTCGCAGCCGTACTCGGTTATGCCGTCGACGCGGACGAACCAGCCGTCCTCGCCGTCGGTGAGGCAGAGCTTGCCGGAGTTATCCTGTATGCTCGGCGGGCACATGGCCATGTCGTCGGTGACAGGGGCGATTGTACAGGTGTCGCTCATGGAGATGTAGCTCTCCTCGCCGGTGACCAGGTTCACGCCCAGCAGCACGCGGCCGTCGGGGGCGCGCATGACGTCCTGCAGCAGCTCGCTCTTGCCGCCGCCGGAGGCGCCCTCGTGCATCATGACCATCTCGTTTTCGTAAGGCGTGATGATGCGCGCGCTGGAGGCGTGGGCGGTGACCCAGCCCTCCTTCTCGCCGATGTCGATGAGCACGGAGTAGATGCCCTTCTTGGCGCTCGGCCCGGGGTAGAGGTTGTAGGAGAACACCTCGTGCAGATCCTTGTGGCGGCAGTGGACGACGACCTGCTTGCCGCCGAAGTGCGTGTGCCGGAACGGGGGCGCGGCGTAGACCACCGCGCGGGGCTTGAAGTTCTCCACCGTGCGCAGGTCGACAAAGGCCTGGAGCTGCGCCATCGCAAAGCCGAAGAAGGCCGCGTTGCGCGGGCAGACCAGCAGGCTGTCGTAGCCGTAGTCGTAGCCGCCGGACTTGAAGGGCACCAGGATGAGCTCCTGGCGGGTGAGCCAGCGGAAGGTGTCGCGCCGCAGCTCGTCAAATTCGTAGCCGTAGACGTCCTTGAAGCGCGGCTTGTCTGTCGGCTCGTCGTCCGCGATGCGCATGCAGTCGGGGTCGCGGCGGCGCATGTAGTCCTCGGGGTAATTCACGGCTGCGCCGTTCTTGCAGCGGACGACCTCGGCCTCCTTGATGCTCTTGCCGTTTACGTCGTAGAGCACCTCTATCTTGTCGGTGTATTCGTTGCCGAATATGAGTTCAAAGAGCTGATCCTTGCTCGTGGGGATGATTACGCTGGGGCTGTTGTAGATGATCTTACGCAGTCCCTCCGGGAGCGTGAAGCGTTCAAACAGTATGTTCAATGGGCTTGCCTCGCTTTCTGTACGCAGGCGTACACGTATATTTTAAAGTATTCCTTCGCTTTGTCAAGAAGAAAACGAAGTGCCGGTACAATAATTCCCACGCTACGGCGCGGGAAAACTAGGGCAGGTTGCACAATTTTTGCCTTCGAGATACACAATATGCGCCAAATCGACCTTCGCTTCATACGGATTTTTCCCCGATTTTACGCCCGGGCAGATTTGCGCCGGATATGGCCGGAAAAACGCGCGGCAGAGCTGAAAATACCACGCCCGTGTGGAAATCCGCTCACACAGATTTAACCTGGAGCCGGTTGAGCATTTGATAAACCAAACCTAAAATATACCCGTACCGCACTTGAAACGCGAAATCAAACGCTCAACATGCGACAAACGGAGGAAATGTATGAAAAAGAAAAACATAGCCGCTCTTGCGCTCACCGGCGCCATGGCGCTGGGTCTGCTCTCCGGCTGCGGCCAGGATGCCAATGCCGCCAACCCCACCCAGAACCCCGCCGAGACCACTCCCCAGGTCAGCGCCCTGGCTTCCGGCGACCTTGAAAGTCCCAAGTACGTGTTCCTGTTCATCGGCGACGGCATGAGCTATCCGCAGATCCAGG
>UQQF01000028.1 GCA_900543085.1 uncultured Eubacteriales bacterium | reverse complement strand
CCCAACCCAAAAAGCGTTTTTCTCTTTGGAGTCTGAGGGGTTTCTTTTTGTCGCCACAAAAAGAAATCCCTCAGGAAAGTGGCGGGGCGCTGTCCCGCTATATCAGCAGGCACAACAACTCTTAATAACGCCGATGGCGTTTTCCACCAACTCCATCGGTATATTCAGCGCCGGGAGCAGGCGCATTTTGCCGTGTGCGGTGAGCACCAGCACGCCGTTTTCGCGGCAGGCGGCGACCACGTCGTTCAGGGGCTTGACGGTCTTGATGCCCAGCATAAGGCCCAGCCCGGCCACGCTCTCGACGCCGGGGGCGCCGTCGAGAGCGCGCTTGATGTACTCGCTCTTGGCCTTGACCTCGGCGAGCAGCGCGTCGTCTATGCGCGAGAGTATGTTCAGCGCGCCGGCGCAGACCGCAGGGTTGCCGCCGAAGGTGGAGCCGTGCGTTCCGGCGGTCAGGGTGTGCTCGGTCTTCTCGCCGAACAGGCACGCGCCTATCGGCAGCCCGCCGCCGAGGCCTTTAGCGGTTGACATAATATCCGGGGCTATGCCGTACTGCATCCACGCGTACAGCGAGCCGGTGCGGCCGTTGCCGGTCTGGACTTCGTCGCAGACCATGAGTATGTCGCGTTCGGCGCAGATTTCGGAGATGCAGTCCACGAACTCCTTTGTGAGCGGCGTGACGCCGCCCTCGCCCTGGACCAGCTCGAACATGATGGCCGCGATGGCGTCGTCGCTCTCGACGAGCGCCTTGAGCGCGGCGCAGTCGTTGGCCGGGGTGTAGAGGAAGCCGTCCGTGAGCGGCTGGAAGTCCTGGTGCAGCTCGTCCTGACCCGTGGCGGCGAGGGTAGTTATCGTACGGCCGTGGAAGCTGTTGACGAGCGTGACTATCTTGTAGCGCTTGTCTGCGCCGTACTTGTCGGCGGCGTACTTGCGCGCGCACTTGATGGCGCACTCGTTGGCCTCCGCGCCGGAGTTGGCGAAGAACACCTTTTTCATGCCCGCACGCTCACAAAGCTGCTCGGCCAGCAGCGCGTCCGGCTCGGTGTAGTAGAGGTTGGAGCTGTGCTGCAGCTTGCCCAGCTGTGCGGTGACGGCGGCTATCCACGGCTCGTCGGCCAGGCCGAAGGCGTTCACGGCGATGCCGCTGCCCATGTCGATGTACTCCTTGCCCTCCGTGTCCCAGACCAGCGAGCCCTTGCCGTGGTCGAGCACTATCGGGAAGCGGGCGTAGGTGTTTGCTATATACTTGCTGTCAAGTTCCTTGGTAGTCATTTCTTCTCCCCCACCATCATGGTTCCGCTGCCTTCGTCCGTGAGCATCTCGAGCAGTATCGAGTGCGGGACGCGGCCGTCGAGTATGAACACCTTGTGCACGCCGCACAGCAGCGCTTCTATGCAGCTCTCCACCTTGGGAATCATGCCGCCCTTTATCACGCCCTGGCGGAACAGGTCGGTGGCGTCGTTGATGTCCGCCACGTGCACCAGCGAGTCTTTGTCGTTCGGGTCGAGCATGATGCCCGGCACGTCGGTCATGGAGATGAGGCACTCAGCGCCCATCGCGCCGGAGATCTGCGCGGCCATGGTGTCCGCGTTTATGTTGTACACGTTCCCCTCCGCGTCGCAGCCGACGCTGGAGATCACGGGGATGTAGCCCTTTTCCAGCAGGTCGTTTATCGGCTGGATGTTGACGTGGGTTATCTGACCCACATAGCCCAGCTCGGCGTTGCGCGGCTTGGCCTCGACCATGCGGCCGTCTATGCCGCAGATGCCCATGGCCTTGCCGCCGGTGGCCTCGATGAGGTTGACCAGGCTCTTGCCCACCTTGCCGGCGAGCACCATCTGCACCACGTCGGCCGTGGCCTTGTCCGTGACGCGCAGGCCGTTGACGAACCGGCTCTCCACGCCCATCTTCGTCAGCACGTCGTTGATGTCCGGCCCGCCGCCGTGCACCAGAACCACGCGCACGCCGACAAGCTGCAGCAGCACGATGTCCTCCATGACCTTGGCCTTGAGCTCCTCGTTCTCCATCGCGTGCCCGCCGTACTTGATAACGACCACGCGGTTCCAATACTGCTGGATATAAGGCAGCGCCTGCACCAGCACCTGCGCTCTGTTGAAGTTGTCCATGGTTTTAACACCTCGAAATGATTGGGTTTTTTGTGGGGTTGTAACCCCACCGGAACTACCGGGGGGAAGCCCCCCGCACCGCTCCTGGGGGGCTTTCTTTGGTCTTGGCCAAAGAAAGTCCCCCAGACCCCGAAAGGAAAGCCGCTTTGGGTGGTTTAATCTGCCGGGGAATGGGTTTTACTTGGCGGTTCGACATAGGTACGTTGGTATCCCTAAGATTTATGCCAGATTAGGGTGCCACTGTCTTACCCCTCTAATGACTGACCACGTAAGCGCTCCGGCGCAAAGCGCCGTCGCGCGAAAAAGACAGCACCCCAGTCTCGTAAAGTCTACGGGATTGCAACGTATATATGTCGAACCGCCAAGTAACACGCAATCCCCGGCACACTATCGCACCAAAGCGTTTTTCTCTTTGGAGTCTGAGGGGTTTCTTTTTGTCGCCACAAAAAGAAATCCCTCAGAAGTTATATTAGGGTATAAGTAATATAAAAGATCACGTCCGATAATCCCCATTTATCTTCACATATTCGTAAGTAAGATCACACCCCCACGCTTCGGCGGAGGAAGCGCCTTCGCCCAGGGAGACGAGGATATAGATCTCCTTGGCGGCGAGGACTTTGGCGGCGAGTTCTTCGGAGAAGTCCACGCCGGCGCCGTTTTCGCAGACGGTGACTTCGCCGGCGTCGGACTTGAAGGTCACGCCGACCTTGGTCACGTCCACGTCCGCGCCGGAGTAGCCCACCGCGCACAGCACGCGGCCCCAGTTGGCGTCCGCGCCGAACATGGCGGCTTTCAGCAGGGACGAGCCCACCACCGCGCGAGCCACGGTGCGTGCGTCGGCGAGCGTCTCGGCGCCCGTGACCACGCAGTCGAGCAGCTTGGTCGCGCCCTCGCCGTCGCCGGCTATCTGGCGGCTGAGGCAGACCGTCACCTCGTGCAGCGCCTCGCAGAAGGCGTCGTAGTCCGCGCCCTCGGCGCAGATCTCGGCGTTCCCGGCCATGCCGTTGGCCATGACCGCCACCATGTCGTTGGTCGACGTGTCGCCGTCCACCGTGACCATGTTGAAGCTGCTCTGCACGTCCTCGCTCAACGCCTTGGCGAGCATCGCGGGGCTTATGGCGCAGTCGCTGGTTATGAAGGCCAGCATCGTCGCCATGTTGGGGTGTATCATGCCGCTGCCCTTGGCTATGCCGCCCAGAGTGCACTCCGCGCCGCCGGCGGTGAACTTGACCGCCACCTCCTTGGCGTGCGTGTCCGTGGTCATTATCGCCTCGGCGGCGGCCTCGCCGCTCGTGCCCAGCGCCTTGACCACCTCGGGTATGCCGCGCTCGAACGGCTCCATCGTCATCGCCTGGCCGATAACGCCCGTGGAGGCGACTATCACGTCGGCGGCGGGGATACCCAGCTCGGCGCCCAGCAGCTCGCTGGTCGTCTCGGCGATGTACTCGCCGTTGGCGTTGCAGGTGTTGGCATTGCCGCTGTTGCAGATTATCGCCTGAGCCATGCCGTCGGCCAGGTGCTTCTTCGTCACCGTCAGCGGCGCGCCCTTGACCAGGTTGGTCGTGTACACCGCCGCGGCGCTGGCGCGCTTTTCCGAGTATATCAGCGCCAGGTCGCGCTTGGAGCGGTTCTTTCTCACGCCGCAGTGCACGCCCGCGGCCTTGTATCCAATCGGGGCGCAGACGCCGCCGGATATGTGTTCAACCATTTTGCTTTCTCCTTTTCTCTCATCTCCGCCCTATGAGGGGCGCCGCTCACGCCAGAACCAGCCCCGCCGTCTCGTCGGCGCCCAGCATGAGGTTTATGCACTGCACCGCCGCGCCGGACGCGCCCTTGCCGAGGTTGTCGAAGCGCGAGAGCAGTATCATGCGCTCGTCGTTCCCGCAGGCCGTGACCTCCATGGAGTCCGTGCCCGTCAGGGTGTTCGAGGCGATGAAGCCCGCCTCGTCCATCGCGTCGACGTACTTGACCACCGGCCCGGTGAACTTGGCCTTGTAGCACTCGCGCACGTCGGCGAGCGTGTATCCGGCGTTGAGCTGCGCGCCGAAAAGCGGCACGGTCACCAGCATCCCGCTGTAGAAATCCGCCACGATGGGGCAGAACACGGGGTAGTGCTCCAGCCCCGGGATGCCCGCCATCTCCGGCAGGTGCTTGTGCGTCTGGCCGAGGCCGTACTCGCGCGGCGAGCTGAGCGCCGCGGCGCGCCCTTCGGCCTCGTACTCGGCTATCATGCCCTTGCCGCCGCCGGAGTAGCCGGTCAGCGAGTGGCAGGCGAGCAGCGCGTCTGCGGGGAGTATGCCCGCCTCGATAAGCGGCTGCACCAGCACGATGAAGCCGCCCGCGTGGCAGCCCGGCGAGGCCACGCGCTTGCCTGTGACTATCGCCTCGCGCCGCTCCGCGCTCAGCTCCGGGAAGCCGTAGGCCCAACCCGGGGCGACGCGGTGAGCCGTGGAGGTGTCCACCACGCGCACGTCGGGGTTTTCTATCATCGCCACGCTCTCTCGGCTGGCCGCGTCTGGCAGGCACAGCACGGCGAGGTCGCAGGAGTTGAGCATCTCGCGCCGCTTTTCCGTGTCCTTGCGCGCCTCGCCCTCGAGTACGGTGACGTCCAGATCCGAGCGCCCCTCCAGCCGGGAGCGTATACGCAGCCCGGCGGTGCCGGCGCTGCCGTCTATAAACACCTTAGTCATCTATAACACCCCTTAAATATTCGAGCTGTACCGGTATGTTCGCCGGAGCCGCGCCGCCCGCGCTCACGCGCTTGGCCACGCACGCCGCGAGGGAAATCTCGTCGTACAGATCCTCCCCGAACACCTCCGAGTAGGCCTTGTACTCGTCGAGCGTCAAGTCCTCCAGCGCCTTGCCGAGCGCGGCGCAGTCGGCGACTATCTGCCCCGTCAGCTTGTACGCCGTGCGGAAGGGCACTCCGCGCTTGGCGAGGTAGTCGGCCAAGTCCGTCGCGTTTATGAACCCGCCCTTGGCCGCCGCGAGCATGTTGGCGGCGTTGACCTTCATCGTGGCTATCATCGGCGCGTACACGGTCAGGCAGAGCTTCGCGGTGTCGAAGGCGTCGAAGATGGCCTCCTTGTCCTCCTGCATATCCTTGTTGTACGCCAGCGGCAGACCCTTGAGCATGACCAGCAGCGTGTTGAGGTCGCCGTAGACCCTCCCGGTCTTGCCGCGCACCAGCTCGGCCATGTCGGAGTTCTTCTTCTGCGGCATGATGCTCGAGCCGGTAGTGAACTCGTCGGAGAGCTCTATGAACTTGAACTCCCAGCTCGACCAGAGTATCAGCTCCTCGCTCAGCCGCGAGAGGTGCATCATGAGTATGGACAGGTCTGCGCACAGCTCCACACAGTAGTCGCGGTCGGAAACCGCGTCCATGCTGTTGAGGCTGTAGGCGTAGAAGCCCAGCGCCTTGGCCGTCATCGCGCGGTCGATGGGGTGCGTCGTGCCCGCCAGCGCCGCCGCGCCCAGCGGCGAGACGTTCATGCGCTCGGCCGCGTCGCGTAGCCGCGAGATGTCGCGCGCGAGCATCATACCGTAGGCCAGCAGGTGGTGCGCGAAGGTCACGGGCTGCGCGCGCTGCAGGTGCGTGTAGCCGGGCATTATCGTGTCCTGATTGGCCTCCGCCACGTGGCTGAGCGCGCTTATGACGTCCTTTATGAAGTCGATGGTCTCGGCGCACTCGTCGCGCAGGTAGAGGCGGGTGTCCACCGCCACCTGGTCGTTGCGGCTGCGCGCCGTGTGCAGCTTCTTGCCGACGTCGCCCAGCCTGGCGGTCAGCTCCGCCTCCACGAAGGAGTGTATATCCTCCGCCGCCGTGTCTATCTGCAGCGCGCCGCTGTCCAGGTCGGCCAGTATGCCGCCCAGCCCCTCGATGAGCTGCGCGCCCTCCTCCGGGGAGATTATGCCGCACTTGGCCAGCATGCCCGCGTGGGCGATGCTGCCCTGTATGTCCTGTTTGTACATCCGCTTATCCACGCCGATGCTCGAGTTCAGCTCGTCGGCGTATTTGTCCAGCGCTCCCGCGCTTCTGCCTGCCCAGATCTTCTCCATGCTCCCACTCCTGTACGCTAATCGAAAATGGGGCGGGTGACCCCGCCCCGGTGTCGATATGTTTTACTTTTTGGCGTTCTTCGCGTCCACCTGAGCCTGGACCTTTATCGGCAGGCCGTAGAGGTTGATAAAGCCCTTGCTGTCGGCCTGGTTGTAGACGTGGTCCTCGCCGAAGGTGGCGATCTCCTCGCTGTAGAGGCTCCAGTCGCTCCACGCGCCGGCCTTGATGATGTTGCCCTTGTAGAGCTTGAGCTTCACGGTGCCGGTGACGTGCTCCTGCGTCTTGTCGACGAAGGCGGCCAGCGCCTCGCGCAGCGGGGTGTACCACTGTCCGTTGTAGACCAGCTCGCCGTAGGTGATGGCCAGCTCCTGCTTCTTGTGCAGGGTCATCTTGTCGAGGCAGAGCGTCTCGAGGTACTCGTGCGCGGCGTAGAGGATGGTGCCGCCCGGGGTCTCGTACACGCCGCGGCACTTCATGCCGACGAGCCTGTTTTCAACTATGTCGAGCAGGCCGATGCCGTTGGCGCCGCCCAGCTCGTTGAGCTTGAGGATGATGTCCTTCGCGCTCATCTTCTCGCCGTCGAGCGCCACGGGGACGCCCGAGACAAAGTCGAGGGTGATGTAGGTCGGCACATCCGGCGCGTCCATCGGGGAGACGCCCATCTCGAGGAAGCCCTTCTTCTCATAGGTCGGCTCGTTGCCGGCGTCCTCGAGGTCGAGACCCTCGTGGCTCAGGTGCCAGAGGTTCTTGTCCTTGGAGTAGTTGGTCTCGCGGTTTATCTTCAGCGGCACGTTGTGCGCCTCGGCGTAGGCTATCTCCTCCTCCCTGGACTTGATGTCCCACTCACGCCAGGGGGCGATGATGGGCATATCCGGGACGAAGTGCTTGAGCGTCAGCTCGAACCTGACCTGGTCGTTGCCCTTTCCGGTGCAGCCGTGGCAGATGGCGTCCGCGCCCTCCTTGATGGCTATCTCGGCCAGGCGCTTGGCTATCGGCGGCCGCGCCAGGGAGGTGCCGAGCAGGTAGTCCTCGTACTTCGCGCCGGCCTTCATCGCCGGGATGACGAAGTCGTCCACGAACTCGTCGGTGATGTCCTCGACGTAGAGCTTGCTCGCGCCGGTCTTGAGCGCCTTCTCCTCCAGACCCTCCAGCTCGTCGGCCTGGCCGACGTTGCCGGAGACGGCGATGACCTCGCAGTTGTTGTAGTTCTCCTTGAGCCAGGGGATGATGATGGAGGTGTCAAGGCCTCCGCTGTAGGCGAGAACGACTTTCTTGATGTCCGATTTATTCATGGTACAACCTCCAATATACGAGTTGTTGTGTGATTTATGCGTTGATTATAACTCTTACTGCATAATTATGCAATAGCGATTTTCACTTTTGTACGCCCTCACAATTTGGCCTCCTTCTGCCGTCCCTCTCTGTGCGATATGACAATTATATGCAGTATGCTCGTATGTTTATGCAGTATATGCGCGAAAAACCGCCGCGCTGAGGGCGCGGCGGCCGGATGGATATTCTGTTCGTGGGCAAGTCAGACGTCCGCTGGGGTCTCGGACTTGGGCAGGGTCTTGACGCCGAAGACGAAGTAGATAAGGTGGAAGACCCACACGCCGCCCAGGATGGCGCAGGGGACGTACAGCCCGCGCAGCAGCATGAGCACGAAGCCCACGCTCATGATGAGCGTCACGGTCAGCATGATGCGTATCTTGGCGTCCCAGGTCATGCCCCTGCCGTTGACGTAGCTCTCGAGGTTCTTCTTGTAGAGCTTGGTGTTGACGAACCAGGTGTGCAGCCGCTGCGAGCTTTTGGCGAAGCAGAACGCCGCCAGCAGCAAAAACGGGAACGAGGGCAGCAGGGGTATCACCGCGCCCACGGCGCCCATGCCCACTCCGAAGCAGCCCAGTACGATATAGATTGCCTTTTTAAGCTTCATTGTCCATCTCCAATCTTCGTTTTTCCCTTTTTTCCTCTATCACGTGCCTTATGGCGGGTATGGGGTGGTGCAGCAGCATCCTCGGTCCCGAGAAGCGCATTACCTCGCGTATTTTCTCGCGCATGTCCGGCCTGTAGCAGTGCACCCGGCAGTTGGAGCAGAAGGTCTTGGTCTCCATGAAGGGGCACTTCTCGCTTCTCAGGCGCGCGTAATCGTTCAGCGCGGCGCAGTCGGGGCAGAGCGCGCCGCGCGCGCCGTGCTTTTTCCGGCAGTACAGGGCTATCATCTCGCTGACCAGCGCCTTCTCTCGCTCGCGCTTGGCGTCCGTGTCTCTTTTCATCAGCTCAGCCTCCCGTGCTCGACGGAGTAGACCTTCTCCGCTATGCGCATGGTGCTCGCGCGGTGGCTGACCAGCACGACGGTCCTGCCGCCGCGCTCGGTGCGCAGCGAGCGCAGTATGACCGCCTCGTTCAAGCTGTCCAGATTGCTGGTCGGCTCGTCGAGCAGCATGAAGTCCGCCTCGTGCAGAAACGCGCGGGCGAGCCCCAGCCTCTGGCGCTCGCCGCCGGAGAGCGTGTCGCCCAGCTCGCCGACGGGTGTGTCGTAGCCCCGGGGGAGCGTCATGATGAAGTCGTGGACGCTGGCCTTTTTGCACGCGGCGACCAGCTCCGCGTCCGTGGCGTCCAGCTTGGCGATGCGCAGATTGGCGCGTATGCTGTCGTGAAAAAGCTGCGTCTCCTGGGTCACGAAGCTCTCCATGTCCCGCAGGTTCGACGTGTTGATGCCGTTTACGCTGACGCCGGACACCTTCACCGCTCCGCCCTTCGCCTCCCAGAAGCGCATGAACAGCTTGAGCAAGGTGCTCTTGCCGCTGCCGCTCCGGCCGGTTATGCCCACGATGGAGCCGCGCGGTATGTCCGCGCTGACGCCGTCGAGTATGGTCTCGCCGCCGTAGTCGAAGCGCACGTCCTCGGCCGAGGCGCCGGTGAACTCCAGCTCCGGGCGGCCTTCTATGTCAGCGACCGCAGGCTCCTCGTCGAGGATATCCAGCACGCGGTTCCCGGCGGCGAAGGTGCTCTGCAGAGTGCTGCCGAGGTTAGCAAGCGCGACGACGGGTCCGAAGGAGCTCATGAGCGCCACGCTCGGTATCAGCACGCCCGCGAAGTCCACCTTCCCGGCCTGGTACAGCGCCGCGGCGGCGAACACCATCGCCAGGTCGAAGACGAGTATCACCGTGTTCGTCGCGCCCTGATTGCGCCCGGCGGTGCGCTTCATGCGCCGCTCGTCCCCGGCGAGGGCGTCGGTGCGCGCGTTCATCTCGCCGAGCCGCTCCTCGCCGCAAGCGTACTGCTGCGTCTCGTCCAGGCCGCGCAGGCTGTCGAGCACGAAGCCCGCCAGCTCGCCGGACTTGGTGCGGAACCTCAGCGCGTCGTCGCCTCCGGCTCTGGACGTTACCAGCGGTATCGCCACGCCGACGCACACATAGGCCGCGAGCGCTATCAGCGCGAGCACGCCGCTGTACGTCCCGATGAACACGCACATGACCACGCAGAAAAGCGCCGCGATGGCCACCGGCGAAATGGTGTGCGCGTAGAACACCTCCAGCAGCTCTATATCAGAGGTTATCACGTTTATGAGGTCGCCGCGGTCGCGCCCCTCCAGCTTGGCCGGGCAGAGGCGGCGCAGCGCGCGGAACACCTTCTCGCGTATCAGCGCCAGCAGCTTGAAGGCTATGAAGTGGTTGCAGGCCTGCTCGGCGTAGCGCAGCACCCCGCGCAAGAGCGCGAACACGGCGGCGGCGATGAATATCCCCGTCAGCGAGAGCGGCGCGCCCAGCCCGAGCAGCCCCGTGACCGCAAAGCCGCCGAACACCGTTATAAACGTTGCGCACAGGTGGCCTATAAGCCCCATCGCTATGGCCGGCACCATGTACGGCGCGAGCGGCCTCACAAGGCCTATGAGGCGCAGCATTATGTTGAAGCCGGAGCGTTTTTTCATGCCGTGACCGCCTCCTTCGCGTAGTTTTCAAGCTCGGACTGCGCCGTCCAGAGCCGGGCGTAGACGCCCCTCCCTGCGAGCAGCTGCCCGTGCGCGCCGCTCTCGGCGACGTTTCCGCCCTCCATGACGTAGATGTTGTCCGCCGAAACGACGTTGGCCAGGCGGTGGGAGATGAGTATGACGGTCTTGACTCCCGCCAGGGCGTGTATCTCGCGCATGATGTCGTTCTCGCTCTCCACGTCTATGTTGCTGGTGGCCTCGTCGAAGATGTAGACCTCGCTGTCGTGCAGCAGCGCGCGGGCGAGCGCCAGGCGCTGGCACTGTCCGCCGGAGAGGTTGGCCGCGCGCTCGGCGAGCTGCGTGTCCAGGCCGTCCTCGCCGCGCAGGAAGTCCGCGAGGTTCACGCGCTCCAGCACCTGCCAAAGCTCGGCGTCGGACGCGTCCGGCTTGCCCATCAGCAGATTTGCGCGAACGCTGCCTTTGAAAAGGTAGCTCCTGTGGCTTACATAGGTCACGGCGCGCATCAGACTGCCCTCGTCTATTTCGGACAGCTCCGTGCCGCCCACGGTGACGGAGCCGGAGTAGTTCTTATTCCTGCCCATGAGTATGGCCGAGACGGTGCTCTTGCCGCAGCCGCTCTCGCCGACCACGGCGGTGAAGCTGCCGCGCGGGAAGCTCATGTCCACGCCGTGCAGTATCTCGCGCTCCGGCTCGTAGGAAAAGCGCAGATTCCGGCACTCTATCGTGCAGCCGGCCGGCACGCTCCCGGTCTTCGGCTCCGGCTCCGGCAGATCCAGCAGGCGGAATATCTTGTCGCTCGCCGCCATGCCGTTCATGGCGATGTGGAAATAGCTGCCCAGCAGGCGCATGGGGATGAAGAAATCCGCCGACAGCAGTATTATCAGGAGGCAGCCGTCAAGCCCTATTTTCCCGCTCGCGAACTGCGTCGCCGCCAATATGACGCCCAGCGCCGCGCCGCCGTAGGCGATGAGATCCATGATGGTGATGGAGTTGAGCTGCATCGTGAGGACTTTCATAGTTATCTTGCGAAAGCTCTCCGCCTGCTCGTTCATCTCCTGCTGCTTGAACTCGTCCGCCTGGTATATCTTCAGCGTCGTCAGACCCTGCAGATTCTCCAGGAAGGTGTCCCCCAGCGCCGTGTACTGACCCCAGTATTTGCCAAGCAGCTTCTTCGCCCAGCGCTGCACCGCCACTATCGCCACGGGGATGAGCGGCACGCAGACAAGCAGCACCGCGGCGCTCAGCACGCTGACCGTGCTGAGCACGGCGAACAGCGTCAGCGGCGCGAGCATGGCGTAGAAGAACTGCGGCAAATATGCGCCGAAGTACGTCTCCAGCTGATCCACGCCCTCGACGGCCACCTGTACCACCTCGGAGGTGTTGGCCTGCTCGCGGTAGGACGTGCCCAGGCGCAGCAGCTTTTTGTATATCAGCCCGCGCAGCGTGCGCTTGACCGCGCGCGACGAGAGATAGCTCATCCTGCTCGCGAGCGTGGTACATACGTAGCGCACGACAACCGCCGCCAGCGCCACGGCGAGCGTCACGGCTATCTCGTGCGCCGTCGCCTCGCGCTCGAACAGCCTCGCCAGCAGGCGCGTGATGCTCGCCATCATCGTTATGTTCGCCGCCAGCGACACCCACTGGCAGGCCACGTTGCCCGCTATGTACTTCCTGCTCTCGCTGACGGTGCCGATCAGCCTCTTGTTTATCATCATGCGCAATAACCTCGAATTAGTTTCTTCTAACCGCTAGTTAGCATACACTACCTCACGGAAAAAGTCAATCCCCGGCGGCACATTTGTCCGAAACGGACGGGAACTCCGGCACTTGAAACCTTCGGGCAGATATTATATAATCGTCCTCATGAAAAAGAGAACCGCTATCCTATTGGCCGCCGCGCTTGTGCTCTCGCTGTCCGCCTGCTCGGCAAAGCCCGAAGTTTCCCTGCCCGAGCCGGACTACGTCACGCCCACTGCGGCGCCCGAACCCACGGCGGCTCCCACGAGCGAGCCCACGCCGGAGCCGACTCCGGCGGACGAGTACTTTGTGATCTCCATGGTCGGAGACTGCACCCTCGCCAGCTCGCAGCGCGAGAACGTCTTTGAAACCATAATAGGCGGCGACATGTCCCGCCCCTTTTCCGGCACCAGGCAGTACTTTGAAGACGACTATCTCACCATAGCGAACCTCGAGTGCTCGCTCTCGGATGAGCCGCTCTCCGGCAGCTCCACCTTCCAGTTCTGCGGCGACGCGGGCAACGCGGAGATGCTGGTGCTCGGCGGCGTGGACTTCGTCACCTTAGGCAACAACCACACCATGGACTTCGGCCAGACCGGGCTTGACAACACGAAGGCCGCGCTGGAGGAGTACGGCGTGGCCTACGGCGCGCCGGGCGCAAGCTGCATATACGAGGCAGACGGCGGCATAACCGTCGGGCTTTACGCCGCACCGTGGCTGGCCACCCGGGCGCAGGTGACCTCCGCCGTCTCCGCGCTGGCCGCGAACCCCGACGTGGACCTGGTGATAGCGCTGATGCACTGGGGCGACGAGGGCAGCTACCGGGCGGGGGCAAATCAGACGGCGCTCGGCCAGGCGGCCGTCAACGCCGGAGCCGACATAGTCTACGGCTCGCACCCGCACGTGCTCCAGCCGATAGTCGAATATAACGGCGGCTGGATAGTCTGCTCGCTGGGCAACTACGTGTTTGGCGGCAACAACAACCCCGCCGACAAGGATACGGCCATAGTGCAGTTCACGGTCAAGCGCGCCGTGGACGGCGCCGTTACCGTGGAGGGCTGGGAGGCCGTCCCCTGCCGTGTGAGCAGCGTGACTAACTACAACGACTTCTGTCCCACGCCCTACGAGGAGGGCAACGAGGACTACGAGCGCGTGATGAGCAAGCTCAACGGCACCTTCACAGGTCCCGACCTCGACATAGACTACTCCGAATACGAAGACGAAAACGCGGCCGCGGGCGCTTCGCCCAGCGCCGCAGCCACGGAGGAGGCAGAGTGAATTGAAGCAAAGCAGAGCTTACCCCGGCGTCACTGTCAGCGCCAAGGGCGAGCGCGCGCTGCGCGCCGGACACCCCTGGGTCTACGCCGAGGAGATACGCGGCTCCGCCGGCGAGCTTGCGCCCGGCGGCATAACCGACGTGTTCTCGCAAAAGGGCGCGTGGCTCGGCGCGGGCATATACAGCCCCAGCAGCAAGATAGCCGTGCGCGTGCTCAGCGAGAACGCCAACGACCGCTATGACGAGGCGTTTTTCGCCCGCCGCATCAAGTACGCGCTGGAGTACCGCCGCACGGTGATGGGCGGCGACTTCAGCGCCTGCCGCCTCATCTTCGGCGAGGCCGACGGCCTGCCCGGCGTGACGGTGGACAGGTTTGAGGACGTGCTGGTCACGCAGATAATGTCCTACGGCATGGAGCAGCGCAAGGACGCGCTCTACGCCGCGCTCGCCGCGCAGCTTGCGGACATGGGCGCCGCGATACGCGGGATATACGAGCGCAGCGAGTCGCCGCTGCGCGCCAAGGAGGGGCTGGAGCCTGTTTCCGGCTGGTACGAGGGCTTGCCGCACTCGGGCGATACGAGCACCGTCATCACCGAAAACGGCGTGAAGTACACGGTGGACTTCGCCGCAGGGCAGAAGACCGGCTTCTTCCTCGACCAGAAGTACAACCGCCGCGCCGTCGCCCGGCTCGCGCCCGGGATGCGCGTGCTCGACTGCTTCACGCACACCGGCTCCTTCGCGCTGAACGCCGCGATGGCCGGAGCCGAACACGTCACCGCCGTGGACGTGAGCGAGAGCGCGGTGGAGCTGGCCAGAGCCAACGCCCGGCTCAACGGCCTCGAGGAGCGCATGGACTTTCTGGCCTGCGACGTCTTCGACCTCCTGCCGCGCCTGCTCGAGGAGCACGCGCACTACGACCTCGTCATCCTCGACCCTCCCGCCTTCACCAAGTCGCGCCGCACGGTAAAGAGCGCCGAGCGCGGCTACAAGGAGATAAACTACCGCGCCATGCGTCTGCTGCCCCGCGGCGGCTACCTCGCCACGTGCTCGTGCTCCCACTTCATGGAGCCGGAGCTGTTCGAGCGGATGCTCCGCTCCGCCGCGCGCGACGCCAACGTCAGGCTCCGCGAGGTGGAGGTGCGCAAGCAGGCCTGCGACCATCCCATACTCTGGAACGTGCCTGAGACGGAATATCTCAAGTTCTACATCTTCCAGATAGTATAAGCAAAGCCCCGGGAGCCTTAAAAAGCTCCCGGGGCTTTGCTTAGCGCAATGTGTTTTCGGCCTGAGTTCAGTCGCGGCTGTACTTGCCGAACAGTTTGTCCTTCCAGATCTCCTCCGGCTCGGCGTGGTAGTTCTCCACGTAGCTGACCAGCTCGCCCACGTCGGTGAACATGGCGTAGAGGTCCTTGCCGTCGGCGGTGAGGAAGCGCTCGTCCACGGCGCGCTGCACCATTGCCTCCAGGGCGTCGTAGTATCCCAGCGTGTTCAGCACGGCCATGGCCTTGGCGTGGCGGCCGAGCTGCTTGAGCGTCAGCGCCTCGAAGAACTCCTCAAAGGTGCCGATGCCGCCCGGCAGGGTTATGAACGCCTCGGACATGTCCTCCATGGCTTTCTTGCGCTCCGACATGGTCTCGGTGAAGATCATCTCGTCGCAGTCCTTGTCCAGGATGCCCGGCTCGTCGAAGAACTTGGGCGCTATGCCTATCAGGCGTCCGCCCCGGCTCTTTGCGCCGCGGGCGGTCGCGCCCATGAGGCCGCTGGCTCCGCCGCCGAAGACGATGGTGTGCCCTCTGCGGGCAAGCTCGGCGCCGAGGGCGAAGGCCTCGTCGAAGTATCCCTGCTCCAGGTCGCGGCTGGACGCGCCAAACACGCAGATTTTCAAATTAGCTCAACCTCCAAAGTCCAGCACCCGCCTCATTCTGGCGAGCGTCAAACGGTTTCTTATAGCGGCGGAGATGTCGAGCACCTCGCCGCGGAGGCTCTCGTCTATCCCGATATCGCTCAGCATGTACTTGCCGCCCAGCGCGTGCAGCGTCCAGGCGAGATCGAAGGCGGACGGTATGGTGCTGATTATCTCGCAGATCTCGTCCCAGTGGTCGACTATGTTCTGTGGGTCAAAATCGGCGAGCACGTCGTTCTCGTTCTCCTTTAGTATCCCGTCGGCGAGCGAGCCGAACTTCTCGCGCACCCAGCTCTCGTCCAGCGGCCTGAACGGCCTGGCCTTGGGTCTGCCGCTCTCGGCCATGCGGTGGTACTCCTCGGCGCAGAGCACCGCTCCGACGCCCACGCACTCGCCGTGGATGCCCTCGGCGTGCTCGAAGCGCGGCGGCTTCATCTCCACCAGGTGGGCAACGAGGTGCTCTGCGCCCGAGGCGGCGCGGGACGAGCCCAGCATCTGCATGGAGAGGCCGGAAATCATCTGCGCCATGGTCATGGCCTCGTAGTCCGGCTCGCCCCCGCGCAGCATCGCGTCCGCGCACTTTGCCATGAGATCCAGCGACTCCTGCGCCGCGGCGGCGGCGCGTTCGCAGTAGTACTCGCCGCTCACCAGATGGGCTATCTTCCAGTCTGCAATGGAAATGTACTTGGCCAGTATGTCGGCTATGCCGCTCACCGTCAGGAACCTCGGCGCGCCGGAGATTATATTCAAATCAGCCACGACCAGCGCCGGGGCGTGCATGGGTATGCTCTTTTTCTGCCCGTCGATGACGACCGAGCAGATGTTGGCGGTGAAGCCGTCCGAGCTGGCCAGCGTGGGGATGGCCACGAAGGGTATGCCCAGCTCGTTGGCCGGGTAGCGCGCGAAGTCCATCAGCGTGCCGCTGCCCACGGTGACTATCACGTCGGGATTATCCAGCTGCGGGATGATGGCCTCTATCATGCTCTTTTCGGAGTGCAGACCCTTGGCCTCGAGCACCAGCTCCTTGTCGGCGCGCACGTGCACCATCCCGGGCAGGTTGTATGTGTTGGTGTCGTACAGCACGGTGCGCTTTCCGGTCAGGCCGCACTCGTCCATGTACTTGTCAAAGTCGTTCAGGCAGCCGTAGTCGACGACCACCAGCTTGGTTTCCAGCGGATGCTCCCTGCCGCACCGGCACGCGCCGGCGTAGCGTTCGCAGTCGAGAATCATAGTCAATCCCCCATGTTTTTTATATTTTAGCACAGAATTTGTGAACAAATCAACCGTTTTAGGCATAAAAAGGGCCGCCGCACCGGCGGCGGCCCTCCCGCAGAAATGAGGTGTTATAGTATCAGTAGAAGCGAGTGTTGGTCAAGCTTATCAGGCAGACCATAGTGCCATTGATTATGCCGGGTAGATACGGGTTCTTGGAGACCTTGTAGATGAACCTCGTCATGAAGGTTGCAAAGAACAGTATAAAGGTAATCTGGATGAGCCAGAGTACGTACATCGGCGGGTTGCCACCCGAGAAGGAATCCTGAGCCCACATCATGTGGTTCGCGGTGAAGTAAGTACCGTACTGGATAGCCGCCATGATAAGAGCGGGTGACGCAGTCATTATGGAGTTGATGACGTTGTTTACCCACTGGTGCTTTCCTCCGACAGTGTTGAAGTTGAACGCGTTGACGGACACACTGGAGGCAACGTAGAATATCAGGAACAGCGGCAGATACGGGAATAGGGACACCCAAATTTTGTCGGCATTGAAGGTCTTTACGCCGAGCGTCCAGATACGGAAGTCGGAAGCGAAGAAATAGTCAACGAAGAACACGCAGCCATACGCAACGACCACAACGATTATCGCAAGCAGTATGGTTTTTCCAGCGTTGGGCAAGGACATCTTAACGCCGCGCTCGACAAGGTTAAAGCCACGCTTCTTGCTGTAGGTGAAGTAGCATACCACCATGCTGAGTATCGCGAACAGGCCGCAGGCCGCAGCCCAAAGGCCGACGCCATATGGAGACGGTGCCGTAACATCTGCCGCGTTGCCTGCCGTAAGTATTGGCAGATAGGTGACCATCGCGAATACGGAGGACACGATCATACCAATCCAGTACCAGGCCAGGCCGGCCTTGTCTGCAACCTTAATAGGTTCTGCCAGCTTGTCAGCACGGAGGGAGGCAAAGGTCGGTGTAAAGAGCATCAACACAGTGAAGTTGATGATGAACATCGCAAGACCGATAAGACCAACGAAGTTAAAGGCTTCCTTCCACTGCCAAACCTGGCTGTGGGAATCAATAGGATTGGGAGCGCCGAGGGATTCTTCAAAGAACTCTATAGTGAAAGCGGTGGAACGGGCGCTGAAGTGAGACCACGGGTGGATGATGGGAGGACGGTAGATTGCTCTCAGAGTCTCCTCGCCGTCAACCTCCTGCGTGTAAATGGTATCAGCCTCGCGCGGTTCAAGACCGGTCGGGTCAACGCCAAAGTACAGGAAAGACTGTGCGTTGTCTCCTTCCATGAAGTACGGGGCAGAAAGGGTATTGCCATTCTCGTCGGTGGTCTTGTGGAAGAACTCGTCGTAAACACAGGCGATGATAGCCACATCACGGCTTCCATAGATGTTTGCATAATCTGTGGACTGCTCATCAGACAAGGAAGTGTCGGTGGTGTCAACGTAGGTGGCATCGGCGCTGTTGAGAACAACGGCGTGGATGAGGTTAGTGCCATTCTCGTTGTCCTGAACAACGGCGTTGTTGCAGGACATACCGCCCATTGAGTGACCGGTGACGCCTATACGCGTAGTGTCAACATAGGGCATTCTGGAAAGAGCAAGGACGCCCTGATAGACGCCGTTGCTGCCGGGAAACACATCAGTGTTGCCGTGGCTGGGCTGATCTATAGCTAAAACAACGTATCCCCTTCTGGCCAGTTCAACGCAGTTCGCATCCTGCATTTCCTTGTTGTTGTATGCACCGTGACTTGCAACAATAGCAGGAGCCGGTGTCTCTGCAGTGGCATTCTCCGGTACATAAAGGTTAGCGCACATGGTGTAACCTTCATCAGTTTCAAAATATAGCTCGCTTATATCTACTTTGCCGCCATTGGTTTGTACGACACTGACGACAATACCGCTCAAAAGCATCAGCGCTATCGCTATGCACAGCCATATCTTGGCTCTCTTTTTGGTCTTTTCCATATTCCCCTCCTTGTTCACTCAATCCTCCGCCCAGAGAAGGGCGGTCCTGACGGCTTTGCTCCAGCCCTTGAGCAGCGCATCGCGGTGCGCCTCGTCCATCCAGGGGCTGAAAACCGTCTCCGTCTCCCAGCTGGCGCGCACGTCGTCGAGGCTTTTCCAGAAGCCGACGGCCAGTCCGGCCAGGTATGCCGCGCCCAGCGCAGTAGTCTCGATGCACTTGGGGCGCACGACCTCCGCGCCCAGGATGTCCGCCTGGAAGCGCATCAGAAAGTCGTTGGCCGAGGCTCCGCCGTCCACCTTCAGCCGGGTCAGGGGCACCAGCGCGTCGTTTTCCATGGCCTTGCAGATGTCGCAGGTCTGGTACGCTATGCTCTCCAGCGTGGCGCGCACCAGGTGCGCGCGGGAGAAGCCGCGTGTGACGCCGGTTATCATGCCGCGGGCGTACTGGTTCCAGTACGGCGCGCCCATTCCGGTGAAGGCGGGCACAACGTAGACGCCCGCCGTATCCGGCACGCTCTCGGCGTACTCCAGCGACTCGGACGCGCTGGAGATGACGCCCAACTCGTCGCGCAGCCACTGCACCGCCGCTCCGGCGGTGAACACGCTGCCCTCCAGTGCGTACTGCACCTGGCCGGGGAGCGTGGCCGCGACGGTGGTTATAAGCCCGTTTTGGCTCATAACCGGCTCGCTGCCGGTGTTCATCAGTAGGAAGCAGCCCGTGCCGTAGGTGTTCTTCATGTCGCCCGGGTCGAAGCAGCACTGTCCGAACAGCGCGCTCTGCTGGTCGCCCGCCGCGCCGGCGACGGGGATCTCCCCGCCCAGCAGCTCGTACTGCGTCCAGCCGTAGACCTGGCTTGAAGGCCGCACCTCGGGCAGCATGCAGCGCGGGATGTTCAAAAGCTCCAGCAGCTCCTCGTCCCAGCAGAGGTTGCGGATGTCGAAGAGCATCGTGCGGCTGGCGTTGGTGTAGTCCGTCACGTGCGCAAGGCCGCCTGTCAGCTTCCATATGAGCCAGGTGTCTACCGTGCCGAACAGCAGCTCGCCCGCCTCGGCGCGCTCGCGCACACCGGGGACGTTGTCGAGTATCCAGCGCAGCTTTGTGCCGGAGAAATACGCGTCCGGCACCAGTCCGGTCTTGGCGCGTATCTTGTCGCTCAGCCCGGCCTTGACAAGCTCATCCACCATTCCGCTGGTGCGCCGGCACTGCCATACGATGGCGTTGTAGACCGGCTCGCCCGTGTTTTTGTCCCAGACTATGGTCGTCTCGCGCTGATTTGTGATGCCGATTCCGGCGATGTCCCTGGCGCTTATCTTGTTCTTGAGCATCGCGCCGCGCGCGACCTCCAGCGTCGTGTCCCAAATCTCCTGCGCGTCGTGCTCGACCCAGCCCGGCTTTGGATAATACTGCGTGAACTCCTTCTGTGCCACGGCACGTATCTTTCCGCTGCGGTCAAAGAGTATGCAGCGCGAGCTGGTCGTGCCCTGGTCCAGAGCCATTATGTATTCCACGCTTTCACTTCCTTCCCGATGATGTTTTCACAGCCGCTCTCCCGGCGGCTCAGCTCACCCCCATCTCTCTCCACGCCGCCTCGCAGGACGTGGATATGCTCAGCGCCCCTGCGCTGAGCGCGCTCATAGTGTCCTCCTTGTCGCGTATCAGGCCGCCCGCTATGATAGGCGTCCGGTACAGCGAGTTCACCAGCCGAATCACCTTCGGCACGATGCCCGGCACCAGCTCTATCAAGTCGGGGTTGCAGGCCGTGCGGAGCTTGTCGATGTTGTCCAGAGCCATGCTGTCCAGGATGAACACCCTCAGCACCGTGATAAGCCCGACCTCTCGCGCATGGCGCAGCAGCTGCGGCTTTGTGCTTATTATGCCGTCCGCGCAGGTGTAGCTCCTGATGAAATCCGCCGCGATCTCCTTGGCCGCCAGGCCGTTGATGAGGTCGACGTGCACCAGCGAGTGCTTGCCCGCGTCCGCCACGCGCTGCACCAGGGAGGAAATATTGCATATGTTGCCGAAAAGAAAGAATATGATGTTGCAGTCGGAAGCAATGGCACGCTGGAGCTGCTCCTCGCTCTTGACCGCCGCAATTATGGGTTCGTTCTCAAAAAAATCCAGCCGCCCGTCCATACCTTGCCTCACTCCCCCGCAGTTTCCGAACGTTGCAGACCTATCATGTCGGTTAATCGACATTGTCTAAAACAAAACAATAAAAAATGGTGCGAAACTGCGGAGCTACCCGCTATTTCGCACCTCTTTCTCTCTCGTGCTACTATTCAGCTTAGCTGTATATATTTTAGCTCAGCAAAGCGCACATAGCAATGCACCTTTTCTACGAATTTGAGGCGCAATTTTTGTAACTGTGCACAAAGCGGCGAGAGAAGCATGTTAAGTTTGTGGTTAAATTAACGATTTAGCCCTTCTTCAGCGCCAGAGCCTGCATGGCCTTTTCAACCATGACTTCAGCGGTCAGGCCGTAGGCCTCCAGCACCTCCAGCGCCTTTCCGCTGCGGCCGAACTCGTCCATGACGCCGTGGCGCACGACGGGCACGGGGCAGTTCTCCGCGCAGACGGAGGCGACGGCGCTGCCCAGGCCGCCGATGACGCTGTGCTCCTCGCTGGTGACGATGCAGCCGGTCTCGCGCGCCGCGGCCAGCACGGCCTCGGTGTCCAGCGGCTTGATGGTGTGGAAGTCGAGCACTCGGGCGGAGACGCCTTTTGCGGCGAGCATCTCGGCGGCGGTCATGGCGCGCTGCACCATCAGGCCGGTCGCGGCGAGGGTGACGTCGGCGCCGTCGCGGAGCATCGCGGCCTTGCCGAGCGTGAACTCATAGCCCGGCGTCTCGTCCGTGACGCTCTCCACGGCCATGCGGCCGAGGCGCAGGTAGGCCGGTCCGTCGTAGTCGAGCAGCGCCTTGACGGCGCGGCGCATCTCAGGGCCGTCGCAGGGGTTGACGACCACCATGCCGGGGATGGCGCTCATCAGCGCGAGATCCTCCACGCACTGGTGGGTGGCTCCGTCCTCGCCGACGGAGAGTCCGCCGTGCGAGCCGACGCACTTGACGTTCAGGTGCGGGTAGGCGATGGAGTTGCGCACCTGCTCCCAGGCCCGGCCGGCGCTGAACATGGCGAAGGAGTTGGCGAACGGCTTCTTCCCGCAGGCGGCCAGGCCGGCGGCGAAGCCCATCATGTCCGCCTCGGCGATGCCCATGTTGAAAAAGCGCTCGGGATAGGCCTTGGAGAAGGCCTTGGTCATGGTGGCGCTGGAGAGGTCGGCGTCGAGCACGACGAGCTCCGGGTACTCCTCGGCGAGCTTGACCAGCTCCTCGCCGTAGGCTCCGCGTGTGGCTATCTTCTCCATTTACTCCACCTCCAGTTTTTCTATGGCGGCGCTCAGCTCCGCGTGTGCCTGCTCGTACTGCTCGGCGTTGGGAGCCTTGCCGTGCCAGCCGGCGTTGTTCTCCATGAAGGAGACGCCCCTGCCCTTGACGGTGCGCATCAGTATGACGCTGGGCTTGCCCTTGGTCTCGCGCGCCTCGGCCAGCGCGGCGCGCAGGCTGTCAAAGTCGTGGCCGTCGGCCTTGATGACGTGCCAGCCGAAGGCGGCGAACTTGGCGTCCAGCGGCTCGCTGGGCATGACGTCTGCGGTCGCGCCGTCTATCTGCAGGCCGTTCACGTCGACTATGCCGCAGAGGTTGTCCAGCTTGTACTTGTGGATGGCCATCGCGGCCTCCCAGATCTCGCCCTCCTCGATCTCGCCGTCGCCCATGAGCGCGTAGACGCGGTAGTCCCTGTCGTCGAGCTTGCCGGCGAGAGCCATGCCGCCCGCGCAGGCCAGACCCTGGCCCAGCGAGCCGGTGGACATGTCCACGCCGGGGACGTGCACCATGTCGGGGTGGCCGGACATGTGCCCCTTTATGCTGCGGAACAGCTCCAGCTCCTCCACCGGGAAGAACCCGCGCAGCGCCAGCACCGCGTAGAGCGCGGGGGTGCAGTGGCCCTTGCTCATGACAAAGCGGTCACGGTCGGGGTCGTGCGGATTTGCGGTGTCCACGCGGAGCTCCTCAAAATACAGCTCCGTGAGGGCGTCCATCGCGCTCAGCGAGCCGCCGATGTGGCCGCTGGCCGCGCGGTAGACCATTTCGAGCGCCAGCAGACGGCCTCTGGCCGCGCTGAGCTCCAGCTCTCTTACATTCATGTTTCCGCCTCCTATGCTGACTTGTATGTGAGAATAGCGTTATTTACCATCGTCAAGTATATCACCCACGGCGGCGCTTTTCAACGGCAAATGCCCATAACGGGCGCCGCCGCCGGCCCGTCGCCGTAGTTTGTGCGAATTAACTATTGATAAACAGCCTTAACTGAGCTATAATTTCCCATGATATTTATTTGAAGAAAGGCTTAATGCTATGAGTGAATACACCTACCAGATAACCGCCGACTCCGGCTGCGACCTCTCCCTCGAAAAGTGCAGGGAGATAGGCGTCCTGCCGTACAAGATGCCCTTCACCATGGACGGCGAGCCGATGGTGGACGGCATGACCGAGGAGAGCTTCAAGGAGTTCTACCGGCTCATGCGCGCCGGCGGCGTGGCCAGGACCAGCCAGATAAACCCCGGTGAGTTCCTGGACTTCTGGCGTCCCCTCGCCGAGGAGGGCAGGGACGTCATGCACATATCCCTCGCTGCCGCCATCTCCGGCAGCTGCGACAACGCCCGCAGCGCCGCCAGCCAGCTCATGGAGGAGTTCCCCGGCTGGACCTGCCGCGTAGTTGACAGCGCCAATGCCTCCGCCGGCTTCGGCCTGCTGGTCCTGCGCGCCGCTTCCAACCGCGACAGCGGCATGGCCCTTGAGGACAACGCCCGCGATCTCGAGAGCATACACCACGAGGTGAACAGCATATTCACCACCAACGACCTCACCTATCTCTACCGCGGCGGCCGCGTGAGCCGCACCAGCGCCGCCTTCGGCACCGCGCTGAAAATAGTCCCCATCATGCACCTCGACTACGAGGGCCACCTGGAGGTCTGGCAGAAGGTGCGCGGCGACAAGCAGTGCTTCAAGAAGATGATTCAGGACGTCAAGGAGCTGGTCGTCGACGCCGAGAACCAGACGCTTATCATCTCCGAGGCCGACGCGCCAGAAAAGGCCCGCGAGTTCGGCGAGGCCATCAAGAACGAGTGCGGTTTCAGGGACATCTTCTACACTCACATCGGACCCATCATCGGCGCCCACACCGGCCCCGGCCTTGTCGCCGTCTTCTTCGTCGGCAAGACCAGAACCTGAGCCTAGACCCTCCAAATGATTGCAAGGGGAGACTTTCGTCTCCCCTTTTTGCTCACAAAGACGCTCCCCCGCGCTCACTGAGAGCGCGGGGGAGTTTCGTATTCAGCTGCCGGTGATGCTGCGCAGCACGCTCTCGTGCGCGGCCTGCTCGGACATGTCGTCCAGCGGGTCGAGCGAGGCGCTGCCGTACTTGCGCTGCAGCGCGGCGAGCAGTATGCCGTCGCAGAAGGCGGGGTTCTTGGGCAGGACCGGCCCGTGGCTGTAGGTGCAGAAGGTGTTCAGGTACCTCGCGCCCTCGGTGCCGTCGGCGCCGTTGTTGCCGTAGCCGCGTATGACCCTGCCCAGCGGCTGCACGCCCTCGCCGAGCCGGGTGCGGCCGGAGTGGTTCTCAAAGCCGACGACGGAGCCGAACTCCGTCTCAAAGGCGAAGTTGCCTATCATGCGCTCGGCCGCGCCGACCGTCTCGAAGTCCAGCGCGCCCAGGAAGTCGAAGCGCTCGCCCGTGTGCGTCTCGTAGCTGTGACCCATCAGCTGGTAGCCGCCGCAGACGCACAGGAAGGCCTTGCCGTCGGCCACGGCGGACTTGATGTCCGCGCCCTTGCCGCCGCGCAAATCGTCCAGCAGCAGGCTCTGCTCGAAGTCCTGGCCGCCGCCGATGAAGAAGATGTCGTACTTGCCCAGCGGCCTGCGCTCACCCAGCGGCAGCTCGGTGACGGTGCAGCCTATGCCGCGCCAGGTCAGGCGCTTTTGCATGCACAGGACGTTGCCCCGGTCGCCGTAGAGGTTCAGCACGTCGGGGTAAAGGTGGCAGATTTGAAGCTCCATCACTTCCAGAACTCCTTTCTTCCCACGCGGGAGGCCAGCTCCGCGCGCAGCGGCAGCATGGCCGTGTAGGTCGGCATGACGCAGACGTAGCCCTCGCACCCGGCGATGGCGTCCGCCAAGTCCTTTTCGCCGCGCACGATGCGCACGGCGTTCTCGTCCGCGCCCGCATACTTGAGGCGCAGGCGCATATCCTCCGCGCGCGTGCCGGACACGATTATGCCGGCATACCGCCTCTCGCCGTCGAAAAGGCGCTCGAAGCCCGCGTCCCATATCCAGCTGACGTCCGTGCCGTCGGCCTGGGCGTCGTTCAGGCAGAACACCGCGGTCGTGCCCTCCGGCATGGCGGACAGGTAGTCTATCGCCCGGTCGCAGCCGGCGGGGTTCTTGACCAGCACCATCGTCACCTTGGCCTTGCCCAGCTCGAAGCGCTCCATGCGCCCGAAGCCGCTCTCTATGTGCGCCAGGCTCTTTACGGCGCTGCCGGCCTTGACGCCCATCGCCGTTGCGGCGGCCACGGCGCCCGCGGCGTTGTAGAGGTTGTACCCGCCGGGCAGGCTGACCGCCGCGGTGTAGTACTCCCCGTCCACGCGTATCTCCGCCACGGAGCCGTCCGCGCCCAGGCTGTCCACGCCCGCGACGGCCACGTCCGGCTCGGTGCGCGAGTAGCCGCACTTGGGGCAGCGGAAGCCGCCCAGGTGGGCGTAGGTGTGGAAGTCGTACTCGTACTCCGCGCCGCAGACGATGCACCTCGGCGCGTCGGAGACGCGCGCCCCCTCGCCGAGCGGGGCGTCGATGCCGTAAAAGCGCACGCGGTCGGGCGCGTCCGGAGCGAGCGAGGCCACCAGCGAGTCGTCCGCGTCGAGGCAGACCGTGGCGTTCTGCGCGCGCTCAAGGCCGATGCGTATGCTCTCGAGCGTGTGCGTAACCTCGCCGTAGCGGTCGAGCTGGTCGCGGAATATGTTCGTGACCACGACCACGGCGGGCTGTATCTCGCCGCAGACGCGCTTGAACGCCGCCTCGTCGCACTCTATGACTGCGGTCTTGCGCTTCGGCCGGCCGGTGAGCGTGGCGTTGGAGCAGAGGTCCGCCGCGATGCCGCGCTCCAGGTTGGAACCGGAGCGGTTGGCAAGACAGTTTATGCCCGCGTCGGCGAGCATTTTTTCTATCATCCGGCAGGTCGTGGTCTTGCCGTTGGTGCCCGTGACCATGACCGTGCGTATGTTCCTGGCCAGGCGCGCCACGATGTCCGGGCACACCCTCAGCGCAAGCGTACCCGGCAGCGCCGTCCCCCCGCGCCCCAGCACACGCAGCGCCGCGCGGGAGAGCTTGCACAGTAGAATTGCTAAAAACAGTCTCATTGGTTGACTCCTATTTGGGTTTGTGGGCGACCGCCCACGGGGGTGCGGGGGGTGGAACCCCCCGCGGAATTCCTGAGAGATTTCTTTTTGTGGCGACAAAAAGAAACCCCTCAGACTCCAAAGAGAAAAACGCTTGGGTGCTTTAATATGCCGGGGATTACGTGTTACTCGGCGGTTCGACATATATACGCTGGCATCCCGTAGTCTTTACGAGACTGGGGTGCGGTCATTTCCGCGCGACGGCGCTTTGCGCCGGAGCGCTTAC
>UQQF01000027.1 GCA_900543085.1 uncultured Eubacteriales bacterium | reverse complement strand
CCCAAGTACGTGTTCCTGTTCATCGGCGACGGCATGAGCTATCCGCAGATCCAGGCCACCGCCGACTACCTCGGCGCCCTCGCCGACGACGACTATATGCAGGCCGAGCCCAGCCTCGACGACAACGGCGGCGCCGTGCTCGACGGCCCCGTTGCGCTGAACTTCATGAACTTCGAGGCCGCCGGCAGCGCCGTGACCTACGACTCCAACAGCTTCGCGCCCGACAGCGCCTCCACCGCCACCAGCATCTCCACCGGCCACAAGACCTACTCCGGCTCCATCAACGTTGACGAGACCGGCACGGTCGAGTACGAGACCATCTCCGAGAAGCTGCACGAGCAGCTCGGCTGGGAGGTCGGCGTCATCTCCAGCGTCAACCTCAACCACGCCACCCCCGCCGCCTTCTACGCCCACCAGGCCTCCCGCGGCGACTACTACGAGATAGGCGAGGAGCTCGTGGCGAGCGGCTTTGAGTACTTCGCCGGCGGCGGACTGCTCGACCCCGACAACGGCGGCGAGAGCGACAACCTCTACGACCTCGCCGAGGAGGCCGGCTACACCGTCAGCATGGACTACGCCACCCACGACACCGTCACCGCCGACGACAAGGTGGTTCTGATAGACGAGTACCTCGCCGACAGCGACGCCATGGCCTATGAGATAGACCGCACCGACGACATGTGGTCCCTGGCCGACTACGTTGAGAAGGGCATCGACGTGCTCATGAACGACACCGGCTTCTTCATGATGTGCGAGGGCGGCAAGATAGACTGGGCCTGCCACGCCAACGACGCCGCCACCACCATCCACGACACCATGGCCTTCTCCGACGCCGTCCAGGTGGCCATCGACTTCGCCGAGGAGCACCCTGAGGAGACCCTCATCCTCGTCACCGGCGACCACGAGACCGGCGGCCTGACCATCGGCTTCGCCGGCACAGACTACGACACCTACCTGAGCCTCCTCGAGAGCCAGACCATCAGCTTCACCCAGTTCGACGAGCAGTACGTCGCCGAGTACAAGGCCAACGGCACCAGCTTCGAGGAAGTCCTCGCCGACATCGAGGAGCTGTTCGGACTCAAGACCGAGGGCGAGGAGGGCGACAAGCTCGTGCTCACCGAGTACGAGATAGAGACCCTGCGCGCCGCCTATGAAAAGAGCGTCAACGGCACCGCCACCAGCAGCTACGAGCAGGAGGAGTACGTCCTCTACGGCACCTATGAGCCGCTGAGCGTCACCATCACCCACATCATCAACAACAAGTCCGGCGTCAGCTTCACCAGCTACAGCCACACCGGTCTGCCCGTCGCGGTGTTAGCCGACGGCGCGGGAGCCGACGAGTTCAACGGCTACTACGACAACACCGACATCTTCAACAAGCTCGCCGACATGCTCGGCGTCGAGTAAAGCCGCGAAGCGCGGAATACATACAAGACACGACCCTGCTGCGGAGCCGCCCCCTCACGGGGGCGGCTTTGCCGGGCGTTATACACCACACCGCTTGGAGAAAACGATGCAGAAAATATTCAACCGCAAATTTGTGTCCAACTACGGCCCCATCCTGGTGGGACTGGTTCTGATCATAGCGCTCGTCCTCATGCCGACCGGCTATGAGGACAACATCGTGTATCAGGAGAGCATACTCTGTCCCGCGCTGGTGCTCTCGACCGACGACAGCCACATAGTCGACACGGGGCTGGTGCGCTCCGGCGACCAGATATGCGAGCTGGAGATACTCTCCGGCGAGTTCAAGGGCGAGATAACCGAGGGCAACAACGACCTCAACGGCTCGCTGGAGCAGGACAAGGTCTTCACCGCGGGGGACAAGGCGCTGGTGCGCATAAACCACGCCGACGGCGAGATACTCAACGTCTCGATGATCGACCACTACCGCGTCCCCGGCGAGCTGACACTCGCCGCGCTGTTCTGCGTGCTGCTCGTGCTGTTTGCAGGGCGCACGGGCGTGCGCGCACTGGTGAGCTTCGCCGTGTGCGTGCTGATGATCTGGAAGGTGCTCGTGCCCTGCTGCCTCAACGGAGTGAACCCCATCTGGATAGGTCTCGGCGTCGTGCTGATAATGGCGGCGATGACCGTCTCGCTGGTCTACGGCTTTGACCGGCGGGCGCTGGCCTCGCTGGGCGGCTGCGCGCTGGCCATAGCCGTCACCTGCGTGATGGGCATGATCTTCACCGACCAGTTCAAGATACACGGCGCGGTAATGAGCTACTCCGAGAGCCTGCTGTACTCCGGCTACTCCCAGCTCAACCTGACGCGTATCTTCATGGCCAGCATCTTCATCGGCGCGTCCGGCGCGGTAATGGACCTGGCGGTGGACATCACCAGCTCCGTCAGCGAGGTGGTTGAGAAGAAGCCCGACATCACGGCGCGCGAGGCGATAAAGTCCGGCTTCACCGTAGGCCGCGCCGCGCTCAGCACCCAGACGACCACGCTGCTGCTGGCCTACTCCGGCGGATACATAGCCCTGCTCATGGTGTTCATGGCTCAGGGCACGCCGCTCTACACCATCTTCAACCTCAAGTACGTCGCGGCGGAGATACTACACACTCTGGTCGGCTGCTTCGGCCTGGTCACCGTCGCGCCGCTGACCGCGGTCACCAGCGGACTGCTGCTGACCCGCCGCGGCGAGAGGCCGGCCATCGCGGAATAAGCGCTCAGTCCACGCGCGGGCGCTTGTCGTGACCCTGCTGCTTCATCCAGATCTTCATGACGAGCGTGTGCGGGAGCATCTTCACCAGGAAGACCTGCCTGCGCACTCCGGAGCCCAGCACGGAGACGTCCTTGCCCTTTTTGTAGTCGCGCAGCGCGCGCTCCACGACCTGCTCCGGCTCCCAGAGCTTGTCGTAGTAGTTTATCGCGCCGTTATCGCTGACCGCGTGGTCGAAGAACTCCGTCTTGACCCAGCCGGGGGATATGGCCATGACGCGGATGCCCCTCGGCTCCAGCTCCACGTTCAGCGCGCGGGAGAAGCTGAGCACGAAGGCCTTGGTCGCGCCGTAGATGCACTCGTAGGGCACGGGCTGGAAGGCCGAGAGCGAGTCGAGGTTCAGCACGCGGCTGCCGCGCTTCATGTACGGCAGCGTGAGCTGGGTCATGGCGACCGTGGCCTTGTCGTTGAGGTCTATCATCTGCAGGTTGGTCTTCAGGTCCACCTCGTCAAAGAGGGCGAAGCGGCCGAAGCCGGCGGCGTTCACCAGTGTGCTGACCAGGGGCTTTTCCCGCTCGAGCAGGGCGGCGTACTCGTCAAAGCTCTCGCTGCTGAGCAGGTCGAGGGGGACTATCCTGGCCTTGGCGCGCAGCGAGCCGGCCAGCTCCTCAAGCCGCTCGCGCCGGCGGGCGATGAGCCATATCTCGTCAAGCCGCTCCTCGGCGTCTATGCCCTTGGCGAACTCCAGACCCATGCCGCTGGAGGCTCCGGTTATTACCGCTATCTTCATACGTATCTTTCCTTTCACAGATCTTGTTCTCCGGTCAGAGGTTCGCCCCGGCCGGAGACGCTTTTTCCGCCCTGACCAGCAGCATCATCGGCCGGCGCATCTCGTCGGCCATGCCGGGGATGTGCGCGAGGGCGTCCTCGCTGGGTCTGGCCTCCTCCACGGCCGTGAGCGCAAAGCCCGCGCGCAGCAGCCCGCCGAGTATCTGGCTGAGCGTGTGGTGCTGCTTTACGACCTCGCAGCCGACAAACAGCGTCCTGCGCGCGCCGGGGTAGAAGTAGTTGTCCACCGGCCAGTGGAGTATGCTGCCTGAGCCGTCATAGCACCAGTCCTCGTTCACGCCGGAGGTGAACACCGGGTGCTCTATGTTCATGACGAAGGCGCCGCCGGGCTTCAGCGCGCGCCGAACCCCGGCATAGACGGCGTCCAGGTCCTCCACATAGTGCAGCGCGAGGTTGGAGATGACCAGGTCGAAGTCCGCCTCCGGCCAGGCAAAGTCCTCGACGGCGCAGCGCAGGTACTCGATGCGTCCGCCGCCGTTGCGCCTGCGCGCCTCGGCGAGCATGCGCTCGCTGGGGTCGAAGCCCAGAACGTAGTCTGCCCCGCGCCCGGTCGCGTATTTGCAGTGCCAGCCGTAGCCGCAGCCCACGTCGAGCACGCGCATCCCGCTCATGTCCCCGGGCAGCAGGCGGGAGAGCTGCCACCACTCCCCGGCGGACTCCAGCCCGCCCTCGGAGCGGGGCATACGCGCGTAGCTTTCAAAGAATTTTTCGTCGTCGTAGAGTGCCATCGTGTGCTCCTTTCGCCGTATTCAACGCGGATATATTACACCCGTGCGGCGCGGAAATCCAGAAAAATCTGGCCGCTCTATGGGAAGCGCAAAGCCCGCGCCGATGTTCGGCGCGGGCTGTCTTCACGTCTTTGCGCGCTTTTTCAGCGCGGATATCACTTTTTTCTGCGCGGGGAGGCGGTCGCGCCTCGGATACCCGGCCTCGTAGGCTTCGAGCAGGGAGCGCGCCTCGGGCGGGCTCAGCAGCTCTATCAGCGGGAGGGCGAGCACGTGCGAGGCCAGGAGCATCCAGTACGCGGCTCCGGCGTCGCGGTGACCGAGCGCGAAGGTGAGCATGAACTCCGCCGCGCCGCGCGCCTCCCCGGGCTCGCCGCCCGACGCGACACGCTCCACGGCGGCGGTCAGGGCGGAGACGAACTCCTCCTGACAGCGGTCTGTGGAGCTGTCGCGGCCAAGCCCGAGCAGCCCGTCCACCGGACGCCTGCTGCGCGCGGCCGCGCCCATGCCCTCAAGGTAGGCGGCGTAGGCGGCGGAAATGCTCTCCGGTACGCGCATCAGGCGAAGGGGTTCTCCGTCGGGTAGGGCAGGCTCTTGGGCTGGTTGTAGGCGATGTCCTTGACGCCGAGCATCTTCATGACCTCGAAGATAGCCTTGCCGTAGTGGCCGAAGGCCACGGCGCCGTGGTGCGGATAGCGCTTTTCGATCAGCACGTGGCGGTAGAAGCGGCCCATCTCGTGGATGGCGAACACGCCGATGCCGCCGAAGCTGCGCGTGGCGACAGGCAGAACCTCGCCCTCGGCGATGTAGCTGCGGAGGTTGCCCTCGCTGTCGCACTGCAGGCGGTAGAAGGTGATGTCGCTCGCCGCAATGTCGCCCTCGATGGTGCCGCGGGTGAAGTCGGGGTCGCTGCCGGCCGGCTCGAGCAGGCGGTGCTGGATGAGCTGGTACTTGACCGCGCGGCCGGAGCAGAGCTTGCAGCTGGGGGTGTTGCCGCAGTGGAAGCCCATGAAGGTGTCGGTGTGCTCATAGGGGAACTTGCCCTTGATGTCCTGCTCGTACAGGTCGGCGGGGACGGAGTTGTTTATGTCGAGGAGGGTGACGGTGTCGCCGCTCACGCACATGCCGATATACTCGCTCAGAGCGCCGTAGATGTCGACCTCGCAGCTGACGGGGATGCCGCGAGTCACGAGGCGGCTGTTGACGTAGCAGGGCTCAAAGCCGAACTCCTTCGGGAAGGCGGGCCAGCACTTGTCGGCGAAGGCGACGTATTTCCTGGAGCCCTTGTGCTGCTCCGCCCAGTCGAGCAGCGTCAGCTCGAACTGAGCCATGCGCGCGCTCAGGTCGGGGTAGTAGCAGCCCTCGCCCATCTCCCTGGCCATGTCGGCGCAGACCTCGGGGATGCGCGGGTCGCCCTCGTGAGCCTTGTAGGCCACCAGCAGGTCAAGCTCGCTGTTCTCCTCGACCTCGACGCCCAGCTCGTACAGACCCTTGATGGGCGCGTTGCAGGCGAAGAAGTCCTGCGGACGCGGGCCGAAGGTTATTATCTTCAGCTGGCTCAGGCCTATCAGCGTGCGGGCGATGGGCACGAACTCGGCCATCATCTTCGCGACGTCCCCGGCGGTGCCGACGGGGTAGTCGGGTATCCAGGCCTTGAGGTGGCGCATACCGAGGTTGTAGGAGCAGTTGAGCATGCCGCAGTAGGCGTCGCCGCGGCCGTCGATGAGGTCGTCGCCGGTCTCCTCGGCGGCGGCGGCGTACATGACCGGGCCGTCGAAGTACTTGGCTATCAGCGTCTCGGGGGTCTCGGGGCCGAAGTTGCCGAGGAAGACGGCCAGGGCGTTGCAGCCGGCGGACTTGACGTCCTCGACGGCCTTGAGCATGTCGAGCTCGTTTTCAACGGTGGTCTTGCACTCGTAGACGTCCAGGCCGAGCTTGCCGCAGGCCTCGACGACGGCGGCGCGGCGGCGCTCGGACAGGGAGATTATAAAGCAGTCGCGGCTTACGGCGATGATGCCGAGCTTTACGTTAGGGATGTTGGTGAGCATTTCAATACACCTCTCTAGTTATTTTGAGCTTATATGTCGGCTTCGATGTCTATGTTCGCGCCCTTGAGAGCCACGACGGCGCCCTGGGCGGCCTCGGCGCTCTCGGCGTGGGCGAGCAGCCACTTGTTGCAGGCCCACAGGAACTTGTCCTCGTCGTTGATGGGTGTCATTTCCGGCTTGGCGCCGTTGGTGCCGCGCGGCAGAGCCACCAGCACGCGGAAGCCCTCGCCCCTGGAGGCGGAGCAGGGGGCGTAGTGCAGCGTGGTGGCGTAGACCTCGACCACCACGCCGCGCGGCACGCGGAAGGCGCGCACGCGGTCGGTGTCAAGCACGCCGCCGACGATGTCGTCCTCGCGCGCGACAAGCAGTATGAAGTCGGCGGTGCCGCAGTTTATCTCGCTGTCGCGGTGGTACTCCAGGCAGTTGAGCCTGGTGTTGTGGCCGTTGCACCAGCCGAGCTGTATGGGCATCCCGCCGTAGGCGTTGGACGCGAGCTGCGCCGCTATCGGCAGAGCCTCCAGCTCGGGCTGGGACGCCACGTAGTCCGTGGCCTCAGGCAGCGGAGTGTACTTCTCCAGCGCCGCGAGCAGCTCGGACGTGTCGTAGCCCGGCAGTACCTTGCCGTAGGCGGCGAAGGCGGCGTCGAATAAGCCTTCCATACCGTCATTTTAAAAAGCGACTTTATAAAAGTCAATATCAAATTGCCCATAATAATATATTTTGTCTAACGTGCTGTTTTCAATGGGGGGTTGATTTGTGCATTATTCCCGGCTTATGTAAGATGGGTTGCTATTTTGCAGAAAGGTGCTACAATGGTGGATGGGAAAAAAGCTGGTTAAAATGCAGTTATAATTTTACGAAACCCGGATTGATTTTTGTGCCGGTTGTGGTAAAATGGGATAAATTAAGCGCCTTAGATAAAGGAGTTTAAGAAAAGTAGAGGTAAGCTGCCACATGGACAACACGTACACGGACAGGCGCCGCCAGACGCGCAGCAGCGTATATCACCATCTGTATGACGCGGAGGGCTTCTGCACACGGCAGTCTGTCGCGCAGGCGCTGGGACTGAGCCTGCCCACAATATATCAGAATCTCAACGAGCTGGTCGAGAGCGGGCTTGTGCGCTATAACGGCGAGGCGGAGAGCACGGGCGGACGCCGGGCGGCCGGCGTGGAGATAGTTCCCGACGCGCGTATAGCCATCGGCGTGAGCGTCACCGGACATCACCTGCGCTTCCTCGCGGCGGATCTGCGCCTGCACGAGATAGCCTATCGCTCCGTCTCCTATACTGCCTTCGGCACGGAGCTCACGGAGGTGGCGGAGACCATCGCCAGGGAGCTGGAGAGCTTTATAGACGGGCAGGAGATAGACCGCTCGCGCCTGCTGGGCGTGTGCATAGCCGTGCCGGGCGTGCTCACGGCCGACCACAGGAGGGTCATGTTTGCGCCGACGCTGCACCAGACGGACGCCGACCTCTCGGCGCTGTACGAGCGCATACCCTACCCGAGCTATGTGGAGAACGACGCCACCAGCAGCGGCCATGCCGAGTGGTTCGTGCGCGGCGCGCGCGGAAACCTGGCGTATCTCTCGCTGGAGGGCGGCGTCGGCGGCAGCGCGCTTATCGGCAGCGCGCCGTATCACGGCAGCAACGGGCGCAGCTGCGAGTTCGGACACATGTGCCTGGTTCCGGGAGGGCTGCCGTGCAGCTGCGGCAAGCGCGGCTGCCTGGAGGCGTACTGCTCGCCCGACCGGGTGAGCAAGGATCTGGGCGTCTCCCTCGGCGAGTTCTTTGAGGAGCTGGGGCGGCACAACCCTGAGTACGGCCTGCTGTGGACGGACGTCATGCAGCACCTGGCCGTGGGGGTGTCGAACATTCGCATGGCCTTCGACTGCGACGTTGTCCTCGGCGGCGAGCTGTCGCAGTACATGCCGGACTACCTCCCGCTGCTGAGGAAGTACGTCTCGGCCAACGACCCGTTCTCGGATAACGCCGACTACGTCTCGCTCAGCGTGCTGGGCGGCCACTCCGTGCCCTTGGGCGCGGCGCTGCACTTCATAAGCGCGTTCCTGGACGAGGTGTAAGCGAACCCGGCCGTAAAAACGCAATAAAGCCTCCCCGGGGCGTTTGCCCCGGGGAGGCTTTCAGTTTGTCAGGAACGCGGCGCGAAATCTGCCGGGATACGGCGAGCGATCGAATTTTAGCGCCTCAAAAGCGCGCCATGACTGCCTCGGCCACGCGCAGGCCGTCCACGGCGGCGCTGGTTATGCCGCCGGCCCAGCCGGAGCCCTCGCCGCAGGGGTAGAGGTTGGCCACCGCGCTCTCGCGGTTTTCGCCGCGCGGCAGGCGCACGGGGCTGGACGAGCGCGTCTCGGGGCCGGTCAGAACCGCATCCGCGTCGCCGAACAGCGGCAGCTTCGCGGCCAGCAGCGGGAGGGCGAAACTCAGTCCGTTCGTGACGGTTTCGGGCAGAACTTGGCGCAGATCGCCCCAAAACACGCCGGGAAGGTAGCTGGTCTGCACCCGCCCGGGGGCGGCGCTCGCACGGTCGGCGAGGAAGTCGCCAACCAGCTGAGCCGGGGCTTTGTAGTCGCCGCCGGCGTACTCGAAGGCGCGCTTTTCTATCTCGCGCTGCCAGAGCATGCCGCCCAGCGCGCCGGGGTAGGGGAAGTCCTCGGGCTTTACGCCCACCAGCAGGGCGCTGTTGGCGTTGGGCATGGCGCGGCCGGAGTAGCTCATGCCGTTGGTCACCACGCCGCCGTGCTCGCTGGCCGCGGCGATGACCTCGCCGCCGGGGCACATGCAGAAGGTGTAGGCTCCGCGCCCGTCGGGCAGCCGGACGCTCAGCGAGTAGTCCGCGGCCGGGAGGCGTTTGCCCCTCGGCACGCCGTACTGCGCGAGGTCGAGGTCGGATTGCAGGTGCTCTATGCGCGCGCCCATGGAGAAGGCCTTGGCCTCCATCGGCACGCCCTGGGCGTGCAGCGCCGTCATGGTATCGCGCGCGCTGTGACCCGTGGCGAGCACCAGCGCGGAGCAGTCCTGGACGTATTCAAGCCCCCCGGAGACCACGCGCACGCCGCACACCGCGCCGCTATCGAGGACGAGCCCCTCCAGCCGGGAGCCGAAGCGCACCTCGCCGCCGAGGGAGATGATCTCCCCGCGGATGGACTTCACCACGCGCGAGAGCACGTCCGTGCCGACGTGCGGCTTGGCGTCGTACACCACGGACTTGGGCGCGCCGTGAGCGGCAAATTCGCGCAGAACGTGCGTGATTCGCCTGTCGTGCGTGCCGGTGTTGAGTTTTCCGTCGGAAAAAGTTCCGGCTCCGCCCTCGCCGAACTGGACGTTGCACTCGCCGTCCAGCTCGCCGCCGGAGCGGAAGGCTCTGACCTTCGCCGTGCGCGTGTCCACGTCCGCGCCGCGCTCGAGCACTATGGGGCGCAGCCCCGCGCGGGCAAGGGTCAGCGCGCAGAACATGCCCGCAGGGCCGAAGCCCGCCACGACCACCGGCGCGCCGCGCGGCGTGAGCCGTGGAATCTCGTAGCTCTCCGGCGGCTCGGCCGGCTCGCCCTTCAGGCGCACGGCGACGGTGTAGACGAACTTGATGGCGCCCTTCCGCCGCGCGTCGAGGCTGCGGCGCTGTATTTGCAGCTCCTCTATGGCGCCGGGCTTGACGCCGAGGCGCTTGGCGGCGAGGGCGTACAGCTCCCGCTCGTCCCTGCCGGGGGCGAGGGTGAGGTTGGCGACGGTCTTCATAGCAGCCTCCCGGCCAGCGCGCCGCTGGACCACGCCCACTGGAGGTTGTAGCCGCCGCAGTCGCCGTCTATGTCCAGCACCTCGCCGCAGGCGTAGAGGCCGGGGACGAGGCGGCTGCGCATGGTCAGCGGGTCGAACTCGGCGGTGCGTATCCCGCCCGAGGTCACCTGTGCCGAGCCGAAGCCGTCCGTGCCGCGCACGGGCAGGTCGAAGCGCTTGGCCGCGCCCGCCAGCGCCTTGAGCGAGCGCGCGTCGAGCGTGGCTATGGGCGCGTCCTGCTTCAGACCCGCGTACTTTGCCAGCATCCGTGCCAGGCGGTTGGGCACCGCGCCGATGAACGCCTCCCCGGCCGTGATGCCCGGAGCGGCCTCCTGCCGTGAGCGCAGGTGCGCGAGCACCTCGCCGAAGCTGTAGCCGCGCAGGAAGTCCAGCGAGAGCACCAGCCCCTCCCCGGCGCGGGACACTGTCCGCGCGAGGTCGAAGGCCGCGGGACCCGAGACGCCCGTCTCGGCAAAGAGCGCCTCGCCGCTGGACGAGGCCAGGGGCGTCCTGCCCCGATAGACCGTCATGGCGCAGTCGGCCTTGACGCCCTTGAGCGAGCGCGGGTACTCCGGCGCGGTGGTTATCTGGGCGAGGGCGGGGTAGAGCGCCGTCCGGCTGTGGCCGAGCGACTTCAGCAGCTCGTAGCCGTCCTTGCCGCCGCCGAGCTTTTCGCCCGCCAGTCCGCCGCAGGCGACTATGGCGGCGTCGCCGCAGACGCTCGCGCCGGACTCGGTGGACACGGCGAAGCCGGAGCGCGTGCGCTCGAGCGAGCGGACGCGGTCGCCGGAGATGAGCTTCACGCCCTCGGCCTCGAGCGCGAAGCGCAGCGTGTCCGTGACGGAGTTTGCGCTATTGGACAGCGGATAGACCCTGCCGCCGTACTCCTCGCGCGTCAGCAGGCCGATGCCGCGAAAGAGCGCGAGCGTGTCCGGCACGGTCAGCGCCTCCAGCGCGCCGCGGACGAACGAGGGGTCTTCCCCGTGGTAGTGCTCGGCCGAGGCCGAGGTGTTTGTGAGGTTGCAGCGGCCGTTCCCGGTGGCGGCGAGCTTGCGCCCGACGCGGCTCTGCCGCTCGAACAGCAGCGCCTCGTGCCCGCAGCGCGCAGCCGTGAGCGCTGCGAGCATGCCGGAAGCCCCGGCGCCGACTATCAGTACCCGCATGTACATGCCTCCCTGGCGAAAGAGGCCGGCGCGCGTCCGGCCTCGGAGTTAAAGACGGCTCGGAAAACCGGACGGGCTTTCCGAGCCTTGGATTCGTTTTTGCGTCCGGTCACTTCGTGCCGAAGATCCTGTCGCCGGCGTCGCCGAGACCGGGGACGATGTAGCCGTGCTCGTTGAGGTGGTCGTCCAGCGCGGCGAGGTAGATGTCCACGTCGGGGTGGTCGGCCTGCATACGCTCCACGCCCTCGGGAGCGCCGATGATGCTCATGAGCTTGATGTGCTTCACGCCGGCCTCCTTGAGGAAGTGCGCCGCGGCGCTGGCGCTGCCGCCGGTGGCGAGCATGGGGTCGACTATGATGGCGTCGCGCTCGGCGATGTCGGGCGGCATCTTGAAGTAGTACTTCACCGGCTCGAGCGTGTCGGGGTCGCGGAACAGGCCGACGTGGCCGACCTTGACGTTCGGCATCATCGTGACCATGCCGTCGACCATGCCGAGTCCGGCGCGGAGAATGGGCACGACGGCGAGCTTCTTGCCCGCGATCTGGCGGCACTTGGCCACGGCCACGGGGGTCTCGACGTCGACCTCCTCCAGGGGCAGGTCGCGCGTGGCCTCATAGCACATAAGCATCGCTATTTCCCCGACCAGCTCGCGGAAGACCTTGACGCCGGTGTCCTTGTCGCGCAGCACGCTGAGCTTGTGCTGTATCAGCGGGTGGTCGAATACGTGAAGATTGCTCATTGGTTTTCCCTCTCCTTTGTAAATATCATAGCTCATATGGGAAAGCGGCCGTTTTCAGCCGGACATCCTGGCCTGGCGCTCCCGCTCGGCCTGCGAGAGCCGCAGGTATACGGGCAGCAGCGTTCCGGCATCGGCGGGCTGCTTGTCCATCGCGGCCATGCACACGCCCCAGGCGTTCTGGTGCAGCAGCGTGCCCGCGGCCAGCGTGGACTTCAGCGCGCGGTCGCCCAGGTACTCGTGCACCAGCGCGGCTCCGTCGCCGGTCAGGAACGGCGATGCGCCGCGCCCGGCCAAGTCCTCCGTGAGTTCGGCCAGCGAGACGGCGCGGTCGGGAACAAGCCGCTCCGGTTTTCCGTCCTTGATCGTAAAGAGCGCGTTATAGACCTGGCTCCTGCGCGCGTCCATGCAGCAGCAGACCAGCGCGCCTTCGCCCAGGTTCACGCCGTTCCAGGCCATGGCCTCCAGCGTGGAGACGCCGATGGCCGGCTTCTCCAGCGCCCAGCACAGCCCCTTGACGGCGGCCACGCCTATGCGCACGCCGGTGAACGAGCCGGGACCGCAGGCGACCGCGACCGCGTCCAGCGCGGCCTTGTCCGTGCCGGTGGAGGCAAGCAATTCCTCCGCCATCGGCAGCAGCGTGGCGCTGTGCGTCAGGCCGGAGCACTGGAAATACTGGCCTATCAGCACGCCGTCGCGCACCAGCGCGGCGCTGGCGGCCTTCGCCGAGGACTCTATACCAAGTATCAGCATTAGCGCGCACCTCCCCCGATAGTTATACGCCTGTCCGTGTCTGAGAGCTTCTCTATGCGCACGGTCAGCTCGTCGCCCGTGAAGGCGCCGGCGACGTTCTCGCTCCACTCCACGGCGCAGACGGCGCCGCGCTCGAGATAGTCGTCCCAGCCGATGTCCCACAGCTCGTCCGCGCCGCCCAGGCGGTACATGTCGAAGTGCAGCAGCGTGCGCTCTCCCAGGTATTCGTTTACTATGGTGAACGTGGGGCTGTTCACGCGGCAGTCAAGCCCCATGCCGCGCGCCATGCCGCGCACGAAGGCGGTCTTGCCCGCGCCCAGCTCACCGTACATCGCGACGACCGTCCCGTCGGGTATCCCGGCCGCGAAGGCGGCTCCGGCGTCTTCGGTCTCGCGCTCGGAATGAGTAATAATTTCCATATAAAACCTCCGGGGTCACGCCCCAGCGCTATTATACACCAAGTCGGGCGTTGCGTAAAGCGTGATTGTGTGGTACAATAAAATGATTTTATGCCGCCTGAAGCAATTGGGCGGACTACCCAAGCAAAGCGAGGTGGCAGGTACGAAGAAGCTTCTGCCTCATGTAAAGGAATTTTTCCGCCGCGCGGACATGCTGCTGCTGGCAATGAGCCTTGTCAGCGCGTTCTACGGCCTCGTGGTCATCTGGAGCGCGACGCAGCACTATGACAACCCGGCGCAGTTCGTCATAATCCAGGGGCTGGCCATAGTGATAGGCGTGGTCGCGTATGTCATAGTCACGATAATAGACCTCGACATCTTCGCCGAGCACTGGAAGTGGTTGTACGCGGCCAGCGCGTTTCTGTTTGTGCTGCTGATATTCTTCGGCCAGGGCGACGAGACCACGGGCAACAACGGCTGGCTGCGCTTCGCCGGCATAGGCATACAGCCCACGGAGATCATAAAGCTGGCCTTTATCATCGTCATGGCCAAGCACATGGTGTACCTCAAGACCAGGCGCGACCTCAACAGCTTCCTCTCTGTGGCGCAGCTCGCGGGGCACTTCATAGTCATGTTCGGCGTCATCATCGTCACGTCCAGCGACCTGGGCAGCGCGCTGGTTTACTTCTTCATCTTCGCCGTAATGATGTTCATGGTCGGCGTGCGCATCTACTGGTTCATCCTGGGCTTTGCGGCCATCGCGGCCATGATACCCATAGCCTGGACGTACTTCCTCCAGGACTATCAGAAGCAGCGCATACTTGCGCCGTACGACCCGTCAATAGACCCGAACAACGAGGGCGTCAACTGGCAGCAGCACCAGGCCGAGGTGGCGCTGGGCTCCGGCGGACTCACCGGCACGGGGCTGGGCGAGGGCACCCAGACGCAGAGCGGCTCCATACCCAGCCAGCACACGGACTTCATCTTCGCCGTCATCGGCGAGGAGCTGGGCATGATTGGCGCGTGCCTGGTGCTCGTGCTCCTGGTGGCGATAGTCATCCGCTGCATCCAGGTCGGCCTGCGCTCCGGCGACACGCTCTCCGCGCTGGTGTGCTTCGGCGTCGCGGCCAGCGTCGTGTTCCAGACCTTTGAGAACGTCGGCATGTGCATTGGAATAGCGCCTGTCGTCGGCATAACCCTCCCGTTCTTCAGCTACGGCGGCTCGTCCGTCGTGAGTATGTTTGCCGCCATGGGACTTGTCTCGGGCGTGCGGTACCGACCAAAGCTTGTGAAATACCGGCTCTACTGAGCCCGGAGGTGAACGTATGCCTGCACGCAGCGCCAACGCGGACGCGGCGCGCGTCACGGCGGCCTTTTTCGTCGTTTTGATACACGCCGCGGGGGTCTCGTGGCCCTGCGGGATAAGCTATAACGCGCTCGCGCGCTTCGGCGTGCCCGTCTTCGTCATACTCAGCGGGTACTTCATGCTGAGCCGCGCGCAGACGGTGGGGAGCATAGTCCGCCGCGCGGGCAGGCTGCTCGTAATCATGGTCTGCTGGTCGGCGCTGTACTACGCCTATATCCTCGCCGTGGGCGAGCGGCAGTGGGAGGGCGCGGAGACGATGCTGCGCTATCTCGTCACGGAGCCGGTGCACATGTGGTACATATACACCGCCGTGTTCCTCTACGCGATAACGCCGCTGCTGTACGTCTTTTGCGCCCACGCCACGCGCAGGCAGTACGAGTACGCGATGCTCGTGCTGTTCGGCCTGGGCAGCGTCTACGAGCTGATGCACGCCACGGCCATGTTCCCGACGCTCATGCTGATCGCGGAGAACGCGCATCTGCCCTGGGGCGTGGGCTTCGTCCTCTTTTACCTGCTTGGCGGGTACCTCCGGCGCTGGAGCCTGTCCGGGGCGGCGGCCGCGGTAGTATATGCCATGGGCGCGCTCGGTGCGGCGATGACCGTGGCCGGCTCGCTCGCGCTCTCCCGCGGAGGGCTCAACGAGCTGCTGTTCCGCTACACCAGCCCGAACGTGGTGCTGACGGCGGCGGCGTTCACGCTTTTCTTCCTGCGGCTGAGGCTCCCGGAGTCAAGGCGGCTGGGTGAGGCCGCGCGCTGCACGCTGGGCGTCTATCTGCTGCACCCGCTGCTGATTATGACAGCTCAGCACCTCGGCATCTGGGAGCCGGAGACGCTGTCGCTGTGGATAGCGATACCCCTGCGCGCCGCGGCGGTGTTCGCGCTGTCCATGCTTGCATCGCTGCTCCTCAGCCGCGCGCCCCTTTTGCGCAAGCTGGTATCGTGAGCGGCAAGTCAGCCGAAAAATGTAAATTATCGAATGTTTTAACACGTTAAGAGCCAAAAGAAGACCTCGTTTGTACTTAAAAGGCACGGGAATTTTCCTGTGCCTTTTGACGTTTTTTCAAGCTTATAAATGACAAAGTTTTGTCATGAATTACGAAAACCTCCGGCGGCGTCCTTCCCGGAACAGAAAATTCTTGAACTTTTTGTGAATTGCGAGTATCATACATTCATCACATCGCTGATTGAAAGTGCTATAAAGCAGTTCGCTAAAGTGCTGTAAACGGGCTTGCCCGTTGCAGATATATAAACCGGCGCGCCGGATGCGCGCCACGGAATGGGAGGAAACTCTTATGTTGCCTATTTTGGCGGTATTCGTAATCCTGCTGGTGTTCGGCATCGGCGACATGGTCGCTTCGGCCACGAAGGCCATCGTCTCCATGCTGTTCCTTTCGTCCGTCATCTTCCTGGCGGGCTTCTGGACCGGCGTGCTGCCCAGCACTCTCTTTGACGACTCCACCCTGCTGCTGGTCTCCGGCGTGCTTGTCACCATGCTGCTCGTGCACATGGGCACGACCATCAAGCTGCGTGACTTCGCCGACCAGTGGAAGACCGTCGTCGTCGCCGCTGTCTGCTGCGTCGCGATAAGCCTCGGCATCTACTTCATCGGCGGCCTCATCATCGACCGCAACTACGCCGTTGTCGGCGCGCCTATCCTCTCCGGCGGCGTTGTCGCGACCCTGACCATGCAGGGCAAGGCCAATGAGCTCGGCCTGACCGACCTCGCGGTATTTGCCGCCCTCGTCATGGTCGTGCAGGGCTTCGTCGGATACCCTGTCGCCTCCCTCTGCCTGCGCAGCGAGGCCAAGCGCGTCCGCAAGCTGGTTGAGACCGGCGCGGAACTCAAGGGCGTGACTGCCAAGGTCGTGACTGCGAACGCTCCCGCAAAGAGGCGTCTCATCCCGCCCATCCCCGACAAGTACAACGGCTCCAACCTCATCATGGCCAAGGTCGCCTTTGTCGGCTTCCTCGCCACCATCACCGCCAATGGCATAAACGGCCTGATAGCCGACGCCTTCCCTGACACGGCGTTCACCATCAGCGCCCTCATATTCGCCCTCATCTACGGCGTTATCGGCAAAGAGCTCGGCTTCCTGGATGAAGGCCCGATGGGCAAGGCCGGCGCCGACGGCTTCATGCTCGTCGTCGTCACACTGAGCATCTTCACCAACCTCAGCACCTCCACTCCCGAGCAGGTTCTGGGCATGGTCTGGCCGCTCATCGTCGTTGTGGTCACCGGCTCCGTCACCTTCCTGGTGCTCGGCACTCTGGTCGGCAAGCTCGTCGGCATGAGCTGGCAGATGGCCTGCGCCATCGGCAGCACCTGCCTGTTCGGCTTCCCCGGAACCTACATAGTCACCAACGAGGTCGTCAACGCCATCGCCACCGACGAGAAGGAAAAGCAGCTCATGCTCGACCACATGATGCCCAAGATGCTCGTTGCCGGTATGGTCACCGTCTCCATCACCAGCATCCTCATTGCAGGCTATATGTGCAACCTCATCACTGTGTGACAATTTAAAATTAACAAAAGGGGGAGACGGCTGCCGTCTCCCCTATACCTATTTATAAATCAGAAAGGATAAGACATCATGGACATACGCAGCCGTGTACACGAGGTGTACGACGAGATGATCTCCTGGAGGCGCGACTTCCACCGCCACCCGGAGCTGAGCAACAACGAATTCCGCACCACCGAGAAGATAGTCGAGCTCCTCAAGAGCTTCGGCGTGGACAGCGTGGAGCGTCCCCTGCCCACCGGCGCGGTGGCGCTGATAAAGGGCGCCAAGCCCGGCAAGTGCGTGGCCATCCGCGCGGACATAGACGCCCTGCCCGTCAAGGAGCAGACCGGCCTGGACTTCGCCAGCGAGAACGACGGCGTGATGCACGCCTGCGGCCACGACACGCACGCGGCCATGCTGCTCGGCGTGGCGAAGGTGCTCTGCGGTATGCGCGACGAGCTTTGCGGCAGCGTGAAGCTCATTTTCCAGCCCGCCGAGGAGAAGGCTCCGATGGGCGGCGCCAGGCCGATGGTCGAGGCGGGCGCGCTTGAGAACCCGCACGTGGACGCTATCCTCGCCACGCACATCTCCCCCTCCGGCGAGGGCGTGAAGGTCGGCTCCGTGAGCGTGTACGACGGCATCGTCACCACGGCCTTCAACCTCTACAACGTCAACGTCACCGGCCAGACCGCGCACGGCTCCCAGCCGCACAACGGCCACGACGCCATCCTCGCGGCGGCTCAGTTCATCGTGAACGCGCAGCAGATAGTCGCGCGCCGCATCAGCCCGCTGGACACCGCGATAGTCTCCATCGGCGTCATCAAGGGCGGCGAGGCCGTGAACATCATCCCCGGCAGCGCCAGCATGGAGATGGTCTGCCGCACCTACGGCGAGGCCAACCGCAAGGTGATCTACGACGAGGTCATGCGCCTCGCCCGCGGCACCGAGGAGCTCAGCGGCTGCAAGTTCGACGTGGAGCACACCGAGGGCTACGGCTCCGTGGTCAACGACCCCGCTCTGCTGAAGCTCGCCGACGAGGCCGTCACCGAGGCGCTCGGCGAGGGCTATGTGAACTACCTCAAGGAGCCGCTGAGCTTCAGCGAGGACTTCAGCTACTACGGAAACGCCACCGGCACGCCCAGCCTGTTCCTGATGCTCAACGCCGGCTGCCTGGGCGACGAGCCCTACAGCCTCCACGACGCGCGCTGCACCTTCCAGGAAAACGCGCTGGAGTGCGGCGTGACCGCGATGGTCGCGACCGCAATGAAGATTTCCAGTGGGAACTAGTTCCCCCTGGATACGCGGCATAAATGCCGCGATACCCCCTCTCCGCACACGGCGCGGAGGCCGCGGACACGCGTAAGGTATCAAGCCGAGGCAAAGCCCCGGCTTAATGGAGATTTCCAGGGGGAACCAGTTCCCCCTGGATACGCGGCATAAATGCCGCGATACCCCCTCTCCGCGCATGGCGCGGAGGCCGCGGACACGCGTCCGCGGGTTAAGGCATCAAGCCGAGGCAAAGCCCCGGCTTGATGTATTAAACACACGAAAAGGAGATCACATCATGGCTGATATAAAAGCGCTTGCGCACGAAGTGTTTCCGTACGTCGTTGAGATGCGCCGGGATTTTCACCGGAATCCAGAGCCGAGCTTTGAGGAGTTCCGCACCACCGACCGCATAGCCGAGGAGCTGGACAAGATGGGCATACCCTACCGCCGCTTCGAGCCGAGCGGGCTTGTGGGCGACATCGTGGGCGACAAGCCCGGCAAGTGCATCTTCCTGCGCGCGGACATAGACGCGCTGAGCGTCAAGGAGGAGAGCGGCGTGGAGTTCGCCAGCGAGCGGGAGGGCTTCATGCACGCCTGCGGCCACGACACGCACGCGGCCATGCTGCTCGGCGCGGCGAAGGTGCTCAACTCCATCAAGGACGAGCTGTGCGGCACGGTCAAGGTGCTGTTCCAGCCCGCCGAGGAGCTGGCGATGGGCGCCAAGCACATCATCGCCCAGGGCGCCATCGAGGGCGCGGACGCCGGCTTCGGCATGCACATCTTCGCCCAGCAGCCCGTGGGTCAGCTGGGCATCACCAGCGGCGTGATACACCCCGCCGCGGATTACTACAAGCTGGACGTCCACGGCGTGACCAGCCACGGCGCGCTGCCCGACGAGGGCGTGGACGCCACCGTCGCCGCCGCGGCGATAGTCATGAACCTGCAGACCATCTCCAGCCGCGAGTTCAGCCCGCTGGAGCCGGTGGTCGTCACCGTCGGCACGCTGCACTCCGGCCAGCGCTTCAACGTGATCTCCAACCACGCGGAGCTGGAGGGCACCGTGCGCCTGTTCAACGAGGAGCTGCACCAGAAGATACCCGGCATGATGGCGCGCATCGCCGAGAACACCGCCGCGGCCTTCCGCTGCACCGCCGAGCTGGACTACCAGTTCAAGAGCGACATGCTGGTGAACGACGAGGCCATGACCGAGCTGGCCAGGGGCGCGGCGCTGAAGGTGGCCGGCGAGGAGCACATCGCGCCGATACGCCGCTCGATGGGCGGCGAGGATTTCAGCGCCTACACGCACATCGTGCCCTGCGCCTTCGTCGCCCTGGGCGGCGGCGGGGAGGCTCCGCAGCACAGCGAGAAGTTCTGCATAGACGAGAGCGCCTTCGAGACCGGCGTCGCCATGTACGCCCAGGTCGCGGTGGACTTCCTCAACGGCTGAGCTCACGGCTCGGGCAAAACCGGCTTGAGCTGCCGCAGGATACGTGGTATCCTTCTGTCAGGAGGTGGAGACTGTGGAGCTAAGAGTGCTGCAATACTTTCTGGCAGTTGCCCGAGAACAGAGCATTTCCGCGGCGGCGGAGTCCCTGCACCTGTCGCAGCCGACGCTCTCCACGCAGCTGCGGCAGCTGGAGGATGAGCTGGGCAAGCAGCTGCTGATACGCGGAGCCAAGGGCTCGCGCAGGGTCACGCTCACCGAGGAGGGCGTCATACTGCGCAAGCGCGCCGAGGAGATACTCGCCCTGGTGCACAGGGCGGAGGACGAGATAGCGCGCTCGGACGAGAAAATCGCCGGCGACGTGTATATAGGCGCGGGCGAGGCGGACATCGTGCGCCTTTTCGCCGAGGCCGCAAAGCTCATGCAGGACAGGTACCCCGACGTGCATTACCACATCACCAGCGGGAATGCCGAGCACGTGCTGGATCAGCTCGACAAGGGGCTGATCGACTTCGGCATAGTGTTCGGCGGCGTGGACTCGCAGAAGTACGAGTTCATCTCCCTGCCTGTGAGGGACTCCTGGGGCGTGCTCATGCGGCGGGATTCGCCGCTCGCCGGAAAGGACGCCATACGCCCTGAGGACTTGTGGGACAAGCCGCTGATCATCTCGCGGCAGAGGGATGCAGACCCGCAGCTTTCGCGCTGGCTGAGGAGAGAGCTGTACAGCCTGAACGTGGCGGCCACGTACAACCTGGTCTTCAACGCCTCGCTGCTGGTAGATGAGGGCGTCGGCTATGCGCTGTGCCTGGACAGGCTGATAAACACGTCGGGCAGCGGCATGTGCTTCCGGCCGCTTGAGCCGGCGCTCGATGCCCCGGCCTGCGTGTGCTGGAAGAAATACCAGGTGCAGTCCAAGGCCGCGCTTGCCTTCCTTGCCCAGCTGCGCGCGCTGATAAATGCTTGAAAAGAGATAGCTCCCCGGTTCGGAACCGGGGAGCTTTTGCGCGCTTTCCGGGTTTTTGGCCGGGTTTTCTGCCTTTACAAGCGTTGCCGGGCGTGTTATTATAAAATGTACGACATTTTTGGAGGGGAATCGATGGACAAGAGGAGGGACATGACTGTCGGCTCGGAGTGGAAGGAGCTGCTGCTCTTTTCGCTGCCGATAATGGCCGGGCAGTTCTTGCAGCAGCTCTACAACACGGTGGACAGCATCGTAGTCAGCAGCTACGGCGGGGCGACGAGGGAGATATGCAACGCCATGTTTGCCGCGGTGGGCAGCTGCACCTCGCTCATCTTCCTGTTCCTGGCCATATCGCTTGGCCTGGCGAACGGCGGCGGGGTGCTGGTGGCGCAGCTCTACGGCGCAAAGCGCGAGGAGGAGCTGCGGCGCGCGGCCAGCACGCTGCTGATAACCCAGGCGGCTTTGGGCGCGGCGCTGGCGGTTTTCGGCTGCCTGGGCGCCAACATGCTGGTCGTCGGGCTGATGCGCGTGACGGACGCGGCCAGCCGCGACTACGCCATCGAGTACTTTGCCATATACGCGGTGGGGCTGGTTTTCCAGTACGTCTACAACGCCGTCGCCGGCATACTGCGCGCCGTGGGCGACAGCAAGGCGAGCATGTACTTCCTCATAGTCTCGGCCGTCCTGAACACCGTGCTCGACCTCTGGTTCGTGATAAGCTTCGGCTGGGGCGTGGTCGGCGTCGCCGTGGCGACGGTGATAGCGCAGGCGGTCTGCGCCGCGTTCAGCATCTTCTACATGTTCCGCCGCTATCCCATCTTCCGCTTCAGGCGAAGCGAGTTTATGTTCGACACGGACAAGTTCAGGCTCTGCCTCAAGCTCGGGATTCCGGCCATCATACAGCAGGCCGTGGTCTCGCTGGGCAACGTGTTCATACAGCGCCTGGTCAACAGCTTCGGCCAGGTGACGATGAGCGCCTTCAACGCCGGCAACCGCATGGAGAGCTATGCGCTGATACCCATTTTCGGCATGAACAACGCCGAGACCAGCTTTACCGGCCAGAATGTCGGAGCCATGAAGTACGACCGCGTAAAGCGCGGCTGGCGCTACGGCACGCTGATGAGCTGCGCCATGAGCCTGGTCATAGCCGCGGCGCTCTATTTCCTGGCGCCGGACTTCGCCCGGCTGTTCAGCCTGGACGGCGAGGCGCTTGCGCAGGCGGTCGAGTACCAGCGCTGGATGAGCTGCTGCATCATACTCTTTGCCACGTACATGCCCACCACCGGACTGCTCCAGGGCGCGGGCGACGCCGTCTGGACTTCGATGACCAGCTTCACCACGCTGGCTGTGCGCGTCTGCGCCGCCTACCTGATGGTCTACGCCTTCGACGTCGGCTACGCCGCCTGCTGGCTGAACATACCCTTCGGCTGGGGTCTGGGCGTGCTCATGAGCATACCCAGGTATGTGTCGAAGCGCTGGATGACCAAGCGCGTGGTCGGCGACGTGGAGAGCTGACGAGAACAGGAGGGAGCCAATGAGCGATTTCTTCGCGCTTATTTCGCGCATGAGATACATCTCACGCTGGGGGCTCATGCGTTCGAGCATACCCGAGAACGTGCAGGAGCACAGCCACATGGTAGCGGTGCTGGCTCACGCCCTCGGCGTCGTGCGCCGGGACGTGTTCGGCGAGCCGTGCGACGTCGGCACGCTGGTGTGCGCCGCGCTCTACCACGACGCGCCGGAGATACTCACCGGCGACATGCCGACGCCGATAAAGTACCACAGCGCGGACATAACCAACGCCTACCAGGAGGTGGAGCGCGTGGCCTCGGACAAGCTGGCCAATATGCTGCCGGAGACGCTGCGGGCCGAGTTCGCGCCGCTTATAAGCGGGGAGGTGGAGCGGGAGCTGAAGCCCCTGCTCAAGTGCGCCGACCGGCTGAGCGCGTACATCAAGTGCGTGGAGGAGCGCAAGGCGGGCAACCTGGAGTTCCTCTCCGCCGAGCGCCAGACCCTTGAGCGCATAAAGTCCATGCACCTCAAAGAGGCGGACTATTTTCTGGAAAACTTTATGCCGGCCTTCGAGAAGAACCTCGACGAGCTGGGGACAATGTCTGAGGAGGACTGAACAATGAAAGCGATAGTCACGGTCATAGGTAAGGACAGGGTGGGCATCATCGCCCTGGTCAGCCAGCTGCTCGCCGAGCGCGGCGTCAACGTGCTGGACATCAGCCAGACGGTATTGCAGGACTACTTCACCATGATAATGCTTGTCGACGCCTCCGCGTGCACCGAGCCCTTCGCCGCCCTCGCCGGCGAGCTGGCCGCCGAGGGCGAGAGCCACGGCCTGCAGATACGCATCCAGCGCGAGGACATCTTCAACGCGATGCATCGAATCTAAATCTCTAGGGGGAACCAGTTCCCCCTAGATACGCGGCATAAATGCCGCGATACCCCCTCGCCTTGCACGGCAAGGCGGTTGCGCCCAATGGGCGCAAGATATGGTATCCCGTCGAGGCGAAGCCCCGACGGGATGTATTGGAAAGGTAGGGCGCTTACATGATAAACCGTGGAGAAATACTTGAGACTATCGAGATGATAGATCAGCAGCATCTGGATGTGCGCACGGTCACTATGGGGATTTCGCTTTTGGACTGCTGTGACAGCGACCCGAAGGCGGCGTGCAGGAAGATTTATGACAAGATAACCACCAGCGCAAAGGATCTTGTGCGCGTGGGCGAGGAGATAGAGGCGGAGTTCGGCATACCCATCGTCAACAAGCGCATCTCCGTCACGCCGATTGCGCTGGTCGCCGGAGCCAGCGACTGCTCCGACTACTTCTGCTTTGCCGAGGCGCTGGACAACGCCAGGCGCGAGACCGGCGTCAACTTTGTCGGCGGCTTCTCCGCGCTGGTGCAGAAGGGCATGACCCCCGCCGACGAGAAGCTTATCCGCTCCATCCCACGCGCGCTGGCCGAGACGGAGCTGGTGTGCTCCAGCGTGAACGTCGGCTCGACGAAGGCGGGCATCAACATGGACGCCGTCGCGCTCATGGGCCGCGTCATCAAGGAGACGGCGGAGCTGACCGCCGCACAGGGCGGCTTCGGCTGCGCCAAGCTGGTCGTGTTCTGCAACGCCGTGGAGGACAACCCCTTCATGGCCGGAGCCTTCCACGGCGTAAGCGAGCCGGACAAGGTGATAAACGTCGGCGTCTCCGGCCCCGGCGTCGTGCACAACGCGCTCAAGGCCGTGCGCGGAGCCGACTTCGGCGTGGTGGCCGAGACCATCAAGAAGACTGCCTTCCGCGTCACGCGCATGGGTCAGCTGGTGGCTCAGGAGGCGTCCAGGCGGCTCGGCGTGCCCTTCGGCATCGTCGACCTCTCCCTCGCGCCGACGCCCGCCGTGGGCGACAGCGTCGCGCGCATACTTGAGGAGATGGGGCTTGAGGTCTGCGGCACCCACGGCACCACGGCGGCGCTGGCGCTCTTAAACGACGCGGTCAAGAAGGGCGGCGTAATGGCCAGCTCCAGCGTGGGCGGGCTCTCCGGCGCCTTCATACCCGTCAGCGAGGACGAGGGCATGATCGCCGCCGCGCAGAGAGGCACGCTCACACTCGACAAGCTCGAGGCCATGACCTGCGTGTGCTCCGTCGGCCTGGACATGATAGCCGTGCCCGGTTCCACCAGCGCCGAGACCGTCAGCGCCATCATCGCCGACGAGGCCGCCATAGGCATGATAAACCAGAAGACCACCGCCGTGCGCGTCATCCCGGCTCCCGGCATGGACGTGGGCGACACGGTCGAGTTCGGCGGACTGCTGGGCAGCGCGCCCGTCATGCCGGTGCACACCGAGTCGAGCTATGATTTCATCCACCGCGGCGGACGCATCCCCGCGCCGATACACTCGCTGAAGAACTGAGGTGCGCCGTGGAAAAGGCCAAGATGGACAGGATCTCGGAGCTGACCGCCATATCCAGACAGCGCGAGCTGACCGAGGAGGAAGAGGCCGAGCGCAAGGCTCTCCGCGAGGAGTACCTCGCCGACTGGCGCCGCAGCACGATAGACGTGCTTGAGAACACCTACATCGTCGACGAAAAGGGCAACAAGCGCAAGCTCAAGAAAAAATGATGTATCAATAAGCGCGGGGAAGCGTTAGCCTCCCCGCGCTTGTTTTCAATAGTTTGAACTGAAGCTCGGCGACCCCACCGTCTTGAAATGCGGCGTGCCGTCCTCCAAAACCGAGCACTGTACGGCAAAAGTCAGCAGGTTCCCGGTGCCCATGTCCCGCACACTGTACCTTATCGTGTCGCCCCCGGTTATCTCAAGGGCGCAGTCATCGTCGTAGTTGTACGGGTCATCGGCCTCACCGTAGGATATAGCGGTCACCGCCGCCTTTGTGTAGACGAGCAGGCTGCCTTCATTTACCTTGCCCGCGTCCCGGTAGAGTATCACTCCCTCGACGAAGGCGTCCGCGTCCTCGCTCGCGGCGTAGTCCAGCGCGGTGTACTGCGGGGCGGGACCCATAACTTCGCTTAGCATCTCCTCTGCCTCGTCCATGCCGGATATGAACGCCTCCGGTTCCGGAGAAGCAGTAGGCGAGGGTGAAGCCGCCGGTACATCCGCCGCGCCGCAGCCGGAGAGCAGGAACACAAGTGGCAAGATTAAAGACAAACCCGGTGTTATTTGTATTTTTCGCATCATAGCTCCTCTCTTACAAAGTGAACATGGTACTCCGCGGGTATCATGTCCGCCTCAGCCGCCTCATATATGTACACTGGCTTGCTGTCTGGGGAATAATCGTTGTAGACTTTAATTTTTGCGCTGCCAGAAGTTGATACCAGAGGTACATACGCGTACACAATCTGCATTTTGTAGGGCTCAAGTGGAGAATCCGAAGATACTTGCATTCCGCTAATCCAGCTGCGCGAATAACTTATATCGAATTGCAAGTTTGTTTCTATTGATTGCCTAAGGATTTCGAAATGCGTCGAACCAGATAATGCGCCGCCGAATTCTGTTGTAACGCTGCCGCTTTTGCTTACTACTACCTGAATTGATGCTGTAGAAGAATTTTTTTCTTTTTCATTTTACTCCTACTTTTTTCGCTTGTTTTCTAGTGCCTAGTATTACTATACACAACTCACGAGAAATATGCAACATTTATTGGACAATTTTTACAGAGAAAAACACACTGCTATTATATGACATCACGATAACCTCGGGACGGCTTGACAAAGTGCGTCAACATATTCGCACGCAGGGAGGCGAGTTTTGCGCCTTCCTGCGTGTTTTTATACGCTCAACTCAAAAATTCCGCCCAGGTGCCCTGATAGTCGGGGGCGTGAGCGTCCCAGTAGAACAGCCGGGCTGTGTACTCTGCCTTGCGCCGCTCCACGGCTTCGCGGCAGTCGTCCGGGCCGAGGCGGCGGACTATCGCGGTGAGGTCGTACATGGGGTAGCCCAGCGCGTGGCCGGCGGTGTGCACCACGGCGCAGGCCTGACCCACGGCGTGGCATGCGGCTATGTCGGCGGGGTCGCTCAAAGCCCTGGCCACGGCGTGGCAGTCGAGTATCTTGCGCTGGGCATAGCGCATCTTGACCTCCCCGGCAGCCCACTGCCGCGCGGCCTCAAGCGCCTCGCGCGGACGGCGCTCGTCCGGGTACGCGCGCTCCAGCTCCGCCACCGACTCGGCGGCGAAGCCCAGCGCCCACAGCACCATCACCCGGTGCGAGCGCGCCGCGAACAGCTCCGCAAGGTCGGCGAGGAACTCCGAGTCCTTGGAAAACAGCACCTGCCGGCGCTTTTTGATGTTCTGCTTGACCTCGTCGAGCCATTGGTACATAACGCGAGCCTCCGTTGGGGGTTTAAACTAAGTATAACGCGCTGGGGGATTGTGTCAAGGGGCAACCACGCCGCCGGGGGGTGCGGGGGGTGGAACCCCCCCGCGGGACTCCTGGGGGGCTTTCTTTGGTCTTGGCCAAAGAAAGCCCCCCAGACCCCGAAAGGAAAGCCGCTTTGGGTGGTTTAATAGGCCGGGGAATAGTTTTATCTGCACGGTTCGACATAGATACGTTGGTATCCCTTAATATTTACGAGACTGGGGTGCGGTCATTTTCGCGCGACGGCGCTTTGCGCCGGAGCGCTTACGTGGGTAATTAGTTGGGGTGGTCGTCCGCGCGGTAAGACAGTGGCACCCTAATCTGGCATAAATCTTAGGGATAGCAACCTAAAATACCAACCTGTTTGGTGACACCTATTCCCCGTGTCCCCACCATCGCAACCCAAAAAGCGTTTTTCTCTTTGGAGTCTGAGGGATTTCTTTTTGTCGCCAC
>UQQF01000026.1 GCA_900543085.1 uncultured Eubacteriales bacterium | reverse complement strand
GAAAAACGCTTTTTGGGTTGGGAAGTTTGGGGACACGGGGAATAGTGGTCACCAAGCGACCAGAGACGTTCAGGTTGCTATCCCTAAGATTCATGCCAGATTAGGGTGCAACCAGCTTACCCCTCTAACAGATAACCCGGTAAGCGCTCCGGCGCAAAGCGCCGTCGCGCGAAAAAGACAGCACCCCAGTCTCGTAAAGTCTAAGGGATACCAACGTATATACGTCGAACCGTGAAGATAAAACTATCCCCCGGCACACAGACGCACCCAAAGCGGCTTTCCTTTCGGGGTCTGGGGGGCTTTCTTTGGCCAAGACCAAAGAAAGCCTCCCAGGAGAGGGGTTATTCGTCCAGCTTAAGAACAGACAAGAACGCCTCGGTCGGTATCGACACGGTGCCGAGCTGGCGCATTTTCTTTTTGCCTTCCTTCTGCTTTTCAAGCAGCTTCTTCTTACGTGTGATGTCGCCGCCGTAGCATTTGGCGAGGACGTCCTTGCGCAGCGCCTTGACGGTCTCGCGGGCGATTATCTTGCCGCCGATGGCCGCCTGGATGGGTATCTCGAACAGCTGGCGCGGGATGTTCTCCTTGAGCTTTTCGCACAGCTTGCGGGCGCGCGGGTAGGCCTTGTCCTTGTGGGCGATGAAGCTCAGCGCGTCCACCTGCTCGCCGTTCAGGAGCAGGTCGACCTTCACCAGCTCGCTGGGGCGGTAGTCGGCCAGCTCGTAGTCCAGCGAGGCGTAGCCCTTCGTGCGCGCCTTGAGCGTGTCGAAGAAGTCGTAGATTATCTCGCCGAGCGGCATGAGATAGTGCAGCTCCACCAGGCGGGTGTCCAGGTACTGCATGTTCTTGTACTCGCCGCGCCTGTCCTGGCAGAGCGGCATGATGTTGCCGACGAACTCCTGCGGCGTGATTATCGTCGCGTTCACGTACGGCTCCTTGGCCTCGGCGATGCTCGCCGGGTCTGGGTAGTTGTGCGGGTTGTCGACGTGCACGACCGTGCCGTCCGTCCTGGTGACCTCGTAGATGACCGAGGGCAGCGTCGTGACCAGGTCGAGGTCGAACTCGCGCTCCAGGCGCTCCTGCGTGACCTCCATGTGCAGCATGCCCAGGAAGCCGCAGCGGAAGCCGAAGCCCAGCGCCACGGAGCTCTCCGGCTCGAAGGCGAGGGAGGCGTCGTTGAGCTTGAGCTTCTCCAGCGCTTCGCGCAGGTCGCCGTACTTGCTGCCGTCCTCGGTGTAGATGCCGCAGTAGACCATCGGCCTGGCGGGGCTGTAGCCGGGCAGCGGCTCGGCGGTCGGGCGCGCGGCCTCAGTGACCGTGTCGCCCACGCGGGTGTCCTCCACGTTCTTTATGCTGGCGGTGAAGTAGCCGACGTCGCCGGCGGCGAGCTCGTCGCAGGGCTCGAGGTGCGTGGGGCGCATGTGGCCGACCTCCACGACCTTGTAGGTCGCGCCGGTGGCCATGAGCTGGATGTCCATGTCGCGGCGTATCTTGCCGTCAAAGAGGCGCATGAAGACTATGACGCCGCGGAAGGAGTCGTACTGGCTGTCGAACACCAGCGCGCGCAGCGGAGCGTCGGGGTCGCCCTCCGGCGCGGGGACGCCGTTTACTATCTCCTCGAGCACGGCGGGGATATTTATGCCCTGCTTGGCCGAGATCTCCGGCGCCTCCATGGCCGGGATGCCGATGATGTCCTCTATCTCCGTCTTCGTCCGCTCCGGGTCGGCGGCGGGGAGGTCTATCTTGTTGATGACCGGCAGTATCTCGAGGTCGTGGTTCATGGCGAGGTAGGTGTTCGCGAGCGTCTGCGCCTCCACGCCCTGGGATGCGTCGACGACCAGCAGCGCGCCCTCGCAGGCGGCCAGCGAGCGGCTGACCTCGTAGTTGAAGTCCACGTGTCCCGGCGTGTCTATGAGGTTCAGCGTGTACTCCTCGCCGTCCGCGGCCTTGTACGTGAGACCCACGGCGCGAGCCTTTATGGTGATGCCGCGCTCTTTCTCAAGATCCATGTTGTCGAGTATCTGGCTCTCCATCTCGCGCTGGTCCACAGCGCCGCACAGCTCTATGAGCCGGTCGGAGAGCGTGCTCTTGCCGTGGTCTATGTGGGCTATTATAGAAAAGTTCCTGATGTGATCCTGTCTCATGCTTCGTCTCCCCCTGCCATGTGCTCTGCCCGGTCGGCCAGCTCTCGCAGCTGAGCCGCCAGCTCTTTCACGCCGTCCGCCAGGCGGCCTCCGCCGCCGTCGGGCTTGTCCGTGCGTCCCAGCAAATAGTCCGCCGACACGTCGTAGTAGTCGCAGATGCGCGCGACAAAGTCCAGCCCCGGCTCGCGCGAGCCGTTTTCGTAGTGCGACAGCAGCGCCTGGCTGATGCCCAGCCCGCCAGAGACCTCCCGCTGGCTCAGTCCGCGCGAGCGGCGCAGCAGGCTTATGCCCTGTGCAAACGCCTTGGACATACGCCACCTCCGTTTTTGCAGATAATATTACAGTTTGTATTATACTGAAAAGCGCCGGATTTGTAAATAGATATACCGCCGAGCCCGTATGCTCAATACGGGCTCGGCGGTACAGGCGCTTCTCATGTAACTATCTCAAAATAGTACCATCGGTCGGTTATTCTTTCACAGTAGTGGTCGTTGCCCTTGTAGTCGCTCTGCCAGGAGCCGTCCTCGTTTTGTACAAAGCCCTCAGCGGTGGCTTGAAAACCTATGGGCACGTCGTTCGGAGAAAAGGCAAAGCCCTTATAGCGGGAACCGGGCGCGAAGCCCTTGGCGCTCACGATAAACATGACCGCGTTGTTTTCGTTCGGATACAGCTCCACTCTCCAGCCGTTGTACTCATGTTCTATGATCGTCTGGTAGTTGTCCTCCGGTATTTCCTCGTACAGGTTTTCGACGTAGCTCTCAAGCTCCGCCTGGTGGTCCAGCACATACTGCTTCATTTCCCCGGCCTCGTCCCCGCGGGTAAGTACGACGGCCGCAACGACCGCCAGCGCCAGCACGACGACCGCCACAGCAATTATCACGGCCTTTTTTCTCAAAGACATACCGTCCGCCTCCGGTTGTAATAGTCGCTGATCATTCTGACCGCGTGGTTTGGCAGACACGCCGCTTTGCTCACGAAGCCGTGCAGGCTTATCGTGCAGCGGCTTTGTCTCCATTATAATACGTATTTCCAAAAATGTAAACCGGATTTCGGCAACGCTTGCGCAATCGCTGATTATTCCCCTCAATATGCGTCGTTGCCTCCGCTCTCGCAACACAATCCCTATTTACAACGCGGCTCAATTTGTATATAATATTGTGGCTAAAAATCTAACTTAGAGAGTGGTTTGAAATAACATGATAATCGAATTTGACGAGTACAAATCGAAGCTTAACGCGCTCAAGCCCGCGTTGGACGGGCTGGGCAAGGCGTTGAAGCTGGACGACGCGCGCGCGGAGATAGCCTCCCTTGAAGCCGAGAGCGCTAAGGACGGCTTCTGGAACGACGTAAACAACTCCCAGAAGGTGCAAAAGCGCCTCAAGCAGCTCCAGCAGAAGGTGGAGCGCTATGAGCGGCTGTGCGCCAAGTGGGACGACATGATGGTGCTCTGCGAGATGGCCATAGAGGAGAACGACGACAGCATGCTCGACGAGCTGAAGAGCGACTTCGCCGCCTTCGAGACGACGCTGGAGGAGATGCGCCTTTCCACGCTGCTCTCCGGCGAGTACGACGCGAACAACGCCATACTCACCATCCACCCCGGCGCGGGCGGCACCGAGGCCCAGGACTGGGCGCAGATGCTCTACCGCATGTACACCCGCTGGGCGGAGCGCCACGGCTACACCTACACACTGCTCGACTGGCAGGACGGCGAGGAGGCCGGCATCAAGAGCGCGTCCATAAAGATCGAGGGCGAGAACGCCTACGGCTATCTCAAGAGCGAGCACGGCGTGCACCGCCTGGTGCGCATCAGCCCCTTTGACGCCTCCGGCCGCCGCCAGACCAGCTTCGCCGCCGTTGAGGTCATGCCCGAGATAACCGACACCGGCGAGATCGAGCTGCGCGACGAGGACATCAAGATGGACGTGTTCCGCTCCTCCGGCGCGGGCGGCCAGAAGGTCAACAAGACCTCCAGCGCTGTGCGCCTGACCCACCTGCCGACCGGTATCGTCGTGTCCAGCCAGGTGGAGCGCAGCCACTTCCAGAACCTCGAGAACTGCAAGGACATGCTCCGCGCCAAGCTCGCCGAGATAAAGGAGCGCGAGCACCTCGAGAAGATAAGCGACATCAAGGGCGTGCAGATGAAGATAGACTTCGGCAGCGCCATCCGCTCTTACGTTTTCATGCCCTACACGCTCGCCAAGGACGCGCGCACCGGCTTTGAAAACGGCAACATCAACGCCGTCATGGACGGCGACATCGACGGCTTTATCAACGCATACCTTGCAATGAAAGCGGGCGAGTGAGATAAAAAAAGCGCCATTTGCCATAGCGGCCATAGCACTGACGCTGGTTCTGATGGTCTTCGGCGGCAGTCTGCACGCCCCGGCCGCGCCGGCCGAGACCCAGGCTCCGCCCAGCGAGAGCCCGGCCGCGCCCCCTCCGGCGGAGACCGCCGCGCCTCTGGTCACTCCGGAACCCACGCCGGAGCCTACGCCGCAGACCTTCACCATAAGCTTTATCGGCGACATCACGCCGGACTCGGTTCCGTTCTACCGCGGCTCGTCCGTGGCGTACCAGAACGTCGTGACGGCGGATAACCTCGGCTATGTGTTCGAGAAGACCATACAGTATTTTGAAGACGACGACTTCACGATGGCCAACTTCGAGTGCGCGCTGACAAACAACACCCAGGCGGAGGACAAGAACTTCACCTTCCGCGCCCCGCCGGAGTATGCGGGCATACTCACAGAGGGCAGCGTCGAGTTCGTTACGCTGGGCAACAACCACGTCCTCGACTACGGCGAGCAGGGCTACGCCGACACGAAGGCCGCGCTCGACGGCATTGGCATAGGCTACGCCGGCCGCGACGAGCACACGGTCTACGAGACGGCGAGCGGGCTGAAGATAGGCGTCTACGCCGTGAGCTTCCCCGACCGCACCTCGCAGATAACCGAGGGCATCGCCGCGCTGAAGGAGGCGGGCGCGGAGTTCATCATCGCCGCCATACACTGGGGAGACGAGGGCAGCTACGACGTGAACAGCAAGCAGCTGGAGTGGGGTCACGCCGCCGTGGACGCCGGCGCGGACGTGGTGTACGGCTCGCACCCGCACACCTTGCAGCCGGTCGAGGTCTACAACGGCCGCTACATATTCTACTCCATGGGCAACTGGTCCTTCGGCGGGAACACAAACCCCAGCGACAAGGACACGGCCATAGCCTGGCTGGAGGTCACCCGGGACGCCGGCGGCACCTGCTCGGTCACGGACGTGCGGCTCATCCCCTGCGCCAGCAGCGGCGTCGCCAACGGCAACAACTATCAGCCCGTCCCCTACGAGGAGGGCGGCGCGGAGTACGAGCGCGCCATCTCCAAGCTGGAGGGCACCTTCACCGGCGCCAACCTGACCATCCCCTACGACTACGGCTATAACGAATACTGACAAGCGTCAAAGCCCCCCGCTCTGCGCGCCGAAACGGCGGAGCGGGGGGCTTTTTTCATTCACAGCGGCTTTTTCAGCATCCGCGCCCAGCGGCGCGGGAACTGCGGCGGCGTGGGGCTGAGCTTGTCCACGAGCACGGCGGCGTGGACGATGTCCGTGCCCGGCACCGTGTAGCGGTGCACGCCGCGTATCTTGGCGCCCAGCTGTCCGGCGGCGTTGGCCGCCTCGGCGACCTCGGCGTCGCAGTCCGAGCCCTTCATGGCGATGAACACGCCACCCGGGCGCACGAAGGGCAGGCACAGCTCCAGCAGGAGGTTCAGCTTCGCCACGGCGCGCGAGGTGGCTATGTCATAGCTCTCGCGCATCTCCGGCGGCGCGTCCTCCGCGCGCATGCACAGGCTCTCTATGCCCCTGAGTCCGAGCCTGGCTATGCACTCCGAGGTGAAATCCACGCGCTTGCGCTGGCTGTCCAGCAGCGTCACGCGCGTGCTCGGGGACATGATCTTTATCGGCAGGCCGGGGAAGCCCGCGCCGGAGCCGACGTCCAGCAGCCGCCTGTCCTCAAAGTCCGCCGCCTTCAGCAGGGCGCAGCAGTCGAGGAAGTGGGCGCGGGCGGTGTTCTCCTCGCCGGTTATCGCGGTCAGATCCATGACGGCGTTGCGCTCGGCGAGGTATTCGTAGTAGCCGCGCAGCCTCTCTATGGCGCCGTCGGGGACGGGTATCCCCAGCTCGGCAAAGCCGGAGTTAAGTATTTCTTCCATATCATCACCGTAAATAATGAGTGGCGCGCACATGCGCGCCACTCATTATATCATGTGTTCCCTCTCCATGCAATCAGGCGTAGAAATCATGGTCGCCGATGCTCGTGACGTAAGTCAGGTTCGCGGCGAACCAGCTCCCCGCGCCGATGCTCGGGTTTACGAAGTACAGGCTTTCGCCCGCGGTGTTGTAGCCCTCCAGCGCCAGCTTGGCGGCCACGACGGCCTCCTCGTCAGGCTCGGCATAGATGCCGCCCGTCTCGACGGGCGAGAACTGCACGCCGTAGCTCTGGTCAAAGATAACGCCATAGACGCTGTCCGGGAAGCGCTCGTCCGACACGCGGTTCAAGACCACGTTGCCGACGGCTATCTGCCCGGCCAGGGGCTGGTTGCCGCTCTCGGCATAGATGATGCGCGAGAGCCAGTAGACGTCCTGCTGGTTGTAGTAGGTCTCCCCGTCGCTCAGCAGCGCCACGTCGGTGAGGTCGAGGTCGATGCTGCCGCTGGCGGCGTCCCACGTCGCCGTGCAGTCAAACATCTTGGCCAGGACGGTCAGCGGCCAGAGCAGCTCGCCGCCCATCTCGTACAGCCCGTCCGGCAGATAGAAGTACCGTCCGTTGACAACCGCATAGTCGCCGTTCTCGCCGAGCTCCGGAACCACGCCGCCGATGGCATGTCCGTCGAAGCACAGCCCGGCCAGCGTGGCGAAGCGTCCCAGGCTCATGCGCGCCGTGCCGTCCACCACCAGGCAGTCGGAGTGCAGCGCGCCGTTTATGTAGAGCGGAACCGTGTTGTCCGGCTGTGAGGACTCCTGAGCAGCCGGCTCATCTTCCTGTTCCCGGTCAGTATAGTCTGTCTCGTATCCCGAGTTGTCCTCGGCCTGAGAAGCGTTACCGGCCAGGTCGTGGTGCAGCTGCATGTCGTCCCCCGCGATTACGGAGCCGTTAGCCGCCAGGCACAGCAAGATGGCACAGAGCAGGAGCGTAATATGGAATTTGTCTTTCCTGATCATTTCGCACCTCAGTTTGCAGACGCCCGTCCGATTTTTGCAGGCGGGCAGAGTCGGAATTGAATTCCTGCAATAATTATAGTCAAAAATGCAGGTCGAATTCAATCGACATTATGCACAAACTGAGTTTATTTGATTTTGCTAATCTGAACAATCGCTCCACATTATATGGATTTATTGAGCGAAATTCGTCGATTGACCCTATATATTGTGTTGTGCTAACTGCTGAAAGATTTTCCCTCGACGCTTTTCGGCAAAAAAATTTTTGCAATTACGCAAGTTTGGGTGACAAAAAGCTCGAATATTGTAACTTTTGTAACCGCGGTGTAATGTTATGTAAACTATTTTGACGATTTTTCGAGACACTCACGCAGCGCTTTGGAGAGCTGATCCGGGCAGGAAGTGTTCTTAAATCCGCATCGGATGCCTTCCAGCTTTTCGATGGCGTCTTCGGCGCGCATCCCCACCAGGAGCTTGGAAATGCCCTTTAAGTTGCCGTCGCACCCCCCTATCACCTTTACCTGGCGAATAATCCCGTCTTCAACCTCCACTCGCATTTCACGCGAGCAGACTCCGCGCGGGTGGTAAATATGCTCCATTTGTTCGCATCCTTTCGACAAATTAACCGCGCCTCCGGCGCCGTCACTGGCACAATATAGCACATTACGCCGGGGCGCGCAAGCCGCGTCATCAGATTTGTCCGCGGCGCATATGCTCCATTCAGGGGGTGAGCGCATGGGCAAGGCAAGGAAGCTGGCAGCCGCCGGGCTGCTGGTGATGGGCGTCAAGGTCGCGGCTGTGTGCGGCGCGGGGGCGGTGGTGTCCAGCTGGGTGGACGACATAGTCTCCTCCGGGCGCATGGTCACTGCCAGCCTGAACCTGGAGTTCGGCCAACGCGGCACGCCCTCCAGCTCGCCCGCCGCGCCCGCCGTACTCGCTCCCGCCGGGACGGACGACCCGTCCGCCGAGGTCTCGCCGCCGCCTCCGGGCGAGGAGCCGGCCGCCCCATCGCAGCCGGGCGTGCAGTACACGGACGAGGGGACGCGCATCGTGCCCACTACTATATACGGCGGGCTGATCATCAAGAACTCCACCGGCTACGACATAGACGTGGGAGCGCTGGTGGCCGAGGGCGCGCCGCAGGTGCTGCCCGCCTCCGGCCCGCAGGTGCTCATAGTGCACACCCACGGCAGCGAGGCCTACACCCCCGACGCCTACGACCGGTACGAGGAGACGGACACAGACCGCACGGAGGACAAGAACTACAACGTCATCCGCGTCGGCGACGAGCTGACTGCCGCGCTGGAGGCGCAGGGCATCAGCGTGCTGCACGACCGGGAGATCTACGACTACCCCAGCTACACCGGCTCCTACTCGCGCTCCGGCGCGGCCGTGGAGAGCTACCTCGCCCAGTACCCGAGCATAGCCGTGGTCATAGACCTCCACCGCGACGCGCTGGGCGACGGGGAGGTGACCTACAAGACGGTGGCTGAGCTGGACGGCATGGCCTCCAGCCAGCTTATGATGCTGGTCGGCACCGGCGAGAGCGGGCTGTACCACCCGAACTGGGAGCAGAACCTTCGCCTCGCGCTCTATTTGCAGCAGGCGGTCAACGCCAAGTACCCGACTCTGGCCAGACCCATATCCGTGGTGAAGGAGCGCTACAACCAGCACCTGAGCACCGGCTCCTTCATCCTGGAGGTCGGCTCCAACGGCAACAGCCTGCAGGAGGCCATCACGGCCGTGAAGCTCTTCGCCGACGCCGTGGGGCCGGCGCTGAAGGAGCTGGTAGAGAGTTAGGCCCATTCGCCGCAGCCAGGTTTAATCTCGCCTCCGGCGGTCAACAATACCACCAGGAGGCGATATGATGAAGGTATCCGACATAATGTCCGACCGCGTGGTGACCATAGACGAGCGCGAGCCGGTGATCGCCGCGGCCAGGCTGCTCAAGCGCATGAACCTCGGCGCCCTGCCCGTGACCGACCGGGGCGGCAAGCTGGTGGGTATGCTCACCGACCGCGACATAGTCCTGCGCTGCGTGGCGCCGGGCGGCGACGCGCGCACGATGACCGCCGGCGACGTAATGACCCGCGGCGTCGTGACTGCGACGCCGGACGTCAAAGTGGACGACGCGGCAAAGCGCATGGGTCGCGGCCAGGTGCGGCGCCTGCCGGTGGTAGAAAACGGCAAGCTGGTGGGCATGCTCTCCCTTGCGGACATGGCGCGCAAGTGCGACATGGAGGCCGCGGCCGCCCTCGCAGACATATCCAGCAACCTCCGGCGCATGACGGTGGACGACTGATACATGGGAATAGTGCGTTTATGAACCCGGCGACCGAAAATCGCCGGGTAATTTACTTACATAAACCGGTAAGCGCAAAAATTAACACAGATTTTTTGAAAAAAACACTTTACAAACCGCTCGAGGTGTGCTAAAATTCAAACCGTAATAAGAATCATTATCGTTTTGGTGAGTATATGGAAGCACGCAAATATTCAAAAAAGCGCGCGGCTATACTTGAAGCCCTGCGAAGCACGGACAAGCACCCCAGCGCGGAAATGCTGTACGCGCAGCTCAAGCCCGAGTTCCCGGATCTGAGTCTCGGCACCGTCTACAGGAACCTGGCCATGTTTGTCGCCGACGGCGACGTGGTCAGCGTGGGCACCGTCGCCGGGCAGGAGCGCTACGACGCGGACACCGCGCCGCACGCGCACTTCGTGTGCACCTGCTGCGGCTGTGTGACGGACGTCTGCTCACCCAACCTTGCGGGCATGGACGCGGAAGTTGAAAGCGAGGTCGGCGGCGTGGTCACCTCCCGCTCGCTCAGCTTTTTCGGCAAGTGCGCCGCCTGTCTCGACAGCGCCGACATAGGCGCCTGAACAAAGGTCAACCCCAAACTATACATTATATATTTACACAACACAGGAGGAAAAAATTATGGCTAAGTGGATTTGCAGCGTATGTGGTTATGTTCATGAGGGCGACACCCCTCCCGAGTTCTGCCCCCAGTGCAAGGCTCCTGCCTCCAAGTTCAAGAAGCAGGAAGGCGAGATGGCCTGGGCTGCTGAGCACGTCGTCGGCGTCGCTCAGGGCGCTCCCGAGGAGATCCTCGAGGGTCTGCGCATGAACTTCAACGGCGAGTGCACCGAGGTCGGCATGTACCTGGCCATGGCTCGCGTCGCCCACCGCGAGGGCTACCCCGAGATCGGCCTGTACTGGGAGAAGGCCGCCTGGGAGGAGGCCGAGCACGCCGCCAAGTTCGCCGAGCTCCTCGGCGAGGTCGTCACCGACTCCACCAAGAAGAACCTCGAGATGCGCGTTGAGGCCGAGAACGGCGCCACCGCCGGCAAGACCGACCTCGCCAAGCTGGCCAAGCAGCTCAACCTGGACGCCATCCACGACACCGTCCACGAGATGGCTCGCGACGAGGCTCGCCACGGCCGTGCCTTCGCCGGCCTGCTCAAGCGCTACTTCGGCGAGTAATCCGCAATACTGACCCATACGGGGCGGGCGTCCTGCCCGCCCCCGGCGTATAAATTCCCTGATTCCCTCCCAAAAGATCACGAAAGGAGCCTACAGCTATGAAGTACGTCTGCCCCTGCGGCTATGTCTACGACCCCGCCGTCGGCGATCCTGACAGCGGCATCGCCCCCGGCACTGCCTGGGAAGATGTCCCCGAGGATTGGGTCTGCCCCGTCTGCGGCCTGAGCAAGGACATGTTCACCGCCGAGTGAATGAATAAACAGACCTGCCGGAAGCTATCGCTTCCGGCAGGTTTTTTTGGTCAATTACTGGTCGCCAACCCATTCCCAAAAACTGTCGCTGTACCCCAGGAACCCGTTTGGATCGTGGGCTATATCTGCTTTAGGCTGGCTGTATGTAACCACAGCCAGCAGCATGAACGCCGCTATGACAATTGCGGCAATTACGCCTGAGCCTTTACCCGAGCCTTTATTCATCACCTACACCCCCTCTGTCTTCATAATGACTGCGTTTCAAATGAAATACAAATGCACCCAAGCAAATACCCAGCATTTCTGCGGCAATATCCAGGATATCAAAAGTGCCTGTCAACAGGCTCGCAGGCATCAATTGCAGCATTTCCAACGTCAGGCAAACAACGGCAGATACGGCAATCGCCGTTCTCACGGCCCATTTGCGGACAGCATAGCATAGATACAGTGAAAAGAACAATGCATATGCCCACAGAAAGTCAGCACCCCAGTTTCTCAGAAACAATGTCAATCCGCCGTCGGGCAATCTCTGCTCCATTTGAAGCACATTGCTCAAAAATTCCCCTATGGCAGTCCCGCTCCCATAACTAACATAGATATGGCCTCCGGCGCACAGGGATAGCGCAATGTTGAGCAGGCAAAACAGCACCTCACGTTGCGTTCTCATTTCCCAGACGACGAGCTAGAATTATGTATGTACAGCCGCCCAGAACATATGCCGCAATATCCCACACATCGCTTGTGCCATGCTGCATAAAGGCTGGCAGCAGGTATTCCCACAGTATACCACAAGCTATGCAGACCAGCGCCGCCGCTGAATAGGTTTTTACTATTGCCTTGCCCATTCTACTCAGGCCAAAGACCAGATTAGTATACGCTATTACAGCAATTCCGGCCAAGCAGTCGTTGAAGTAACATCTGAGAAAATATGAAATCATCGGCGCCACAACAGCGTCTTTCAACCAAAATCGATTAGCGCAGTACAAACAAGATATCAGAAGCAGGGCTCTTAGGTTATTCTGAACTACACTGTCACGCTGGCTCAAAGGACAAACATAATTAATATCGCCAGGCAGATTGCTAGTACGATGCCAAAAAACGACAGACCTCCTCCGCCATTTCCACTGTTTCCATTGTATATACCCAAAACAAAACACCTCCTTTCCTCACGATTCAGCTCTATTCAAACAGGCTCTCATACAACTCAGGATCCTGTTCTTTGACATAGTCGCTGAACGACTGCCCGGGTTCCGGCGCAGTATAGCCGTAACCCTTGTCATAATCATAGACACTTCCGCCGCTGTCTTCGATATTGCTCACACTATCATTGCCGCCTGAATAACTGTCATCATCCTGAGACACGGATGAAGCAGAGCAGCCATATAGAGACAGCATTAAAACGGCTCAACAAGGATTATCAGTCTTTTCTTCATTGTGTTTTCCCCCAATTTGGAATAGTTATAATTAATAACCGGTTTTGGTTAATATCAATATACACCAATTGTGGTTAACATTTAAGTGGAAAGTGAGGCTTGAATGTTATGATCATATACGACAACCTGTGGAACGTTATGAAGGAAAAGGGTATATCTCAATATGCGCTGATCAAAAAGTACGGGGTAAGTCCCGCACAAATAACGCGGCTGAAGCGCAATGAAAGCGTAAGCACCCACACGATAAACATGTTTTGCAGAATACTTCGCTGTCAGGTCGGAGACATAATGCAGTATGTTGAGGTCGAGGACGAGCAATAAGCCACACGGCGGCTTTGCTATTTGTCCCGGCTGTGGTATACTGTCTCCAGCGCATGATTGGAGGGCTTTGCCATGTGGTACGATGAAAGCGTATTTTATCAGATATATCCCCTCGGGCTGTGCGGTGCGGCCCGGGAGAACGACGGCGTCCCGCAGCACAGGCTGCTCCGGGTTCTCGACTGGATACCGCACATAGAAAAGCTCGGATGCAGCGCGGTGCTGTTCAACCCTCTCTTTGAGAGCGACGCCCACGGCTATGACACCAGGGACTACCGCCGGGTCGACACGCGCCTCGGCACCAACGAGGACTTGAAGACGCTGTGCGGCGAGCTGCACCGGCGCGGGCTGCGCGTGCTTTTCGACGGCGTCTTCAACCACGTCGGGCGCGGCTTCTGGGCGTTCCGGGACGTTCAGGAGAGGCGGTGGGACTCCCCGTACAGGGATTGGTTCCACATCAGCTTCGACGGCAACTCCCCATACAACGACGGCTTCTGGTACGAGGGCTGGGAGGGGCACTATGAGCTGGTCAAGCTCAACCTCCGCAACCCGGCGGTCGTGGACTACCTGCTGGACACCGTGCGATTCTGGCGGGAGGAGTTCGGCGTGGACGGACTGAGGCTGGATGTGGCCTACTGCCTCGACAGGGAGTTCATCTCACGCATACGCGAGTTCTGCGCTTCGCTCAGCCCGGACATCTTCCTGTTCGGCGAGACCCTCCACGGCGACTACAACCAGTGGGTCGGCGACGGGCGGCTGCACAGCTGCACCAACTACGAGTGCTACAAGGGGCTGTATTCCAGCCTCAACGACATGAACCTGTTTGAGATAGGCCACAGCCTGCGCAGGCAGTTCGGCAGCGAGCCCTGGGCGCTCTACCGCGGAATGCGGCTCGTGAGCTTTGTGGACAACCACGACGTGACCCGCATCGCCAGTATGCTGAAAAACCCGGAGCACCTGCCCGTGGTCTACGGCCTGCTGCTGGGCATGCCCGGCATCCCCTGCATCTACTGCGGCAGCGAGTGGGGCGCGCGCGGGGACAAGCGCGACGGCGACGCCGCCCTGCGCGCCGAGTTCGCCTCGCCCGAGTGGAACGGCCTGACCGGGGACATAGCCGCCATGATACGCGCCCGGCGGGAAAGCCCGGCTCTGTGCCTCGGCGACTACCGCGAGGTGCTGCTCACGAACCGGCAGTATATATTCCAGCGCCGGTGCGGCGGCGAGCGCGTGCTGGTCGCGGTCAACGCCGACGCCGCGCCGTACACCGCCCACTTCGACGCCGGCTGCGGCCGTGCCGTGGACTTGCTGACCGGCGCGACGCACGACTTTGGCGGCGGCAGCGAGCTGCCCCCCTACAGCGTCCGCTATTGGCGCTGCGAAGCGTAAATAAAAAAGCTCCCCGTGAGGGGAGCTTTTTTATGTCCGGGTTCAGGCCACTGCGCGGTAGAGGAAGGTGACTATCTGCGCGCGGTTGCACTGCGTGTCGGGGCTGAACGTGGTCGCGCCGGTGCCGTCGGTTATGCCGTTGGCCACCGCCCACGCGACGGCGTCGGCGTAGTAGCTGCCGGCGTAAACAAAAAAGCTCCCCGTATGGGGCGCTTTTTATGTCTGTAGCCCTTTTTTCTTTCTTCTATATTTTCCTCGAAGTATGAATACCGTATCTGCTACCATAACAAACACAGCTACCACCAACGCCAATATTAGAGGATTACTCTCAATTGCATCCTCGAATTTGCCACTCAGCCACAAGTCCACAGCCGTTCTCATACCGCACATAAGGCACGGCTGCTTACTATAGTCACATATGTAGTGGAATGGTGCAAAATACTGTATAAAAACGCCGTTGATAATAAGAACACTATAAACTGTAAGCCTGACAGACTCAACGGCATGCTTTCTCCACGAGCTGTCACTCATATGAACGCGTTCCCATCACAAACTTGTAACCGGCTACGATTTGTAGTATTCCTGGTATAAAGATTACAGAGCCTATGCCGCATGTTGACATCACATACATCATCATTGAGAAGAAAAGAACCATCAAAGCGGCAATTGCACCTATCAAATACACATATGAAAGCTTTTTGCGCAAACTAGGTGATTTTGCAAAGTATATTACCAGTCCTATAATAAATATCACCAAGCCGGCCATCATTGCGATAAAAAGACCTCTGCCATTGAAATTCTGTTCTACTTCCACAGTGACATTTACGTCTCCTGTAGCCGGCTCGTAATCCTCACTATTTGAAGATATATGAGTCATTCCATATAATAGTGCTAACGGTATAACAAATGCGATGATATTCAATATATGGGCTGCAAATAGCTTGCTCTTTACAGCATCCTTCGAAGTCGCTTTTTTCTGCGAATATATTCTCTCTTCTGTATTACTAATTTTTTCTCCACAATTCCGACAATAGATGCTGTCGTCAGTAATCTGATGTCCGCATTTAGGGCAATACATTTTATCCTCCGTTTAGTACTCGTCGTGATTTGTCAAAATCCATTCGTACATATATGGATTATGCCATTCTGTACCATCTTGGAATTCGAGATATGTTACAATCACCTTAATCTGTGCAGTACTTGCGCTTGTAAACAAATCGTCGGAATATGAATTTGTCTGTCCCGGAGCCAGATTAACCGTACCGCCCGTACTGTGTCCATTCATACAATATGTATCATACGGACTCACGTTTACCGGAAACCCATTGTCATCAAATTCTAACACATATACGTTGGCTATGCTTATCGCCTGTTCAGATTTGTTTGTAATTGTAAACCAGAGATCGTGCTGGGTTGAGAACTGATTTCCATGCTGCAAATAGTAATTGTCCAGTGAAACATACTCGTTGCTCTCCGCAAGTTGTCCCTCATCCGCGAGTGCTTCAACGTCTGCGTTATACTGGTCAACTGTGAAATTTGACTTTGTCTCCTCCACCCAATAATTGATATTAGTTGCGTTCCACTGTGCACCGTCAGCGTAATCCACATGTATCACCGTTGCAGTCGTATATTCGCCATCAGTTGAATACCACCTGAATATACTTTTCTCTCCAGGCATCAGGTTTGCCGCGTTCACGCTTCCTCCTTCATAGCCATTGCCGTTTGTCGTAGTGGTAAATCCGTTACGATCAAAATTAATGTAGGCAATGTCGAAGTTAATAATCGGCTGTTCCCCCGCGTTTTCCGCAACTACATACAAATACCCGTTGTACTTAAACGCCGCAACTATCCGCAAGTCATCATTGCGGATAAACATTTCTGTGCCTTCAGTTTCTTTTGCTACGTCAGTAGGAGCTATAGTCTGATTTTTATCTGCTTCTATCCCATTTTCTGTGCCGTTCCCCTCCTGCACAGCTTCAGGGATTGTAGAATTTTCCCCGCTTTCACCACCCACACATGCACTAAGACCAATTACCATAACAAATGTCAGTAGCAGCACAAAAACGCGCTTCATCGCTTTTCCTCCTCAAGTTTATTCTTGGAATTTTAACTCCAAATTTGGTGTATTACACATTATATAACAACTTGTAGTTGTTTTCAAGAACAACCAACAATTTATATCGGTTTCTATTAACCTCGTCAGGTTGTTAGGATATTCTTGAGGTGGTTAGCATGCTTGAAAATCTCAAGAAACTCAGGGCAGAATCAAAGACTTCTCAGGCGGTACTTGCCGAGGCCATCGGAGTGACACAGCAATCCATCAACAAGTATGAAAATCACAACGTCGAACCCGACATAGAATCACTGCGGCGCATGGCGGATTACTTTGGCACGACCATAGACTATATCGTCGGTCACTCCGAACTCAGATATAAGGTCGAGGACATACAGAATTACGCCCTCAACGATGACGAAGCAGAATTCATCGCCGCTTACCGTCAGCTTACGCCTAACCAGCGGGAGGCGGTGGTTGGGGTGATGAGGGCGTTTCTTGCGCCGTGATGCAAAAAGTTAACTCAGGCGTCACAAATTAAATACTTCATTCACCACGCATTAACACCTCGTAAATATTTGACGGCTATACTTTGCTCATACCGGGCGACCGGAAAACGATGCAAAGGAGCTAACAACAATGAAGAAAGTCATCTCTGTTCTCGGAGCCGCCGCCGTCGTAGCGCTGGGCGCACTGGGTGTCAAGAAGCTCGTGTCCGGCCGCCGCGCCGCATAAGGCTGGCTTTTCCGTCCCCGCTGTGGTAGAATGGTCGAAACTGCAGTGGAGGGACACGACATGATACGCAAGGCAACCGCCGCCGACATAGACGCCATAGAGGCCAGCTACAACGAGCTTTTCGAGCACGAGCGCCGCAGCGGCTCGCTGACTCAGTGGATACAGGGGCTGTACCCCACCCGCGCCACCGCCGAGGGCGGCGTCGAGCGCGGCGAGATGTACGTCTATTACATCGGCGACAAGCTGGCCGCCAGCATGATACTCAACTCTCACCAACCCGCCGAATACTACGACATTCCCTGGGTCTACGACGCCTCGGACGAGGAGGTCATGGTCATACACACGCTCTGCGTCCCGCCCAGCATGTCCGGCCGCGGCCTGGGCACGCTGATGGTCGGTTTCGCCACCGGCTTCGCGCTCGGCGCGGGCAAGCGCGTGATGCGCCTCGACACCAACATCCAGAACCTCCCCGCTCAGCGGCTCTACCAGAAGCTCGGCTACCGCCTGGCCGGCAGCCACCACAGCCTGCACGAGGGCGTCCTGGACACCACGCTGGTATATCTCGAATACCTGCTTTGACAGTGCAAAAGCGCCCGTCAGTAACTGACGGGCGCTTTTGCCGCTCACAATTATACATTTTATCACAGGCCGATTGCGCTTGCAAGAGCCGGGAGCCATAAATAACAATTTTCGTCAACTCGCCAAATTTGTGAAACAAGTACATTTGCTGTTGACATTTCTCCGGCGTCGTGGTATATTATGACCAGAAAGCAAAAGAAAGGCGAACGGCCATCGCCTTACTATATCGGACAGCCGCTTTGTAGGCGCGCCAAACTGAAATAATTACAAGCTTATCAATGATGAACCGAGGTTGCCAACGTAGCTTTGTTAGAGCAGGAGAAGATAGTAAAAAGAATTTTAGGCATACCAGTCGGAGTTCAGAAGTACAGTTTTAGGCACGCGCCAAAAGGCAGGCAGACCGAAATCCGTAGAAAGAGAGGTTAAATAGATGTTAGATATCAAGAATCAACGCATCTGACCCTCACTGTGCAGGAGAGGTGAGGGTCAGATGTTTTTTTATGCTTTTTTGCGGCTGTAAGGCCGCTTTTTTATTTTTTGCGCACGAAGTGCCTGATTACGGGCAGGGACTTGCGCGCGCTGGATATGTACGCGCGGGCCAACAGCTCCATGCTCTCGGTGAACAGCGCGCGCTCGGTCTCGTCGCTGAGCAGGTCGCGCGCGGCGGTCAGCGCGTTGCGCACGCGCTGCTCCGTCAAGTCCGTGAGCGTCTTTGCGCCGGTACTCTCCAGCGCGTCGAATACCGCGTTTATCAGGTCCTGCCGCTGCTGCAGGTCCAGCTTCTCCGCCCAGCCGCGTATGGCCTCGCGGTACACGCGGGTGCGCAGCGAGAACTTGTCGCAGCGCACGAATCTTGTGCCCAGCACCTGCCAGGTGAAGCCGTTGTGCGCCGCCGTGCCCGTCTCGCTGCTCTCGATGATCTCGTAGGGCGCGTCGTTGTGCAGCAGCACGCCGACAATGGAGTGCTGGGGCACGAACATACGTATCTTCCGGCGTATCCGCTGATAGCCCGGGAAGTCCTGGACGCTCTCGCGGAAGCCCGGACCGTCAAAGTTGTAGACGTCCGTTATCCGCTCGGTCAGCTCCTCCGGCACGGTCATCGCCGCGAAGACCGAGAGGTTGCCGCCCTTGGAGTGTCCGCCCACGCGCAGCTTGCCGCCGAAGCGCCAGCCGGCTCGGTGCAGGTACTCCGCCGCGTCCAGCTGAGCGGGGACGGCGTCGTGCGCGCTCATGTTGAAGTCCTCGCGCCAGGCGGCGATTGTGTCGTCCGTGCCGCGGAACGCCACGTAGCGCGTGCCGTCCGGCAGCGAGGCCGTGAGCGCGCAGAACTGCTCGGCGTTGGAGTCGTCGACGTGGTTTATGTAGTCGTGTATGACCACGCCCTCAAAGCGCCGGCTTTGGAGCAGCTTCTTGACCATGGTCACCGTACCCGGGGCGAGCAGCACGCCCAGGCGCACGTCTTTGTCCCCGTACCGCTCAAAGTAGCACGCCGCCGCGTCGGCAAGCGCCATGCTGCCCTCGGCGGGGACTATGTCCGTGAAGTCCAGGCTGGTGAGCTTGCAGACGATAAGCGCGTCGACCTCGTTGAAGGGTGAGACGTCCATAGGTACGTCGCCGCGCCAGTCGAGGTAGTCTATCGCGTTGGACATTACAGGTTCTCTATGGCGTGGCGCATGTAGGGATTGTGCTCCCTCTCGATGGACAGGCGGCTGCCCTCGGCGTGTCCGGGGAACACGTCGTAGTCGCCGGGCAGGTCGGCTATGCGCTTGAGGCTGGCGAGCTCCTGGTTCATGTCGCCGCCGGGGAAGTCCGTGCGGCCGCAGGAGAGGCGAAAGAGCGTGTCGCCGGTGAACAGCGCGTCCTCGCAGATAAGCGTCACTCCGCCGGCGGTGTGACCCGGCGTTTCCATCACGCGGAAGGTCAGCGAGCCGACGTGCACCTCGTCGCCCTCGCCGTAGAAGATGGCGCCCTCCGGCGCCTTGAAGCCGCCCACGCCGCCGATAATGCCCTTGCGCTCCTCCTTCTTGTTCACGTAGCACTTCGCGCCGGTCTCGGAGAGCACTTCCTTGAGCGCCCCGACGTGGTCGAAGTGCGCGTGCGTGAGCATGACGGCCACGCACTTGAGCTTGTTGTCCTCCAGGTAACCAAGTATCGTATTGCTCTCCGCGCCGGGGTCAATTACCGCGCACTCGAGCGTGTCCTCGTCGGTGACCACGTAGCAGTTGGTCTCCAGGTGGCCGACGGGCAGGGTCTTGATAAGCATGAGATTCTCCTCCGTTTATGTCCCAGTCACCGCGCCCGCTCAAGCGGGCGCGGCGGGTATAGATTACAGTTCGTCGGTGTCTATCAGTATGGTCACGGGGCCGTCGTTGACGCTCTCCACCAGCATCTCGGCGCCGAACTGCCCGGTCTCGACCTTGAAGCCGCGGGAGCGGCACTCGGCGATCACGCGCTCATAGAGCGGCACGGCCGTATCGGGTCTCGCCGCGCGGGTGAAGCCGGGGCGGCGGGACTTGACGTCGGCGTACAGCGTGAACTGGCTGACTATCAGCAGCTCGGCGCCTGCGTCGGCGGGGTTGACGTTCATCTTCCCGGCCTCGTCTTCAAAGACGCGCAGGCCGCAGATCTTGTCGGCGACCTTGTCGGCCTGAGCCTCGGTGTCGTTGACGTTCACGCCCAGCAGCACCAGAAAGCCCTTGCCTATGCTGCCCACCACCTCGCCGCCTATGGTGACGGATGCGGACTTTACTCTTGTCACTACAGCTCTCATGAGCTTGCCCTCCTTACTTCGGTCACGCCGCGCACTCCGGCGAGGCGGTTCATTATCCCGCGCAGCTCCACGAGGTCTCTGACCTCGACGCTGACCACGGCCACGCTTTCCTCGCCCATGTCCCGGGCGGACAGGCTGCGCACCTTGGCGTTCATGGCGTTGAGCACCGTGGCTATGTCCATGACGAAGCCGCCGCGAGCATGCGCGCTGATGTGCAGCGTGGTGGTGTACAGATCCGTTATGTGGTCCGCCCAGCCGACCTTTATCCAGCGCCCGTCGTTCTCGTTGAGCTCGCGCTGGCGCAGATAGTTCTGGCAGTCCGTGCGGTGTATGCTCACGCCGTTGCCGCGCGTGATGAAGCCGATTATCTCGTCCCCCGGCACGGGCGTGCAGCACTTGGAGAACTTGATGAGGCAGTTGTCCAGCCCCTCGACCAGTATGCCGTGCACGGCCTTCTGCGGGCGCGCGGTGCGCTTTTCCGCCTGCTCGGTTATCTTGTCGAGGACGGTCTTCTTCTCCGGCTTGCGTATGCGAGCAAGCTCGTCCTTGACGCGGTTGACGCTGCGCACGGCGGTCTGGCCGCCGTAGCCTATGGCGGCAAACAGCTCGTCAAGGCTGGGCACGGAGAGCTTTTTCAGTATCTGCGGCAGCACCTCGTCGTCGGTGACGTCCGACATGGTCAGGCCGCTGCGGCGCAGCTCGGCGTCGAACATGTCGCGGCCGCGCTGGATGTTCTCCTCGCGCCGCTCCTTCTTGAACCACTGCTTTATCTTGGTGCGCGCGCTGCTGCTCTTGGCCAGCTGCAGCCAGTCGCGGCTCGGTCCCGGGGCGCTCTTGCTTGTGCGCACCTCGACTATGTCGCCGTTTTGCAGCACGTGGTCAAAGGTGACTATCCTGCCGTTGACGCTCGCGCCGACCATGGAGTTGCCGACGCCGGAGTGTATGGCGTAGGCGAAGTCTATCGGCGTCGCGCCGGCGGGGAGGTTGATGACGTCGCCGCTGGGGGTGAACACGAACACCTCGTCGGCGAACATGTCTATCTTGAGGTCGTGCACGAACTCGGTCGCGTCCGTCTCCTGCTGCGCCTCCAGCAGGCGGCGTACCCAGGCGAACTTCTCCTCGTCGCCGTCCTTGACGCCCTGGTCGCCGCTCTTGTACTTCCAGTGCGCGGCGACGCCGTACTCGGCCGTGAGGTGCATGTCCCAGGTGCGTATCTGCACCTCGAAGGGTATGCCCTCGCTGCCTATGACCGTCGTGTGCACGCTCTGATAGCCGTTGGGCTTGGGCGTGGATACGTAGTCCTTGAACCTGCCCGGCACGGGCTTGTACATGTCGTGGATAAGTCCCAGCGCGTTGTAGCAGTCGGGTATGGTGTCGACTATGACGCGGAAGGCGCAGAGGTCGAAGATGCCGTTTATGTCCAGCTGCTGGGCGAACATCTTGCGGTAAATGCTGTAGATGTGCTTTATGCGCCCGTAGACCGTGGCCTTTACGCCCTCCTCGACCATGCGGTCTTCGATCTGCTTTTCCACCTTGGCCATGAAGGTGCGCAGCGTGGGCATACGCGAGGAAAGAGCCTCGGTGATCTCGCGGTAGCCCTCGCGGTCAAGGTAATAGAGCGAGCGGTCTTCCAGCTCCCACTTTATCTTCTGCATGCCGAGCCGGTGCGCGATGGGCGCGTATATCTCCATCGTCTCCGCGGACTTTATGAGCTGCTTTTCGCCGCTCTGGTAGTCCATGGTGCGCATGTTGTGCAGGCGGTCGGCAATTTTTATGAGGATGACACGGATGTCCTTGGCCATGGCCATGAGCATCTTGCGCAGGTTCTCGGCCTGCTCCTCCTCGTGGCTGGTCCACTGCACCCGCGTCAGCTTGGTGACGCCCTCGACTATGTCCGCGACCGAGGAGCCGAACAGGCGCTTCACGTCGTCGTGCGTGGCGGGCGTGTCCTCTATCACGTCGTGCAGCAGAGCGGCCACGACGCTGTCCTCGTCCAGCCCCTGCTCCGCTATTATCTCAGCCGTGGCTATGCAGTGCGTGACGTACGGCGAGCCGTCGCGCCGCTTCTGCGTCTCGTGCATCTTGGCCGCGTATTCGTAGGCCGCGCGCACGCGCTGCATGTTCATCGGCACGTTGCCGGAAGTCAGGCGCTTGGCCAGAGCCTCCCAGCCGGCCTCCGGGTCGAGAGGCGTGTGTTCGGTTTTGGCCGGTCCGCCCACGGGTATGGGCGCCCACTCGACGTCGTCGCCGACCGTCCTGGCCTCCTCCACCTCGCGCTTGACGTCGTCGCGCAGCAAGCTCGCCGCGGCCTGGCCGTGATCGGCGTCGTTCAACGTCTCGTGTATCACGCCCTCATCCAAAGCCTCGTCCGGCGGCGTAGTCATGGCCTCATCTCTCTTTTCAGTCATTTATGGCGCCTCCTTTCGCGGTACTGCTCGCAGCGGCGGCGCAGCTCCGTCATGACGGGGCTCGCCTCCAGATTTGCCTTTCCCTCTCTCTCGCATATGGACACCTTCAGCTCGCCGGGGGCGCAGTCCAGTCGGGCTATGCCCTCCTCGGACATGGCGCGCAGGCAGACGGCGGTCTTGGCGGGGCTCATCCCCGCAGGTCCCCAGGCCTCCAGCTCGTCCAGGCGTCCGGACACGGCTCCGCCTCGGGCGGTCAGCCAGCGCCAGACGTGCACAAAGTCGCGCCGGTTCGGGTAAAGCTCCTCACACTCCCACGCGCCCGGCAGCGCGCCGGAGTCCAGTATATTCTCGCACTCGCGCTCGGTGTCCGCGCGGCGCACGTCGACCATCAGCAGCTGTACGCTGCGGCGGCCGTGGAACTCGTTTATCTGCGGATAGAACACGGCGTCCACCCACTCGCCCGCCTCGACGCCGAGCTGTTCGGCGCGCGTGCTGAACATGACGCAGTCAAACTCCGCGCCCGCCTTGCCCAGGCGGAGCTTGAGATGGTTGCCCCCGCCTATGGGCGTCACGCGCTCGAGCAGGACGTCGGTGATGCAGATGTTCGGCCTGGGGTTGCCGGTGCCGTACGGCTCCAGCAGCTCCAGCGACTCCACGCACTCCATGCTGAGCATCGCGGGGTCTTCTATCCTCAGCTCGCACTCCAGCGCGGGGTGCTCCGGCTCGGGACAGGTTTTGTAATACGCCGTCAGCTCGGCGCGGAAGGCGTCCACTTTGTCACGGCGTATGGTCAGGCCGGCCGCCAGCGCGTGTCCGCCGTAGCCCTCCAGGCAGTCGGAGCACTCGCGCAGCGCGTCAAAGAGGTTGAAGCCGCCGTAGCTCCGGCAGGAGCCCTTGCCCATGCCGCCGTCTATGCAGATCATGACGCAGGGCAGGGCGAACTCCTCCGCCAGGCGCGACGCGGCGATGCCTATGACGCCCTGGTGCCAGCCCTCGCTGGCCAGCACGATCGGCCCGTCGGGCGGATTGCGGCGCAGCAGCTCGTGAGCCTGCTCCCAGATCTCGTGCTCCAGCTCCTGCCGCTCGCGGTTCATGCGGCAAAGCTCCTGCGCCAGGGGCGCGGCCTCCGCCAGCGAGCGGCTGAGCAGCAGCCTGGCCGCCAGCTCGGCGTTGCCCAGCCTTCCGGCGGCGTTGATGCGCGGGGCTATCGTAAAGCCGACGGTGGTGGCGTTCATGCGCTTGGCGCTGCCGCCGCACTCGTCCAGCAGCGCGGCCACGCCGGGTCTCGGCCGCTTATCCAGCTGCTCCAGCCCGCGCCGGACTATGTACCTGTTCTCACCCGTGAGCGGCATGACGTCGGCCACAGTGCCGGCGGCTATCAGGTCGGCATAGCGCTCCAGCAGGCTCTCCGCGCCGCCCTCGACGGCGCACAGCAGCTTGAACGCCACACCCACCCCGGCCAGACCCTTGTTAGCATAGGGGCAGTCGGGACGCTTGGGGTCTACCACGGCCAGCGCGTCGGGCAGCGAGCCTGCGGCGCACTCGTGGTGGTCGGTTATGATGAGGTCAAGGCCCAGCTCCTTTGCGCGGCCGGCCTCATTTACCGCGGTGATGCCGCAGTCCACGGTTATGACCAGCGTGGCGCCGCGGGATTTTATCGTATCCAGCGCAGCGCTGTTCAGGCCGTAGCCCTCCTCCAGCCGGTCGGGTATGTACGGGATGCAGGTGAGTCCCTGCTCGCGCAGCCAGCTGGTGACCAGGCAGGCGGCGGTTATTCCGTCCACGTCATAGTCGCCGTACACGGCGACGGTCTCGCGCTTGTCTATGGCCTCGCGGATTCGCGCCACGGCCTTGGGCATGTCCGCCATAGTCTCCGGCGGGTAGAGCAGCTCCTCCCCGCCGTATATGAACTCTCGCGCCGACTCAGGCTCGGTTATCCCCCGCCGCGCCAGCATGGCCGCGAGCAGGGGCGTGAACCCCGCCGACACCAGCGCCTGCGGAACCTCCGGCTCCGCACACGGTATTATCCAGTTGCAATACTTCATCTCAGGCACCCGTATCTCAAGCAAGCTTAATATTATATCAGTATATTATACCCACTGACGGCACCAATATCAAGTGGTTTTCTCCGCGCCGCGCCTTGACACGTCCGTCCGGGAATGGTAACATTACAGTGTCCATCTTGCCGGTGTGGTGGAACTGGCAGACACCTGGGACTTAAAATCCCATATCCGTAAAGGATGTACGGGTTCGAACCCCGTCACCGGCACCACGTCGTCGCGGACTGCGTATCGTTCGCGACGACGATTTTTCTTTCAGAACAATCGTCATCGCTCATTCACTCCGTCGCTCCTCCTTTCCAAATTGAACCCACTTCGTTGGGCTTCAATTTGGGGTTTTTATTCTCGGCGCAAAGTCCGCTCAACTTCGCTTCCTTGCGCCTCCTCTCAAATCCGAAGCCTGCCGGCTTCGGATTTGGTTTTTTAACAAAAAAGTGGACGGAGCGCAGAGCGCTTCGTCCACTTGAGTTATATTGGGGATCAGTCTTTGAGACCCATGGCCTCGCGTTCTTTGATTGCGTCCTTGCGGGAGAGGTTGACGCGGCCGCGGTCGTCGATCTCCATGACCTTGACCCAGGTCCAATCGCCGACGTTCAGCACGTCCTCGACCTTCTCGGTGCGCTTGAACTCGAGATCCTTGATGTGGATCATGCCGTCCTTGCCCGGAGCCAGCTCGACGAAGGCGCCGATGGGGATGATGCGCACGACCTGGCCGTAGTACAGCTTGCCGACCTCAGGCTCGAACACGATGTTCTCGATGGTCTGACGCGCGGCGCGGCAGGCCTCGATGTCGGCGCTGGCGATGTAGATGTTGCCGGAGTCCTCGATGTCGATCTTGCAGCCGGTGTCGGCGCAGATCTTCTGGATTACCTTGCCGCCGGAGCCGATGACCTCGCGGATCTTGTCCGGGTTGATGGTCATCTTTATCATCTTCGGCGCGGTCTTGGCCAGCTCGTGGCGCGGCTCGCTGATGCAGGGGAGCATGATCTCATCGAGGATCTGATAACGGGCCTCGCGGGTCTTGGCGAGGGCGTCCTTGATGATGGCGTGGCTCAGGCCGTCGTTCTTGAGGTCCATCTGGATGGCGGTGATGCCGTCCTTGGTGCCGGCGACCTTGAAGTCCATCTCGCCGTGGAAGTCCTCAACGCCCTGGATGTCGATGAAGGTGGTGAACTCGTCGCCGTCCTGGATGAGGCCGCAGCTGATGCCGGCCACGGGAGCCTTGATGGGCACGCCGGCGTCCATGAGGGCGAGGGTGCTGCCGCAGACGCTGCCCTGGCTGGTGGAGCCGTTGGAGGAGAGCACCTCGCTCACCACGCGGATGGCGTAGGGGAAGTCCTCAACGCTGGGGATAACGGGCTCGAGAGCCTTCTCGGCGAGGGCGCCGTGGCCGTACTCGCGGCGGCCGGTGGAGCGCTGGGGCTTGGCCTCGCCGGTGGAGTAGCCGGGGAAGTTGTAGTGGTGCATATAGCGCTTTTCTTCCTCCTCCCAGATGGTGTCGAGCTTCTGGGCGGCGGAGAGGGTGTTGAGCGTGGCGATGCTGAGCACCTGGGTCTGGCCACGGGTAAAGAGGCCGCTGCCGTGGACGCGGGGGATGACGCCGACTTCGGCGGCCAGGGGACGGATCTCGTTCATGGCGCGGCCGTCGACGCGGTGGCCTTCAAGCAGCCACTTCTTGACTATCTTCTTCTGGAACTTGTAGGTTATCTCCTCGAGGTACTTGTCCATCTCGGGGTAATCGGCCAGGAACAGCTCGTGCCAGTGCTCGATGAGCTTGTTCCAGCGCTCCTCGCGGACGTTCTTGTCGTCGGTGTCCATGGCGGCCATGGCCTCGTCCATGGTGGTCTCGACTATCTTGTTGAACAGCTCCTCGTCAAAGTCGGCGTGCTCGTACTCGAACTTGGGCTTGCCGATCTCCTCGACCATCTTGTCGATGAGGTCGAGCACGGGCTGCACCTTCTCGTGCGCCTGCACGATGCCCTCGTACATGACGTCGTCGGGCACCTGGTCGGCGGCGGCCTCGATCATGACGACCTTCTTGTGGGTCGCGGCGACGGTGACGGTCATCTTGTTGGTCTCGCGCTCGGCCTTGGTGGGGTTAAAGAGGTACTTCTCACCGTCCCAGCCGAGGGAGATGCCGGCGATGGGGCCGTTCCAGGGGATGTCGCTGATGGCCACGGCGGCGCTGGCGCCGATCATGGCGGTTATCTCGGGGGAGCAGTCGCGGTCGACGCTGAGGACTTCGCACTGGATGGCGACGTCGTTGCGCAGGTCGCTGGGGAACAGCGGACGCATCGGGCGGTCGATCAGGCGGCTGGCCAGCACTGCGGGCAGGCTGGGGCGGCCTTCGCGGCGCATGAAGCTGCCGGGGATGCGGCCCACGGCGTAGAGCTTCTCGTTGAAGTCCACGGAGAGCGGGAAGTAATCGATGCCGTCGCGCGGGCGCGGGGAGGCGGTCACGGCCACGAGGACGGTGGTCTCGCCGTACTGGGTCAGCACGGCGGCGTTGGCGAGCTCGCACATGCGGCCGATCTCCATACGCAGCGGGCGGCCGCAGTAGTCGATCTCATACACGCGCTTGTTGGGGAACTCCTTGTGCTTGATAATCATGAGTTTGGCTCCTTTCAGATGTCTGATTGTACAGGCGGAGCTTGGCCATAGCACTTGAGAAGGCGTACAGCGCGCTGTGCGTCTTATCAAATACTAAGGCGGCTCCGCGTTTGTGCGGAATAAAAATCAGGGGGACATATTAAATTGTCCCCCTGAAATAAACCTTCATTCCCTTCGGAAAATGCCCAAAGCGGGAAAGCGCGATTACTTGCGGATGCCCAGCTTGGCAATGAGAGCGCGGTAGCGCTCGATGTCCTTGCGCATCAGGTAGTCGAGCAGGCGGCGGCGCTTGCCGACCATCTTGTACATGCCGAGACGGCTGTGGTCGTCCTTCGGATGCTGCTTCAGGTGCTCGGTGAGCTGACGGATGCGCTCGGTGAGGATGGCGACCTGAACCTCGGGGGAACCGGTGTCGCCCTCGTGGGTGGCGTTGGCGGAAATGACTGCGGTCTTCTGATCCTTGGTAATCATGCTGATCGTTCCTTTCTGGTTTTATCTGCCCAGGCGGCTGAGTCGCGGTAGGAAAGGTACTGCCAAGACCCGGCACGCGGGCGTGCTACGGTAGAATATCACAAATATGTGCGTTTGTCAATGTGAGATGCTTTCCTGAGGGGTTTCTTTTTGTGGCGACAAAAAGAAATCCCTCAGACTCCAAAGAG
>UQQF01000025.1 GCA_900543085.1 uncultured Eubacteriales bacterium | reverse complement strand
GCCAAAGAAAGCCCCCCAGACCCCGAAAGGAAAGCCGCTTTGGGTGCGTCTGTGTGCCGGGGGATAGTTTTATCTTCACGGTTCGACGTATATACGTTGGTATCCCTTAGACTTTACGAGACTGGGGTGCTGTCTTTTTCGCGCGACGGCGCTTTGCGCCGGAGCGCTTACCGGGTTATCTGTTAGAGGGGTAAGCTGGTTGCACCCTAATCTGGCATAAATCTTAGGGATGCAAACTTCTATATGTCGAACCGTGTGGTGAACACTATTCCCCGCCTAACCATCGCACCAAAAGCGTTTTTCTCTTTGGAGTCTGAGGGGTTTCTTTTTGTCGCCACAAAAAGAAATCCCTCAGGAAAATTAGTTAAAGTTTGAACGATAACAAATCCGCATATGGCCGCCCGCAGGGCGCAGGCGGCCATATTGTTGCAAAGCTTAGATGAGGTTCTTCTCACGCAGCTCGGCGATCTTGGCGTCGTCGTAGCCGAGGACGGTCTTGAGGACGGCTTCGGTGTCCTGACCCATGCTCGGGGCGCCGCGCCAGACCTTGCCCGGGGTCTCGCTGAGCTTCGGGGCAATGCCGAAGGCGGTGATGTCGGCGCCGACGGTCTGGTCCTCGTAGGTGATCCAGTCGCCGCGGGACTTGAAGTGCTCGTTCTCGAAGGTGTCCTTGGCGTTGTTGACCTTGGAGCAGGGAACCTTCGCATCCTCCATGATCTGCTCGATCTCGGCGGCGGTGTGAGCCTTGCACCACTCGACGACCTTGGCGTTCAGCTCGCGGCCCTTTTCGCTGGATACGGCCTCGGGGCCGGAGGAGCAATCCTTGTAGTTGAAGTACTCGAGGTCGAAGCCCAGAGCCTGGATGCAGCGCTTGTACACGCCGGGGCCGAACGCGCCGAGGGCGACGAGGGCGCCGTCCTTGCTCTCAAAGAGGTCGTAGGGCTGGAAGGCCGGGGAGGCGTTGCCGCTGCGCTCGGTCACGGCGCCGGCCATGGTGTAGCTGGTGTAGGTGCCGCACATGTACTGAGCCATGGCCTCGAACTGAGCCACGTCGACGACCTGACCCTTGCCGGTCTTCTGCGCGACGTTGTAGGCCGCGAGAGTGCCGAACAGGGCGGCGAAGGCGGAGACGAAGTCGTTCATATAGGGCTTGGCGACGACGGGGTCGCGGTCCTTGAAGCCCTGCAGATACAGCCAGCCGGAGAAGGCCTGGCCTATCATGTCGTAGCTGGCGCGGTTGCAGACGCTGGGCACGCCGCCGAACTTGGCGTTGCCGAGGCCGGAGATGTGGACGATGACCAGCTTCGGGTTGACCTTCAGCAGCTCCTCGTCATAGATGCCCAGCTTGTCGAGCCAGACCATGTTCTCCATGAAGATGTCGGCTTCCTTGATGAGGCCGTAGAACAGCTCCTTGACCTCGGGGTGCTTGAGGTTCAGCTCGAGGGTCAGGCTGAGCTTGTTGCGCGCGTCCTGCGCCCAGGCGGTGCCGACCTTCTTGCCGTTGACCTCGGCGAAGGGAGCGAGCATACGCAGCGTGTCGCCCACGCCGGGACGCTCGATGTGGATGACCTCAGCGCCGAAGTCGGCCAGCATGGTCGCGGCGAAGGGCATGGCGATAAGAGAGCCGGAGGTGATGACACGCATACCGGCAAACGGGCCGTACTCGGGGATGATGAACTTGCGATCGCTCATTTTTTCTTGCTCCTTTTCGTGTAGATATTACTTAGCCTTGCGGGCTTTGATCTCCTCTATGAGCGCGGGTATGACCTTGCGGTAGTCGACCACCGCGCCGTAGTGCGAGACGTCGTATATAGGCGCGCTCGCCGTGTGGTTGATGCTCATGATGCAGCCGGAATTCTGCATACCGGCCAGGTACTGGACGGAGCCGGAGATGGCGACGTTCAGTATGAACTTGGGCTTGACTGTTGTGCCGCTCTGACCTATCTGATCCTCGTGCGGCATCCAGCCGTTGTCGTTGAGCGGCCTGGAGCAGGCAAGCTCGCCGCCGAGGAGCTGCGCCAGCTCACGCAGCTGCGCGAGGTCTTCCTCGCTCTTTATGCCGCGGCCTCCGGCCACCAGCACGTCGCACTCGTCTATCGGCTTGCCCTCGAACTTCTTCATGCTGGTCTCCAGCACGACGTAGTCGGCATCGGCCTCGACCTCGACGCTCTCGGTGATGAGCTCGCCGGTCGCGCCGGCTTTGGGCGCAAACGGCTCGAACACCTTCGGGTGCACCGTGACCATCTGCGGGCGCTTCTCGAGTATGACGATGTGGCTGAGTATGTTGCCGCCGAAGTTCGGGGTGGTCTGCACGAACACACCGTCCTCGTCCACGTCGAGGTCGATGGCGTCGGCGGTCAGGCCGGTGCGAAGGTCGCACATCACGCGCGGAGCCACGTCGCGCCCTATCGGGCTGGCGGCGAACAGGAATATGCTCGGCTTGTACTTGTTGGCGAGGTCGACGAGCACCTTCTCGTAGGGGCGCGCGCTGTAGTCCTTCAAATTCGCGTTCTCGGCCAGGATGACCTGCTCCGCGCCGTAGGCGTAGAGCGTGTCGACCAGACCGGCGACGTTGTCGCCCAGCAGCACGGCCGTGACGGTGTCCGTGCCGCCCAGCTTGGCCTTGAGGTCGTGCGCCTTGGCCAGCAGCTCAAAATCGGTGCCGGAGAGGACGCCGTTTTCCTGCTCGGCGAACACCCATATGCCCTTGCATTCTTCTTTAGTCATCGGTATTCGCCTCCTTATATGATGTGCTCGGCTTCGAGTACGTCGGCGATGGCCTTGGCTATGGCCTCCGGCTCGCCCTCGAAGTACTTGGTGTCGGTGTTGCGCTTGGGCGGCTCAAAGATGCGCTTGTTGGAGCTGGGGGAGCCGGGGATGCCTATCATGTCGGGGTCGCAGCCCAGGTCTTCGGCGTTCCAGGTGTAGCGCGGCTTCTTGAGCGCCTTCATGATGTTGATGGGGGTCGGGTAGCGCGGCTCGTTGGCCTCGGCGCAGACGGTGATGAGCGCCGGGAGCTTGACCTTGACCTTCTCGGTGCGGTCGGGCAGGAGCCTCTCGCAGACGGCCCAGCCGTCCTCGATCTCGACCTCGCCGCAGAGCGTGACCTGGGGGATGCCCAGGAAGGCCGCGATGATGGGTCCGGTCTGAGCGGTCTCGGCGTCGGTGGCGTGGCGGCCGCAGATCAGCAGGTCGTACTCGCCTATCTTCTCCGCCGCCTTGGCCAGCGGGTAGCCGGTGGCCAGCGTGTCGGCGCCGCCGAGCGCGCGGTCGGAGAGCAGCACGCTCTCGTCGCAGCCCATGCCCAGAGCCTTCTTCAGCACCTCGTCGGCCTGCGGGGGACCCATGCTGATGGCCACGACCGTTCCGCCGTACTTCTCCTTGAGGCTGAGCGCCGTCTCCACTGCATTGGCGTCGAGCGGGTTCATGATGCTCTCAACACCCTCGCGCATCAGGTTGCCGGTCTTAGGGTCGAGCTTGACGTCGTCCGTGTCCGGTACCTGCTTTACGAATACAAGTATCTTCATTGTCTCTCTCCAACGTATAGATTTGGGCATCCTATCACGCTCTGCCCGGAATACCCGGGCAGAGCGTCAATAGTAATTACTTCTGAGCCAGGACGGTGCCGCCGATGAGCATGCGGAGGATCTCGTTGGTGCCCTCGCCTATCTCAAGCAGCTTGGCGTCGCGCACGAAGCGCTCGACGTGGTACTCCTTGCTGTAGCCGTTGCCGCCGAGCACCTGCTGGCACTCCAGGCAGATCTGCGTGCAGCGAGTGCCGGCAAACAGCTTGGTCTGCGCGGCCTCGAGGGTGTGGCGCTTGCCCTCGGCCTTCATGCGGGCGGTGTCGTAGGTCATCAGCTCCATGGCGCGGATCTCGGCGCTCATGTCGGCAAACTTGAACTGCACACCCTGGTGCTTGGCGATGGGCTTGCCGAAGGTGTAGCGCTCGTTGGCGTAGTTCTTGGCAATGGTCATCGCGTGCTCGCTCAGGCCGGCGGCGATGGCGCCGATGCTGATGCGCGCGCCGTCGAGAGCCTGCATCGCCATCTTGAAGCCCATGCCCAGGCTGCCCAGCAGGGCGTCGGCGGGCAGATGGATGTTGTCGAAGCTCAGCTCGCAGGTGGCGCTGCCGCGCATGCCCATCTTGTCCTCAAACTTGCCGATGGTCAGACCCTCGGCGTCCTTCGGGACGATGAAGGCGCTGATGCCCTTGTTGCCCGCGTCGGGGTCGGTCTTGGCGAGGATTATGTAGTAGTCGGCCACGCCGGAGTTGGTTATCCAGGCCTTGCCTCCGTTGAGTATCCAGCCGCCGTCGTCAGCGGGGACTACCGTGCTCTTGATGCCGGCGGCGTCGCTGCCGGCGCTGCTCTCGGTCAGGCCGAAGGCGAAGATCTTGCCCTGGGCGGCCTGGGTGAGATACTTGTCCTTCTGAGCCTCGGTGCCGTGGTAGAGTATGAGGTCGGCCGCGAGCCAGTTGGCATCCAGAAAGAGCGCAACAGACGCGCTGCCCTTGGCCAGCTCGTGGATGACTATGATGCTGGTGACAGCGTCGCCGCCACCGCCGCCGTACTTCTCGTCCAGGTGGATGCCCATAAGCCCGGCCTGGGTGAGCTTCTTGTGCAGCTCGTAGTCGAAGCCGTTCTCGTCCATCCACTTGTCGCGGGGCTCCACTTCCTTCTTGGTGAACTCGCGCACCATGTCGCGGATCATTACTTGTTCTTCGGTGAAGTTGAAAGTCATCTGTTAAGCCCTCCCGGTATAGTATTGCGGGACTCTCCGTCCCTTGTCTGACTTGATTATCGTACTTGCACGGGCGAAACTCAATTAAGAATGATGCTTCAATTTCTATATATCTTGCTATGTTAATTCCTTGACGGTAATCTAACAGCAACATATATTGATTGTCAGCAATATAACAAACATGTTGGCGGCTTTCGACACATTTTATTCATTTTTATGTTATTGACGCCGTAAATAGTTTGTTTTATAATAATCTTGTCCAAATTTAACAGGCATTTTATCCGCTGTGAATACAGACTTTTTTCGCAGTTTTTGCTTGTTTTTCCCTCGACGGGTGCGTCTTTCATCTTTTCATGCTCTGCGTCGCCGTCGTTTTCCTATATATTTTGCTTGAGAAATGGGGTGGTCAGCCTTCGTTGGAGATACTTTCGTCACCTCGGGTGGGGACAGGCTCGAGGAATTCCTTGACGAGTTTATAGAGATGGCGATAGAGCCGGACGATATGCTCCCGGCCGCCGCGCCGGACGAGGAGGAGTATCTGGAGCTTTTCATAGCCCACTCCCAGGACGAACCGGAGCACTACGCCGAGGTGGTCGCGGAGGGCTCCAGCTATTCGCGCCCGGATATCAAGTACTCCAAATTCGTGCGCTCCTACAGCGAGCTGGACCCCGAGTCCGGCATAGAGCTGGTGAGGCTCAGCTCGGCCACGGTGCCCCCCGACGGGTTCAACGTGTATTCTCCCGACGCCACGCTGCTGTGCTACAGCCTCTCGGGCGAGGGCGAGGTAATAATCAGCGGCCGGGCTATTCGCTGCCGGAAGTACGACTGCGTCTGGGCGGACTGCTCCAGGAGGATACAGTTCCGCTCGGCGCCCGGAAAGCCGTGGGAGTGCGCGTTTGTGCGCATACACGGGCACATGGCCTCCCCGCTCTGCTCGATGCTGTGCGGCACGCTGTACGGACAGGGGCTGATACAGCTCACCTTCGGCGCGGGCACGCGCTTCCGCTCGCTGATATGGCAGCTGCTCAGCCCGAGGACGGAGTCCGGCCCCGACCCGGAAAGCGTGTACTCCCACCTGCTGCTGGAGCTGTTCCTGGAGGTGGAGGTAGCCCTCGTCAGCTCCTCGGCCAAGCAGGTCATCGTGCCGGACATCATAGCCGCGATACAGAGCTATCTCGACCGCAACTACCCCTCGGGCATCACGCTCGACGCGCTCTCCAAGCAGTTCGGCATCAGCAAATACCACATGTCGCGCGAGTTCAAGCGCTACATCGGCAAGAGTCCCAACGACTACCTCATCGACATCCGGCTCGACCACGCCAAGGTGCTGCTGGTGGACTCCGCGCGCACCATCGCCGAGATAGGCCAGCTGGTGGGCATACCGAACACCAACCACTTCCTCTACCTTTTCAAATCCCGCGAGGGCATAACCCCCTCTGCCTTCCGGAAGCAGAGAATATAAAATTTGCGCTTTGCTGTTGCATTTCGCCTCTCTGTGCGTCTTTATATACAGAGGGAGCGTTCTCGGGCGAATTCTTCACAATTCGTCCAAACTTATGATGCAACTTTGATGCAATGTTGGTTTATTCTTTGGTCAGCGGAATGAAGGGGGGCACGACATGAAGCGCATAGCGGCCTTTTTAGCAGCTTTGGCACTTGCTCTCTCCCTTGCGGCCTGCGGTTCGACGGAACCGCCCGGCCACAGCCTGCCGGTGAGCGGTATGACGGACCGTTTGCCCAGGACTGTCGTGCACTTCTGAAACCGCAGCTTCTCCCTGCCATGATACCGGAAAACTAGACCGCGTCCCTAATAGGGGCGCGGTTTAGTTTTTTCCTGCAGCGCGGCAAACGACAGGCCGGCCGGCCGGGCAAACGCCCGGCCGGCCGGCCTCAGCGCCTCTGCGCACAAATTCGCGGGCCGCTCTCACAGCAGACCCGTGATAAATATCTCCAAGCCTATGAAAACGAGTATGGCTCCGCCGAAGATCCCCGCCTTGTTGGCGAGCCTGGTTCCGGCCTTCTTGCCGATCACGATGCCGGCGAAGCATATCACGAAGGTCACCGCGCCTATCAGCAGGCAGGCAAGCAGCGCCTCGGCAAAGCTGTATTCGGCGATGGTAAAGCCCACCGACAGCGCGTCTATGGACGTGGCCACGCCCTGCACCAGCAGCGCGCCGAAGCCCACGGCGGGCTTCTCCCCGCCGCCGTCGCGGTTTTTGAGACATTCGTAGATCATCTTGCCGCCTATGAAGCACAGCAGTATGAGCGCTATCCAGGGTATGAACCGCTCGAACGCCCTGAAGCGCTGCGCTATCGTCGACACGCATATCCAGCCTATCATGGGCATGGCGAACTGGAACACGGAAAACACCAGCGCCACGCCGCAGGTCTTCCCTCTTTTCATGCCCGGCTCGTTCAGGCCGTTGGCCAGGGACACCGAGAAGGCGTCCATCGCCAGCCCCACGCCCAGCAGGATGCTGTTGAAGAAAAATGCAAAGCTCAAGTCCATTTTTGTACCTCCGTGCGATAAAAAATCCGGGTGCGGCACAACCACACCCGGCGTCGGAGCAAAAGAAAAAGACTCCATGTATGGCTGTCCCAGCATACATGAGTCTCGCAAATTAAAACAAGCCAGCCCGTTGGGCAGTATGTTGACTTGCCACGTCAGAGCAACGCTTGCTACTCCCTCACATTAGTCAAGATTTATAACACAATTCTTTGATTTTGTCAATACATGTCGGTAAAAGACGCGCGCCAGAGCCGCAGTCCGAGCTCTTTCCAAACATGGTGTTCACCGACTGGCCATGAACTTTTTACGGCTTGGAAATATTTAATTAGCAGCTTGCTCACATCCGGGCTGTACACTTGCACCTGTAAAGAAAAGCGCGAAATCTCGCGGAGGCACAGGCGCAAGACCACTGGAGGACAAAAGATGAACTACGAATTTCTCAATGAAATCGCGAAGCTTCTGGCGCCGATCTTCGTCTGCGCCGCCGTGCTGCTTGTCGCGCTGATAATCTTCATTTTGCCATAGATCGGAGGATACCGGCTTATGCTGTGGAACGGCTTTTCTTTTATCAGGCTGATAAAACTCTCGCGGATCACGCGCTTGGTATAGCGCACTCTGGCATCCAGTCCCATATCCGACCTCCACAATTTCTCCAAAAATGCAACTTCGCCGACAAAAACGCAAAATCTGCCGTTGTTTGTCCAAAGCGGCGTTTTTTGCTGCTTGTCTGCGCCGTATGGCGGTACTACAACCGGTTCAGGAGAATAAACGTCAGGCACAGCGGCGCAAGCCTTTTCCTTGAGGAACAGATGGCCGTCACGTTTTACGAGTTCTTCCGCTTCATGGAACTGACCCGCAACAACCTGCTTGAAATAGATATCCACCATCATGCTCATACTCTCCAACATCTTCACCTCAGCCTGGCAGCTCTCGGCCATGGAGGGGCGCGCCAGAGCCGAGAGGGAGCGGTTTTTCTCCAACGTCTACTCGGTCTACGAGGCGTTGGCAATGGTGGGCGCGGCGGTGCTGATGGCGGCGTCACGGCTCATCATGCGCTTCCTCGCTGCGCCGGACTACTTCTCCGCCTGGCACTACGCGCCCGTGCTGACGCTGGGCACGGCGCTCGGCTGTCTGGGGGCGTTCTTCGCCACGGTGTACATGGTGGAAAAGCGCAGCGCCGCCACGCTGACCACCACGGCCGCGGGCGCTGTGGCGAACCTGGCCGGCAACGCCCTGCTGATCCCCGTCTGGGGCGCGATGGGCGCGGCGGTCGCGCTGCTCTACGTCAGGCCGCTCATCAAGGCGGCCCGCAGCGGCTTTCGCGAGATACTCCCCCGCCGACCTCGCTGAACACCCTCACCCCACCGCGCTGCCGGTGTACAGCTGATAGTATCTGCCCCTTTGCTCCATCAGGCTGTCGTGGGTACCGCGCTCTATTATGCGCCCGTGCTCCAGCACCATGATGCAGTCGGCGTTGCGCACGGTGCTCAGCCGGTGGGCTATGACGAACGAAGTCCGCCCCTTCATCAGCGCGTCCATGCCGCGCTGGACAAGCGCCTCGGTGCGCGTGTCGATGGAGCTTGTGGCCTCGTCGAGTATCAGCACCGGCGGGTCTGCGACCGCGGCGCGGGCTTTTGTCATATCCCGGCGAAAAATTTTATACTCTGTTTAATATTTCGTAAACCGGCTGTAATTTGAGTGTTGTACACTTACACATATTCTGAACGCCCGGGCGGGCGGGGTGAGGAGGTTTGAGGATGGAATTCAGGGTTTTGCAGTGGATACAGGCCAACATGCGCTGCCGGTTCCTTGACGCGCTGATGCCGCTTGTCAGCGCGATGGGCAACGGCGGCGTCGTCTGGCTGCTGGCGGCCGCCGCCATGACTTGCAGCCGGACGTACCGCAGGTTCGGACTGCTGCTGGCCGCCGGGCTTATAATCGGCGTGCTGATAGGCAACGTCTGCATGAAGAACCTCGTCGCACGCAGCCGCCCCTGCTGGCGCGAGCCGTCGGTCAAGCTGCTCATATCCAACCCCAGGGACTACTCCTTCCCCTCCGGGCACACGCTGTCCTCGACCATAGCCGCGGTCATAATCACCTCGGCCAACCGGAAGTTCGGCTACGCAGCCATACCGCTGGCCTCGGCGATATCCTTCTCGCGCCTATATCTGTACGTACACTTCCCCAGCGACGTGCTCGGCGCGTCGTGCCTGGGACTGGTGCTCGCGTCCGTCGTGCTGCACTTCGGACTGCAATTGTGAGAAATTCGCCCGCAGCAGCTACCAGCCATGACCTTGAAGGATGAGATACCGCTTCATACAAAGGGACTGACTGACGAAAAACATGAACTTTACCGACCAGAGCAATCGAAAATCCTAAACCATTTTTTACAATCAGAAGGAGAATGCTTATGAACGTCAAGCCGGAAAAATACCTGTGCATTCAAGATTGGAACTATTGGTGGGGCGTCTATCACTGTGCAGACGGATGGGATACCCCTGATGCGGCGGAGTTTATTCTGGCTGATGATGAGGCCGGAGAAAATCCATTCTTTCGCCTTGACTTTTATAACTTGCCTGCGCTCGACCGGATCGTTCAGGAGGGCGAGTTTATGGAGCCTGGCGACCCGGATTATCCCATCTTTTTAAAGCAAACGGAGCAGCTCAAAGCCGGAGAGCATGACTGGTTTGTCGGGGCGTTATACTATCCGCGTTTTTCGCCGGACTTGTCCTTCTGTAATGCTCCCTTTGGAAGCAACGTTCCCTTGACGAAGCTGGCTTCCCCTCCTATGTCTCCTTACTATGCTGTCATCTTTCTTCGGGAGGAGCATCCCCTGCCACCGGAAATCTTAACCGCTTGGGTGGAGCGTCTGTCTCAGCCGTTGTTTGGCTCGTCCTTTTTCTGCCGGCTTGCCAGAGTACCCACCCGTCAGGAGGCATTGGAAAGCTATGCGGAGGAGTTCCACTGTCGTGATTGATAAATACGGCAAGGTTATTACTGCCTACACAATAAAACAAGGAGAAACCCGGAAATATGAATATCGAATTGAATGAACAAGAAGCAATCGCCCTATACCGAATCCTTTGCCGCTGGGAGTCAACAGGGGAATTGACCGTTGGACCCGGGGAGGAAACGCGCCTGTTATGGGATTTGCAGTGTGTGTTGGAGAAAGAGCTAGAGCCGGTAAATGAGGCCATTACAAAGAGGCTCATCTAGCATTTGTTTGTAATTAACAAACCGGCTCGGGATATCCACGAGCCGGTTAAACATTATTCGTTCCCGTTGTTCCCCTTAACTTATGCTCTGACAGTATAATTGACCTGATAAAGCACCAGCCCGGAAGCGTTTGCTTCCGGGCTGGTCGTATATTCGTCTTGCGTCAGCAGGCCACGACTGCGCGGCGGGCATTTATCGCACCGCTCAGTCCGGCCATTCTCTCGGCCAGACCGCAGATGTCCCCGGCGGCGCAGGGGTTTATGAGTTCGGCCTGCCTGCGCACCATCGCGGCGCGCTCGCGCGGAGCGTCCAGCAAGTCCAAGGCCGGCAGAAGTCCGTCAGCCGTGGACGGGCACAGCAGGCTCAGGCTGCGGGAGCTGAAGTAGCCGGCGTTGAAGGTCTCGCAGCCGGGTATGGCCGCCGTGTGCACCATCGGCACGCCGCAAACCGCGGCCTCCGTGGAGGACAGTCCGCCCGGCTTGGTCACGAACAGGTCGCAGGCGCGCATATACCCGGCCATGTCGTCCGTAAAGCCCAGCAGGGTCGTGTTCGGCAGCTGCCTAGCTTCCAGTTCGCCGTAGAGCTGACTGTTCGAGCCGCAGACCACTATGAGCTCGGTGTCGCCCCGACCTGCGGCGGCGGTGGCCAGCGCCTGGATTGCGCTCTTTATGCTGCCGCCTCCCATGCTCCCGCCGGAGACGAGTATGTACTTCCCGCTGCCGCTCAGCCCCAGCCTGGCGCGAGCCTCCCTGCGGCTCTCGCCGCCGGCGAAGGCGGAGGATACCGGTATGCCCAGCGGGCAAAGCTTCTCCCGTGGGATGCCGTAACCGGCGAACTCGTCCGTCAGCTCCGCGGACGGAATAACGTACGCGTCGCACTCCGACTCCTCCGTGAACGGTATGCACACGTAGTCCGTCGCGACGTGTATCACCTTCGGCGTCTCCACGCCGCTGCGCCTGACGGCTGTCAGTATGCCCGCCGGGAAGATGTGCGTGGTTATAATGAGGTCGAAGCGGTTTTGCTCCAGGTATTCGGCCATGACCGGCGCCATCAGCCGGTTCGCCAGGTACACGGGAGAGCGCGAGGGCAGCTTCCTGTACCACTCGCCCAGGCGGTAGACCGCGCCGAACAGCCGCGGAGCCTTCTGCACGTTGCGTATATACGTTCTGTCTATGCGCCCGGCCAGCTCCTCGCTGCAAAGCGAATACGGGTTAAGTATCTCCGCGCCGTGGCCGCGGCGGCGCAGCTCCTCCGCTATCGCCCGCGCGGCGGCGTTATGTCCGCCGCCTGTCCCGCAGGAAAGCAACAGGACGTCCAAGCAGGCTCACCTCCATTCTGCCCGGCTTCTCTTTGCTGAGAAGCAGCCTCAACAGCACCACTCCGGCTATCACGGCAAAGCCCGGCACCGCGCCGGCTCCGCCGGGGCTGCCTATGAGCAGCAGCAGCGACGTCACGTAAGTGACGGCCGTGCGGTGGAAATGCGGCGTTATCTTCAATACCGTCGAAAAGAGTATAAATGTAAAGGCCAGCGTCAGCAGCCCGTCCAGCTGCGGATACAGTCCGGCCAGCGCGCCAAAGCTGACGGCGATGCCCTTGCCTCCCCTGAAGCCGTAAAACAGCGGGAAGGCGTGACCTATGACGGGCGCCGCGACTATCACGGCGGCGGCAAACGTCCCGGCCTCACCGCCGTGGCGCGTGAACAAATACACGGGCAGGAACCCCTTGATCAGGTCGAACACCAGGGTTCCGAGCCCGCACCAGAACCCGCCGTAGGTAAAGGCGTTGGCCGTGCCTGGATTCTTGTCGCCGCTCTCGGAGAGGATGTCCCTGCCGCAGAGCGAGGCGAACACCCTCGCGTACAGCACGCTGCCCGAGATATACCCGAACAGCACAAAGCCCAGGTTGCAGAGATCGTTGTACAGCACCGATGTGCCCATTTTATCTTTCCTTTCTCAAGTCTTCGCAGCTGCGCCGCCCGCAGCCGCTGCGGGCATGATACAAGTTGACAGGCGGCAAAATAAATGATAGTATAAAAGAAACTCTCGTATCATTGGCATTATCATACCATAACTTTATTTAAAATCAAGTCCCCGAGCAAAAGTGGGACGAAGGCCGCAAGCAGTTTCAAAGAGACTATACCTACAATTCGTATCAGAGAGGCGATGCACAATGAGAAGGTCAACGGCCACGACCGAATACCTGAAGGAGTGCATGGGCACGGCGCTGCTCGAGCTCATGCGGGAGAAGCCCATCGAAAAAATAAGCATTGAGGAGATGACGGCGAAGGCGGACGTCGGTCGCTCCACCTATTTCCGCTACTTCAAGAACAAGGACGAGGTGCTGTCCTTCAAGCTCCGCTGTATGTGGAACGCCTTTTCCCAGCAGCACCATTTTGACGGGGTGAGGGACGACATATACTCCTCGACGCAGATGTTCTTCGAGTTCTGCCTGTCGATACGCGACGTCAGCGACATGCTCTACGCCGCCGGGCACCAGAACGTCATACTTGAGGCCTACATTCAAATAATGATGCACGAGCCGCAGGAGGACGACGTGGGCATGTACTACAGGAACTACGGCATCGCCTACGCCCTCTACGGCCTGGTCAGCGCCTGGATAATGCGCGGGTACAAGGAGACGCCGGAGCAGATGGCAGGCATAATACTGGACGTGACGGAAGGTATGTCTGAGGACTGACTTCAGCCACAAAAAACATATTTTTCCCCGCAAATGTCAGCCGCGTACATTTTTTTAAAAGCCTCCGCACGGGCGTATTGACATAGCATGACGCTGATGCTATATTAAGGGCGCTTATTCTAAATCTTGCGGCCACGGCGCCGGCGGCAGAGCAAGAAGTCAACGTGCTCCTTGCCGGCCGGTCTGCCTTCGCCGGCAAAAAGCGGAGGGCGGGACGCAGGTCAAGCGTCCAAACAACAGACATGAAATCTATCGCACTGTTCTTCAAGCGTCAGCCGCCCGGGCGGCTGATAGCCATGGGCTTCGCAGCGGTCATACTGATCGGCTCCGTTCTGCTGATACTCCCCGTTTCCGTGCGCCCCGGCGTCAAGGTCCACTACATCGACGCGCTGTTCACGTCCACCAGCGCGGTGTGCGTCACGGGTCTGATTGCCATCGACGCCTTTGACAACTTCACCGTCTTCGGTCAAGTGGTGCTCGCGGCGCTGATACAGATAGGCGGCCTGGGTGTCAGCTCGGTCGGCGTGGGTCTGGTGCTCGCCGCGGGAAAGCGCGTGAGCTTCCACGGGCGTCTGCTGGTCAAGGAGGCTCTGAACGTGGACACGTTCCAGGGCATGGTCAAGCTGGTCAAGTGGGTGCTGCTCGTCACGCTGTGCTTTGAAGGCGCGGGCGCGATATTGAGCTTTATCTCCTTTTCCCAGGACTACCCCCTGCCGCGCGCGATCTGGACGAGCATATTCCACTCGGTCGCCGCGTTCAACAACTCCGGCTTCGACATACTCGGCGGTATGCAGAACCTGATACCGTATCAGAGCGACATACTGCTGAACCTCACCACCTGCGCGCTCATAATCTTCGGCGGCATCGGCTTCCTCGTCATACTTGACGTGGTGCGCGCGCGCTCCTTCCGCAAGCTCACCCTCCACTCCAAGGTCGTCATCTCGACCACGGCGGCGCTGCTTATAATAGGCACGCTGCTGCTCAAGGCCACCGAGGACATGAGCTGGCTGGGAGCATTCTTCCACAGCGTGTCGGCGCGTACCGCCGGCTTCTCCACGTACTCCATGGGCGAGCTGACCAACGCAGGGCTGTTTGTCCTCATCCTGCTCATGTTCATCGGCGCCTCCCCCGGCTCCACCGGCGGCGGCATCAAGACGACCACCTTCTTTGCGCTGATGCAGGAGGTGTGGGCGATCTTCACCAAGCGCCGTCCCGGCGCGTTCCACCGCACGCTGCCCGAGGAGACGCTGAGCAAGTCCGCCGTCGTGGCGCTTCTCAGTATGCTCGTCGTATGCGCCGGAACGTTCCTGCTCTGCATCCTGGAGCCCGATACAGACTTCATACGCCTCCTGTTCGAGGAGGTCTCCGCCTTCGGCACCGTGGGGCTCTCTACGGGCATAACCCCCGGCCTGACGGTCGCCAGCAAGGTGGTGCTCATACTCACGATGTACGTCGGGCGCCTGGGAGCCTTCACTCTGGTGTCCATCTGGATAAACCGCGCTGAACCCAATATTCGCTACACTCAAGAATCCATTACGATAGGGTAGGTTTCTATGAAAAAGAAGAATTCGGATATTTCTTTCGGTGTCATAGGTCTGGGTCGCTTCGGCTCGGCACTGGTCAAGACTCTTGCCGAGGCCGGCAAAGAGGTCATCGCCATAGACAAGGACGAGCAGAGGGTCAAGGCCGTGCGGAAGTACACGGACTTCGCCTTTGTCGTGGACAATCTGAATCAGGAAACCCTTGAGGAGACCGGCATCCAGAACTGCGGCACCGTCACCATCTGCATCGGCGAAGCCCTGGACGTGAGCATACTCACCACCATGCTGGTCATAAGGATGGGCATACCCAACGTCATATCCAAGGCCAACAGCCAGGAGCACGGCGAGGTGCTCAAACAGCTGGGAGCCATGGTCGTGTATCCCGAGTCGGACATGGCCGTGCGTATAGGCAAGCGGCTTATCTCCGGCAGCCTCATCGACTACATCTCCCTGGACGACAACGTGGAGGTCAGGCGCATCGCGGTGGGCGGAGCCATGGTAGGGCACAGCATACTGGAGCTGAACATACGCAACGCCTACGGCATAAACGTCATCGCCGTCGAGCGCGACCACCAGACCGACGTCGAGTTCCCGCCGCAGTACGTCTTCCGTGAGGGCGACATCGTCGCCGTTATCGGCAAGGAGGACAAGATAGACCACTTCGAGCGTGAAATGCAGAATAACGGCTAAGGCCGCAAATACGGGAGGCTCCGCGCTGCGGAGCCTCCCTTTGTTTTTGCGCGGACGGGAAAAGTTGAAAACCGCGCGCATAACACGTATAATGTTCACCGGCGGCTCTGCCGCAGTAAGCCGAAAGGGGTGGTATATGTGAAGCGCGGCCTTGTCCACGCTCCATGCAGGGCTTGACTGGATGGAGCGTAAACGGATCATAGGTTCTGTCCGCTCTGCCTTGCATTCCGAAAAACAGATGCAAAGGAGAACAGATATGAACTGCGAAATCATAGATATAGACGCATGGAGCCGGGGCGGGCTTTTCCGGTTCTACATGGACAAAATGCGCATAGTAATGAGCCTGACCGTGGACGTGGACGTCGCGCCCCTGGTCAAGTACGCGAAGGCGCACGGCCTGAGGTTCTACCCGTCCATGATATGGGTCGTGTCCAAGGTCGTGAACAGCCGCGACGAGTTCAAATACGGCTGGGACGCCGGCGGCAACCTGGTCCGCTGGGAGTCCGTCTCCCCGAGCTACGCGGACTTCCACCGGGAGGACGAGAGCTTTACAAAGCTGGTCACCGCCTACTCGGACGACCTTTTCGACTTCCACGGACGTTATCTGCGCGACGCCGAAGCCAACCGCGCGCTGCGGGGCATCGCGCCCGATCAGCCGCCCAACTTTTTCGATGTGTCCTGCCTGCCCTGGGTCAGCTACCGGCACGTCGACATGCACGTCTTCGACGAGGGCAAATTTCTCGCACCGGTCGTCACCTGGGGCAGATACTCGCCCGACGGCAGGGGCGGGCTGAGCATGCCCCTGACCATGAACATACACCACGCCGTCGCCGACGGCTTCCACCTGTCGCGTTTTTTCAACGAGGTGCAGGCTCTTATAAACTCTCTGGGAGGTTAAACGACATGAGAAAGTGTATACGCTGCGGCGCCGAAATGCGCGAGGACTGCGCCATAAAGGTCGAGGGCGCCGGGTACGGCATCGTCCTGTCCTCCGACGCCGGCAAGCTGTTCGGCGGCAGGATAGGCCAGCCACGGGTCGCGATTTGCCCCGAGTGCGGCGAGGTGTCCATATACCTGGACGACGTAAGCAAGCTCAAATAGTCCAGTGCGCGAGCCGGACGAACCCTCCGGCTCCGGCGGCAAATATGTGAGTCAGCCCCGGCGATCCTTCGCCGGGGCTGTTTTGTTCGATTCATGCGCGCAGGGCGCTTATACATTTATATTAACACGAGGAGGCACAGCCATGTCAGACCGAACCATCACAGGCGAACACCTCAGCGGCTATCGCGAAGCCCTCAGAGCCGCGGAACGCTCAGTTTCCACGCTCGAGAGCTATATACGCTATGCGCGCGAATTTGCGATATGGCTTGACCGGCGCGAGCTGACACATCAAGCTGCGGCAGATTGGAAAAATACGCTCACCGAGGGTCTGCTTGCCGCGTCCACCATCAACTGTAAAATCGCCGCCGTAAACGGGCTACTGTCGTATCTGGGCAGGCCGGACTGCCGCCTGCGCCCGGTGCGCAGGCAGCGTCAGCTGTTCCGCGACGAGCGCCGCGAGCTCACCCGCGAGGAGTACGGCCGCCTTGTCCGCGCGGCCAGGGACGAAAAGGACGAGCGCATGGCGCTGGTCATGGAGACGATATGCGCCACGGGCATACGTGTCAGCGAGCTGAAGTTCATCACGCTCGAACGAGTGAGGGTGGGAACCGCCCGCATATCGCTCAAGGGCAAGATACGCATCATCATGGTGCCCTCGCGCCTGCGCTCGAAGCTGCTGCGCTACGCTTCCCGGCAGGGCATACGCGGCGGCGAGATCTTTCTGTCCGACAGCGGCAGGAGCCTCTCGCGCAAGCAGATTTGGGCGCACATGAAGGCGCTGAGCCTGCGTGCCGGGGTCGAGCCGTCCAAGGTCTATCCCCACAACCTGCGCCACCTGTTTGCGCGCGCGTTCTACAGTGAGTGCCGTGACGTGGTGAAGCTGGCGGATGTTCTGGGGCACAGCTCGCTCGAGACCACACGCATATACCTCATCTCCACCGGCGCGGAGCACCGCGCCATGTTGGAACGTCTGCGGCTGATTTCCTAGAAAAAACAAGAAGGACATAATCCGTCTTATGTCTTTCTAGCTTCTGTAATAAAAGAAAGGCCGCTCCATGGAACGGCCTTCCGGGGTATAAATAAGCGCACTTAGGCACGACCGGTCACGAATCCTACAGATCGGTCGTAATTAGCCTGTTATTTTTTGAAGCTGGGACTTGATTTAGGTGGCTGATAATGATAAAATTGGAAGCTAGTAAGGACATGTGCTGGCTCAGTGTCCAATTTCAGGGACACAAGACGGATTGTGTCCGTCGCGGAAGGGGGATGCCATGCGCAAATCGTTATATGACTACTGCCTCGAGTCCGGCGAGATGGCTCTGCTCGACGAATGGGACAGAGAGAAGAACGCTCTGACGCCGGAGCAGGTCTCGTATGGCAGTAAGAAAAAGCTCTGGTGGCGGTGCGCGCGCGCTCACAGCTATCAGGCCAGCGCGACAAGCCGCACCGGCGAGCACACAGGCTGTCCATATTGCTCGGGTCGCCTACCCGTGCCGGGGAAAAACGACCTATCCACGCTGTATCCGGAGCTTGTACGCGAGTGGGATGAGGAGAAGAACCTGCCTCTCTCCCCGGACACCGTCCTGCCCAGCAGCCACCGGTACGTCTGGTGGAAGTGCTCCAAGGGGCACAGCTGGCGCGCGTCGGTGAAATCGCGCACGGACGGGACAGGCTGTCCGGTTTGCGCAAATCGCTCGCTCAGCCCGGGCGAGAACGATTTGGCCTCCGCCAATCCCGCGCTCGCGGCGGAGTGGAACGTCGGGCGCAACGCTCCGCTGACGCCCAGGGACGTGTTCCCCGGGTCCAGCCGCCGGGTATGGTGGCGCTGCGGCAAGGGGCACGAGTGGCTCGCGCGCGTCTCGGCGCGCACCGAGGGCTCCGGATGCCCGTATTGCAGCGGAAAGAGGGTTCAGCCGGGCGACAATGACCTGGCCACGGTCAAGCCCGAGCTGGCGGCACAGTGGCACCCCGAGAAGAACGGCTCGCTCACGCCCGAGAGCGTGACGCCGTACAGCAACCGACGCGTCTGGTGGCGCTGCCCGGCCGGGCATGAGTACCAGGCGATGATCTCTGCGCGGAGCTCCAGCGGCAGCGGATGCCCGTATTGCAAGGGCCGCAAGGTCATGCCCGGGTTCAACGACCTCGCCTCGCAGCAGCCCAAGGTCGCTGCCGAGTGGGCGCAGGATCTGAACGGGGCGCTGACCCCGGAGATGGTCACGACGGGCAGCCACAAAAAGGTCTGGTGGCGCTGCTCGGAAGGCCACGTGTGGCGCTCGGTGATATTCACCCGCGCCCGCGGCACCTTCTGCTCCTGCCCCGTCTGCGCCGGCAAGGTGCGGCGCAGCAAAAATATTCCAAGTATGTATATCCCCGCGGGGGATGCCATAACAAACACCAAGGAGGAGAAAAGACTATGAAAAAACGCCTTTTGGCGATGCTGATGGTGCTCATGCTGGTAGTAAGCCTGCTGCCGGTCGGAGTGTTGGCGGATGGCACCGGCGGTACTCGTGAGATTACCAGTTATGTAACTCCAAGCTATAATAGCGATGAGGGCTCGCCCGGCTCGGGTGAATTAAAGACGATTCACGTTGTTGTAAGAAGCAGCGATGATGGTTCAGTCTTGCAGGAAGATGACTGGAATAGTGTTTGGTCTACAAACAATATTATTACTGTTAATCTTACCTCAGAAGCCAGTTCCATATATGATATTGAATCTGCTTCAATTGATAGAGGAACCAATACGGAATGGAGTTATGGGAATAAGCAAATTCAATTCCGATGGACCTACAGTATGTATAACGATGAAATCGCGACGCTGACCATCTACCTCTGCCCCGAATATAAGGTTCCCGATTTCCCCAAAGGCGAAATCGACACCGGCGCGACCATCGAGTATATAGCCTATGAGCCGGCGCTTTTGAAGCTTCTGTACGTCAACGACGTTACGGATGTGGATGAAGGCACAGAAATTGATGATGTAACGTTCAATTTCGTACAGGACTACACAGATAATGATTGGGACGTCACTAAGGTTCCTACCGGGGCAAATAACCTCATGTATTTCTGGACTCGCCTGTCTGATGTTGCAGATAGAGGCAATCCCCGAAACATCCGTTCCATTGACATCCGTTATACACTGAGCGATGGGACAGAGGGAACCGTGAGAGTCTATTCCGGAGACCTGCGTTATATCAAAGTTGACGGCGATACATACGAAATTGAGGCCAATAATGATGACACCTCTATCGTCGCATTTTATAATGAAGATGAAGGTGAGCTTACTACATGGAGTCTTTATGATGTAGAGTTTGTAACCACGGGTAATTCTCTCGGGATGGAGAACATGCCTGACGACCCTACTTATCTAACTTATGTATTCACAAACTGGGACAAAAATGTAAACGGTGGCTATCCGTTCCTGCCCAGCGAGATAATAAGTGATGACACGGTTGTTTACGCGCAGAAAACCTCGACTGATGCTGGCGGAACAGAGTTCCATGTAATGAATACAAACAATGAGCTTCTGGATCGCGTGGTTGAGAAGTACAATGCCGAGAATGATTCTGAGTATGAAATTAGCGACATAGAGATGGACTCTGTGCGCATTCAGGTAAACGGCTTGGACAACAAAGCCACCAATCGTAATTACTGGAACAACGGCTGGAGGTCTGAGAGTACATACTATCGTGTGGTAAACTCAGGAATAGTGGGCAATCATGAAACTATTTCTAACACCCATATACCGCATAATGAAGTACAGAGCATTACCGTTTATGCGCAAACCACAGGCGGGCAAAGCATAGAGGTTAATATTCCAATAGGAGCTGATCCCGGTGACATATCCGTATCTTTGGTGAAGGACAATATAGTTGAGATTCATATCAACGACAAACCCTCCGCACCCTCTGCTGAAGAGCTCGAGGACACTGACCCTGACGCCATCCTTGGTACGGGCGCTGTTACTGTGGACTGCGATAACAGCGAGCACGACAACAAGACCTACGGTCTGATCAGCGGCGCTTACACCACCGGCAGCGTCGAGTGGCGCGGCAGCTCCACCGATGGCGCGTACTATTACGACATCACAATCGACTCTGCGAATTATGCGGCTTATGTCAGCAAGTATGACGCCGATACTAACGGCGATGAAACGCACAGTGTAGTTACCGGCGAGGCAACAAGCAAGACCATCACCCTCGTCTACGGCACTGACGGCTGGGAGGTGTACAATAATACCGCGCCCGTAACCATCAACGTCACTTGCGACGCCGGAGACCCCGGAGAGCCGACCGACCCCGAGAAGCCCGACGAGGCTGATCTCGGAAAGCTTTCGGTAACGCTCGACTGCGTCACCGCCGACGCGGAACACGATGATGGCGTGTTTAAACTGGAGTCTTCCAACTGCACCGTCGATGACGTGGTTGCCAACACTGAGGGTGTTTACACCTGCGTCGTCACGCCGAATTACGACTCAATTCTGAACACCTACAACGAGAATGTTGGAGTGGCGCACAACTACACCGATGACACCGCCCCCGTTTTCACCCTGACTTGGGATGCAGACACCAAGGCATGGGTTGCGGATGCGGACAACACTTCTATCACCCGCAGCGTACAGTGCGAATCCGCCGAGCTTCCTGACGACTATGTGGCCGAGTACCACGTCATGAACCTGTATGACGAGCTGGATATAATAGCCGCGAAATGGGATAAGGCATTCACCGGATTCTATCTGACCGAAAGGCTCGACGAGTCTCTGGGGAAGCCTAATAAAGGTCCAGTCGATGGCAATGGATGGGACAATGAGCGCACTTACTACACTGTCAAAAACGGCGCTTATGGCAGTGATGAATATATGGCTTACACAGATGTCTATGGCCTTAATTACTATTACATCCAAGACAATGGCACCGCTTTGACTACGGCCACCTACCTTTTCACCGACATTCTGGTAACCGCACCGGACGAGAATCACGTCTCGGAGATATATGTCCTGTTTGATATACGCCTCTACGACGATTACAACAGCGGTTATTGGCAGGATACAGATCAGGACGGAGATCCCGACTGGGTCGTCTACAAAGCGCAGAGCTTCGGCAGCGGAAATGGCCGCTGGAAGGCAGGCAGCGATATAATCCTCGAAGACCTGGACGGAAGCCGACCGTATTACGAGCCCACCCACGCAGATGTCAACGGCAGAGATGTAGTTTTCCTTGGCTGGGACGTGGAAAACCACGAGACAATTTACGAGCCCGGAGATAGGCCTACAAACCTGATAACGGATGCATTTTCGATTACCGAAGATGTTCTCAGCAACTGCAACATAACTCCTCTCGAAGTTTGCCTGTACGGCGTATATGGCTACGCTGAGCCTGACGTCACAGACTACACCGTCACCATCGCTCCGGCGAACATTATAGCCTACACCGGCGGCACCGCCTACGGCGCTATAGTCGACGGCAGTGGCAATGAGTTTGAGCAGACCACTTCCGGCCTGCCTGAGCCCGGCTATCACCTCGAGCTCTCTCAGGACATTCAGGATTGGCTGGAAGAGCAGACAGGCCAGCCTGTTGGCAATGACCTGAGCACTTATCTGACGTTCTACTATGAAGACAACGGCACTATTATTCGCCAGTGGTCGCTTGACTTGCTTGGCGTCTACTCCACCGACGCGACCGGTACGGCTACTCAGTATGTCTACGGAATGAACACTGACATTGGAGAGTACGATGTTCGTCTCCAGTATTGGAACGGTACTGAGTATGTGTTCGAAGATGACATAGACATGAGCGCAGCATCCGTCAATGAAACCTACACCATGTCCATTTACGGCGGCGGTCTTGACCAAAGCAGGATAAAGGCTGTGCTTACGGTTGGCGATGAAAGTATCGAAGCCACTACAGTTACCGACACCGGCGAACTCACCGTCCTCAGCACCACGAATGAAGAATACACCACCGACCTGAACGAGGACAGCAGCAGCCGGATTACTGCCGACGTGAACGACGGCACTACATTCACCGTAAACGACAGCGAAGTCACCCTTGAGCCTGAGGATGTCAAGCTGCTTGTCGACAGCGTCTCCAACAACGATGACTTCAACGCAGCGCTTGAGGACGACGCCAGGGATCATGTCAGCATGTACAACGCCGGTACGGAGAGCTTCTACCTCGACTTGGTACACGCCGATAACGGCAACGTACAGGTCGGCCTGGACGGCAGCCTCACCATCAGCTGGCCTATGCCCGATGACGCAGACCCCGACGGCGAGTTCACTATTGTCCACTACGTCGATATGGATCGCAGCGCAGTCATGGGAGAGGATAACCTGGCCAACGCCGACAAGGAGGAAATAAGCGTTATTCCCATCGGCGACCAGCTGATATTCAACGTCGAAAGCTTCTCCCCGTTTGTGCTTGTTTACGAGACGGATGACGGTTACGAGCCCATCATTCCCACCCCGGACGACGATACGGAATATGTGCCGAAGTGGCTGAACACTGAGGATCACTTTGCCTACATCGTCGGCTATGAGGACGGCGAGGTCAAGCCGAACAACAACATCACCCGCGCCGAGGTCGCGACCATCTTCTTCCGTCTGCTGACCGACGACGCCCGCGCCAGGTACTGGAGCCAGACCAACGACTACAGCGACATAGCCCCCGAGTCCTGGTACAACAACGCCGTCTCCACGCTCAGCAACATGGGCATCATCAACGGCTATGAGGACGGCACCTTCAAACCCAACGCACCCATCACCCGCGCGGAGTTCACCGCCATCGCCACGCGCTTCTTCGACTACACGGCTGAGTATGAAGGCGCCTTCAACGACGTCTCCCGCTCCGCCTGGTACGCCGACTGCGTGCAGGCCGCGGTGGATATGGGTCTGGTCGACGGCTACCCCGACGGCGGCTTCCACCCGAACAGCAACATCACCCGCGCCGAGGCCGTGACCATCGTCAACCGCGTGCTGAACCGCGCGCCGCACGAGGATCACCTGCTCGACGAGGACGAGATGAACGTCTGGCCGGACAACGTCTACGGCGCCTGGTACTACGCCGACATGCAGGAGGCCACCAACAGCCACGACTACGACTGGATCCGCGTATCCGGCGAGCGCGTCGAGGAGTGGACCGAAAAGCTTCCTGAGCGCGACTGGGCGGCTCTGGAGCAGGAGTGGAGCAGCGCATACAGCGGCTGACCCCTCCGGCACAAAACCCCGTGACGGGGCTTGTAAAGGCAAATAACCCATAAAGCGAGAACGGCTTGGTCAAATGACCAAGCCGTTCTTTTCGTTACAGCCGTCAGCGTATTTTGGCCAGGAAGGCCTCTATCTTCGCGCCGTCGCTCAAGCCCTTTTCGTACAGGCGTCTGAGCGCGGCCTTGTCCCTCGTGAGCGTGTCCACGCCGCAGGTGTCGTCCGGGGACACTATCAGCGCCCTGCCCTCTATGGCGTACCTCTGCGCCTGGTACACGCCGGCGTTGTAGCGCGAGGCGCGCTGCCTGAGCGCGTGAGCCGCGGCGGGGTACCTGTGCTGTATCCCGGCGGCCAGCCTTTCGTCCCTGGCGGGGCTGCGAGGCACGCTCTCCGGCTTTGTCAGCAGCACGACCACGTAGTCGCAGCCGAGCGAAAACGCCTTCTCAACGGGCACGGGGTCGCCCAGGGCGCCGTCGAAGTACAGCCTGCCCTGCACCGGGTATGGACGGCACACGAAGGGTATGGAGGACGAGGCCTTCAGCACGTCGTAGTTGTCCTGGCCGATGTCCTCCTTCCCGAAGTAGCGCGCCTCGCCGGTCTCGGCGTCGGCGGCCACGACGCAGTACTCCATTCGGCTGTCGCGCAGCGCCGGATAGTCCAGCGGGTCCTCGCCGTCTGAGTTGCTGAGCGTGCCGTAGAGATAGTCCATGTTTATGTACGAGCCGGACTTGACAAAGTCGCCCAAGCCCATGTACTCCCTGCGGAAGGAGTAGTCGGTGTAAAAGCGGTAATTGCGCCCTCGCTGTCCGGCGGCGTAAGAGGCGAGATTGGCGCTGCCCGCGGACACGCCTATGCCGAGGTCGAACTGTATCCCCTTGTCAAGGCAGCAGTCCAGCACGCCCGCGGCGTAAATGCCGCGCAGCCCTCCGCCGGCGTCGACTATCCCTATCTTCATGTCCTGCTCCTTTCGCCCGCTGTATCCGCGCCGGAATAAAAGCAGCCGCCCTTTCGGGCGGCTGCGGATCGGCTTGCGGTGTTTATCAATACATTCCGCCCATATCGCCGCCGGCGGGGGCGACGGGGACGTTCTTCTCGGGGATGTCGGCGACCAGGCTCTCGGTGGTCAGAACCATCGCGGAGACGCTGGCGGCGTTCTCGAGGGCGCTGCGGCAGACCTTGGTCGGGTCGACGATGCCCATGGCGATCATGTCGCCGTAGGTCTCGTTGGCGGCGTCGTAGCCGAAGTTGGCGTTGGCCTCGTTGGCGACCCTGTCGAGCACGACGGCGCCTTCGACACCGGCGTTGAAGGCGATCTGGCCGATGGGGGCGAGCAGAGCCTTGGCGACTATCTGGGCGCCGGTCTTCTCGTCGCCGCTGAGGGTCTCGGCGAGCTTGGCAGCGGCCTTGCTGGCGCGGACGTAGGCGGTGCCGCCGCCGGCGACGATGCCCTCCTCGACTGCGGCGCGGGTGGCGTTCAGGGCGTCCTCGATGCGGAGCTTCTTCTCCTTCATCTCGGTCTCGGTGGCGGCGCCGACCTTGATGACGGCAACACCGCCGCTGAGCTTGGCCAGGCGCTCCTGCAGCTTCTCGCGGTCATAATCGCTGGTGGTGACGGCGATCTGGTTGTTGATCTGCGCGATGCGATCCTTGATGTCGGCGCTGTTGCCGGCGCCGTCGACGATGATGGTGTTCTCCTTGGTCACCTTGACCTGGCGGGCACGGCCGAGCATGGGCACGGTCGCGTCCTTGAGCTCCATGCCGAGGTCGGAGCTGATGAACTGGCCGCCGGTGAGGATGGCGATATCCTGCAGCATCTCCTTGCGGCGGTCGCCGAAGCCGGGAGCCTTGACGCAGACGCAGGTGAAGGTGCCGCGCAGCTTGTTCAGCAGGATGGTGGCGAGAGCCTCGCCGTCGACGTCCTCGGCGATGATGAGCAGCTTCTTGCCGGCCTGCACTATCTGCTCAAGCAGGGGCAGAATCTCCTGGATGTTGCTGATCTTCTTATCGGTGATGAGGATGTAGGCGTCGTCGAGGACGGCCTCCATCTTCTCGTTGTCGGTGGCCATGTAGGGGGTGATGTAGCCGCGGTCGAACTGCATGCCTTCGACGACCTCGCTGTAGGTCTCGGCGGTCTTGCTCTCCTCAACGGTGATGACGCCGCTCTGGCTGACCTTCTCCATGGCGTCGGCGATCAGCTTGCCGATGACCTCGTCGCCGCTGGAGATGGTGCCGACACGGGCGATGTCCTGGCTGCCGGACACGGGCTGGCTGTTGGCGCGGATCTCGGCCACGGCGGCCTCGGCGGCCTTCTGGATGCCGCGGCGCATGACCATCGGGTTGGCGCCGGCGGCGCAGTTCTTCAGACCCTCGCGGATCATGGCCTGAGCCAGGATGGTGGCGCTGGTGGTGCCGTCGCCCGCGACGTCGTTGGTCTTGGTGCTGACCTCGCGGATGAGCTGGGCGCCCATATCCTCGTACGGATCCTCAAGCTCTATCTCCTTGGCGATGGTCACGCCGTCGTTGGTGATAAGGGGAGCGCCGAACTTCTTGCCCAGCACAACGTTGCGGCCCTTGGGGCCGAGGGTTATCTTGACGGTGTCCGCCAGCTGGTTGATGCCGCGCTCGAGAGCCTTGCGGGCTTCCTCGCCGTATATAATCTGCTTAGCCATAATTACTTGTTCCTCCTATATGATAAAACGCGCTTTTTAAATGAATTACTCGACTATCGCGAGGATATCGCTCTGACGCACGATGGTCAGCTCCTCGTCGTCGACCTTGACCTTGGTGCCGCTGTACTTGCCGACCAGCACGGTCTCGCCGGCCTTGACGGTCATAACGACCTCGTTGCCGTCCACCATGCCGCCGGGGCCGACCTCGACGACCTCGTACACTTCCGGCTTCTCCTGCGCGGCAGAGGCGAGATAGATGCCGCTCTTGGTCTTCTCCTCGGCTTCCTTCTGCTTGAGCACCACTCTGTCAGCCAAAGGTTTGAGTTTCATTTTATATTACCTCCTGAGTTTTTATATACGAATTAAAACAGTTCGAGCGGGTTAGCACTCAAACACCTTGAGTGCTAACCCGCTTATAAATGTACCACAATTCTGAAAAAAGTCAAGGGTATATAAAAATAAAACTTGAAACTTTTTGTGAACTCGGATTCACGCTTCGCTCTCGTGGAAAAACCGCATATTCCTCGGCGCGATGAAGTTTATTCCGCCGGGAATCAGGTCGAAGACCGCCTTCGTGGAGTGCTCGGCCTCGCCGTCTATGTTTATGACCTCGGTGTTCCTGCACGTCACCTCGAGGTGGCGGGTGCGCACATAGGTTATGTACTGCGGGAACTGGCGGTACTTGGCCTTGGCGTAGCTCATTATGACGCCCAGCAGCTTGGCGCGGTTGACGCCGGAGGCTATCAGCACGTCCATGTACCCGTCGTCGGGGCGCGAATCGTTGGTGGGGTTGAAGCCGCCGCCGTAGAAGCGGCCGTTGCAGACGCAGACGATGTTCAGCTCCGGCCCGCAGGTCAGGCCGTCGACCGTCGCGGTCATCGGTGTACTGACGCCCTTGCAGTAGTTGACGATCAGGCTCACCACATAGCCCGCCGCGCCGCCTATCACGGGTATGCCGCTGTACTTGTGCACGTCCGTGCCCACGCGCGCATCCAGACCCATGGAGCAGATGTTGACGGCGTAGCGGTCGTTGCACCTGATTATGTCTATGGGCCGCACCTCGCCCGTCATCAGCTCGGTCAGGTCGAAGAACCTGTCCTTCTCGTCGCCGAACATGCGGATGAAGTCGTTGCCCGTGCCGCAGGGGAAGTGCGTCACGGCCACGTTTGGCAGCAGCGCCGCGCCGTTTACGCACTCGTTGAGCGTGCCGTCGCCGCCGCAGGCGTAGACGCGCAGGTCGCCGTGGGTCTGCGCGTCCTGCCTTATCTTCCCGCAGGCGTCCATGGGCGCGCTGGTGACGTATATCTCAAACTCGTCCCGCTCACGCATGAGAGGCGGCAGGCGGTTCATCGCCTCGTGTATAAGACGCAGCTTATCCTCCGGCTTCTGCTTGCCGGCGACCGGGTTGACTATGAAAAGGTGCTTCATTTATTCTGACCTGCCTTGCCTTTTTCTCTCTCGCTGAACATGAACAGGGTGCATTTTATCATACCATTGTACAGCTTGCGGCGCTTATCCGCGCGGCAGCCCAGCAGGCTCTCCGCCTGTTCGTCGGAGGTCAGCAGGCTCAGCCGCCACATGCCGTTTTCGCGCCACGCCCCGCCGAAGCCGCGCAGCAGCTCCTGCGCGGCGCGCTTTTCCATCAGCCGCTCGCCGTAGGGCGGATTCGTGACTATCACGCCGTTTTCCGTGCGGCGGTCAAAGCCGCGCGCGTCGGCCACGGAGAAGTCTATGTATTGCTCCACGCCGGCGCGGCGCGCGTTCTCGCGCGCGAGCCTTACGGCCGCGGGGTCGGTGTCGGAGGCGTAGATGCGGTAGTCGCCGCTGTACTCCCTCGCGCGGGCGCTCTCCCGCTCGAGCTGCCAGACCTCGCCGGGCATGGCCGGCCAGCGCTCGGCGGCGAAGCGCCGGTTGATGCCGGGCGCGCGCCCCTTGGCGGCGAGAGCCGCCTCTATGGCTATGGTGCCGCTGCCGCAGAAGGGGTCGCACAGCTCGCCGCGGCCGCGGTAGCCGGACACGTCGACGATGGCCGCGGCCAGCGTCTCGCGCAGCGGGGCTGCGTTGTGCGCCGGGCGGTAGCCGCGCTTGTGCAGCGCCGTGCCCGAGGTGTCCAGGTATATGCGGCACTCGTCCTTCAATATGGAAAAGCGTATCTTGTGCTCCGCGCCCGTCTCCGGCATGTGCGCCAGGGCGTAGCGGCTGCCCAGGCGGACGGCGGCCGCCTTCTTTATTATCCTCTGGCAGTCGGGCACCGAGTGCAGGGCGCTGTCCACGCTCCAGCCCTCCACGGGGAAGGCCGCGTCGCGCCCCAGCCAATCCTCCAGCGGCAGCGCGCGCACGCCCTCGAACAGCTCGTCAAAGCTCCCGGCCTTGAACGAGCCCAGGAGCAAAAGTATGCGCTCGGCAAAGCGCGAGCGTAGGTTGGCGCGGGCTATGCCCGCCTTATCTGTTGTGAAACGGACGCGCCCGTTCTCCGGCGCGACATCCTCCATGCCCATATGCCTCAGCTCGTTGGCCAGCGGCCCCTCGAGGCCGAAAAGGCAGCTCGCCGCAAGCTCCAACCGCTCCGCCGGCACAGCCGGTGACATACACATCCCACCTAAGTCAATCGTTTTATAAGCATTAGAATACTATATTTTTATTCTCTTGTAAACAGGCACTTTCCCGGTTAGATACAATTGTAAATAAGCGTTTCGTATAGCGCACAGTCTTTGATATAAATTTAGCCATTTAGACAAATTCGCCTGTGAATGAGCCATTGAATACTGTGATTTTTGAGAATTTCACAAAAGTCTATTGAAATATTTCCAGAAAAGCGTTATATTATAGGCGTTCATGATTTATTCATTTATTGCGCCGGAGCGCGTGAAAGCGCCAGCGCGGCGCGAAGCTTACACAGTGAAAACTCAAGCATTCAGAAGATGGAGGGTCTTCGGCTGCCCGCAGCGCTGATCTATGGCAGTGTGAGGGAGCCATGCTTGTATTTTCATATCCGTCCCATACCGTAAGAGAGGAACAAAACTAAAAGGAGTGTGAGTT
>UQQF01000024.1 GCA_900543085.1 uncultured Eubacteriales bacterium | reverse complement strand
TGATCAAACGGTGTACACCGTTTTCGCATTGCGCAGCAATGCGAATGACCCATTGACTCACACGACAGGAGGTAGAGCGTATGAAAAAACTGTTAGTACTGGTATTTGCGATAGCCCTGTGCCTGGGCGTGCTTTGCGTCGGCGCCTCGGCGGTGAAGTACGATCAAAATGGATTTGGAGATGATGATTCATACGAGCCTGCGACGCAGCAGAACGGCGTCTACCAGATCGGCAACGCCGGACAGCTCTACTGGTTCGCGGAGCAGGTGAACAGCGGCACGACAAACATAAACGCCGTGCTGACGGCTGACATCACTATCAACACGGGCGTGCTGAAAACGGACGGAAGCCTGAACAACGGCAGCTTTGCCCAGTGGACGCCCATCGGCAACAACAGCAACCGCTACACCGGCACCTTCGACGGCAATAATAAGACCATCAGCGGGCTGTACTACAGCGGCAGCGGCAACTATGTCGGCCTGTTCGGCTGCGTCGGCAGCGGCGGCGTGGTGAAGGATGTCAGCGTTGCTGACAGCTATATTGGCGTCACGACCACATCGGAAAACGCTTTGTATATAGGCGGCATCAGCGGCCACAATGAGGGTCACCTAGAGGGGTGCACATTCACCGGTACGCTTACAGCCGAACAAAAAACCACTAATAATGTTTATTCTTATGCAGGCGGCATCAGCGGCAGCAACATCGGCACTATTGAGCGTTGCATAAACTATGGCAAGATTACAGGTGGCGGATATAACCCCATAGTAGGTGGCATTTGCGGCGGAGACTATAACACTGAGGTGATGGGTACTATAAAAAACTGCGAAAATAATGGAGCAGTCACTTCCATCACAATTGGCGGGGATGGAAATACCTGTGTTGCCGGCGGCATTTTGGGAGATGGTTTAAGCAAGATAGAGGGCTGTCATAATAGTGGCAGCGTTCTGGGGGCGAATTACGCAGGCGGTATCGTGGGAAGGAGCAAAGGCGAAACAATAACCGACTGCACTAACAGCGCGGAGGTTATGGCCTATTATCAATATGCAGGCGGGATATGCGGTAACGCGTCAGACACGGTGTCGATCAGCGAATGCATCAACAGCGGAAGCATTGAGATCAACGATACAAGCGCTAAAGGTTTTACAGGATTGGGAGGCATATGCGGCGGAGTTTCGAAACCCAGCACGCAAATCTCAATTGTAAACTGCTATAATAGTGGCGACTTGATAGGATCTCAGCATAATTCTGCGGACAAAATGTACATAGGCGGCATATTCGGACGGGTTCCCAGCTCGGCACATTATATTTACATACGTAATTGCTGCAATGCAGGAACTATAACGTGCAATTCATCAATTGGCGAGGTGAATACTGGCGGAGTGTGCGGAATGACTACTAGCGGAGGGAGCGAATCGTCATTTAAAGTATTAAAAGTTGAGCACTGCTTCTGGCTCGACAGGGACGGCACCGGAGACGAAGACACCGGCGCCATGACCGCGGAACGGTTTGAGCGCGGCGAGGCGGCTGGGAGTCTGAACGGGTGGACTTACGATGAATATAACGGCAAAGTGTGGAAGGTCGGCGAAGACGGTTACCCGGTCCTGGCCGGCGGCTCTAACGATGTTTTTAAGGTGACCTTCGTAGATTCTAATAATAATACCCTGATGACCTGTTGCACGAATAACAATGACACGCTCAAGGGCATCGGCTCTATATACTTTGGTAATGCAACGCTGACGATAGGTGATGATATAATTACTGGCAGCGATTTACTGTCTGAGACCTTCGACAGAAATACCACGATATCGGTAGTCGGCTATCTGGGGTATAAGCTCACAGCGACCGTGGAAGGCAGTGCGAGCAAGGCCTACGACGGCAGCAACGCCGTGACCGACGCCAGTGACCTAAGCCTGGAGCTGTCCGGAATAAAGGCAGACGACGACGTCAGCGTAAGTTCGGTTGAATATGTCTTCGACAGCGCAGAGGCGGGCAAAAGAAACATAACAGTGGATAGTGTTACGCTCGCGGGCGAGGATGCGGACAACTATGTCCTCAGCGCGACCGAAGTGAGCGGCAGCGTCGGCACGATCACTAAAAAGACGCTCACCCCCTCCATCAGCGGCACCGTGACCAAGGTCTACAACGGCACGACGGACGTGCCCGTCGGGCATGGACTCAGCATCACGCTTGAGGGCGTGGTCGGAAACGACGAGGTCTCCGCAACGGCTGCCTACGCCTTTGACGACGTCAACGTCGGCGAGAACAAGACCATTACCGCAACCGGCATCACCCTCACAGGCGCGGCTGCGGACAACTATGTCCTAAGCTCATCAAGCGTGTCGGACGAAGTCGGCACGATCACTAAAAAGACGCTCATCCCCTCCATCAGCGGCACGGTGAGCAAGGTCTACGACGGCACGACGGGAGTGCCTGCCGGGCATGGACTCAGCATCGCGCTTAAGGACGTGATCGACGGCGAAAGTGTCTCCGCAACGGCTGTAAGCTATGTTTACGGCGACGCCAACGTCGGCCAGAACAAGACCATTATCGCAACCGGCATCACCCTCAGCGGCACGGATGCGGACAACTATGTCCTCAGCGCGACCACAGTGAGCGGCAGCGTCGGCACGATCACTAAAAAGACGCTCACCCCCTCCATCAGCGGCACCGTGACCAAGGTCTACGACGGCACGAAAGCCGCACCGGAGGGCCTGAGCATCGCGCTCGAAGGTGTAGTCAGCGGCGACGACGTCACGGCCACAGCAACCTGCTCTTTTGAAGACGCCAATGTTGGCAACGGCAAAGCCATCACCGCGAGCAACATCACGCTCACCGGTGATGATGCGGGAAAGTATGTCCTCCGCGATACCACCGCCGAGACCTATGCCGGTGAAATCACGCCTAGAACCGTCACAATAATCGCTGATGACAAGACCGCCAAGCGGGGCGAAGATATGCCCGTGCTGACCTATACGGCCAATGGCTTCATAGGCGGGGACACCATGACGCTGGAGCCAGAGCTGAGCTGTTACGCGGACATGACCGTGGCCGGGACGTACGAGATAACCGTCTCCGGCGGCTCGTCGAGCAGCAACTACACCCTGGCCTATCAAAAGGGTACACTCACTGTGAACAATCGCTGGCTCGTGACGGTGAAGTACGGAAACGACGACGCTGACGTGAGCAGTTACGTTGAACCCGGGAGCAGCTTCAAGCTCCCCGACGCGCCGAGCAAGTCCGGCTACTACTTTGTCGGTTGGAGCGACGGCAACACGACATATAAGGCAGGCGCGATGGTTGAAAACATCACCGCCGACACGACATTCACCGCCGTGTGGCGTGAGATCAACATCCCCGACCCGAACGGCATCACCGTGACGCAGCCGGAAAACGGCACTGTCAAGGTCAACCCGTCGAACGGCAGCGCCGGAACTCTCATTACCGTCACCGCGACCCCGGATGAGGGCTATGAGCTCGCGTACATCACCGTGGACGGCGAGAAGATCACCGGCAACACGTTCAAAATGCCCGACAAGGCCGTCACCGTCTCCGCCGTGTTCGTGCCCATCGAATTTCCGTTCACCGACGTCAAGAGCGGCGACTGGTTCTATGATTACGTTGCGTATGTGTACTCGAACGGCCTGATGGACGGCACGTCGGCGACGACCTTCGAGCCGAACGCGAACATGACCCGCGCGATGGTCTGGGCGATACTCGCCCGCATCGACGGTGAAACCGTCACCGGCGCTGCGTGGGCGACCGATGCCCGCGCCTGGGCGATGGCTGAGGGCGTCAGCGACGGCACCGACCCGAACGGCCTCGTGACCCGCGAGCAGTTTGCCACGATGCTCTACCGCTACGCGGTCGCCAAGGGCTATGACGTGTCCATCGGCGAGAGCACGAACATCCTCAGCTATGCGGACTTCGCGTCCATCAGCGAGTACGCCATCCCGGCGATGCAGTGGGCCTGCGGCTCCGGCATCGTCACCGGCGTGACCGACACGACCCTCGTCCCGCAGGGCACCGCCACCCGCGCCCAGTGCGCCGCGATGCTCATGCGCTTCGCGGAGCTGTAAGCGGCGGCAACAAAAAATCAAAGAGGCCGGTTTACCGGCCTCCTGTTTACACAAAGGCTCCCCGGATTTTCCGGGGAGCCTTGACTTTTAACCTATCGCCTCAACAAACCGCATCAGCATGGCGGCCACCTGCGCTCTTGTGGCCTCGCCCTGGGGCGTGAGGGTACTTTCGCTGGTGCCGTTCACGATCCCCGCGCCGCAGGCCCACTGCATGGCGGGAATGGCGTATTCGCTCAAATCCGCGAAGTCGGCGTAGCTGAGGATATTGGTGTCCTCGCCAATGGACACGTCATACCCCTTGTAAACCGCGTAGCGGTAGAGCATGGCGGCAAGCTGCTCGCGGGTGACATAGCCGCTGGCGTTTTCGCCGTCGCTTACGCCGTTCGCCACCGCCCACTCCCGTGCCGTATCGGCCCAGTTCGCGCCCGTCACCGTTTCGCCGTCGACACGGGCGAGGATAGCCCACACCATCGCGCGGGTCATATTCGCGTTCGGCTCGAACGTCGTGGTGCTTGTGCCGTCCATCAGGCCGTTTGCGTAGACGTAGCTCACTGCGTCTAAGTACCACGCACCGGCGCTCACGTCGGTGAAGGGCAGCGTGGCGCTTCCGTCGGTAAAGTACACGCGCACGGTGACGTCGTGGTCGGGCATTTTGAAGGTCGTGCCGCTTATCCGCTCGCCGTCCACGGTGATGTAGTCAAGCTCGAAGCCCTCGTCGGGCGTCGCGGTCACGGTGATGGTGCTGCCAGCCGAGGCGTTCGTGAGGCTCAGCTTCGCCTCGCCGCCCTCGCCGACAATCAGCTCAATCTCGTGCGTGTCGGGGATGTTGACGACGGGGCTGAACACGGCGCGGACGGTCACATTCTCGGCGGGCATGATGAAGCTGTTGCCGCTGATGGTCACATCGCCCTCAACGACCTCCCAGCGCGCGAGGCGATAGCCGCTGTCGGGGTCGGCGGTGAGGGTGACGGTAGTTCCCGCCTCGGCGGTGGTTGCAGACGCGGACGCGCTGCCCTTGCCGTCGGTCTGCACGGTGACGGTGTAGACCACCGGATTGCCGGTCACCTCGCCGGTCAGCGTGCCGTCCTGACCGATGGTCAGGGTGCCATTATTCGTCAGTGTGCCTTCGTTTGTAATGACGCCGCTGTTGTTGACGGTCACGCCACTGGGGATGGTCAGCCTGGCCCCCTGCGGGATGGTCAGGCTCTCGTCCGCGTCAACGGTCAAATCCTCTTGCAATTCTATACTGCCGTGCACAGTACCCACGCCGTTTTCAAAGACGATGCTGTTTTCTTTATTGACTGTTTTGCCGCTGATCGGCTCACCGTCAACACCTTCTGTACCAGTCATATTGGCCCGGACAACGGAGTTGCCGTTGATGGTGACGTCAGCGGTAGTGCCGGTAGTTTCCGCGAGGATGCCATAGCTGCCAGTACCGGCAGAGCCGCCGGTGGCCGTAACGGTGCCGCCGGTGATTGCGACCTCAACGTTGGCTCTTGTATTCGTCGCGGAAATCCCGCTGCTCTTTCCGTTAGTCGCCGTACCTCCTGTGGCTGTAACGGTGGCGTCCTTGATGGAGACCGTGACGACATTGTAACTCGTCGTATCGCCCGTGCAAATACCGAAGCTGTCACCGGCCTCTGTATCTCCGCCTGTGCCTGTAACGGTGCCGCCAGAGATTTCAACTTTGCCCATTCCGTTAATGCCAGCACTATATTGGATATTCGTCCCCGCAAGGGGACCGCCCTCGCCCACCACGGTGCTGCCCGTAATTGTAAGTATGTCATTGCAGGCAATGCCCCAGCTCATTTCTCCTGTGCCGCCGATGCCTGTGACATCGCCGCCGGAGATGGCCACGTTTTTAAAGGAAAAAATACCGCAACTTGCTTTAGTGCCGGCTCCTATAGCATCACCAGCCACGGCGATAACGGTGCCATCAGTGATGGTGAGGAAGCCTTCGATTTTAATGCCGCAGCTATACCACCCGTCCCCGACAGCATTCCCAGCACTGGCAGTAACGGTACCGCCGTTAATCGTAACACTGCTACTTGCAGCATCGGCGTTAGTTTGACTTTCGGCAAAAATGGCGCAGCTGTCCCCCTTAGCTTCTCCGCTCGTGGCGGTAACGGTGCCGCCGTTGACAGTGATAGAGGTTGATATGTTAGCGGTGTTAATGCCATAACTGCTCCCGACAGCATCACCAGCCGTGGCGGTAACGTCGCCGCCGTTGATAGTGACAGAGTTAAGGGTGTAAATGCCGACACTATTCCCGCCAGCTTTTCCGCTTGTGGCGTTCACTGTGCCGTCCTCGATGGTGACAGCACCACCGGCGCAAATGCCGTAACTGGCCGCGGACGCGGACTCGCCTGTGGTATTCACAGTGCCATTCTTGATGGTGACAGAGTTAGAGGTGTAAATGCCTATACTGTCCCCGCCAGCTTCTCCGCTTGTGGCGTTCACTGTGCTATTCTCGATGGTGACAGCACCAACGGCGTCAATACCGTAACTGGCCGCGGACGCGGACTCGCCTGTGGCGGTAACAGTACCGCTGTCAATGGTGATCGTGCCGTTGGCGTAAATGCCGCAGCTATTACTATTTGTGGCATTTGTGGTATCGCCCCCAAAGACCGTCAAAGAGGCGCCGTCCTCGCCGCTTATGGTGAGGCTGCCTTTACCCAGATTTATTCCGCAGCTGGCAGCGTTCCCGTTGCCCAGCGCGTCCACGGTGTTCTCGCCCACCAGCTCAAGGTTCAAGTCGCCCAACGCGCGGTAAACGGCTATTTTCTCGCCGTTTTTTTCGGCATATTCCTTTGCTTGTTGAATCGTCGCGTTCCGAAGCGTCAGGGTGCTGCCGTCCCACATGATGTTGTAGTTTTCAGCATTCGCACCCTCTGTTTTGACGGCTCCGCTCTCGTCCGTGGTGGCGTAAACTGACGCGCCGCCTGTGCTGGTCAGCTCCACGCTGCCCACATAAACAGTGCTGTCTCCCTCTGCCGCCAGCGCCGCAGCGGGCAGCAGCAACAAGCACAGCACAAGCGCAATGCACAGGCTCAACCATTTCCTTCGTATCATTTTCCATCCTCCGTTTTCTTGCGCAGCAGGCCGTCGGGCCGCTCAACGCAAAAAGGCGCGCCGCACCCACGGCTGAACCGTGGGCGCAGCGCTCCCAATTCCGGCATTATTAAACTCCGTGCAGCAGAAAAGGACAGACTTATCCTGCCTGTCTGTCTAATTATGGGGTTAAATCCCCGTTTGTCAAGAGGGTTTTTGTAAATTCTCATGCCCCGCCCTCCTCATTCTTCGCGGCCAACCCGCTTGCACCCATTATATATGACTTTCCCCTCCGCTGCAACCCCCTATCCCTCAGCTTCACGCAATAGGCATATTGTCTCAACGTGCGCAGTTCTTGGGAACATGTCTACGGCGGTGGCGCGTTCGGCGAGGTAGCCGTGGGGGCGGAGGCGGGCGATGTCGCGCGCGAGGGTGGCCGGGTCGCAGGAGACGTACACGATGCGCTCCGGCTGCATGGACGCGACGGCGTCGAGCGCTTCGGCGCTCATGCCCTTGCGCGGCGGGTCGACCACTATGACGTCGGGGCGTCCGCCCTCGCCGGCGAAGCGCGCGGCGGCCTCGGCGGCGTCGGCGCATATGAACTCGACGTTTTTGACGCCGTTGCGCTGCGCGTTGGCGCGGGCGTTTTCGACGGCCTCGGGGACTATCTCCGCGCCTATCACGCGCTTTGCGCGCGCGGCCAGCGCCAGGCTTATCGTGCCCGCGCCGCAGTACAGCTCCAGCACCGTGCCGCCCGGCTCGGGCAGCGCCAGCTCCACCGCGCGGCGGTACAGCCGCTCGGCCTGAGGGGGGTTGACCTGGTAGAAGGCCTGGGGCGCTATCTCAAACTCGAACCCGCAGAGCGTGTCCGTGAGATCCGGCTCGCCCCAGAGCGTGTGGAAGTCCCCGGCGAGCACGGTGTTCCCGCGCGTGCGGTTGACGCACAGCACCACGCCTCTTAGCTCGGGGCACGCTGCGCGCAGCGCGTCGACGAGCGGCTGGGTCTTTGCGCCGAAGCCGCCGGCCGACACGACGCAGCACACGGCGGAGCCGTCCCTCGCCGTGCGGGTGAAGACGTGCCTGACGCTGCCGGAGCCGGACTTCACGTCGTAAGGCTCCACGCCGTATCTGCGCATCCAGCCGCAGACGGCCGCGGCGCAGCGGTCGGCGCTCTCGCTCTGCAAAAGGCAGCCCTCCACGCCGACCACGTCGTGGCTGTTGGCGCGGAAAAAGCCGTAGACCGGCTCCGCCGCGCTGCCGCCTATGGCGTAGATGGCCTTGTTGCGATATCGCTCGGTGTCCTCGGAGCCGAGGATGCCGTCGCAGACTATGTCCGCGCCTCCTATGCGCCGCAGCGCGTCGTTGACCTTGCCGAGCTTGAAGGCCAGCTCGCACTCGTAGCTCATGTGCCGGCAGGAGCAGCCGCCGCAGCGGCCGTACGCCGGGCAGCCGGGCGCGACCCTGTTGGGGGAGGGGGAGGGGGAGAGGCACTCCTCGCCGCGGCCGTAGGCCACGGTCTTGCCCACCTTGACGATTTTCACGCGCCACAGCTCGCCGGGCAGCGCGCCGCGGACAAAGACCGCCTGGCCGTTTATCCTGCCCACGCCCATCGCCTCGGAGGTGAGGCCGGTTATTGCGCAATCGTATATCTCATTTTTTCTCAGTGCTTCCATGCGCCCATTCTACCACGGAGCAATAGGATTTGCAATTCCGGTATTCTATGGTATAATAACTTGTTACATCCCAACCCAAGCGAGGTATGTTGAATGAACAGCAAACTCAAACTTGTGCTTATCGCCCTCGCGGTGATCATAGCGCTTGTTGTCATCGTTGTGATAATAGCCTCCGTCGCCGGCGGAGGGGACGAGCCTGCGGAGACCCCCGCGCCCACGGCCTCTGCCGCCGTGACACCCGGCTCCGAGCCGAGCGCGCAGCCGACTGCCGAGCCGTCCGGCGAACCGGCGGACGTCACCACCGCGACCATAGCCGTCGGCGGCGACATCGTCATGCACACCGGCCTGAACAGCGAGGCTCAGACCGAGAGCGGCTATGACTACACGCCCATCTTCGGCGTGCTGCCCGACCTGGTGTCCGACGCGGACTACGCCGTTTGCTCCCTGGTGACCACGCTCGTGGCGGAGGGCAGCGCGTACACGGCCTATCCGCTTTTCCGCTCGCCGACCGCGATCGCAAGCGCAATCTCCTCCGTGGGCTTCGACCTGGTCAACACGGCCACCAGCCACCTCGCCGACGCCTGGAAGGACGGCATCGACTACACGCTGGACACGCTGGACGCCGCGGGGCTGGCTCACGTGGGCACATATCGCACCGAGGCCGAGCGCACCGAATCCGGCAACCGCACGATGGTGGACATCAACGGCATATCCGTGGCCTTCCTGGCCTACACCTGCGACACCAACAGCGTGCCGGTCAGCGGCTTTGAGTACGCCGCCAGCATCTGCGCCACGGACTACCTCTCCGGCGGCACGGAAATAGACTATGAGCTCATGGACGGCGACATCGCCGCCGCGCGCGAGGCCGGGGCCGACCTGGTGTTCGTGTTCATGTCCTGGGGCTCCGAGCTGTCCACGGAGCCGAGCGACCTGCAATATGAGATCACCGACAGTCTGATAGCCTCCGGCGCGGACGTGATAATCGGCGGGCACTGCCGCGTGCCGCAGCCGATGGAGATGCGCACGGTGCAGCTCGACGACGGCACCGAGCGCAGCGCCTTTGTCTGCTACAGCCTCGGCAACCTGCTGTCCTGCCAGAACGACCAGTACACGGACATCTCCGCCATACTCAACCTGGAGATCTCCAAGGACAACTCCACCGGCGAGACCAGCGTGACCGGCGTCAGCTACCGCCCCATCTATATGGCCGACCTCTATGACTACGGCATCAACGACTACGACTGGCACTACCGCGTGGTCGACCTCCACAACGCCATAGCCGCGTGGGAGAGCGGGAGCGACTGGGGATTCATGACCGAGGATATATACAACGCAATGGTCACCGCGCTGGACGCCGCGCACGAGCTTTTCGGCGCGGAGTACGACCCGGAGGCGGAGACCGCTACCGAGTAACAGTTTGGCTCTACCCAGGCGCATGGCAGGGGTAGAGCCAAAATAAACTGCGGCGTTAGGCCGCGCCTGAAAAGGGGAGGGGCGTTCCGGGTGCGAGAACTGGCTACTGCGGGTTTTACCTTCGCCGCCGGCATCGCGGCCGCGCACTGGCTGCTGCCAGCGGCGTGGCTGTTTCCGGCTGCCGTTGCGCTGGTTCTGCCGCTGCTTGCCGGCATATTCCTCCTGCGCGGCCTGGCGCGCAGGCGCTGCGTCATCATCTGCTGCTTTGCGGCGCTGGGCGCCGTGTGGTACGGCGTGTACTCCGGCACGTACTCCGACGCCGCGGCGCGCTTTGACGATACGGTGCAGACCGTGACGGTGCGTGTGGAGGAGCACCCCTACCGCGACGGCGACTACGCCTCCGTGAACGTCAAGCTTGCCGAGGAGGGCTGTCCCCGCCTCGGCATTGCCGTGAGCGACTACTCCGGCGCCCTGCCCGAGCTGCGCCCCGGCGACCTGGCCGAGCTGGAGCTGGACTTCTCGGACGCCTCCACGCGCTACGGTGAGCCGACCGACGTGTACGCCGCGCGCGGAGTACACCTCCGTGCGTATTATGTAAACTATTCCGGCTCCGAGCGCGACTGGAAAAGCGCGCTGTACTTCCCGCAGGAGCTTTTGCATCTGATGGCCGGGAGCATAAGCGGGAATTTCCCGGGCGACGTGCGGGACATAATGCTGGCGCTGCTGATAGGCGAGACCTCCGGCGTCTACGACGACTGCGAGCTGGACAACGCCCTCTCGGTGACGGGCGTGTCGCACGTCATATCCGTCTCGGGTATGCATCTGGGCTTTTTGTGGTCAGCGGTGGTCGCGCTCGCCGGAAAGCGCCGGGCGGCGCTGATAGGCGCGCCGCTCGTGGTGGTGTTCACGCTTATGATGGGCTGCTCCAGCGCGATAGTGCGCGCCTGCGTCATGCTGCTTTTCAGCATGGCCGCGCCGATCCTGAGGCGTGAGTCCGACGCGCCGACCAGTTTGGCCTTCGCGCTGATGCTGCTGCTCGCGGCCAACCCAATGAGCATAGCTTCGGCGAGCCTGCAGCTCTCCTTTACGTCCATGCTGGGTCTGGTGCTTGTCTCCCCGGCGATATACCGCCGACTGTCGGAGCGATTCAACAGGAAGGGCGCAAAGGTGCGAAAGCTGCGCGCCGTGGTCATAACCAGCGTGTCCAGCTCGCTGGGAGCCACGGTGTTCACGGCGCCGATAGTCGCGCTGCTTTTCGGGTATGTGTCCCTGGTGTCGCCATTGGCGAACCTGCTGACGCTATGGGCGGTTTCGGCCGCGTTTACGCTGGGCTTCGCCGCAGCGGTCGTGGGCATAGTCCTGCCCTTCGCCGGGGCGGCGCTGGCCTGGGTCGCGGCCTGGCCGGCCAGACTGTTCGTACTGGTCGTGGAGCTGCTTGCGCGCTTGCCGTATGCCGCCGTCTATACGGCGGACAACACCGTCGTGTGGTGGCTGATGTTCACCTATGCGCTGTTCATCGCGGCCTACCTGCTGTGCAAAAGGCTGCCTGACGGTAGGGCGCGTATGCGTCCGCTCATACCGGCGCTGTGCTCGGCGGCGGCGCTGCTGGCCGTGCTGGCGTCCGCCAAGCTGGACGCCGGGAGCGAGCGCAGCGTGACGGTGCTGGACGTGGGTCAGGGCGAGAGCGTGGCGCTCATCTCCGGCGGGAGCGCGGCGGTGGTCGACTGCGGCGGCGTCGGCTCCTGGGACGACGCCGGGGACGTGGCAGGGGAGTACATGCTCAGCCGCGGACGCCGCGCCATAGACGCGCTGGTGCTGACGCATCTGCACTCCGACCACGCCAACGGCGCGGCCAGACTGCTGACCCGCGTGGACGTGGGCACGCTGTACATCCCCGCCGGGACGGACGACTCCGACGGAGAGCTGGAGGAGATACTCGCCGCCACCGCCCGGAGAGGCACCGAGGTGGTGCGCGTGTCCGGCGAGGACGTGGAGGTAGCTCTGCCCGGCCTGGACTTGACGCTGCTGGCTCCGCGCGGCGTGGGCGACGAGAACGAGCGCGGCCTCGTGGTGCTCGCGTCCATAGGCGACTATGACACCGTGATAACGGGCGACGCGGGCGCCTCCGTGGAGCGCGACCTGGTGGAGAGCGGCGCTCTCGGCCGCTCGGAGCTGCTGGTGGCGGGTCACCACGGCTCGCGCAGCTCCAGCAGTTTTGAGCTGGTCAGCGCCCTCTTACCTGAGACGGTGGTCGTGTCCGTGGGCTACAACAGCTACGGCCACCCCACCGATGAGGCGCTGGAGCGGCTGGGCATAACCGGCGCGGAGGTCTACCGCACCGACGTGAATGGAAATGTAACTGTGAGGATAGACGAAGATGGCTAAAAAAGCGTTTGGGAAAAAGGAATTCAACTATTCCGAAGTCAGCCGCGAGCTGAAAAAGGACGGCCCGCAGCGGCTGTACCTGCTCCACGGACAGGAGGACTATCTGCTCGCGCGCTTCGTGGAGGAGCTGACCCGCGCCTGCCTCCCGGACGGGGTGGACGACTTCTCCTTCCGCGAGCTGGACGGCGCATCGCTGAATATGCAGGAGCTGTCCGACAGCGTGAACGCCCTGCCCTTCGCCAGCGAGCGCACCTTGACCATCGTGCGCGGGTACGACATAAACCACTGCAAGGAGGGCGACCAGAAGGCTCTGGAGCGCATAGTCTCGGACATCCCGGACTTCGCCACTCTTGTGTTTATAAACCGCGGCGCGAGCGAGCCGGACGGGCGATTGAAGGCCGTCAAGCTGCTGCGCAAGTACGCGCGGGATATAGACTTCGCCGAGCAGAGCGGCAGCGCGCTGAACAACTGGATACGCCGCCGCTTCGACGCGCTGGGCAAGAGAATAGAGCCCGCCGCATGCGACGCGCTCGTCTACGCCAGCGGCAGCCTGATGGGCGCACTGGTGCCTGAGATTGAGAAGATAGCCGCCGGAACGCCGGGGGACACGGTGTCCGTCGCGGACGTGGAGCGCCTGGCGTTCCGCATCCCGGAGACGCGCGCCTTTGACATGACCGACCGCCTGGCCGAGCGGGACTACGACGGCGCCGTAAAGTGTATGAGCGACCTCATAACGATGGGCGAGGAGCCACTTCTCATACTCGGCGCGGTGAGCTATCAGATGCGCAGGCTCTACGCCGCCAGGCTCGCCCAGGAGGAGCGGCTTGGCCGCGACTTCGTGATGAAGTGCACCGGCATCAAGAACGACTTTGCCTACAACCGGCTCACGGCCTCCGCGCGGCGCTTCTCGCTCGCCGGGCTGAAGCGCGCCGTGGAGCTGTGCGTCGAGACGGACTACGCCATGAAAAGCGCGGGCGGAGACCCGCAGGAGCGGCTGAACGAGCTGCTCGTGCGCTTCGCGGTGGAGTGCGCATGATAAAGGTCAAAGAGGTCATCGTCTGCGAGGGACGATACGACAAGGACACGCTCAGCCAGGTGTTCGACGCGGTGATAATCGAGACCGGCGGCTTCGGTGTTTTCAACGACCGCGAGAAGCTGGCTCTGCTGCGCCGCCTGGCCGAAGCCCGCGGGCTGGTCATCCTCACCGACAGCGACGGAGCCGGGTTCCAGATACGCGGCTATCTGAAGGGCGCTATAGACCCCAAGCTGGTGAAGCATGCGTATATACCGGACATCCCGGGGCGCGAGCGGCGCAAAAAGACGGCCTCCAAGGCCGGCACTCTGGGCGTGGAGGGTATGCGCCCCGAGGTGCTGGTGGAGGCGCTGCGCCGCGCCGGCGCGACCCTTGAGGGCGCAGAGAGCTCCGGCGGCGAAGCCGAGGAGCTGAGCGCCGCGGACATGTACGCCCTGGGCCTGAGCGGCAGGCCGGGAAGCGCCGCTCTGAGAGCCGCGCTCCTCGCCGAGCTGGGGTTGCCCGGGAAATTGCAGGGCGCGTCGCTGCGCGGCGTGCTCTCGGCGCTGTACACGCGCGAGGAGCTGGAGCGCGCGCTCAGGGATCTGCCCGCTCCTCAATGACGGCGCTGGCTATCGCGGCCAGGAGCAGAACAGCCTGCGGCATGGTCAGCAGTTCGCGCGCGGTGTAGTGCAGATATCGGGTTTCGTATGTAAATGCCCCGCCCTCCACCAGCAGCATGAACGCGCAAAACAGCATGACGCAGCTGAGCTGCAGCGCGCGTATCACAACTTCCCAGGCTGCCGGGGACATGGCGAGGATGCGGCGCAGAGTGCGCATAGTCATCACCACGTCCATTTTAGCGCCAAAGCCGGGCGGGGACAACGCAAAAAATTTGCCAAAGGCGCGTATTAACTGTGGCAAGCCGCCTTCAGGTGTGATATACTTATGTAAAGTTGCCCACCAGGAGGTCTATCATATGAAATGCCCGTTCTGCGGCTATTCCGAGAGCCGTGTCATAGATTCCCGCCCCGCCGAGGAGGGCGCGACCATACGCCGCCGCCGTGAGTGCCTGGCATGTTCCAAGCGCTTCACGACCTATGAGATAATCGAGCGGCTGCCGCTGGTCGTGGTAAAGCGCGACGGCTCGCGCCAGACCTTCGACAAGGTCAAGCTGATAAACGGCATGGTCCGCGCCTGCGAAAAGCGCCCCGTGGCGCTCTCCGCGCTGGAGCAGATCGCCGACGACATAGAGCAGGAGCTGCAGAGCAATCTGGAGCGCGAGATAAGCACCACCGAGATAGGCGAGATGGTCATGGACAGACTGAAAGACGTCGACGAGGTCGCCTACGTCCGCTTCGCCAGCGTGTACCGCTCCTTCAAAGACATCAACACCTTCATGGAGGAGCTCACAAAGCTGCTCAAGCAGAAGGAAGACTGACGGACATCCCACGCGCCGATACGCAGGGAGGGAGCCACGCTAGAATATGCTCCCCAGGGTCAGGCGCTCCATCTCGTAGAGGCTGTCCACATGCTCCGCCAGGGCGGCGTATATCGTGCGCGCCGAGCGCGGCTCGTCCGACTCCAGCGCTCCGGTGAGAGCGTAGAAGCCGTCGCTTACCGCGTCTATCTCCGAATGGCGGATGAATATCCCGGCGTAGGTCGCTCGCGCGTCCCACAGCTCCCGGGCGGCGCGCGCGTGTTCGAGCGACAGCTCGTACTCGCCGTTTTCACAGTACGCGCGCGAGAGCGCAAGCTCCTCGCCTATGCCGCCTGTGAAGTCCTTTAGATACTGTGTGTTGAAAAGCCCGGCCGCAAACAGCGCGCCGAGCAGTACAAGCGCGAATATTTCCTTTTTCACTTTCTCTCCTCCATGGGCGCGCAGTAGGTTGCGCCGCGCCTGTCCGCCACCAGCAGATAGACGTCGCCGGCGGAACCAAGGCCGAAGCGCTTGAGCTCGCGCCGCAGCCAGCTCTCGTCGCGTCCCAGATATTTCAAATTATCGCTCAGCACCCGCCCGTCGTTGACTATGATGACCGGGTAGCCGGTGTTCTCGGGCGTGAGACCCAGGTCGTGCGCGGTCGCCGCGCGAAACTGAGGAAACAAGATGGCGTTCAGGTCGCCGTCGGTTTCCAGTATGGCGTATTGGACCTGGGAGATATCCAGTATGTCCTTGCTGCGCAGCTGCTCCGCCAGCTCGTCGAGCGTGAAGCGGCAGCGGCGCATCTCACGCTGGTTTATTTTGCCGTCGGCAATCAGGAAGCTCGGCCGTCCGAACAGGGCGGAGCGGAGCTTTGGGTTTTTCATCGCGGCGCCGGAGATGAGCACCTCGCAGCAGAACAGCACTATGATGGGCAGCAGACCGTTCATCAGGGGTATGCCTATGTCCTGCAGCGGGTGCGCCGCCAAATCGGCTATCAGCACGGCGACGGCCAGTTCAGGCAGTTCCAATTCGCTCAGCTGCCGCTTGCCCATGAGTCGCATGAACAGCACCAGAGCAAAGAAAACGATAAGCGTGCGAACAATTATAATGGCCAAATAAATCACCCCACGTTACATATTATTAAACAATTTGGAGGCAGTTATGAGTAATCCGAACAAAAGACCTGACATGGAAAGAATTACTACTCCTGAGCTGGCCAAGGCGTTTATTGACGAGCAGATAGAGGCCTTGCGTGCACAGATCGGCGGCGGCAAGGCGCTGCTGGCGCTTTCCGGCGGCGTGGATTCGTCCGTCGTCGCGGCGCTGCTGATACGCGCCGTGGGCAAGCAGCTCGAGTGCGTGCACGTGAACCACGGCCTTATGCGCAAGGGCGAGAGCGAGCAGGTCATCGATGTCTTCCGCCACCAGCTGGGCGCGAACCTGACCTACGTCGACGCCGCCGACCGCTTCCTGGACAAGCTCGCCGGCGTCGCCGACCCGGAGCGTAAAAGGAAGATAATAGGCGGGGAGTTCATCCGCGTCTTTGAGGAGGAGGCGCGCAAGCTGGAGGGCATCCGCTTCCTGGCGCAGGGCACGATCTATCCCGACATCGTCGAGTCCGGCCCGGTCAAGAGCCATCACAATGTCGGCGGCCTGCCCGAGGATATGGACTTTGAGCTGGTGGAGCCGATAAAGTTCCTGTACAAGGACGAGGTCCGCGTCGTGGGCAAGGAGCTGGGACTGCCCGACTCCATGGTCTACCGCCAGCCGTTCCCCGGTCCCGGCCTGGGCGTGCGCTGCACCGGAGCCATCACCCGCGAGCGGCTTGAGGCCGTGCGCGAGAGCGACGCGATACTGCGCGAGGAGTTTGACAAGGCCGGCCTGACCGGCAAGGTGTGGCAGTATTTCACCGTGGTGCCCGACGTGACCAGCACCGGCGTACGCGGCGGCAAGCGCGTAGACGCCTGGCCGGTCGTCATCCGCGCCGTGAATACGCTCGACGCCATGACCGCCGACGTGGAGGAGCTGCCCTGGCCGCTCATGAAGTGCCTAACCGCCCGCATCACCGCCGAAGTCCCCAACGTCAACCGCGTCCTCTACGACCTCACCCCCAAGCCACCTGCAACCATCGAGTGGGAATGATTTCAGAGGCCCGGGAAAGCCCGTGATTACTGGGTTTTCCAAGGCTTGATACCCTCCGTGGCAACGATTTGGCAACAGTTTTTCATTATTCCAAAGATTAAGAGCTACCTGATTTGCGAAAGTCAGGTAGCTCTTTTTGTTTTACTCATCTTTGCCAGGCTGCTTCTTCAATTCTTCTACCAGCATATCACTCAGTTCCTGGGATGGGACGACCTTATGCCAGTGTCCTGTGGTATCAAACTCCGGGTAGCGGTAACGCCAGCGGTCGTAATCCTCTTTACTGATCTCTCCCGACTTCAACTTAGCCGCCTGTTCGCCCCAGGCACAGAGCATCTCATGGAGCCTTGCCGCGTCTTTGCCTTGGAACACGTCCACCCGAAGATGTATTTCTCCATCACACTCGCAGATTTTCAGGCCATAACGGTCCTCAAGCGTAAACAGCGTGTGCATGAGGCCCACATAGGAGTCTATGTCCGGCACAGCCAGGGCATGGGGAGAGACCTCCAATATCTGTGCCAGCGCGGCAGTTAGGTCTGCCTTGGGCGTCCGCGATCCGTTCTCGTATTGGGCGAGGCGGACATCGGCGGACTTCTCCGGGAAGCCCAGCGCCATCCCAAGATATTTCTGCGTCATGCCCCGCAGGGTGCGGAAAAAGTGAATGCGCTCTCCAATCGCCATAATGGCCAACTCCCATCTGGATTCTTGATAAATTCAGCATAGCAGAAATGTTTAGGATAGTCAAGATAATTCTAAACAAATTTATTTAATATTTTTCTGCAAATCGCTTGACTTTAACTGTTATGCTTAGTATAATGAAGATGATATAAGCAAATAAGTTTAAGTCACGGAAATTTTACAAATATGAATAGGGGACAAACAGCGAAAAAATGTCCGTTGTAAGGTGAGAGGGGGAATTTCAAACGAAGCAAAACTGAATGACCGTCCGACAGATACTTTCTCCGGTGAAGCAGGCGACGATATGAGCGTGCCAAGGAGAAGAACAAACGGCACAGCGCCGGGAAGGGTTGCCTGCCAGAGTCTGAAGGGTGAAACGGCAAACGAGAAACAATTACGACAAGGAAAGGAAGGTATTTTGCGTATGACAGAAAAACAGTCGTTTATGCGGGTCGATGAAGTGGCACAGGAATTGGGCGTTTCCAAATCCTACGCTTATAAAATCGTGCAGAAGCTCAATGCGGAACTGAAAAGCCTCGGTTACTTGACCATATCCGGCAGAGTCAACCGAAAGTTCTTCTATGAGAAGCTGTGCTACGGCGAAAAGGAAGGGAGGGGTAACTAATGGCGGTCTATAAAGAAGAAAAGACCAACACCTGGCGGGCAGTCTACCGCTATACTGACTGGAATGGCGAGCGCAAGCAGACCCAGAAACGGGGCTTCAAGACCAAGCGGGAGGCGCAGGCATGGGAACGGGAACAGCTCAACAAATCTACCGCCGATTTGGACATGACCTTCAAAAGTTTCGTGGACCTCTATACGGCAGACATGAAAACCCGGCTCAAGGAAAACACCTGGGCCACCAAGGATCATATCATCCGCACCAAGCTGCTGCCCTATTTCGGTAAACTGAAAATGTGTAAAATCACGGCTCAGCAAATCATCACTTGGCAGAACGAGATGATGAACCACAAGGACGAGCAGGGCAAGCCCTATTCGCCGGTCTATCTCAAGACCGTCCACAACCAGCTCAGCGCCATCTTCAATCACGCGGTGCGCTATTACAATTTGCGAGAGAATCCCTGTAAAAAGGCCGGGAGCATGGGCAAAAAGAAAAATCGGGAGATGTTGTTCTGGACCAAGGAGGAGTATCTGAAATTTGCGGAGGCCATGATGGACAAGCCCCTCTCGTTCTATGCGTTCGAGATACTCTACTGGTGTGGCATCCGGGAGGGGGAGCTGCTGGCCCTCACTCCCGCTGATTTCGATTTTGAGAAAGGCACTGTCTCCATCAATAAATCCTATCAGCGGCTGAACGGCCAGGATCTCATTACCACTCCCAAAACGGAAAAAAGCAACCGCGTCATCACCATGCCGCAGTTTCTGGCGGATGAGATTCAGGACTATCTCAAAATGCTCTATGGAATCGGGCTGGATGACCGGATGTTCGCCGTCACCAAGAGCTATCTCCACCGGGAGATGGATCGGGGAGCCAAAGAAGCCGGAGTGCCGCGCATCCGAATCCACGATATTCGTCACAGCGCGGTGTCGCTTCTCATCGACATGGGTTTCTCGGCTACGGCTATTGCCGACCGGGTGGGCCACGAGAGCATTGACATCACTTACAACTATGCGCACCTGTTTCCGTCTAAGCAGACGGAAATGGCGGATAAATTGAACATGGAAAGGGGCAATTAAAAATGTCGGCAAAGAATTTGGACAAGCACAACCGCTGGCGGAACAAAACGGTGGCCTTCCGGGTCTCCCCGGAGGAGGACGAGCAGCTTGAAATCTTCGTCAAGCTGTCCGGCCTGACGAAGCAGGACTACATCACCCGGCGACTGCTGGAACGGGATGTGGTGGTGCAGGGCAACCCCAGAGTCTATAAGGCGCTCCGGGACGAACTGGCTACTGTGCTGGGCGAGCTTCGCCGGATTGAGGCCGGGCAGGGCGTGAACGACGAGCTGCTGGACACCATCCAGATGATCGCAACTATTATGAACGGGATGCAGGAGGAAGCTGCCTATGGGAATTGACGCAAAAGAAAAGACTGCCCGAAGCACATCTGTTGGCGCAGATGAAAGGCAGTCCATTCAAAAAGATTCTGACAACAGTATACCCGCTTCGGAGGGAAAACGCAACGGGGAAATGGAAAATTTAGAGGAAATGTACCGTAAGATGCAGCGTATGGCCGACCCGCACTACCTGCACACGCTCACCATGACCGAGCTGTTTCAGACCTCCTACAAAAGCCGCCCGCCCATCATTGAAAATCTGCTCCATTCGGGAGCATATCTTCTGGCTGGCGCGCCCAAGATCGGCAAGTCGTTTCTGGTGGCGCAGATTGCCTACCATGTCAGCACCGGGCAGGAGCTGTGGGGCTGCAAAGTCCATCAGGGAACCGTCCTTTACCTTGCGTTGGAGGATGACTTCCAGCGCATCCAGAACCGGATGTTTATGATGTATGGCGTGAACGACACTCCCAACCTGCACTTTGCCACCGCTGCCGGAAAAATCGGGAACGGTCTGGACGAGCAGCTGGAAAACTTCATGCGGGAACATTCAGACACCAAACTTATTATCATTGACACCATGCAGAAAATCCGGGAGGTCGGCGGCGAGGCATACAGCTATGCCAGCGACTATGAGATTGTCGGCAAGCTCAAGCAGTTTGCAGACAAACACTGTATCTGCGTGCTGACCGTCCACCACACCCGGAAGCAACCCGCCGGAGACGCTTTCGAGATGATCTCCGGCACCACGGGCCTGCTGGGCTGTGCGGATGGCTCACTGCTGATGCAGAAGAAAAAGCGGACCGCGTTGGAAGCCACCATTGATGTGGTGGGCCGCGACCAGCAGGACCAGATTCTCTATCTGAAAAAGGACCCGGAGACGCAAATCTGGAATTTGGAGCGCATGGAAACGGAGCCGCACAAGGAACCGCCGGACCCTGTGTTGGAAGCGGTGGCAAAGCTGGTCTCCGCTGAGTGTCCGGAGTGGACCGGCTCACCCTCGGAGCTGGCCGCAACGGTTCAGGTGGGCATGGCGGCAAACGCGCTGACCAAGTATCTGAATGTCAAATCCGGCAGATTGCTGGAGGACTACCATGTGGGCTACGAAAACAGGGCGCGTCACGCCGGTCGGCAGGTGAAGCTCACCTATATGCTGGTGGAGGCTCCGAATTTTGAAGTGGTCGAGGATGGGCGCGACGGTAGCGACGGTTGCAACGGTGAAAATGCTGCCGCCCAAACAACCGTCGCTATCGTCGCAGCCGTCGCGGAAAGGAGTGGAAGCGAATGAAAAATGTGCAGATTCCCTACGTCCTGTTCGTGGCGTTGGTGGAGTATCACCTCGGCTATGATGACGAATACGAGGATGAAATCCGGCAGGGATTGGAGCAGAAACTGGACGCCCTGGTGCGGCACGAGCTGTACGCCAAATACAAGACCGCTCCCAGCACGGAAGAACGGGAACAGGCCCGGCAGGAGTATCTGGCCCGGCGCGGCGTGTTCCCGGATTTTCGCTGGTAACAGGCGTTTACTTTCATACTAATCCCGCAGATGAAATTAGCACCGAAGTCAATCTTCTCCCTGTTGGCTTGGACAGGAGCGTGACACGCTCCTGTGGCTGGCGGACAAGGCGAATTAGCTGGCAGCACACGCTCTCCGTATCCCCGTCCCCATCGAAAAATCCGCAGATTTGGCGATGGCTAAGGCCGGGAGAATCCGGTGGATTTTCACGGCCTGTGGGCGGCGGAATGGAAGCAAATGCAGTTGCGAAAAGAACGCCGGTCACACCGCATTTTGAGGCTGTGGGTATCACCTGCAAGCCGAAAAAGGCGGCGAGGCTCCCGCAGGAGCCGCACTCCCCCTCGGAGAGCCCACGATACTTTGCAGCCGCAGGATGAAAGTATCATAGTGGGTTATTACACTTCCGCAGAAGGCATCCCCCAAAAGCTACCCGTATCTCAACCGCCCTTGTGGGCGAGAAAGGAGTTCTATGGCAAGAGGCGACGGTATCCATCGTACCAGCGCAAGAAATATGAGACTGACCACACCCAAACTGAAAAACGCGCAGCAGCACAACGAGCGCGAAAAAGAATCGTATGTCAATCAGGATATAGTCCCGGAACGCTCCCATCTGAATGTCCACTTCAAGCAACCGGACAGCGGCTATCTGGAACAGTTTGAACAGATGGAGGCGGACGGGCTTATCTCCACACGGGGCATCAAAGAGGACGCCTTCCGCTACGGCGAGCTGATCTTCGATGTAAATTCCGCCTACTTTTTCAATCATGGCGGATATGACTTCGCAAAACAATTTTACCACGATGCCTATCAGGCTGCAATCAAAATTGTGGGCGGTGAGCAGTACATTCTGTCGGCGGTCATGCACGCCGATGAGCGCAACCGGGCGATGTCTGAGGCGCTGAGGCAGGATGTGTACCACTACCATCTCCATGTGGTCTATGTGCCAGTAGTGGAGAAGCAGATCCGCTGGTCCAAGCGCTGCAAGGACAAGTCGCTGGTGGGCAAGGTAAAAGAAACGGTTATGCAGGTCAGTATGAGCAAAAAGTGGGCCTCCAAGCCGGTGCTGGATGAGGCTACCGGCGAACCGCTGAAAACGGCGAAGGGCAAGCCTGTCCTTAAAAAGTCTTACAGCGTGTTGCAGGACGATTTCTTTCAGTATATGCGCGAGGCTGGATATGAGGACATAGAGCGCGGTGAGCGCGGCAGCTCCGAGGAGCATCTGACGGTGACGCAGTTTAAGGTGGAAAGAGAGCAGGCGCGTCTGGCAGAGTTGCAAACAGAAAAAACGGAGGTTCAGGCGGAGATTGGCCAGCTTCAGGTAAATAAGGCCAAGGCCGAAAAAGCAACTAAAGAAGCGCAGACGGAACTTCGGTTACTGGCTCCCAAACTCAAGAGCATGGAGAAACTAGCGGCCGAGTATTCTTCCGATCCAGAGGACTTGCTTCCACTCCCCGATAGAATGGAGTCCGCCAAATCCTACCGGGAGAAAAAATCCAAACCGTTGCTGGAGAAAATTGTCAAGGTGGTGCGCTCCGTTTACCGGGCTTACCTGGATGTCTGCCAGAAATTCGAACTGTTGCAGCGCAAATATGATACGGAGGTTCCGTATTTGAAGGAGCAGTTGGCCGAGGTCAGGGACGAAAATGCGGAATTGCAGGAAACCGCCAGAGACTATCACCGGCTGTGCCGGGCCTATGGGCCGGAGCGCGTAGCCGAAACAGTGGCCGCTGTCAAGCAGCAGGAGCAGGCGGAAAAAGAGCAGAAACGCAGTCAAAAGCGGCGGCATGACCGGGATGAGCGGTAATCCCGTGTAGAGCTGAGAAAATAGGATTTTTGCGGATAGAGGCATCTGAACTGAATCATGTATTGTTTGGATGCTTTCTATCCGAAAATCCGCCTACTTTTGCCGGTGTAGAGCCGGAAAAAATTTATGAAAATACGGAGGTTATATGAGAACAGGTCTTTCCAAGAAGCAAAAGACAACCAGCATCTTTTTTGACGAGGCAAGCCCCATCATTGAGGTGTGTACCTACAACACTTCCCTCAAAAACCGTTTGAGTGAGTATGCGGGAAAGTACCCGGCCGAGTGCCGGTTGGTGGATGATGATGAGAACGGTTGCCTCACATTCGAGATCAGGAAAGGGCGGTTCAGTTTTAAGCTGAACGCCCCATACAGCGCAGAGCGCCGGAAGGCGGCCAGCGAGCTGGCAAAGAAGAATATCCAGAACTTGCAGCAAGGAAAGAAGTAATTGAACGCCGCCCGTGGGGAGAATGACTCTCTGCGGGCGGCGTTTTTGTTTTGTTGCTCATGTTTTTATGAGATTATCTTGAATATTCGTGCCTGTTGTGCTATAATAAAAAAGAATTCGACAACGAATGGAGATTTCGTTATGCCGGTTAGCTATGATAAGTTATGGAAAATGCTGATAGATAAGAAAATGAATCGTACTGACCTAAAAGATGCGGCTGGTATCAGCTTTAATGTTTTGGCCAAAATGGGACGGAACGAGTTTGTTTCAATGGAAAGCCTGCATAAAATCTGCCACACCTTATCTTGTGATATAGGCGAAATCATGGAGTTTACTGACAATGACGAACACGAATAACACCAAAGTTTCCCCGTTTTACGGAATTACCAGGAGAGATCACTTTATGCAGCAACCATTGACTTGCGTTGAGATTTGTGCAGGAGCGGGTGGACAGGCTTTGGGCCTTGCTATGGCGGGCTTTGCCCACGTCGCCCTTGTGGAATATGAAGCTGACTATTGCAAGGTTTTGAAAGAAAACCGTCCGGAATGGAATGTCATTTGTGCCGATGTCCACGATTTTGATGGGCATCCATATAGGGGCGTAGACTTGCTTGCTGGCGGTGTTCCTTGCCCACCCTTTTCTGTTGCGGGCAAACAACTCGGAAAAGATGATGAACGCGACTTGTTTCCGGAGGCGATCCGGCTTATTGAGGAAATTAAACCAAGAGCAGTCATGTTGGAAAATGTACGTGGGTTCTTGGACCCTGGATTTGATGAATACAGGGAGCATATCTTCTCCGAAATCAAGAAACTCGGCTATGTCACTCACATTAAATTGCTCAACGCATCCAATTTTGGAGTTCCGCAGTTGCGACCAAGAGTTGTGATTGTTGGAGTACGGAAAGATCAGCTCGGCGCGTTTGCTTATCCCGAAGAAAAGCCGGATAGTGCGCCTACTGTCGGGAAAGTGCTGTACGACTTAATGGCTGAGAATGGATGGGAAAAAGCCAAGGAATGGGCGGCTCATGCCAATCGGATTGCCCCCACCTTAGTTGGCGGCTCAAAAAAGCATGGCGGACCCGATCTCGGCCCCACACGGGCTAGAAACGCATGGGCCGAACTCGGAGTTGATGGGCGTGGAATTGCCAACGAAGCACCGTCTGCTGGATTCGAAGGAATGCCCCGATTGACGAGCCGGATGATGGCCAGGATTCAAGGATTTCCAGACACATGGACCTTTGGCAAACGAAAGACCGTGGCTTGCCGCATGATTGGTAACGCTTTTCCGCCCCCGGTTGCCCAGGCAGTAGGAGAAAAAATTAAGGAGTGTCTTGAGTATGGATGCGCTGATTGCAAACGCGAGGTTCCACTTTCACAAGCAGTTATTTGAAACGAATACGTTGACTTTGACTTCGGCCGGTGTTGCGTCCAATGCGGATACCAGTAGCCGCGGTTCCAAGGCAATAGCCCGCAGGATTGTTGATATTCTGGTAGATGAGCAACATCATGCGGTTTCAACGGTTGATAAGATTTCCGGTCAGACGCTCGGCAAGCAATTTGAAACTTTGACTATGGATTTCTTACGGGAAACCTTTCCGAATCTTCAAAACCTTCGCCCTGGACGATGGACAATCCTTCAACTTGGTAATAACAACAAGCTGAAAACCAGCGATTTTGCCCAGTATGAGCATCTGGCATACCTGAATGAGCTTACCGCTCAGAACGCTCAGCTGGCCGCTGCATTGGGGAACGATTACTTAGTCGCGCCGGATGTGGTCATTTACCGTGACCTGTACGAGGATCGCGAAATTAACGCTGCCCAGTGCATCGTTGATGACGATGTTAGCAAAATGGCGGATATTCGCAAAGCGAACGGAGGAAAACCGTTGCTCCATGCCAGCGTATCTGCAAAGTACACCATGAGGAGCGACCGGGCGCAAAATAGCCGGACCGAGGCTCTGAATTTAATTCGTAACAGGAAGGGACATCTGCCCCACATCGTTGTAGTGACAGCGGAGCCGATGCCAAACCGGCTTGCTTCTCTCGCCTTGGGAACGGGTGATATTGACTGTGTTTATCACTTTGCCCTTTATGAGCTGATTCGTGCTGTAAAAGAGGTAGGGTCCGAAGATGCAGCTGAAACTTTGGAAACACTGGTCCAAGGAAAACGGCTGAAAGATATTTCCGATCTCCCGCTGGATTTAGCTGTATGATGGCCGATACGATTTCTTCTGACCGGAGAAGTAAAATTATGTCCCACATTAAGAGCAAGGATACCAGCATTGAGATGATGGTACGCCGCCGCCTCTTTGCGATGGGATACCGGTACCGGGTTAATTACAAGGCATTGCCGGGCAAACCCGATATTGTCTTTACCAAGAAGAAAATAGCTATTTTCATTCATGGGTGTTATTGGCACGGGCATGACTGTGGAAGCCGGTACGCCCATACGAGTCAGTCAAACAAAACATATTGGGGCCCTAAAATAGAGCGAACAAAGCAACGGGATCAGGAGCATATTCAAGAGCTAAAGGCTCTTGGGTGGAAAGTCGTTGTTCTTTGGGAATGTGAAATTAAGCAGGACTTTGATAATTGTATGCATCTACTCGTTAGTTTTATCAATAGTTCAAAATAAGAGGCCCTGTTAGAATATAAAAGAGGTGTTCTAATGAATCCGTCTCCGCTACGCTATCCAGGTGGTAAATATAAGCTGTATAAATATGTGTCCGAATTAGTAAAAGAAAATAAATGTACTACTTATATTGAGCCATTTTGCGGCGGAGCTGCGATTGCTCTTGAATTGCTATTTGAAGGCATAGTCAAGGATGTTATTATCAATGACTATGATTACACTATCTTCTGCTTTTGGAATAGTATTTTGCATGAGACAGATGAGTTTGTGCAACTAATTCTAGATACACAAATTACTATGGATGAATGGCACAAGCAAAAAGCAGTTAGAAATGAGTTGGATACTCATAGCTCCTTAGAAATCGGATTTTCCACTTTTTTCCTCAACCGTACAAATAGGTCTGGAATTATTGATAAGGCAGGGCCAATAGGAGGATTAAGTCAACAAGGTGATTATCCTATTGATTGTAGATTTAATAAGGTGCGCCTTATATCACAGATACAAAAAATCGCAGAGTACAAGGATCATATTATGATTTATAATATGGAAGCTCTTGATTTTATTGAAGATATAATTCTTAAAAAAAGGAAAAGCTTTGTTTTTTTTGATCCGCCTTATTACGGAAAAGGACCCGGTTTATACACCAATTTCTACTCTCATGGTGATCACGCAAATTTGGCAAATACAATATTACAACGATTGAAACACAGAAAATGGATTGTTACATACGACAACGTAAATGCAATTAAGGCAATGTACACAAAAGTGCCGAGTATTGAATTCAAATTACAATATACATTGCAAAGAAAACGGTCTAGTAGCGAAGTGATGTTTTTTTCAAAGAATCTACAAAGGCCAACAAATGAAGGCAGTCTTATAAATATACTGGCAGAGTGAGGAAAAACAAATGGCTGGAGCAATTCAAGCGTTAAAAATAAGCGAATTGGTTAATTACTACGAAAACCCTCGCCATGCGATTGGAAGTAGTGAAGAAGACACATTAAAAAAACTTTTTGATGCGGTTGGCATTCAGTATATGCTTAATTTAGCTGAAGATGTGCAAAGAAATGGATTGCTAGGGAATCAGCAGATTGTGGTCGTTTACTCCGAGACCATTCATAAATATGTAGTTTATGAAGGAAATAGGAGAGTTGCAGCTATTAAGTTACTCCTTGCTCCCGAACACTTTGGCTTTTTGGATAGGGCCACTATTGAAAAAGCAAAGAAGATTAGGCAACAAGGTGAAATTCCTGATGTAATAAATTGCTATATCACTAACGAAGAAGAAGCCTTTTTTATCATGGAGAGATTGCATTCTGGAGAGGATAAAGGTAGGGGAACAAAGCAGTGGACGCCGAGAGAAAAAGAGGTTTTCAAAGTTCGTCAAAGCCATGAAAAGAACTTATCATATTTGATTGATTTCTATGTTAAAAAGTATTTTGATGGTTTTGATATTACAACAATTTTACCTTTTACAACTATACAACGTATTTTTAATAACCGTGAAGTAAAGAAAGAAATCGGCTTGGACATTGCTAATGAATCTTCTTTTACATCTGCAAGGATGCAACTAATAATTGACGCATCAAAGTGGATAGTGAGTGAAGCCGAGGCAGCTGATGCTGCGGTTACACGTCTCTTTAATAAGGCCAGAGTGATAGAAGATAAACTCATACCTTGGATTCAAGAATATACTCATGGGAAGAGTATGGATGATAATTCGGCAGGTGAACAAAGCAAGCCTGTAGACACTGACGGACAAAGCGATGCTGACAAGGCAGACAATAATCCGACTAATACAGGCTCAAATTTTACAGGTTCAGGTGCCGCTACTTCTGTTGGCGGCGAAAGTGATCGACAACAAGATGATGGTACCACGGGAAGTAGTGTTAACGGAAGAAAAGGCAACTTTGGGGGAAGTAGAAATTTGCCTTACTTTTTCCAAGGTCTAAACTATAGCAGTCTAAATCCAAACGATGCAGAAACTCATGGTGTGACAGCGGTATGCAGGGAATTACAATTATTTTCTGATAGGAGACTTGTTGCGACATATCCCATAGCAACAACATTTCTTGTTCGTTCGATAATAGAGCAATCTATTATATATTATTCAAAAAAGCATTATATTCAAGGTCAGAATAAGTTAATATGGGAAAAAATTAAGGATATAGGCAAATTAAGCAAAATAATTGAAAACTACAAGCGAAATCTTCCCAATTATATCACTGATACTACAATGAGACAGTATTTTACAAATCTATTTGGAAATTATGAAGACAATGTCGATCCGTTAAATTGGGTTGTACATAGACCAGCAGAATTTCAACTGGACTCCAGCACATTGGTTGAGTTGCCGCGAAAAGGTTTATTGACACTAATCAATTTTCTGCTTTCATAGAAGGTAGTTCTAGCGACACGATGGCAACACAATGGCAACAAAAAATCAGATAGCCCAAACTATCTGGATAATGAAAACAATACAAACACTTTGAGCTAAATCCCATAAGCAAATCCGTTTAGAATATGTCTGGCGGGAGCGAGTGGGAATGACGCTCGAAACGGCGCAAACCCGCATGAATACAGGCTTTTTTGCCCGTCCATATTGCTCTTGATACTGGATTGATACTATTTGTGTCCGCCCGGTACTCTCAAGAGAATAATCCCAAAAGGACAAGCAAAACCGCCCTGCTGAACGACAAATTCAGCAGGGCGGTTTTTTGCTTGTCTTATTCATTTTTGCGCCACGGAATACTCGGTTCACATTTCCCGCAATCGTCGCAAGTCCTCGGCCAATTCAATTTCCATTCAAAGTATTCGTCCCTGGTGATCTCTCCGGCGTGTAACTCCTGCTGACGCAAAAGCCATTCCCGCATAAACTCGTCCACAAGGCCGTACTGGAAGTACATACCCACGGGAGGATGTGCGGGCCAGTCGTCGCCGTCATTGTACCGTACGGAGGTATCATCAGCGGCACCCGCCCTGCCCGGATTGCGGACAAGTTGGAACAGGCGGATAGAGCCGGGGCTGTCCTCGTCGAGCCAGAAGAATGTCCGCATGAAGTCCTCGGCGGAGCCGGGGGCGATGGTGTAGAAATTCTGGCGGTCTACCCGCAGCGCCTCCGCAATCTTGTCCAGCAACTCCCACTTGGGGACACGGTAATTCGTTTCGTACTGTGCGATACGGTTGTCCGCTCCCTTTTCCTCAAAGCCGACGGCAAGACCCAATTCCTTTTGTGTCATACCTCGAAAGGTGCGGATTTTCTTTATCTTATCTCCGACTGTCATAATATCCCACCGCCTTTGCCAATAGTATAGCGCAAAAAAGC
>UQQF01000023.1 GCA_900543085.1 uncultured Eubacteriales bacterium | reverse complement strand
TCACCGACCACGGCGTCATGTACGGCGCAGTCAACTTCTACCGCGCCTGCCGCAAGGCCGGCATCAAGCCCATAACCGGCTGCGAGGTCTATGTCGCGCCCCGCTCGCTGACCGACCGCGAGTACGGCATCGACAACCGCTACACCCACCTCATCCTGCTGTGCAAGAACGAGACGGGCTACCGCAACCTCAGCTATCTCGTGTCCATGGGCTTCACCGAGGGCTTCTACGTCAAGCCGCGCATCGACTGGGCGCTGCTGCGCGAGCACGCCGAGGGGCTGGTCTGCCTCTCCGGCTGCCTCGCCGGCGACATCCCGCGCAAGATAGTCGACGGCCAGTACGAAAAGGCCAGGGAGCGGGCGCTGGAGCTGCGCGAGGTCTTCGGCGACGACTTCTACCTCGAGATCCAGCGCCACGGCATCCCCGAGGAGGACGCGGCCGCCAGGGGCATCCTGCGCATCCACGACGAGACGGGCATCCCCCTCGCGCTGACGAACGACGCGCACTATATAAACAAGTCCGACGCCTACTACCAGGACGTGCTGATGTGCATCCAGACCGGCAAGACCGTGAACGACGCCGAGCGTATGCGCTTTGAGACGCAGGAGTTCTACCTCAAGAGCGAGGAGGAGATGCGCGCGCTATTTCCCGACCGCCCCGACGCCGCGGACAACACGGCGGAGATCGCCGCCAAGTGCAGCTTCGACTTTGAGTTCGGGCACTACCACCTGCCCCGCTTCCAGCTGCCGGAGGGCGAGAGCGACAGCTTTGAATACCTCAAAAAGCTCTGCGCCGAGGGCTTTGAGCGCCGCTACGGCGCCGCGCGCGAGGACGCCAGGGCGCAGATGGAGTACGAGCTGGACATGATAAAGCGCATGGGCTTTGTCGACTACTTCCTCATCGTCTCGGACTTCATCGGCTACGCCAAGTCCCGCGGCATCCCCGTCGGCCCCGGCCGCGGCAGCGCGGCGGGCAGTGTGGTCAGCTACTGCCTGAACATCACCGACGTCGACCCCATCAAATACAGCCTCTACTTCGAGCGCTTCCTGAATCCGGAGCGCGTGAGCATGCCCGACATAGACATAGACTTCTGCGTGCGCCGCCGCGGCGAGGTCATAGACTACGTCAACCGCAAGTACGGCCACGACCACGTCGCGCAGATAGTCACCTTCGGCACCATGGCCGCGCGCCAGGCGGTGCGCGACACGGGCAGGGCGCTCGACCTCAGCTACGCCGACTGCGACGCCGTGGCCAAGCAGGTGCCCACCGCGCCCGGCATGACGCTCGGCGAGGCCTTGCAACTGTCCAAGCAGCTGCGCGACATGTACGCCTCGGACGAGCGCATACACGCGCTCATCGACACCGCCCGCGCCATCGAGGGCATGCCCCGCCACGCCAGCACGCACGCCGCCGGCGTCGTGATAACCGAGCGGCCGGTGTACGAGTACGTCCCGCTCGCCAAAAACGACGAGAGCGTGGTCACGCAGTACACCATGGTCACGCTCGAGGAGCTTGGCCTGCTGAAGATGGACTTCCTCGGCCTGCGCAACCTCACCGTGCTGGAGGACGCGGCCGAGCTGGTGCGCCGGAACACGCCCGGCTTCGACGTGAACTCCCTGCCGGACGACGACGCGGAGACCTTCGCCATGCTCGCCGCCGGCAAGACCGAGGGCGTCTTCCAGCTTGAGAGCGCGGGCATGACCAGCGTCTGCACCCGGCTCGGGCCCAAGAGCATAGAGGACATCACAGCCGTCATAGCGCTCTACCGTCCCGGACCCATGGACTCCATTCCCCGCTTCCTGGACAACAGCAAACACCCGGAGAAGATACGCTACAAGCACCCCTCGCTGGAGCCGATACTCTCCGTCACCTACGGCTGCATAGTGTATCAGGAACAGGTCATAGAGATATTCCGACGCCTGGCGGGCTTCTCCCTGGGTCAGGCGGACAACATCCGCCGCGCGATGAGCAAGAAAAAGCACGCCGTCATAGACGCCGAGCGTCAGGCCTTCATCCACGGCGACGCCGAGCGGAACATCCCCGGCTGCGTGGCCAACGGCATCCCCGAGGCCACGGCCAACGATATATACGACGAGATCCTCGACTTCGCCAGCTACGCCTTCAACAAGGCGCACGCCGTGGCCTACGCCATAGTGGCCTACCGCACGGCGTACATGAAGCGGCACTACCCGCGCGAGTACATGGCCGCGCTGCTGACCAGCGTGCTGGACTCCTCGACCAAGGTCGCCGAGTACATCGCCGAGTGCCGCGAGATGCACATACGGCTGCTCCCGCCGGACGTGAACGAGTCCGGCGCCTGGTTCACCGTGGTCGGCAGCGACATCCGCTTCGGGCTTGTGGCCATCAAGAACATAGGCGAGAAGTTCATAAACCTGCTGATGGCCGAGCGTGAGAGCGGCGGAGCGTTCAAGTCCCTGGAGGACTTCTGCCGGCGCATGTCCGGCAAGGAGCTCAACCGCCGTGCCGTAGAGAGTCTCATCCAGGCCGGCGCCTTCGACAGCCTCGGCGCCAAGCGCCGCGCAATGGTCCAAATGCTCGACCAGGTTCTGGACAGCATAGCCGACGACGGGCGCAAGAACGTAGCCGGGCAGCTGGATCTCTTTGGCGGCGAAGACGGCGGCACGATGGCCGAGGTGCCCGTCCCCCAGGTGGACGAGTACTCCCGTGCCGAGCTGATGGCCATGGAGCGCAGCATGACCGGCCTTTACCTCACGGGTCACCCCATGGACGAGTACCGCGAGGCGGTCTGGCGCATAGGCGCGGCGCACATAGGCGCGATACTCTCGAGCTTTGAGTCCCCCGAGGAGTCCGGCGGCTTTGCCGACGGGCAGTACGTCACCGTCGCCGGGATAGTCGACAGCAAGCGCACGCGCACCACGAAAAACGGCTCGCTGATGGCCTACATCCAGCTCGAGGACGACACGGGCAGCATGGAACTGCTGGCCTTCCAGAAGGCCTGGGACGCCGGCGGGAAGTTCGTGGAAAACGGCGCGGCGATCGTGGTCCGCGGCCGCATAAGCGTGCGCGACGAGAAGGAGCCGCAGCTGGTCGTGGACGGGATCGAGCCCATGGGCGCGGCCGAAGCCGCTCCGCCGGAGCCGTCCCGCCCCTCCAAGCTCTGGGTGCGGCTGGCGGGCAACGACAAGCGCGCAATGCGCAGGATAGAGCTGCTGCAGGAGATGTTCCCGGGAGAGGACCGGCTTATCGTCTACTTCGCCGACACCGGCCGCCGTCTGGCCGCCGACTGCGTGGCTCACCCCAGCCTGATAGCAGAACTGAAAGAGCTGTTCGGCGAGGAAAATGTCAAGCTGGTCAAATAGCAGCAAGTGTGGCATTCGGGCGTTTCCAAAGGGCGAAAAGCCTTGACATCGGCCGTTAACGATGATAGGATATGTGCTACATGAGGGAGTAGTCTTCCAAAAAACGGAGGCAAGTCAACACCTTGGCGCCGCGCGGCGCCTGGCTTGCATTAAATGGCGAGACTCATGGATTTGGCGAAAGACCATATCCATGGGTCTTTTTTGCTACGAATTTGAAAGGGTGGTATCAGCAAGTGAAGTACTATTGTGAGGACACGTCCGCGGTTCTCAAAGACGTTGACAGCTCGGAGGGCGGCTTAACGGGCGAAGAAGCCCGAATACGCCTTGAGCGCGACGGGCGCAACGAACTGGCAGCCGAGAAGAAGGATTCGCTTTTAAAGCGCTTCTTCGCACAGATGGCCGATCCGATGATCATAATCCTCATCGTCGCCGCGGCGATAAGCGCCGTCACCGGCATCTATGAGGAGGGCATCAGAGGCATCACCGACACGGTCATCATCCTGATCGTCGTCCTGGTCAACGCCATCCTCGGCGTGTACCAGGAGAGCAAGGCCGAAAAGGCTATCGAAGCCCTGCAGGCCATGTCCGCGGCGACCAGCAAGGTCCTGCGCGACGGGAAGATAACCATCGTGCCCAGCGCCGAGCTCGTAGTGGGCGACATCGTCCACCTTGAGGCCGGCGACGCCGTCCCCGCAGACGGACGCATAATAGACAGCGCCAGCCTTCAGATAGAGGAGGCCGCCCTCACCGGCGAGAGCGTGCCGGTCTACAAGTTCATCGATATAATCGACCTCAAGGACTCTGCCGACGTGCCCCTGGGCGACCGCAAGAACATGTGCTACATGGGCTCCACCGTCACCTACGGCCGCGGCACCATGGTCGTCACCGCCACCGGCATGGACACCGAGATGGGCAAGATAGCCGACGCCCTCTCCCGCGCCGAGCAGGGTCAGACCCCGCTGCAGATAAAGCTCAGCCAGCTGAGCAAGATCCTCACCTGGCTGGTTCTCGGCATCTGCGTCGTCATATTCGCCGTGCAGATACTGCGCGCGGGCGGATTTGAGTTCGAGGTCATTCTCGACAGCTTCATGGTCGCCGTCTCCCTGGCAGTCGCGGCCATACCGGAGGGTCTTGCCGCCGTTGTCACGGTCGTGCTCTCCATCGGCGTCACCAACATGTCCAAGCGCAACGCCATCATCCGCCGCCTGACCGCCGTCGAGACTCTCGGCTGCGCCCAGGTCATCTGCTCGGACAAGACCGGCACCCTCACCCAGAACAAGATGACCGTCGTCGACCACTACGGCGATGACGAGAAGCTCCTGGCCACCGCGATGAGCCTGTGCTCCGACGCGGAGGAGGACGACACCGGCGCCGCCGTGGGCGAGCCCACCGAGTGCGCCCTGGTCAACTACGCCCACGGCCTCGGCCTGGGCAAGCCCGCCCTCAAGGCCGCCGAGCCGCGCGTGGGCGAGGCTCCGTTCGACTCCATGCGCAAGATGATGAGCACCGTCCACAAGACGGACAAGGGCATCGTCCAGTACACCAAGGGCGCGCCCGACGAGGTGCTCAAGCTCTGCACCCACTACATCGAAAACGGCAAGGCCGTGCCCATGACCGACGCCAAGCGTGAGGAGATCCTCGCCGCCAACAAGGCCATGGCCGACCGCGCCCTGCGCGTCCTCGCCGCCAGCGAGCGCCTGTGGGACGCCGTCCCCGCCGACTGCAGCCCCGCCAACCTCGAAAAGGATCTCACCTTCATCGGCCTCACCGGCATGATCGACCCGGTGCGCCCCGAGGTCAAGGCCGCCATCGAGGAGTGCCGCGGCGCCGGCATCCGCCCCATCATGATAACCGGCGACCACATAGACACCGCCATGGCCATCGCCCGCGAGCTGGGCATACTCACGGAGGACACCCGCGCCATCACCGGCAGCCAGCTCAACGAGATGAGCGACGACGAGTTTGACAAGGAGTACATGAACATCTCCGTCTATGCGCGCGTCCAGCCCGAGCACAAGACCCGCATAGTCAACGCCTGGCGCAAGCACGGCAACGTCACCGCCATGACCGGCGACGGCGTCAACGACGCGCCCAGCATCAAGAGCGCCGACATCGGCGTGGGCATGGGCATCACCGGCACCGACGTCACCAAGAACGTCGCGGACATGGTGCTCGCGGACGACAACTTCGCCACCATCGTCGGCGCCGTCGAGGAAGGCCGCCGCATCTACGACAACATCCGCAAGGCCATCCAGTTCCTGCTCGGCTCCAACATGAGCGAGGTCATCAGCATCTTCGTGGCCACGCTGCTTGGCTTCACCATCCTGCAGCCGGTGCACCTGCTGTGGATAAACCTCGTCACCGACTGCTTCCCGGCGCTCGCGCTGGGCATGGAGCGCGCCGAGGCCGACATCATGAAGCGCCGCCCGCGCGATGCCAAGGCCGGCGTGTTCGCCGGCGGCATGGGCTTCGACATCGCCTACCAGGGTCTCGTAGTCTCCGCCCTGACGCTCGCCAGCTACTTCATCGGCCACTACATCGAGTCCGGCGTCTGGACGATCACCAACAGCGCCGACGGCACCACCATGGCCTTCGTCACCATGAGCATGGCCGAGATCTTCCACAGCTTCAACATGCGCTCCCAGCGCGGCAGCCTGCTCACGCTCAAGGGCTTCAACAAGACCCTCAACTGGGCCGCTCTCGGCAGCCTGGTCGCCACGACTCTCGTCTGCGAGGTGCCCTTCCTGGCCAACGCCTTCGGCTTCACCAGCGTCGAGCTCAACGAGTACCTCATCGCTCTGGCTCTCGCCTTCTGCGTCATCCCCATCGTCGAGATCGTCAAGTTCATTCAGCGCAGGATTTCCAAGGACTGAACAGACGGCCGTTAAAAGCAGCAGTCGCCCCGGACTCCCGTCCGGGGCGATTTTTTCGTTCCCGCGGCTTCGCCTCACCTCAGTATGGGCTGAAGCTGCCGTCCCTCCAGCGCGGCGTCGACCGTGTCGCCTATACGTGAAAAGTCGGCCTGCAGGCTTGTGGGCTTGCCCTGTGCATCGTCCTGGCCGAAGGGCACGAAGTAGTAGTTCTTGCGGTTGAGCAGCTCCGCGATGGCCGGCGCCGAACCGCTGAGCGCGTCGTTGGTCGAGAGCGCTATCACCACGGGTCTCCCGTTGCGCAGGTGGCTCTTGGCGGCCATGGTCACCGCCGTATCGGTGATGCCGTGGGCGAGCTTCGCCAGCGTGTTGCCCGTGCACGGGGCTATCACAAGCACGTCAAAGAGCCGCTCCGGCCCCACGCGCTCCGCGCCGGTTATCGTGCGTATGACCGCCTTGCCGGTCATCTCCTCAAGCCGCTCCAGAAAGCCCTCCGCCGTGCCGAAGCGGCTGTCGGTCTCCGCCGCAGTCTCGCTCATCAGCGCGGTGACCTCGTATTCCTCCGCGAGCGCCGCGGCCTCGGCCAGCACCCGCTCGTATGTGCAGTAGGAGCCGCAGAGCGCCAGCCCCAGCTTTACGTTCTTCAAAGCTATTCATCCTCCATGCTGCGATAGATTGCGTCCCGAACCGCCGCGGCCGCCGCGTCGGGCGACCACTTGCCCGGCAGTCCCGGCGCGGTCAGGGCACGTATGCCGAACGCCCTCGCAGCGTCGAAGTCCGTGCCCCCGGGCGCGCTGGCCAGATCCAGCACCAGCGCCCCCTCCGGCAGCTCCGTCAGCCGCGAGGCCGTCAGCACGAGCGCGGGGGCGGTGTTTACGACTATGTCCATGCCCTCACAGCAGATCTTGGCGGCGTCCTGCGCCTCCAGCCCCTGAGCCAGCGCCCACGCGCACGAGTCCGGCGAGCGCGACGCGACCGTCACGCGCAGCCCCAGCGCCGCGAGCCTGGGAGCCAGCGCGCGGGTTATGCGCCCGGCGCCTATTATCAGGCAGCGCCTGCCGCAGAGCACGCCCGGCGTCTCGCCGAGCAGCACGCCTATGGCGCCCTCGGCCGTGGCCAGGGAGTTTGCCGCCCTGTAGCTCTCCAGCGCGGCGTAGTCGCGCAGCCGCGCGTCCCCTGCCATCGCGCGCACATCGGCTCCCACGCCCCCGGCGCAGACCGGCGTGCCGGGCGCGACCGCCGCGAAGATCTCGCCCATGCAGTGCGTCTTCTTGCTCAGCGGCGCGTTCATCAGCCCGCGCCGCACGCTCGCGGGCATGGGCAGCACGACGCAGTCCGCGTCCAGCACGCACTCCGCCGCCGAGTCGCAGGCTCTGGCTCCGTCGGGGAGCTGCGCGCCCTCCAGCGCCCAGACTTTTACACCGTGGCCGTCGGCCAGCAGCATACCGGCGAGCCTCACTATGCGCTCGTCTCCGCCGCATAAGGCAAATACCATAAACTACACGCCCCTTTCTCGCCTCATTCTATTCGCAATGCCGCTTGCAGGTTACAAGGCTAAAATGTTATAATTGTATAAGATATGACAAACGGAGGTAAAGCCATGAGCCGCGCGGACGAGCTGTTCATACAAAACTGCCGTGATATCCTCGACAACGGCTTCTGGGACACGGAGCTGGACGTCCGCCCGCGCTGGGAGGACGGCGAGAGCGCCCACACGGTCAAGCGCTTTGGCATAGTCAACCGTTACGATCTCTCCGAGGAGTTCCCCATACTCACCATACGCCGCACCTTCTGGAAAAGCGCGGTGGACGAGCTGCTGTGGATCTGGCAGCAGAAGTCCAACAACGTCCACGAGCTGCGCAGCCGCGTCTGGGACGCCTGGGCGGACGAGAACGGCTCCATCGGCAAGGCCTACGGCTATCAGCTCGGCGTGAAGCACAAGTATCCCGAGGGCGAATTCGACCAGGTCGACCGCGTGCTGTACGACCTCAAGCACAACCGCGCCTCCCGCCGCATACTCACCAGCCTCTACAACTTTGAGGATCTGCACGAGATGGCGCTCTACCCCTGCGCGTACTCGATGACCTTCAACGTCACGGGCAACACGCTCAACGCCATACTCAACCAGCGCAGCCAGGACATGCTCACGGCCAACAACTGGAACGTCTGCCAGTACGCCGTGCTTGTGCACATGTTCGCACAGTCCAGCGGGCTCAAGGCGGGCGAGCTGGTGCACGTCATAGCCGACGCGCACATATACGACCGCCACGTGCCGATCGTCGAGAAGATACTCAAAAACCCGCAGTACGCAGCGCCGCAGCTGCAAATAGACCCCGATATTCACGACTTCTACGCCTTCACGCGTGACAGCTTCACGCTCCCCGGCTACCGATACACGGATTTGGACGAAAAAATACCCGTCGCCCTCTGAGGCGGATCAGATATAAAGAAGATAAGGAAGGATTAGATGGAAGCAATCGTTGCGGTTTATACCGACTGGGGCATAGGCAGCGAGGGCACGCAGCCCATCGTCGTCCCCGAAGACAGGCGGCGCTTTGCCGAGGTTACAAAAGGCGCCACGATAATCGTCGGCAGCAAGACTCTGATGGATTTCCCCGACAGTAAGCCGCTGTCCGGGCGGAGAAACATCGTCATGACCCGTCAGGAGGCAGAGGTGCCCGGCGCCGAGGTGGTGCACACCCCCGAGGAGGCCATAGAGGCCTGCAAGGGCGACGAGCGGGTGTTTGTCGTCGGCGGAGCCACGGTGTATATGGCGCTCTTTTCCCACCTCGATAAGATATACGTCACAAAAATAGACGCCGTCCCCCACTCTGACGCATATTTCCCCAATCTGGACTCCCTTCCCGAGTGGAAGCTCACCTCCAGCGAGCCCCTCACTTCCAACGGAATCCGCTGCGAATTCTGCGTGTACGAAAAAGAGTAAAAGCCACCCGCCCCTCCGGTTTGGAGGGGCGGGTGCTGCTTTGAACGGAACCGAGCCGGGCAACAAAAAACCGGACTCCCTCGGGAGTCCGGTTTTGGCGTTTATATTACCACTCCGCCGCCTTGACGCAGCCCATGGCGACGGCGCCGGGGCCGGTGTGGCAGGCCACGGAGAGGCTCAGCGGGGCTATGTAGCCGCAGTAGCGCTCGCCGAAGCGGGCGCGTATCTCGTCGCTCCAGACCTCGGCCTCGGCCTCGGAGCAGGTGTAGGCGGCGGCGACCATGACGCCGCGCTTGCCGGCGAAGCGCTTCTCCAAATCGCGCTCCACCGCGTCGAGCATCTGGCGCTTGGCGGCCTTCAGCCCGTGAGCCATGGAGAAGGCGTCGAGCTTGTCGCCCTGTATCTGCAGCACCGGCTTTATGCCCAGCACGGTGCCCAGCGCGGCCGCGGCGGCGGTGATGCGTCCGCCCTTTTTGAGGTATTGCAGCGTGTCCACCGTGATGTAGATGCTGGCCTCCAGCCGCTCGCGCAGCAGCACCTCGGTTATCTGCGCGCCGCTCAGTCCGTCACGAGCCATGTTGAGCGCGTCTATGACGCTCTGCCTCTGCGTGGCGGATATGCGCTGGTTGTCCACGACATGCACGCGCCCGTCGTAGTCCTCGGCAAGCGCCGTCGCCGTGGCGCAGGAACCGCTGAGCCCGCTGGACATGGGTATGTAAACCACCTCGTCGTTCGTCTCCAGCAGCTCGTCCCACAGCTCGAGCACGGCGCCCGGCGTGGGCTGGGAGGTGCTTATCTCCGAGCCTGCGGCCATGCGCTTGTAGAACTCCTGCGTCGTGAGCGTGATCCCCTCATAGTAGAGCTCACCGTCAATGAAAAACGGCATCGGCACCACGTAGGTGCCGAGAGCCGCCGCTTCCTCGCGTGTGATACCGCTGTTGCTGTCGGTGACTATAGCAATTCTGCCCATCAAAAGCTATCCCCAATTGCAAGTAATATATTGATACAATTATATATAACTTATGCTTAGAAATCAACTCGAATTTGCCCCTTCGCCTGCCACAGTCTCCGGTCATTTGATGCAATTTGGTCAAAATCGTCAATTTATTGTCTTAGTATAGCGTCAGGCGGCGGCGCGGTAATCCGGGCGCGGAAGTACGCCGTTCCGGCCGTTTAAGTGCGTTTATAATATAACGATGCCCAAAACGGACAGGAAACCTCTATACAAACTCTCCAAGGCCTGATATAATTAGTGAGCGCGCGGTTCTCCGCGCGGCATTTTCGTTTGAGAGTGAGGACTTGAGTTCATGGGCGATATATATGTCACAGGACATAAGAACCCGGATACTGACTCGATAGTGGCGTCGATAGCCTACGCCAATCTGCAAAACGCCCTGGGCAACCGCGCGTACAAGGCCGTGCGCATAGGCGCGATAAACGACGAGACCTCGCGGCTGCTCGCGCGCTTCGGCATGGAGGCTCCGCCCTTTGTCAAGAACATGCGCACGCAGGTCTGCGACGTCGACTACGACCGCACCAGCGCGCTGCACCGCTCCGTGCCGCTCGACCTGGCCTGGCGCACGATGCGCGACGGCGAGGTCAGCGTGGTGCCCATAGTCGAGGAGGACGGCCGCATCTTCGGTATGCTCTCCGCCGGGGACATAGCCAGCTACGACATGCAGACCATCGCGCAGAACCGCGTGGACGACGTGCCGCTTTTCAACCTGCTGAGCGTGCTGGAGGGCTCCCTGGTAAACGAGCTCAACTGCACGGTGAGCAGCGTCTCCGGCGAGCTGTACATCTCCCTGCCGCAGAACTTTGACGACCCGGCGCTGACCAACCCCGACACCATACTCATCTGCGGCGAGCAGCCGGAGATAATAGACCGGGCGATAGAGTCCGGCGTGCGCTGCCTGATAATCTGCCGCGCCAACCTGCGCAGCGAGTGGGCCGAGGCCGGCAGCGACACCTGCGTGATATCCACCCCGCTCTCGGCGCGCCGCGTCTCCCGCATCATATACCAGGCGCTGCCGGTCGAGCGCATAATCGAGCCGAACAAGGAGATAGTGGCCTTCCACCTGAGCGACTATCTGGACGACGTGCGTGAAATAATGCTGAAAAGCCGCTTCCGCAGCTACCCCGTGCTCGATGAGAAAGACCAGGTCGTGGGCATGATCTCGCGCTTCCACCTGCTGCGTCCGCGCCGCAAGCAGGTCGTGCTCGTCGACCACAACGAGGCCGCGCAGAGCGTGCCCGGGCTCAACCAGGTCGAGATACTCGAGATAATCGACCACCACCGTCTGGCGGACATCCAGACCACCCAGCCCATACGCGTGCGCAACGAGCCTGTCGGCAGCACGAACACCATACTCACCGCCATGTATCAGGAGCGCGGCGTGGTGCCCAGCCCGAAGATCGCCGGGCTGATGGCCGGCGCGATACTCTCCGACACCGTCATGTTCAAGTCCCCAACCTGCACCAAGCGCGACATCGCCATGGCCGAGCGCCTGGCGCGCATAGCGGGCGTGAGCCTGGACGAGATAGGCAAGGAGCTGTACGCCGCCGGAAGCACCGACGCCAAGAGCGCCGAGGAGCTGTTCCGCGCCGACTACAAGCAGTTCCACATCGCCGAGCAGAACATAGGCGTCAGCCAGATAACCTGCGTCGACGCCGACCACCTGCTGGCCAGGCGCGAGGAATTCCTCACGCTCATGGCTCAGCTCAAGGATAAGCAGGAGTTCGACATGGTCATCCTCATGATAACCGACGTGCTCCAGGAGGGCTCCCACATCTTCTACGTGGGCAACGACGACACGATACGTCAGGCCTTCAACAAGGAGCCGCACGACAACTACCTCTTTCTCAAGGGCGTCATGAGCCGCAAAAAGCAGATAATCCCCATGCTCACCGCCCTCTGGGGCTGAGCTCGCAGCCGCGGCGTCTATGGCGCCGCGGCTTGACTTTTGCCTTTGCCTCTGCTATCATGGCCTTGTAAAGTTCATACTTAAAACACGTTGCGAGGGAGCCGTAGGGCTGAAAAAGGTTCACACCTGACCTCTTGACCTGTCGGTTAATGCCGGCGCGGGAAGCAATTTCCGTGCCGGCCTGCGCTTATTTTGCCTCCGCATCCGGTGCGGAGGTGCTTTCTTTTCCGGCTGAAAATACGGAAAGGATGAGAAAACATGAACTTTGACGCCGCAATTTTTGACCTTGACGGCACGCTGCTGGACACCGCCGGGCTGTGGGAGCGGGTCTGCGCCGGGTGCCTGGCCCGCCGCGGCCTGGACTGCCCGGACGACTACGCCGCCGAGGTGAACGCGCGCAGCTTCCCCGAGGCCGCGGACTACACCGTCGCGCGCTTCGCTCTGGACGAGGGCGCGGACGTCCTGCTCAGCGAGTGGGACGCCCTGGCCGTCGGCGAGTACGAGCGTACCGTGCAGCTCCTGTCCGGCGCGGCAGAGTACCTGCTCGCGCTGCGCCGGGAGGGCGTGCTCCTGGCGGTCGCGACCAGCCTGCCGGAGCGCTATTACCGCCCATGCCTGGAGCGGCTGGGCATACTCGACTGGTTCGACGCGCTCTGCTCCGCCGACGACGTGGGGCGCGGCAAGTCCGAGCCGGACGTCTTCCTCCTCGCGGCCGGCCGGCTCGGCGTGGCTCCCGGGCGCTGCGCCGTGTTCGACGACAGCGCGGCGGCCATACGCTCCGCCCGGCGCGCGGGGATGTACGCCGTCGCGGTCAACTGCGCCGCGCCGGAGGGGGCAGACCTGTGCCTGGACGGCTTTGAAGACGCCCCGATCCCCGGCGAGCCGTGGGACTTGTATGACGCAGACCGCGTCCTCACCGGCCGGACCATGCGCCGGGGCGACGCGGTGCCGGAGGGGCTATTTCACCTCTCGGTCAGCGGCTGGATAACGGACGGGCAGGGCCGCGTGCTGCTCACTCAGCGCGCCGCATGCAAGCAGTACCCCCTGCGCTGGGAGGGCACCGGCGGCTGCGTGCGCGCCGGGGAGGATACGCTGACGGCCATAGTGCGGGAGATACGCGAGGAGCTGGGCGTGGACGTGCCGGCCGCCTCGGCCAGGCTGATACACAGCGTCAGGCGGGAAAGCGACTTCTACGACGTCTACGTCTTCACCCGCCGCGCCCTGCCGCCGCTCAAGCTGCAGCGCGAGGAGGTCGCGGACGCCAGGTGGGTGACCTGCGCCGAGCTGCCGGACATGCTCCGCCGCGGCGAGCTGCACCCGCTGCTGGACTATCTGGACGAGCTTATGCCGTACCTCTCCGGCAATTGTCAGGCCACATAAAAGCGGCGTCGCCCGGCGGTTTTACCGCCGGGCGACGCTGTGTCTGCCGCCGCAGTTGCTTTGGCGGCGGTTTTCGACTATAATATGCGTGAAGGCAAATACGCTCAAGGAAGGTGAAGCGCCATGACCGAACAGGAGAGAAACGAGATCCTTGAAAAGACCCGGGTCTTCTTCCGCACCAAGATCGCCGAAAAGCACATAGCCAACACGGCCAAGCTCACAAGCCTGTCCGAGTTCAACGTCAACCCGTTCCTAATCACATACCTCTCGCAGTTCGCGTTCGGCAACGCGGAGCCGGAGAGCATCGCCAAGGCGCTTGTCTATCCTCGCGTGCTGGGCACCTCCATCACAACGACCTTCGGCACGCAGATGCAGAGCTTCTGCAACGAGGTGCTGAACACCTTCGCCTCCACCACCAGCGGCATAGACATAGAGTTCATCGACGCGCTGGACGGGCGCAGGAAATACTGCCAGATCAAGGCCGGGCCGAACACCATAAACAAGGACGACGTGGAGACCATCGTCTCCCACTTCCGCGCCATCAGGGCGCTGGCAAGGACCAACCGGCTCAGCTTACAGACCGACGACTGCGTCGTGGGCGTGTTCTACGGCACCCCCGGCGAGCTGAACTCCTTCTACCGCCGCCTGGACGAGGACTACCCCGTGTTCGTGGGCAGGGAGTTCTGGCTGCGCCTGACCGGCGACGAGGGCTTCTACGGCGAGCTGATAAACGCCTTTGTCGAGGTGGCCCGGGACGCGGACGGCACCGGGCTGATACGCGAGACCATAGACCGCCTCGCAGCCGCCATCGCGCGCTCCGGTCAGTTCGGCTGAGCCTTCTGGGCCTTGTAGGCCAGCATCGAGTTCTTCAATTCCACCGCTATGCGCCGTGCCAGCTCCACCGGCACGGCGTTTCCTATCTGCTTGTACTGGTCACCTATGCCGCCGCAGAAGCGCCAGCTGTCCGGGAAGGACTGTATCCGGGCGTACTCCCTTATCGTGAACGGGCGCGTCTCGTCGGGGTGGCAGCGCTCCGTCTGCTTCTGGGACGGGCTGCACGTCAGCGTGAGGCACGGCTCGTCCCAGGAGATGCGCCTGGCCATGCCGCGGCGGCCGCCGCCGGAGTAGTAGGACTTGCCCATGTACTCGCGCGCGACTTCGTCCGGCAGGTCGACCCAGCAGCCCCCGGGCGGCACCTGCTCCAGCACGCGCCGCTTCTTCTCGCTGTACTCCTCGCCGGGGCTGTCGGGGCAGCCGGCGAGCGCTTCTCGCAGCGTGGTCATCCTCTCCTCCGGCTCCGGGAAGCGGAAGCTTATGTCACAGTCGTTGCGTATCCCCACGATGACCAGCCGCTCGCGCTTCTGACCCACGCCGAAGTACGCGGCGTTGAGCACCTGCATGTCCGTGTGATAGCCCAGCGACTCCAGCACGTCGATTATCGTGCTCAGCGTCCTGCCCTTGTCGTGGGAGACCAGCCCGCGCACGTTCTCGGCCAGGAACATCTCCGGCTGCACCTCCCTGACGCAGCGGGCAAACTCGTGGAACAGCGTCCCGCGCGTGTCGTCGAAGCCCAGCTTCTTGCCCGCGTACGAAAACGCCTGGCAGGGAAAGCCGCCGGTGACGATGTTCACCTTGCCGTGATAGGGCGTGAAGTCCACGTTGTGTATGTCGTCGCAGACCACGTTCCAGTTGGGGCGGTTTGCCGTCAGCGTCTCGCAGCAGGTCTTGTCGACCTCCACGTACTCCACCGTGTGTATGCCCGCCTCCTCCAGACCCAGAGCCAGGCCGCCCGCGCCGGCGAACAGCTCTATGGCCGTGACCAGTCCGCCGTCCGAGCCGTCCTCCGCGCAGTTTTTCGCCTCGCCGCCGAAGTCCATTATCTCGTCCGGCGTCACGCCCAGTGTGTCGCACAGGTCGGCCGCCTTGCTCTTTAGCGGGTTGTACGTCTCCGACAGCATCACGGAGAGCTGGTTCTTGGATATGTCCATAGCCGAGGCCAGCTCGGTAAACGTCTTTATGTTCTTTTCGGCCATGGCCTCGCGGACCTTTATCTTGGATATTCTCATGGGCGGAACCTCTGTCATGTCTCAGCAAAGTTGTGAATTTATATTAACATTTCGTGACCCGTAAATCAAGTGCCGCGTCGCCAAATTTCGCCCCTCTCTCCCGCGCTCGTTCGAGCGCGGTTTTTTCTTTTCCCCGGCGCACATGTGTGCTTTAATGGGTTTGCAGGAAAAAATAAAAACCGCTAAATCATTTTGCGCCCCGGGCGCGTTATATAGGGTGAAGGAGGTGACGGCGGTTGCGCGAGGATGAAATACTCGAGAGGCTCAACGGCGGCGACGCATCGGCGCTGGACGAGCTTGTGCGCGCATATTATCCGGACATCCTGCGCTATTGCCGGCGTCACAGCCCGGACGAGGCCGGCGCGGAGGACGCGGCTCAGGAGACCTTCCTGAAGGCCGTGCGCCATTTGGACGCCCACGCGTTCCGGGGGCGCTTCCGCGCCTGGCTCTACAAGATAGCCGCGAACACCTGCGCCGACCGCTGCCGGCGCGAGACGCCCGCCGAGCCGCTCGGCGACAGTCCGTACATCGACCCGGGCTTTGAGCGGACGGAGCTGGGCATAGACCTGCACTCCGCCCTCGCCGCGCTTCCGGAGGCGCAGCGGGAGGTCGTGCTGCTGCGTTATGTCCACGGTCTGAAGCTCAGGGAGGCGGCGGAGGTGCTTGGCGTGCCGCTTCGCACCGCGCAGTCGCGCGAGCGCGCGGCGCTCAAGGCTATGAAGAAACTGCTGTGAAAGGAGAAGCCATGAAAACGCGTGAAATAAAGGCGCTTTTGCGCTCCGTCCCAGCCGGGAGCTGCGAAGGGCTGGAACAAGTCCTGCCGCTCTGCCGCGAGGCGTACGGCAAAAGGCGGCGGCTGCGCCGGCTGCGGACGTCGGAGACGGTGCTGCGGCAGCTCCGCTTTGTCGCGCTGCCGGTCTGGCTGGTGCAGGGAGCGGTGCTGCTGGCCGTGAGCCTGATGCTCGGCGGCCTGTCCGGCGCGGAGCGCAGCGCCTCGCTGGTGCCGGGCTGCTCCGCAGCGTCGGCGGTGCTGGTGGCGCTCACCCTCCTGCCCTTCCACGGACGCGGAAAGCGCTACAGGATGGACGAGGTCGAGGCCGCCACGCGCGTCTCCGGCGCGAAGCTGCTGCTGGCCAGATTCGCCGCCGTTGGAGCCGGCGACGCGGTCTGCCTCTCGGTCATCGCGCTGCTGACGCTCAAGGCCGCGCCGGGCACGGCGCTGACGCTGATAGCGCTGCCCTTCGCGCTCACCGGCGCGGTGAGCCTGGCCGCGCTGAACCACCTGCCGGACAACTCCGGCGCGCTGGCCGCGGCAGGATTCGGTCTGGCGCTCTCGGCCTTGTACTGGAGTATGGCGGACAGGCTCGTCCGCCTCTCGCTGGGCGCGGCGCTGGCGATCTGCCTGCTGTCGCTGGCGGTGCTGGCCGCCGAGTGCGTCAAAATGGCTCGCGACGCCCGATTCGGGAACTATACGGAGGAATTTCAATGGAACTGACGATACAAAACCTCACCCGCCGCTACGGCGACAAGACCGCCGTCGACGGCGTGAACCTGACGCTCACGCCCGGGGTCTGGGGACTGCTGGGCGCAAACGGCGCAGGCAAGACCACGCTCATGCGTATGCTGGCCGGTATACTCACGCCCACGGACGGGCGCGTGCTCTGCGACGGCGTGGACACGCGCGACATGGGCGAGGCCTGGCGCGATATGCTCGGCTACCTGCCGCAGAGCTTCGGGTTCTACCCGGAGTTCACGGTGGCCGACTACCTGGACTACATGGCCGCGCTAAAGGGCATAGAAAAGCGCGATGCGCGCGAGCGTATAGGCGAGCTGTGCGAGACGCTCTCGCTCACGCGCGTGTATAAGAGCAAGATAAAGAAGCTGTCCGGCGGCACCCAGCGGCGCGTCGGTATCGCCCAGGCGCTGCTGAACGACCCCGACGTGCTCATACTGGACGAGCCGACCAGCGGCCTCGACCCCGGGGAGCGCGTGCGCTTTCGCAATCTGCTCAGCGAGTTCGCGCGCGGGCGCATCGTGCTCATCTCCACGCACATAGTCTCGGACGTGGAGTACATCGCCGCCGAAAACGCCGTCATGAAGGACGGGAAGCTCATAGACGTCGGCACGACGGCGCAGCTGCTGCGCGCAGTGGAGGGCAGGGTGTTCACCGCCCTTGCGCCCGAGAGCGAGCTGCCGCGCCTGGAGCGCGAGGTGCGCATAGTGTCGCTGAAAAACGAGGGCGAAGGCCGGGTGCTGCTGCGCTACGTCGCCGACTCCCCCGCCGTAGCCGGCTCCGAGTTCGCCGAGCCGAGGCTCGAAGACCTGTACCTGTGGCTGTTCCAGGCGGAGAGGGGGCAGGGCGATGTATAAGCTTGAACTCAAGCGCCTGCTCAAGACGCGCTCGACGTGGATACTCATGGCTGCGGCGCTGCTCGTCACGCTGGTACTCTGCTGCGTCAACATCTTCAACCCATATTACTACGCCTACGACGGCGAATCCCTGCACGGACTCGCCGCAACGGAGATGCGCAGGATAGTCACGCAGTCGTCCGAGGGCGAGTGGACGCCGGAGCGCATCCGCGACGTCTTTGCGCAGCTCGCCGAGGCGAACGCCAACTACGGCGTCGCCGCCGGTGGCGAAACCAACGACAGCTTTGAGGTGCTCGCAGGCGATGACGCCGACGCTGCGGCGATCGCGGGCTACACCGGCACCTTCCTGCGCAGCATCCCGCAGGTGTTCGACGTGCAGTACGTAAACGAGATAACGCCCGACATGGCCGCGCAGTATTACACCCAGCGCAAGGCGTACATCGAGGAGGCCATGACCTTGAACTACGGCCCGGCGGCGGCCGAGGCCGCGCTCAGGCTCGACGAGAACACGGCCGAGCCGTTCTACTACGAGTTCGGCTTCGGCACGGGCAGCAACATTGCGTCCACGCTCCCGGTCTGCCTCTTTGCCGTTGCCGTGGCCTGCTCCGTCATCTGCGCGCCGGTGTTCGCCTCCGACTACTCGACGGGCGCGGACGACATCCAGCGCTGCGCGCGCTATGGCCGCAAACGCCTCGGCAAGTCCCGCCTGCTCGCCGCAATGACGCTCAGCACCGTGCTCTACGTCGTCTGCGCGGGCGTGTTTGTCGCCCTGACGCTCGCGGTTTTCGGGGATGACAAGACCTCGGCGCAGCTCGCGCTTGACGCGCTGGTGCTCGGAAACATCACGATGAACGGCGTGCTCATTCTCACCCTCGCCGCCGGACTGCTGAGCGTGTTTGCGATGACGGCCTTCACGCTCTGGCTCTCCGCGCGCATGAGGAGCGGCGTCGCAGTGCTGGCGGTGACCCTCGCCGTCGCCATGACGCCGACCTTCCTCATCGTGCTCCTGCGCGAGAGCGCCGTCGGCGACTGGCTCCGGCTCCTGCTGCCCAGCGGCGGGCTGGGGCTGGGCACGGGCATGTTTGTCGACATCCAGGTCGGGAAGTTCCTCACCATAGGCTCCCTCGCCATTTGGACGCCGTTTGTCATGCTCGCCGCGCCGGTCATTGAGGCGCCGGTGTTCGCGCTGCTGGCTCAGCGCGCGTACGTGCGCCGCGAGGACGCCGCCCTCCCTCGGAGGAGGCCGCGCCATGCTTAGGCAGGAGCTAAAGCGCGTTTTCAAGTCCCGCCCGGCTCTGGCTCTGTCCGCCGCCGTGCTGGCGCTGAGCGTGCTCATGGCCGCGAGCACCGTACGCTCGGTCACGGCCTACCCTGCGCCGGGCGAGACCCTCCCGGACGGAGCGCCGTACCTCACCGGCCTGGACGCCATAGAGTATGAGCGGCAGCGCTCGGCTCCGTACGAGGGCTGGCTTACGCAAGAGCGCATCGACCGCTTCCTGGCCGAGGGCGCGGAGCCGGTCATCAGCGCGCTCCGCCGCGCCCAGGGCGAGGACTTGGCGGACTACTACAGCGCGCGCAAGGCCTACATAGAGCGCACGGTCGCGTCGGGATACGGCGAGGACGCCGCCGCTGCGGCTCTCGCGCTGGACGAGAGCGCGGCGGAGCCGTTTTACTACGAGTACGGCTTCGGCGACAGCGACGCCCTTATCGACCTGCAGCTTGTCCAGTTCGCCGTCGCGCTCGTCTGCGCGGCCACGGCCTCCATGACCTTTGTGCGCGACTACTCCACCGGAGCCGGGGACATCCTGCGCTGCGCCAGGCACGGCCGGGGCCGCCTTGCCCGCGCCAAGACGCTCGGCGCGTTCATCTTCGGCTCGGCGCTCTACTTTATCTGCTGCGGCGTGTTCACGGCCATCGTCCTGGCCGCGTTCGGCACGGACGCCTCGGCGGCGCAGCTCAAGGGCGAATACTACAGCGTCCTGATACTTGGCGGGATGAGCACGAACGCGCAGCTGCTCCTCTGCCTGCTCGCCGGCTGGCTATCCGTGCTGGCCGTGAGCGCCTTCGCGCTGTGGCTCTCCGCCTGCACAGAGAGCCCCGTCGCCGTCTTTGCCCTCTCGGTCGCGATGGCCGTGCTTCCGCTTGCCGGCACGTCGCTGCTCGCCGAGGGAGCGCCCGGGCTGTGGCTGCAAAACATCCTCCCCGGCGGAGGGGTCTGCCTCACCACGGGCATGATGCAGCAGCTCGCGTCCGCGGGATTCCTCGCCATAGGCTCGCTGCACATATGGACGCCCATAGTCATGCTCGCCGCGCCCGCGCTCGAGACGGCGGCCTTCGCCCTGCTCGCCCGCCGGGCGTACGTGAGGCACGAGTGCAAGTAGGCAAAACAAACTCCGTCGCCGCCCCGCTCCTTACGGAAGCAGCGGGGCGGCGTTCTTTTGAAAATTCCTGTAGCAAACGCCCCCGGTTTGGGCTATAATGTCTTCAGCTAAAACTAAGGAGGCGAAGTATGCTTACTGGCACTACTACCCACGGCTTCACCGTCATCCGCACCCAGCCGCTCGGCGAGCTGGACGCGGTAATGTACCATATGCGGCACGAGCGCACGCGCCTCGAACTCGTATGGCTCAAGCGCGACGAGGAGAACCGCACCTTCGGCATCGCATTCCCCACCCTGCCCGAGGACGACACCGGCGTATTCCACATCCTGGAGCACTCCGTGCTCTGCGGCTCGGAGCGCTACCCGGTCAAGGAGCCGTTTGTCGAGCTGATGAAGACCTCGATGAACACCTTCCTGAACGCGATGACCTTCCCCGACAAGACCTACTACCCCATCTCCAGCCGCAACGCCAAGGACTTTCTCAACCTCATGCGCGTCTACCTCGACGCCGTGTTCCGCCCGCTGATATACGCAAAGAGCGAGATCTTCCGCCAGGAGGGCTGGCACTACGAGCTGGACGCCGAGGGCGCGCTCAGCCGCAAGGGCGTGGTTTACAACGAGATGCGCGGCGCCTTTGCCGACGCGGACGAGCTGGAGGAGAACGCCATCATGCGCGCGCTCTACCCCGACACGCCCTACCGCTACGTCTCCGGCGGCGACCCGGAGCACATCCCCGAGCTGAGCTATGAGCAGTTCCTGGACTGCCACCGCCGCTTCTACTCCCCCTCCAACGCCTACGTCTACCTCGACGGCGACGTGGACATCGACACCGTGCTGGCCATCCTCGACGAGGAGTACCTCAGCGGCTTTGAGCCGAGCGAGCGCCTGCCCGTCCCCGCGCTTCAGAAAAGCGTGAAGTCAGCGCCGCAGCGCGTGGAGTTCGAGCTGTCCTCCGAGGAGGACGAGCGCGACCGCTACCGCCTGGCCTGGGGGCGCGTCGTCGGCGAGATAACCGACCGGGAGCGCATGACCGCCATGCAGATACTCAGCACCGTCCTGTGCGGCAGCAACCAGTCCGTGCTCACGCGCGAGATGCTCGCGGCCGGCCTGGGCGAGGCGGTCAGCATGATGGTCTGGGACGGCTGCGCCCAGCCCTTCGTGAAGCTGGAAGTGCGCAACATAAGCGAGGAGAACATCGTCCCCGCCGGGGAAAAGCTGCGCGCCGTGCTCGAGCGCGTGGCCGGCGAGGGGCTTGACCGGCAGGAGCTGGAGGCCGCCATGGCCAACCTCGAGTTCCAGATGCGCGAGCGGGACTTCGGATACTACCCGCAGGGTCTGGGGCTGAGCTTCAGCGTGCTCGACAGCTGGCTGCGCGGCGGCGAGCCGGACGCGATGCTCGAGGTCGGCCGCCTGTTCGACATCCTGCGCGCCAGGATGGACGAGGGCTGGTTCGAGGAGCTGATACGCACAGTGCTGCTGGACAATCCCCACGGCTGCGAGGTCGTGATGGTCCCCTCGCACACCGTGGGCGAGACTCGCCGCGCCAAGGACGCCGCCGCGCTTGCGGAGACAGCCGCGCAGTGGAGCGAGGCCGAGCGCTCTCGCATAGTCAGCGAGCAGGCCGCGCTGGACGCCTGGCAGGCGAGCGTGGACAGCCCGGAGGCTCTCGCCACGCTCCCGCGCCTGGAGCTGTCCGACGTCAGCCCCGAGCCGGAGCGCTACCCCACCGTGCAAGACGAGCTCAACGGCGTCACGCTGCTGCGGCACGAAGTCCCCGCGCTGGGCATAAGCTACGTCTCGCTGTACTTCGACATCACCGGCCTGAGCGGCTCAGAGCTGGCCTGCGTCAGCTTCCTCGGCGAGCTGTTCGGCAAGGTTGACACCGCCGCGCACAGCGCACAGGAGCTCAGCAGCCTGCTGCAGCTCTACTGCGGCAGCATGAACTTCGCCGTGGACGTCTACGAGCGCAGCGCGGACAGATACTGCGCCAAGCTCACCGCGCGCGTCAGCGCCATAGAGAGCAAGATAGACCGCGCGCTCGAGTTACTGGCCGAAGTGCTCACCACCAGCCGCCTGGACTCCGAGCGCGAGATAACCGACATACTGCGCCAGCGCCGCACGGGTATGCTCCAGCAGCTCATCAACAACGGCCACGTCTCGGCGCTGGGACGCGCGGCATCGCAGTTTGCCGCCGGCTCCGCCGCCAACGAGTGGGCTAACGGCTGCGACTACTACGGCTGGCTAAAGGCCAAGGCCGCAGAGACCGACCTCTCCGCGCTGTACGAGCAGCTTTCGCAGCTCGCCGGGCGCGTCATCGGCCGCCTAAACCTCACCATGAGCGTCACCGGTATGCGCAGCCAGGCCGTGGACGAGGCCATGGCCGCGCTCCTCTCCGCCCTGCCCGAGGGCGGGAGCGTCAGCGGCGAGGGCGTGGCTCCGCGCGGAGCGCGCCGCGAGGGCATAGAGATCCCCTCCGACGTCGGCTACGCCGCGATGGGCGGCCTGAGCGGCAAGTTCGACGGCCGCTGGCAGCTCGCCGGGAGGGTCGTCTCGCTTCAATACCTCTGGAACGCCGTGCGCGTCCAGGGCGGCGCCTACGGCACCGGCATGGTCACCAGGATAAACGGCTTCGACGGCTGCTACTCCTACCGCGACCCTAGCGCCGCCAAGACGCTGGAGATATACGCCAAGTCCGCCGCGTTCCTGCGCTCCTTCGCAGAGGGCGAGCCGGAGCTGGCGGGGCTCATCACCGGAGCCATATCCGCAGGCGAGCCGCTGCTGACGCCGCGCGCCAAGGGCGAGGAGGCCGACGACCTCTACTTCCGCGGCATAACGGACGAGCTGCGCCGCGCCCGCCGCAGGCAGCTCCTGGACTGCACCTGCGCCGACCTGTGCGCCGTGGCCGACGGCCTGGACGCCGTGCTCGACCGCGCCGGAGTGTGCGTCCTCGCGCCCAGAGCCGAGCTTGAACGCTGCGCCCTCGACGAAATATCCGCCCTTTAAAGCGCAAAACTCACGCCGCCCCGGCTGAACGCCGGGGCGGCTTCTTTATACCCGTATTTGGTATCTGTCTTTTGAGCTACTGATTATTTACCAAAATTCCGCACATCCTCCGGGGTATATGACAAAGCCGGACATTTGGCCGGTGTTATTGGCCGTTAACCGCCGTAATTCCTGCACTTGATGCACATTTTTAGCCATGTTAGTATCAGTTTAACGGCAGATTTAATAAGCCGCCGGGCGAAAAGAGGCGGAAATCGTCGGAAGTTATCATTGACAATCACTTTAAACTGTTGTAACATTTTATTCATATATAAAATAGGTATCCGGGGTATAAGGCAAAACCGTCCAACGTGCTTAGGCATTTGGAGATATGAACACCTTGAAGGGAGAGGAAATGATGACAGAACGAATAAAGAAAGCATTGGCTCTTGCACTGTGCCTGGTTATGGTGCTGTCGCTGGCCGCCTGTGGCGGCGAGGCCACTACCACGCCGACGCCGGGCGCCTCCGCCGAGGGTGGTATCCTCACCGACGACGAGGCAATCTACATGAACTCCATGGGCGGCTTCTATGAAGCCTACATGGCCGCCTTTGAGGCCGAGACCCTCAGCGAGCGCTGGGCGCTCATGGCCATCGCCGAGGCCAAGTTCCTCGAGAGCGGCGTCGCCACGCCCATGTACACTGCGGGCGGCTGCTATGCCATGAGCCGCGTGCCTTTCCGCGCCGGCGGCTACGCCGCCTGGCTGGGCGACCGCGTCTACTATGACCAGATGGTTCTCACAAACGAGATAATCGGCACCGAGGACTACGAGCACCTGGTCGACATGTGGTACGAGCTGGCCGGAACCGGTACCTATACCCAGAGCGCGGTCGACTACCTCACCGAGCAGGGATACACCTTCACCGACACTGCGGTCACCACCTTTGACCGCGTCGGCACCACCTGGGACTTCCTCTCCGACGGCGACTTCCATGACGACGCGTCTTTCATAGACTATCTCTACCAGTACAACAGCGAGGGCGAGCTTGTCCCCCACCTCGCCACCGACTACACCGTCTCCGACGACGGCCTGACCTACACCTTCACCATCCGTGAGGGCGTCACCTGGGTCGACAGCCAGGGCCGCCAGGTCGCCGAGCTGACCGCCGACGACTGGGTCGCGGGTCTGCAGCACGTGGCCGACGCCGGCTCCAGCACCATCTACAACCTTGTCGGCGTGCTCGAGGGGCTTGACTCCTACCTCTACGGCGAGACCACCGACTTCTCCACCGTCGGCATCAAGGCCGTCGACGATCACACGCTGCAGTACACCCTCACCGAGGAGTGCCCGTACTTCATGACCATGATAGCGGACACCTGCTTCATCCCCATGAGCCGCAGCTACTACCTCAGCCAGGGCGGCGTTTTCGGCATCGACGCCTACGGCGAGGCCATCGCCAGCAGCTCCTACCTCTACGGCACCGACCAGGATCACATCGCCTACTGCGGACCGTACCTGTGCACCAACGTCACCGACAAGAACTCCATCAACTACATAGCCAACGACAGCTACTGGAACGCCGAGAACGTCCAGATCAAGGCCGTTAACTTCATCTACGACGACGGCAGCGACGTCACCCGTGAGTACAACGACTTCATGAACGGCACCGGCACCACCCTGGTGCTTGACACCGCTCAGCTGGAGATGGCCAAGAAGGACGGCACCTATGAGCAGTACGTGCACATCGCCCCGAACGTCACCAACATATTCCTGATGTGGTTCAACGAGAACCGCCAGACCTACGCCAACGTGGCCGACGGTGCCTGCGCCTCCACCAAGACCGACGAGCAGAAGGAGGTCAGCCGCGCCGCGCTGCAGAACCAGCACTTCCGCCTGGCTCTGGCCTACTCCATCGACCGCGCCAGCTACACCGCCCAGAGCCTCGGCGAGGATCTCAAGTACGTCTGCCTGCGCAACAGCTATGTGCCCGGCAACTTCGTCACCCTCGAGGAGGACGTGACCGTGGACATCAACGGCACCTCCCAGACCTTTGAGGCCGGCACCTTCTACGGCGAGATAGTCCAGGCTCAGATCGACGCCGACGGCTATCCCTTCCAGGTATGGGACGAGGAGAGCCACTCCAGCGACGGCTTCGACGGCTGGTACAACGTTGAAAACGCCGTGGCAGAGCTCCAGCTCGCCATTGAGGAGCTGGCAGCCATGGGCTACGAGGTCAGCGAGGATAACCCCATCGTCCTCGATTACCCGTACTCCGCTTACCACGAGATATCCTCCAACCAGGCTGTCGTCCTCAAAACCAGCATCGAGGCTGCGCTCAACGGGCTTGTTGAGGTTGCCCTTGTCGAGTGCCAGGACGCCACCGAGAACCTCAACACCTGGTTCAACACCAACAGCGGCGCCGAGTACAACTACGACCTTGGCGGTCTGGGCGGCATAGGCGCCGACTTCGGCGACCCCGAGACTTACCTCGACGGCCTGCTGCCCTACGGCGACGGCTTTGCCATTCAGAAGATGGGCATTTGGTAATGGCGGGTTTGATTGCCGCAAATAAGTAATCCAGGCGGGGCGGATGGGAACCAACCCCATCCGCCTCTCCCCGTCTAAGGGAGCGCGCTTATGGTCAAGTATTTTTTCAAACGTTTTTTTCGCGGCTGCATATCCCTCGTGATTGCAATCGCGCTAGTTATGCTCATGGTCTTCTCCTGGCTGGACAACACCCTTATCTTCGCTGAGGACGAGCAGTACGTCAAGCTCAGCAACAACCAGAGAACCATTTATATGTACCAGAAGTGGGAGGAGTACGACTATCTCGACTACGTACCCTACACCGACTGGCTCAATCAGCTGGTCGCCTCCGGCGAGATAACCGAGGATGAGCGCCAGTCCGTCGCCACCATCGGCCGCACGGCGGACAAGGACAGCGACGAGACCGCCGCGTATATCCAGCGCTTTACAGAGGAGTATGAGGCTCAGGGCTACACGGTCGTCCGTCTGGACGCCGTCATGGCCACGCCCAACCGCATAGCCACCGGCGGCTCGGCCAGCCTCTTTGCGTACCAGAACACCCCGCTTTTGATACGCATGCTCAACTTCTTTGCCGGAATCTTTGAATTTGACAACATCAACTACGTCGAGGAGGACATCGGCGAGAGGGGTCTCACCTTCACGCTCTATGACCCGGCCTACGGCGGAGAGAAGTTCTCCCCGGCCATACTGGGCAACGGCACCTACCACAAGTACCTGCTCTACTTCGACGATCGTTTTCCGTATATACACCAGAACTTCCTGACGATACACCTGGGCACTTCCTACAGCGTCAACAAGGGCGTGGACGCCTTTGAGACCATGGTGCAGTCCCAGGGCAACTACGTCCGCTCCACCACCTATTACCCCACCGGCGTGGTGGAGGAGAGCGCGGACGACCTGCACTCGGCCACCTACCTGGCCGGCTCGAGGGATCTGAACCTCGTCTACGCAAACCTCTACACCGACGACTACACCAACGTGTCCCTGGTCAAGGACAGCGGCTCGCGCATATCCTACTCCTTCATCGTGAGTATCATCGCCTCCGCGCTGGCCTATATCATCGGCCTGCCGCTCGGCATACTCATGGCCAAGAAGAAGGACACGTGGGTGGACAGGCTCGGCAACGCATACGTGGTCATCATAATGGCCGTCCCCGGCCTGGCCTACATGCTGATGCTCAAGGCCATAGGCAACAAGCTCGGACTGCCGACCACCTTCTCGCTGGACAACCCGACCTGGCTGATGTACATCATGCCGATCGCATCCTCGGCCATAGGCGCCATAGCCGGCGAGATGAAGTGGATGCGCCGCTACATGGTCGACCAGATGAACTCCGACTACGTAAAGTTCGCGCGCAGCGAGGGACTCAGCGAGCGGGAGATATTCACAAAGCACATCTTCAAAAACGCCGCCATACCCGTGGTGCACGGCATCCCCGGCGCGATAACCGGCGCGCTGTCCGGCGCGATAATCATGGAGCAGGTCTACCTGATCCCCGGCGTCGGCGGACTGCTGGTGCAGGCCATAGGCGCATACGACAACGCGGTCATAGTCGGCGTCGCGCTGTTCTACGGCGTGCTGTTCATCATATCCGCCATAGCCGGCGACATACTCATGGCGGTTATGGACCCGCGTATCTCCTATACATCCAAGGCGAGGTGATTCAAGATGGCTGCTGTAACACAGGATGAATTCATACGGCTGGATGACACCGGCTTTACAGACGAGGAGCTTTTTGAGCGCATACCTCAGGACGAGGCCGCAGTGGAGAAGATAACCGCTCCGCGCTACTCCTATTGGCACAGCGTTTTCCGGGTGTTCTTCCGCAAGAAGTCCAACATCGTCATACTTGTGCTCTTTGCCGTTATCATCGCCTTCACGTACATCTACCCGGCGATCATGGGCTATGACCGCTACGGCAACATCATGGACTCCACGGCCAAGCACCTCACGCCATGGGCGGCCATCGAGAAGTTCGGCTTCTCCATACGCTGGATATTCGGCACGGGCGCCTCGGGACAGTCGACGTTCGACTCCATGTGGTACGGCGCGCGCATATCCCTCTCCCTGGCGCTGCTGTGTACGCTGATAAACTTCTCCATCGGCATCGTCGTCGGCGCCATCTGGGGCTTCTCCAAGAAGGTCGACCTGGTCATGAACGAGATACGCAACGTCGTGAGCAACGTGCCCGGCACGCTTATCATCTCCGTCTGGGTTCTGGTCTTCTCGCCGAGCTTCGGCACGCTGCTTTTCGCGATGTGCGTCACCGGCTGGATAGGCGTGGCCTACTCCCTGCGCACGCAGGTCATAATCATACGCGACCGAGAGTACAACCTCGCCTCGCGCTGTCTCGGCTCCTCGACGGTGCGCATCGCCGTGAAGAACATACTGCCCTTCATGATAAGCTTCATCGTCACCGTCATGGCGACGCAGATCCCGGCGTACATCGCCTCCGAGGCCTTTTTGAGCTACATCGGCCTCGGCATCTCCGACACCACCCTGGGCAAGATACTGTACAATTCACAGAGCGCCATGGTCACGCCCGGCTGGGGCTGGGAGTTCTGGTGTCCCGTCATGCTCAGCGCGTTCATCTCCGTCGTGCTGTTCCTGATAGGCCAGAACCTCGGCGACGCGGCCGACCCGCGTACTCACATGTAGGGGGTGCGGCTCATGGATGACAGAAAAGTTTTGCTGTCCATCAAGGACTTATACGTCAAGTTCCACGTCCGCGGCCGCGTGCTGACCGCCATACGCGGCGTTTCGCTGGACATCTACGAGAACGAATCCATCGCCATCGTCGGCGAGAGCGGCTGCGGCAAGAGCGTGCTCACCAAGACCTTCGCCGGCATGCTCGACAACAACGGCTTCATCGACCGGGGCGACATCATCTTCAACGACGACTCCATCACCGAGGTATGCTTTGCCATCGGCGGCGGCGCCATAGCCAGGGCGGAGGAAAAGCTGAACGAATACTCCAGGCTGGAGCTCGGCGCAAACACCTACAGGGAGATAAAGGCCCTGGAGCGTGACCGTGAGGAGCGCCTTACGCTCAGCGCCGGGGATGCCGAGGCCTTTGAGAAGGAGCGCCGCGAGCTCACCTTCCAGCGTACCCAGGCGCACAACTACAAGCAGACCCTGGACCGTTCCAAGGAAAAGGACAAGATAAAGGAAGCTGCGCACAGGATATCAGAGCTGGACGACCGTATCGCAGAGCTCGAGCGCCGCAAAAAGGCAACCATGCGTGAGCATGCGGCCAAAACCAGGGCGGACACCGCCTATAACGCAGAGTACAGCAGGCGCATGGCGGAGCTGCAGGAGCGCTACGCGCGCGAGTGCGCCGGAGAGCTCTCACCGGAAACGCTTGAGCGCAACAGGGTGTTGGCCCGTGAGGTCTGCCTCTCGCTGGGCCGCTATCCGAAGAAGAAGCGCTGGCAGCAGGAGCGCAGGCTCTATGCCGCCATAAAAGAGGCCATGACCATAGGCGCCGACCTGAGCGACGAAGCCCAGCTCAACGGCATCTTTGAAAACGCCGTTTTCCGCGTGAAGTATCTGGGAGAAGAAAACGGGAAGCTGCGCGGCTCGCTGGTGCTGAACCTGGCCCGCACGGAGTGCGTTAACGACTGGACCAAGATACGCGGCCAGAAGATAGCAACCATATTCCAGGACCCGATGACATCGCTCAACCCCATCATGACCATAGGCAAGCAGATCACTTCGGTCATCATGAAGCACCAGAACGTCTCCGAGCTGGAGGCGCGCAGGCGTGCCATCATCCTCATGAAGAAGGTCGGCATACCCAATGCGGAGAACCGCTTTGACGACTACCCCTTCCAGTACTCCGGCGGCATGCGCCAGCGCATAGTCATCGCCATTGCGCTCTCCTGCCAGCCCAAGATACTCATCTGCGACGAGCCCACCACGGCCCTGGACGTCACCATCCAGGCGCAGATCATAAAGCTCATCAAGGACCTGCAGAAGGAGTTCGGCTACACCATCGTGTTCATCACCCACGACCTCGGCGTGGTGGCCAACGTGGCCGACCGAGTGGCGGTGCTCTACGCCGGGCAGATAATAGAGCTCGGCACGGTGGAGGAGGTCTACTACGACCCGCGCCACCCATATACCTGGGCGCTGCTGAGCTCGCTGCCCCAGCTCATGGACAGGGGCATGAAGCTCTACTCCATCGCCGG
>UQQF01000022.1 GCA_900543085.1 uncultured Eubacteriales bacterium | reverse complement strand
GTGCTGTCTTTTTCGCGCGACGGCGCTTTGCGCCGGAGCGCTTACGTGGTCAGTCGTTAGAGGGGCAAACTTGTTGCACCCTAATCTGGCATAAATCTTAGGGATGCAAACTTATATATGTCGAACCGTGTGGTGACCACTATTCCCCGTGTCCCAATCATCGCAACCCAAAAAGCGTTTTTCTCTTTGGAGTCTGAGGGGTTTCTTTTTGTCGCCACAAAAAGAAATCCCTCAGGAGATCTTAGTATCTGGACATAGCATACCACGTCTTCGCAACAATGTCAAATATAATTTACAATATATCGCGTTAAATTTACGTAAAGACATAAAAAGGACACGCCCGCGCGTGTCCTTTTTATTTTGAGGGTGGATTATTCGTCCTCTTTCTCGTCCTCGTCTTCGTCGACTTCTATGCCGTCGAACTCCAGCTCCTCGCCGCAGTTGGGGCAGGCGATGGAGCCGAGGTTGAGGACGTCCTCGTCGATGGTGATGGTGTTGTTGCAGGCGGGGCAGGTGACCTCGTAGAACACCGGCTCCTCCTCGTCGCCGCAGCAGCAGCCGCAGCACTCGTCATCATCCTCGTCCTCGTCGTCATCGTCGAACTCGAGGTCGTCATCGTCGAAGTCGTACACGAGCTCCTCTACGTCCGCCAGGTCGTCGCTGACCTGGTCGATGGCCTCGCCGAGGTTCCAGGAGTTTTCCTCGAGGTCTTCAATGTCGTGGGCGACGTCCTCGAGTATGTCGAGTATGGCGGTGAGGATCTTGCCCTCCTTGCTCTTGTTGTCATAGCCGAGTCCCTCGGCCAGACCCTTGACGTAAGCGACCTTCTCGGAAGTGTTCATGCTATAGTGCCCTCCTGAAACTCAGCCCTTGGCGCGCTCGAGGTACTCACCGGAGCGGGTGTCGATCTTGATCTTGTCGCCCTCGTTGATGAACAGCGGGACCTTGACGGTGGCGCCGGTCTCGACGGTGGCGGGCTTGGTGGCGTTGGTGGCGGTGTTGCCGGCAAAGCCGGGGTCAGTCTGGGTGACGGTGAGCTCGACGAAGTTGGGCGGCTCGACGGCGAAGACCTTGCCCTTGTAGCTCATGACCACGCAGGTCATGTTCTCGGTGACGAACTTGAAGCTGTCGCCGAGCAGGCTCTCGTCGATGGGCACCAGCTCGTAGCTCTCGGGATCCATGAAGTAGTAGAGGTTGCCGTCGGCATAGCTGTACTCCATGCTCTTGCGCTCGATAGTGGCCTCCTCGAACTTGGCGGTGGGGTTGAAGCTGGTCTCGACGACCGCGCCGGTGATGACGTTCTTCATCTTGGTGCGGACGAACGCGGCGCCCTTGCCGGGCTTGACGTGCTGGAACTCGACGACCTGCATGACCTGGCCGTCCATCTCAAAGGTGACGCCGTTCCTGAAATCGCCTGCAGAAATCATGTAATTTCCTCCCTATGGCAGTATCTAAAAGTATGCAAAATGATTTAACCTAGATATTCTACACTATATCCCGCGTTTTGGCAAGACCCATTCACTATTATAGCCCCCTTTTAAGAGCCAATGCCCGCCCAGCCCGGCGGGCGCCGCCGGACTGCTCCGGGGGATAACACGCCCGGGGAAAATATATATTGGGAGCATTCCGGTGAGAAATGCTCCCAATATGCCCGCCAGGGGCTTACAGATTCTTGACTGCCAGGAAGGCGGCTCCGGTGGCGTCGCCTATGCGGCCTGGGTTGACGCAGTCGCCGGTGGCCACGACGTTCTCGAACCGGGATTCCAGCTCCTCGAGCAGACTCGAGTCCGGACGGATGCCCAGGCTGAGCACGGTGCAGTCCACGGATATCTCGTAGGGGCCGGTCTGCTCGGCTTCGCCGGCGGCGACGTAGCCGTTGATGTTGCGCATACCCTTCAGGCTGGCGGAGACGAACTTGCCGTGCCAGGGCTCGACGACTATCGCGCCGTCCTTGATCTCACGCAGGGCGGTGTTGGTCTTGATGGTCGCGCCGCGCTCGGTGAGGAACTGCTGGGTCTTGACGACGTTGTAGTAGAAGATGCCGTTGCCGACGATAGGCGCCATCTCCACGACTATGACCTCGTTGCCGTCCTCGGCCAGGCGCTCGGCGGTCTCCAGGCCGGTCATGCCGCCGCCGATGACCGCGACGCGCTTGCCTGTGAGCTTCACGTCGCCGCGCAGCACGTCGAAGCTGGCTATGCCCTTCTCTATACCGGGGATGCGGCCGGGGACTATCGGCTGACCGCCGCAGGCGAGGACGACGGCGTGCGGCTTCATGGCGGCGAGCTCGTCGAGCTTTTCGGGGGTTATCTCGGTGTTCAGGTGGACGGTTATGTTCGGGTTCTTCTCCACCTGACGGCGGTACCAGTGCACCAGGTTGTCCATGCGGAACTTGTTGGGCGCCTTGTTGGCCAGGTTGAGGCTGCCGCACAGCTCGTCGCGCTTGTCGTACATCTCCACGTGGTAGCCGCGCTCAGTCAGCGTCATGGCGCTCTGGATGCCGGCGGGGCCGGCGCCGATGACTATGACGGTGCCCTCGCCCGGCTTCATGGGCTGGAGGTTGTCCACCTCGCGGCCGAGCAGCGGGTTGACCGCGCAGCGGATCTGCGCGTCCTCGGCCGTGACGCGGTAGAGGCAGTAGTTGCAGGAGATGCAGGGGCGGATGTCCTCGGCATGGCCGCTCCTGGCCTTGTTGCACCACTCGGGGTCGGCGCTGTGCGCGCGGCCGAGTATCTGGAAGTCGTAGACGCCCTCCTCGAGGAACTGCTCGGCCTCGTCGGGGGTCTTGACCTCGTTGGGGCCGTAGATGGGCACGTGCAGCGCGGCCTTGAACTTCTTGTAGTACTCGTTGCGCCAGCCGGCCTTCATCTCCGGCGAGCCGGTGCGGTCGGCCGAGCCGATGGTGGTGTTGAACGCGTCCACGCCGTGGGCTTCGAGGTGCTTTGCGATCTCTATGTAGTCGTCGAGCGTGTTCTCGCCCTCGTAGCCCTCGCCGTCAAAGAGCGGCAGGCGCACGGTGACAGGGAAGGTCGCGGGAACCAGCTCGCGTATCTTCTCGACGGTCTCGACCACTATGCGGCAGCGGTTTTCCATGCTCCCGCCGTACTCGTCGGTGCGCTCGTTGCGCACGGGGTTGAGGAACTGGTTCATCAGGTAGTGGTGGCCGCAGTGTATCTCGATGCCGTCGCAGCCGGCCTTGAAGGCGTGCTCGGCGCCGCGGGCGAAGCCGTCCTCTATGCGGTGAATCTCGTCCACGGTCAGCTCGTGGCAGGGAGCGGTCTTGCCGACCATCTTGCTGGGCATGGCCGTGGCGGACACGGGCATGTGTCCCTCGTTGTACTCCGGCGCGGTCTTGCGGCCGGGGTGGTTGAGCTGGCAGAACACCTTGCCGCCGTACTCGTGCACGCGCTCGGCCAGGATGCTCATGGCGTGGCGGTCGTTGAGCGTGATGAGGTGCGTCTCGCCGCTCATGGCTATGCCGCCCAGCTCGGGGCCTACGACGGCTATGTAGCCGACGATGATGAGTCCGGTGCCGCCCTTGGCCTTGGCGGCGTAGTATTCGATGGCACGCTGCGAGATCTCGCCGGTGGCGGTGCCCAGGGTGTCGTCCATCGGGGAGAGGATGACGCGGTTGCGCAGCACGCAGCCGTTTATCTTCCCCTTGCTGAAAAGCTTCTCGTACATAATATGTCTCCTTTGTCTGTTGCCTCTCTCGCCGCTGAACCAGGGGGGCGGGGAGTGTGCTTCCGCCCCCGGTCAGCCAGTGCTCAGAACTCTACTTTCTTGCCGTTGTACGCGTCGAGGGCGATGCGCTTGAAGTCCTCGCGCGTGCCCTTGCGCGGCGCGCTGCCGGCGCTGGCGCCGACCTTGTTCTTGTACTCGGCGGTGTCCGCGACGGCCTCGAGGTCGTCCTCGGTGGCGGTCATGCCGTAGTCCCTGAAGTTATCGGGGAGCTGCAGGTCGTCGCGCAGCTTCTGTATGGCGAGCACGCAGGCCTTGGCGGCCTCCAGCTCGGTCATTGCGCCGGTGTCGATGCCCATCACGCGCGCGGCCTCGGCAAGCTTGGCGCTGGCTGCCTCCACGTTGAACGCGAGGACGTGCGGCAGCAGCACCGCCAGGGTCGTACCGTGGGATATGTTGAAGCGTCCGCCTATCGCGAGACCGATGTTGTGGCCGTCGCCGGTGCCGATGTTGCTGGCTATCATGGTGGACATGTGCGCTGCGAGAACCATGTTGCTGGCCGCCTCTATGTTGTTCGGGTCGTTGACGAAGGTCAGCAGGTTGGCGCAGATCATGCCGAAGGTCTTGATGGCGATGGCGTCGGTTATCGGGTTGGCGCGGCGGCCGATGAAGCCCTCGATGCAGTGCGCCAGGGCGTCGAAGCCGGCGTCCGCGGTGACGGAGCGCGGGGAGTTCTTCAGCAGCGTGGGGCAGAGCAGCGCCACGTCGGCCACGCAGTAGGGGGAGCCTATCTGCTGCTTTGTCTGCTGCTTCGTGTCCACGATGGAGATGAACTGCGTGACCTCCGCGCCGGAGCCGGCGGTCGTGGTGACCATCAGCTGCGGCAGGCAGCGGTTCTTGACCTTGTTCATGCCGTAGTAGTCGCTCAGCTCGCCGGCATTAGTGGCCAGCAGAGCCGCGGCCTTGGCCGTGTCGATGGCGCTGCCGCCGCCGAAGCCTATCACGACGTCGCAGTCCGTGGCCTTCAGCGCGTTTGCCGCCTCGGTCATGGTCACATCGGTGGGGTTGGGCTTGACGTTGGTAAAGGTCTCGTACGCGAAGCCTATGGAGTCCATGGCCTGGAGCATCTCGCCCCAAATGGGCAGAGCCGCGACGCCGGGGTCGGTCATGATCATGGCCTTGTTGACCCCCAGCACCTTCCGCGCCTCCGCAAGCCCCTCCGCCAGATCGTTGTTGAACATAGTGCGTACCGTGGAGAAATAGCTGAAGTTGTTCATCAAACTTGCCTCCTGTAAAATTTGTTCATTGTTCACGTCCGACGCCGCCCGCCCGATGAGCAGCAAACCTTTCTGTCAAAAATATATCAACGTAATCGCCGTCAAACAATTACCCGTTCTTACTATATTTCTGCCCCGAGAGCTCTCACCGGGCGGTTTTTGGTGTCAAAGGGTTATATAATTGACATTCTTGGCAGCGAAGAGTATTATATTCTGAGTTAGGTTATAGTATTTTACTAACCCTTGCACCTAAAAGGACTATCGTGAGGTGAGTCAGATGCTGGTTGAAAAAGACTTCAGACAAATCTACGCCTTCCAGAACGAGCTGCTGAAACTGTACCTGGATCGTCCCTCGGACGAGTTGTTCAAGTTCAGCATACTCCGCCTGCTGGGGCAGCATTTCAACTTCAACAAGGCCATACTGGGCTTTCTGGGCAATATAAACGAGCGCACGCTCTCCCCCAACATCTCCACAAACGGTGTGGACATGACCTTCGCGCAGGAGTTTCTGAAGGCCATGCAGGCCGTGGACTCCCCCTACAAGCTGGACAAAGACCTCTGGATATTGAGCCGCACAACCGAGTACAAACGCACCCGGCTTTACCGCTCCATACTCAAGCCCCACGGTCTGAGCGACTGTCTAATACTTTTTATCCATCTCCCGGACAAGCGCGGATACGTCGTGTACCTCACGCTTTTCCTTGAGGAGGGCACTTTCAGCGACGGGGACTTGGAGCTTATCGGCATGCTGCCGGAGCCTATCTCCATCGCTGAGGACAACTATCTGAAAATCTGGAACCTGCAAAACACCATGAAGCTGCTGCAAAGCTGCACCAACTTCTTCCCTCTCGGCATTATGATAGTCGAAAATCTTGACAACGTCACCTACGCCAACGACCTGGCAAAGGAGTACCTCAAAGAGCTTGGATATCCAGACCCGAGGTTCTACAGCGCGTTCTATTTAAACGAGCTGTACAAGCACTTCCAGTACGACGTTCTCAACTTCGGCCAGAGCAAAAACGTGCGCATCAACCGGTTTTTGTTCACCATACAGACCATAAGCAACCCCGGAAAAGCGCTTGCAAACATGGATCACATGCTCGACGGCGAGCAGGCAAGCTTCTACCCGCGCTCCAAATCCGGTATCAACTACCGCGAAATGACCACCTGCGTCTATATCGTCTCCGACAAGAATTACAAGGCGAATATGAATATCTCCAAGTCCACCATGGACAAGCTCGGCTTTACCAACCGGGAACGTCAGGTGGTCGAAGGCATAGTCAGCGGCCTCAGCAACCAGGAGATATGCGACAAGATGTTCATCAGCATCAACACCGTGAAAATCCACATTTCAAATGCCTTCCGAAAAGCCGGAGTCAGAAGCCGCACCGAGCTGCTTGACAAGCTCTACACTCTGGAGAAAGACAGCTAAGACTAAAATACTACTCCCCGCACGTCCCTCAGAAAGCGGACGCGCGGGGATTTTTTGCGCAATTGCACGGTTTTTCGCTTATTTGAGAGTGTGAATTTATTCACCAAAAATAATCTCTTAGTGTTATTTCATTCGCAGAAAGGTTGATAGAAAATAGGTTTAGCAAATCTTTGTCAAAGTCGCCCGCCCGAAAGCGACCTAATCTCCAGAGACAGGAGGGTGTATAGAATGACCGAAATCAAGGCTCCCGGTTACGATATTCCCGTCAAAGAGCTGCCCCTCGGCGGCGGCGCGGTGAAAATCCTGCCCGGGGCGCCCGACCCGGAGGTATCAGTACCGGAGGGCGAGTATGTCAGCGTAAGCCTGTTCGGCCGCGGAGTACGCCGCGGCGACACGTTCGCGGCTCCGTACATGGACTACGCAAAGCTGCGTGGACTGTTCGCCGGCGCCCCGGAAAAGAGCTATTCCGCCAAAACCGCCGTGTTCTGCTACCGCGGCGAGACGGGAAAATTCCTGCCGCTCGAGCGCGTCATAAACGAGCTGTACGGCGGAGGGTTCAGCCTTGCACAGGCCGCTGCGGCTCAACCCGAGACCTTGCTCACCGTTTCGTCCGGCACACGCAGCGTGAGGATAGCGCTGTCTCAGCTCGCCGAGGGAGAGCGCTACTACTTCCCGCTGCTGACCAGCGAGCAGATACTCGCAGGGCTGAAGCCCGCCGATGCGCGCGGCGAGCAGCTGGGCGCCGGCCTGCTGCTGACCGATGCCGGGAAAATAATCTTCGTGCTCGGCCAGCTCGGCTGGAACGACATCGTGGAACCGTGCTTCGTCGACTTTGTCCCCGGCGGCGCGCTCATAAAGCTCTCGGCGCTCACTTGTGAACGCGCAAAGCACAACGTGCTGTTCACCGGGCCGCTGGGCGGCGAGATCAGCGCATATCCAGGCAAAGGCGGAGAGGGCGTCGACCTCAGGCTTCCGGGTGGAACGCTGCTGCGCTTCAACCTGGACAGCGACGAGATGCTCAACGACTTCAGAATGTACTACAAGTTCACCTTTGACGGCGAGGAGTGCGGCGTACCGACGCCGACCGACGCCTATGTCTACAACACACGCGCGGCCATGTACTTCGGCTCCGGCGCTGATTTCCCCACCGGCGTGATCCTGCCCGACAGAAGCGTGCACCGGAGCATGCAAATCAAGATGTTCGCCCACGGCACAGAGTACCCCGACTCCGAGCTGGATGTGTTCAACATCGAAATAGTATAAACAACCAACAGGGAAAAACAGGAGTGTAAATTATGTCTTATCAGCTAATACTTTGTATAATCGCAATCGTTGCGGCTATAGTTATCGGAAATGTGTGCAAAATCAATACCGGTATCGTCGCCGCCGCCTTCGCCTTTATAATAGGCTCGCTGACCATGGGCCTCTCGGCCGATACAATCGTCGGCTACTGGCCGGACAGGATATTCTTCTTCATTATAGCGTGCGGCCTCTTCTTCGGCTTCGCGGTTGAGAACGGCACCGTTAACGCGCTGGGCAAGAGCCTGCTATATCTGACGAATGGGCGTGCGGCTCTGCTGCCCTGGATAATCTGGATAATCGGCTTCATAGTCGGCGCCATGGGCGCGGGCGTGGCCTCCATAACCATCATCGGGCCCCTCTGCTTCCCCGTCGCCGCCGCGGCCGGCATCTCCCCGCTCATGACCGCGACCGCCATCATGTGCGGCTGCATCGTCGGTTTCAACAACCCGTTCACCGGTCAGATGGGCGTTACCATCATGAACCTCATCAGCGACTCCGCCGGGTATCCCAGCGAGGCCCCGTTCTGGAGCATGGATGTGTGGATTTCCCGCCTCTTCCTCATGCTGCTCGTGACCCTCGTCGTCTATCTGCTTACCAAGTCTTTCAAGGCCAAGAAAGTCGCCGTCGAGAAACCCGAGAAGATGTCCCCGATACAGCGCAGGACCATGATTCTCCTGCTCGTAGCAACGTTCTTCATGGTTGTTTCCATGCTGCTCGCCACCGTGTTCTCGAACGTCTCCTGGCTTGTAACAATATCCAACTTTGCGCAGCCGCAGGCAATCATGATTATCTGCGCCATAATCGCAATGTTCATGCGTCTCGCGGACACCGGAAAGGTAATGAAGTCTCTGCCCATGAGCACCGCCCTCATGATAGCCGGCTTTACCCTCATGATGGGTGTCGCCAGCGAGGCAGGCCTCGTGGATGCGATGAGCCACATTCTCAGCTCCGGCATACCCGGATGGCTCATGACCCCGCTGTGCGCCCTCATTGCCGGCATTATGGCCCTTTTCTGCTCCGGCACGGCGGTGGTGTTCCCACTCATGTTCCCGCTCGTCATGCCTATTGCCCAGGCCACCGGTGCCGATCCTCTCGGAATGATACTGGGTCTGACGGCAGGTTCGGTTGTCTCTTCGCTCACCCCGTTCACTACCGGCGGCGCGCTGGTCATCGCCGGATGCCCAGATCAGAAAGCTCAGGAGTCGCTCTCAAACTCCCTCATCTGGCTGAGCGTGTTCGCCCTAATAGGACTAACGCTTCTCTCCGCCACCGGCATACTGAGCGTGTTTGATTTCGACTGGGCCGTCAGCGCATAATTGAGTCTGCAATCACGCTATTTAGAAATTGGAGGTAAAACAATGTCTTCTTGGAAAATTCATGACCTGCATGACGCTGAATTTGGCGTTGACACACGTAAGAACGCGGGCGGCATACTCAAGGGCTACGGCGCGACCAAGGCGCTGGTGGTCGTCGGCCCCAACGTCAGCAAGCTCGGCTACGTCGAGGAGCTGGTCGGCATACTCAAGGAGTCCGGCATCGAGAGCGTCGTCTACGTAAAGGACGAGGGCGAGCCCACCGGCGACATGGTGAACAAGGGCGCGGCCATTGCCCGTGAAAACAAGATCGACGCCATAGTCGGCCTCGGCGGCGGCTCCTCCATGGACACCGCCAAGATGATAGGCAAGGTCCTCGCTAACGACGCCGCGCGCGCCGAAGACCTGCTCGGCGGCTACACCGCGCTTAACGTCGGCAACAAGAAGTTCGAGCCCACCCTCCTGCTCTCCACCACCGCCGGCACCGGCAGCGAGGTCAGCTACGGCCTGATGTGCGAGAACATGGACAACCTCAAGAAGACCTTCTGCCTGCACCCTGGCACCTACGCCATCATCGACCCCTACTACCACCGCACCCAGCCCAAGGACATCACCGCCTGCTGCGGCCTGGGCGCCATGGCGCACTCCCTCGAGAGCCTGTGCAACAGCTACGCGATGGTCAACCCCCTGGCCGACATATACTGCAAGGAGGGCATCCGCGCCACCTGGGACAACCTCTACAAGGCCTACTGCGAGCCGGACAACCTCGACGCCCGTGCCGGCATGGCCTACGCGGCCATGATAGGCGGCAGCGCCATCACCCTGCGCAAAACCAACCTCGGCCACGCCATCAGCAACCAGCTGGTCGACTACTACCACTTCTCCCACGGCGTCGCCGTCTCCATCGGTCTCATGGCTCAGGTGAAGTACAACATCGAGAAAGACCACGCCTCCAGCGCCCTTATCGCGCCGTGCATGGGCATCCCCGTGGACGAGAACAGCGACCTCAAGGCAGTCGGCAGGGATATCTATGAGCGCATCTACAAGCTCTCCAAGGACATGGGCGTCAAAAACATGAAGGAGCTGAACGTCCCCGAGGAGTTCTGCGACACCATCGCGGACAACGTCAGCAAGGACACCAAGTGAACCATCGTTCCCAACCCGCCCGACTTCGAGTACCTGCGCGTCATTCTGCACCAGATCTGGGCTGAGTGAGCGCGCTGTGATATAATAAGGAACCGGCGGCCAAGCAGCCGCCGGTTCACCGTAACGGAGGGATAACCATGGCCTGGACCATACACAACATACACAACGCAGCCTTCGGCCGGGACGCGCGCTTTGCCGTGGCGGATACACGGTCTACACCTACATGACCGCCGAGGACGAGCCGGTGTCCAGCGAGCTGGACAAGTTCGTGGACTTCTGCCGCGGGCACGGTGTGGACGCCCTCGTCTCCCTGGGCGGCGGCTCCACGATAGACATCACCAAGCTCGCGGGCAAGGTGCTCGCCAACGGGGGCAAGACCGCCGACTACCTCGGCGGCTACACCGCGCTGAACGTGGGCAGCAAGGTCTTCGAGCCGATAATCGCCATCCCCACCACGGCCGGCACGGGCAGCGAGAGCTGCTGGGGCATCATGTGCCTGAACGAGGAGACGGGCATCAAGACCTTCACCCGCCACCCCGTCACCCGCGCGGTAGTCGACCCCGTGTACACGATGAAGCTCCCCGCGGAGATAACCGCGTACACCGGCATGGACGCCCTGGCTCAGGCCGCGGAGTGCCTGGTAAACACCCGCGCCATGCCCAACTGGATGGCCGACGTCCTCGCGCGCAAGGCGCTCGCCGACGCCATAAAGTACCTGCCCATCGCCGTGCACGAGCCGGACAACCTCGAGGCTCGCGAGCACATGTGCTGGGCGGCGATGCTCAGCGGCTACGCCATCACCCTGCGCAAGACCAGCTCCGGCCACGCCGTAGCCAACCAGCTCTCGGACAAGTACCACCTGGCTCACGGCATCGGCGTCGGCATAGGCATGGCTGCTCTGGCGCGCTACAACGTCACGGGCGACCCGGATACCACCCGCGTGTGGGCGCCGTTCTTCGGCGTGGACGAGCCTGACGTCACTCGCGCGGGCGAGCTTATAGTACAAAAGCTCGACGCGCTGCAAAAGGACATCGGTATGCCGAATATGAAGCAGCTCGGCATACCCGAGAGCTTCTGCGACGAGTGCGCCGACGGCATAGCCAAAGACAAAAAGTGGACCATAGTCCCCAATCCCCCCGACTTTGAGCTGCTGCGCCGCTGCCTGCACGAGAGCTGGGACTATTAAAGCCGCGCCTCTCCAAACAAGCCATGAACACAAGACCCCGGATGCCGAAACGGCGTCCGGGGTCTTCGCTTTATGGCTTCAAAGCGCCTGCCGACTCGCAGACGGGGGGATGTTAACCCGCGTTGCTTGCGGCAACGGGAATATTTCTGTACAATGTCGTCACGAAAGGAGGGTGTTCACATGCTGAGTGAAAACATCCAGGCCGCCAGGAAGTCCAAAGGGCTCTCGCAGCAGGAGCTGGCCGAAAAGCTGAACGTGGTACGCCAGACCGTTTCCAAATGGGAACGGAACCTCTCCGTTCCGGACTCCGACATGCTGCTGGCCATAGCGCGCTCGCTCGACACTCCCGTGAGCGCGCTGCTCGGCGAGCCCTTTTCCGCGCCGGAGGCCGGAGACCTTGCGGCCATCGCCGCGAAGCTGGAGGTCATAAACCTGCAGCTCGCGCGCCGGAGGGAGTCCCGGCGCAAGGTGCTGCGCGGACTCTTTATCGCGCTGGGCGCGATCACGCTCGCGATACTCGCGCTCCTGGCGGCGATAGGCGGTTCCTATCTGTACTGGGACTACAGCGATCCGGAGGCCGCCGTCGCCGGTACGCTCCTGCACGCCTTTGAGTGGCTGTTCGTAAGGGCGGCGCCGTTCATCCTCATAGCGGCGCTCGCCGGCATTATACTGACCGGGAAAAGGACATGAACGGAGGCGCACCATGAAAAGACATACCATAACGGCCGTATGCGCCGCGCTGCTGCTGGCACTCGCCCTGTCCGGCTGCGGCGAGTCCGGCGGCGAGGCATATGAGGCCGCAGCGGACGAGATAGCGCTGCAAATACAGCTGAGCCTGCAAGAGGACATCGGCCTGCTCCTCATAGACTACGAGGGCGGGACGTCCGCCGGCGGAGGCGGCACCTCCCACGCGGACAAATCTCTCATCAAGCGCGACGAGAGGATCATCTACACGCTCAGCGAGCGCGAATTCGACAGCCCGTCCGACGTGGAAAACCTGACGCTCCGCTTCACGGTCATAACGGAGTACGTCGACCCTAACTATGAGAACGTGTACCCCGAGGAATACACGAAGCCCGCCGGCGAAATAACGCTGCGTTCGGGCTTCGGAGAGAGCTATTCTGTTGTAATAACCGGCGGCAATGCGGACGGTTACACGGCCGCCCTGGCGGAATAGGCGCGCCGGAGCTGCTCACGCGCCGGAGGCGACCTCGACGCCGAGTATGTAAAAACTCCACTCGCGCACGCCGTAGTCCGCCGTGTCGGGCGCGACGAAGTTGCCGTATACCTCGAAGCCGTAGCCAAGGCCGTAATAACGGCCCGAGCCGCCGTCGTCGTAAGTCGCGAAACCCACGGCACACTCCGGCCGCTCGTGCCGGTTGACGACCAGGTCATAATCCACGCAGCCCATGACCACCGCCGCGAGCAGCAGTGCTCCGGCTGTGATAAGCACCGTGAGCAAGCGCTTTCTGCGTTTTTCCATCTCCGCCGCCTCCTTTTTCAGTGAGGACGCGGCGGGGATGGCTTTTGTTCCGCGGCGTTACAGGATTATTAGCTCCTTCGGCGCCCTGGTGATGTTCACGTTCCCGTCGCCGGTGAGGTAGAGGACGTCCTCGATGCGCACGCCGAACTTGCCGGGGATGTAGATGCCCGGCTCGGCGGAGATGACCGCGCCCTCGCCCAGCGGCGAGGCGTTGCGGGGCGAGGCGTTGGGGCTCTCGTGTATGTCCAGACCCACGCCGTGGCCGAAGCCGTGGCCGAAGTATTCGCCGTATCCGGCGTCGGCTATGACTTTCGCCGCCGCTCCGTGCACCTCGGCGCCGGTGGCCGAGGGCTTTGCCGCCGCGATGCCGGCGAGCTGGGCGCGCAGCACGGTGTCGTAGACGTTCTTCATCTCGTCGGTGGCGGAGCCGACGGCCACCGTGCGGGTCATGTCGGAGCAGTAGCCCTCGTGGACGCAGCCGAAGTCCATTGTGACGAAGTCGCCGGACTGTATGAGCGCCTGACCGGGCACGCCGTGCGGCATACTGGTGTGCGCGCCGGTGATGGCGATGGGGTCAAAGCTGTTGCGCTCGGAGCCGTGGCGCATCATGCGGTAGGTCAGCTCGGCGGCCAGCTCGCGCTCGGCAAGGCCGGGCTTGATGAGCGGCAGCGTCTCCTCCAGCGCCTTTTCGGCTATGCGCTGGGCGGCTATGAGCCTGTCCAGCTCGTCCGCGCTCTTGTGCGCGCGCAGCGACTGCACCAGCGCCCCCGCGGCGGCGAAGCTCCGGCCGAGCAGGCTCTCCATCTGCGTGTACAGTCCGTAGGTGAGCTTGTCCTCCTCGGCGCCTATCTCGCCGCGTATGTCCGCGCTGAGCGCCTTGAGCGTGGCTCCGAGCGGGGACTTGACCGAGGCGAGCAGCACCTCCACGCCCTTGACGCACTTGCGCTGCGCGTCCTCTATGTAGCGCGAGTCCGTGACCAGCCAGGCGCGGCCGGGCGTTATCAGCGCGGCGCTGTCCGTGGGCATGAAGCCCGTGGCGTAGTATATGTTCCTGTCGTCCATGAGCAGCAGCGCGGCGAGACCCGCGCGCTCTATAGCGTTTTGTATGCGTTCCAGCTGAGACATTGTTATCCTTCTTTCAGTATGACTTGTCCGTATTTTCCCCGCGTCCGGCGCTCATCCGGCGCCGGTCACGTCCGTCAGAACTATGTCGGCCGCGCTCATCGCGGCGGTCAGCATCGTGCCCTCCGAGTATATGCTCACCCGCTCCACGCCCTCTATGGCGCAGAAGGTCAGCACCATGCAGGCGTCGGCTATGCTGCGCCGGTAGCCGGTGACGGAGGCGTACTCCGCGGACACGGAGAGCTTCAGCTCCGTCCCGTCCAGCTCCCAGCCCGTGATGTCCACACCGTCGGGCAGCGGCCGCTCCAGCTCGGCGTCGTTGGTGTCGCTGTTGAAGGCCGCGACGGCGGCGTCTATCTCGCTCAGTCCCGCGTCGGCTCTGACCGTCTCGCTCTCTATCGCCGCGCCGCTCTCCAGATAGTAGGACGGCACGGCGCGCCAGACCGTCACCTCGGCTCCCGCCGCCGAGCACGCGCCCAGCGCCAGCAGCGCCGAGGCCAGGGCGAGGCAGGCAAAACGCTTTTTCATACCCTGTCCCCCTTTACCTCCGGCGCGGGGAACGTCACGGTGAACCGGGTTCCTCCGCCCTCGCGCGCGGCCACGTCTATCTTGCCGCCCAGCGCCGCCACGGCGTCGTGCACTATGCTCAGCCCCAGGCCGGAGCCGCCGCGCTCGCGGCTGCGCGCCTTGTCCACGCGGTAGAAGCGCGAGAATATGTTGGGCAGGTCGGCTTCCGGTATGCCTATGCCCGTGTCCTCGACGGTCAGCAGCACAAAGCCGCGCGAATTCTTCACGCTCACGTCCACGCTCCCGCCGGGGACGTTGTACTTTATGGCGTTCTCGGCCAGGTTGAAGACGATCTGGTACACGTCGTCCTCCGGCGCGGTTATTATGCAGCCGTCCTCGGCCTCGCAGTGAAGCTCCACGCCGCTGCTCTCTGCCAGCGGAGCCAGCCGGCGGAGGGTGTCGCCCGCGGCCTCGCCCACGTCCACGCTGACGCGCTTGACGTGCGCGCCGTCGTCGCGGCGCGAGAGGTCGAGCAGCTTCTCCGTCGTGCGCTGCAGCCGCTCCGTCTCGTCGGCGATGTCGGAGACGAACTCGCGCACGGTGTCCATGTCCATGTTCTCCGTGCCGGTGATGGAGTCGGCCAGCAGCCGTATGGCCGCCAGCGGGGTCTTCAGCTCGTGCGAGGCGTCGGAGACGAAGCGCCGCCGCTGTTCCTCGGTCTTTTGCAGCGTCTCGGTCATGGAGTTGAAGTCGGCGTACAGCTCGCTCAGCTCGTCGGAGCCCTCCACGGTCACGCGGTGGGCGTAGTCGCCCTCGCGCACGGTGCGCACCGCCTGGGACAGGCGCGTTATGCGCAGCGTGAGCCGCCGCGTGAAGACTATCGTCAGCCCCAGCGCCGCAGCCAGAGCCACGACGGACACGGTGCTCATCCTGTCGCGGAAGGACAGCAGTATGTCCGCCTGCTCGGAGTCCAGCTCGCACAGGTACACCGCGCCGAGCGTGGTTCCGCCCCTAGCGACGGGCATGGCCGCGTGCGAGAGGTACGCCCCGTCGGCAAAGCGCGACCAGAACACCTGCTGGCCGGACAGGGCGCGCATTATCTCCGCAAAGAGTGCAAGCCTGCCCTCCGCCGAGTCGGACGAGGTGTCGTAGAGCACGCGCCCGGCGGCGTCGGTGACGATTATCCGCTCCAGCCCCGAGAGGCCTAGCAGCTCCACCACCTGCGCCGCGCCGTCGCCGGTCAGCGTGTCCAGGCCGGAGAGCGAGGCGGCTATCACGTTGGCCTGCTCCAGCATCGAGCTCTGCTTCTCCGAGAACACGATGTCGCGCGAGGCGGCGACGGGATAGGTGTTCAGCAGTATCAAAAGCGCGACTATGAGCGCGAAGAAGGCGGCGACGAGCTTGAACTGCACCCGCCGCGTGAACTCCAACGGCTTTTTGTCAAATATGCGCTTCACTCGGCCAGGTAATAGCCCACGCCCCACTTGGTGATGATGAGGCTGGGCGAGGCCGGGTTGTCCTCCAGCTTCTCACGCAGTCTGCGTATGTGCACGTCCACCGTGCGCGCGTCGCCCTGGTAGTCGTAGCCCCAGACCAGATCCAGCAGGCTGTCGCGGCTGAACACCCTGCCGGGGCTGCGAAGGAACAGCTCCGCGAGGTCGAACTCGCGCGCGGTGAGGTCGATGCTCCTGCCGTGCTTGTACGCGGTGCGCTTTTCCGTGTCCAGCGTGACGCCGCCGTGCTCGAGAATGTGCGCGCTGCTCTGCGCCCCCGGCTGGGCGGCGGCGATGCCCGCGCGGCGCAGCAGGGCGCGTATGCGCGCCTTCAGCTCCAGGATGTTGAAGGGTTTGGTGATGTAGTCGTCCGCGCCGGACTCGAAGCCCAGCAGCTTGTCCGCGTCCTCGCTCTTGGCGGTGAGCATGATTATGGGCACGGTCGAGGTCTGGCGTATGCGCTGACAGGCCTCCAGCCCGTCCAGCCCTGGCATCATGAGGTCGAGTATGATGAGGTCGTAGCCGCCCTGAGCCGCCATCTGCACGGCGGTGGCTCCGTCATAGCAGACGTCGACGTCATAGCCCTCGTTCTCCAGGTTGAACTTTATCCCCTTGACCAGCAGCTTCTCGTCGTCAACAACAAGTATCTTCATGCGCCATCCTCCACTGTTATGTAGTCGATTAGTCCGGCGAGGGTGACCTCGCCTATGCCCGAGACGTTCAGCAGCTCCCGCGCGGAGGCAAACGCGCCGTGCTCCGCGCGGTAATCCACAATTGCCTGAGCCTTCACGGGGCCTATGCCGGGCAGAAGCTCCAGCTCGGCCGCAGTGGCCGTGTTCACGTTCAGCCTTCCCCCGGCGGCCGCAGCCTCCAGCCCCACGACGGCTGAGCCGCTCTCCGCGTACACTCCCGGCTCGGGCGCAGGGTACAGCAGCAGCGCCAGAATCAGCGCCGCAGTCAGCGCGAGCATAGCAAGCTCCCAGGCGCGCAGCCGATTTTTCACTCTCCCAGCCCCCTCGATCGCTTCTAAACTTTAGGGTATTGCTTTTCATGCGTGGCAAAGGTATAATTAAATGATGTAATTGTATCGCGTGTACGTCTCCAATTGTGCACGTATACATGATACCACATTCGCGCGGAGATTGATATGAAAAAAATAAAGAAACTCCCACTGATGTTAATGCTCACACTTCTGTTTTCGGCTCTCTCGCCGTGCGCGCTGGCCGATTCGGAGGAGCTTTCGCCGCCGGAGCTGCAAAGCGCGGCCGCAATAGTGATCGATATGGACACCGGCCGCTCGCTTTACGACTACAACGCCGACGAGCAGCGCGCGCCGGCCTCGCTGACAAAAATCATGACGGTTCTGCTGGCCGTTGAGGCCGTCGACCGCGGCGAAGCCTCGCCGGACGACTCGGTCACCGCCGGCGACGAGGCGCTGGAGGGCATGGTCGAGGACGGCAGCACCGAGAGCATAAAGGTCGGCGAGACCATGTCCCTGCGCGACCTTCTGTACTGCGCCATGCTCAGCAGCGCGAACGAGGCCTGCAATATCATAGCCGTACATATCTCCGGCTCTATCGACGCGTTTGTCAGAAAGATGAACGCGCGCGCCGCCGAGCTGGGCTGCACCGGAACCCACTTTGCCAACACTCACGGCCTGCCAGACAGCGACCACTACACCACCGCCAGGGATCTGGCCGTCATCAGCCGCGAGGCCATGAACAACGAGACCTTCTACGAGCTGTCCGGAACCACCGGCTACACCGTCCCGGCGACGAACATGTCCGAAGAACGGCGCCTCAACAACACCAACGGCCTCATAAACCCCGAGAGCACCGCCTATCCCGGCAACTATTACGAGTACGCGCGCGCCGGAAAGACCGGCCACACCGACGAGGCCGGGTTCTGTCTGGCCTCCATGGCTGAGCGCGACGGCGTGAAGCTCATAGCCGTCGTACTGGGCGGCCAGAGGCTGGACAATGGCGCCGGCGGCTCCACATACACCAACTTCAGCGACACCCGTACCCTCTACAACTGGGTCTATAACAACTTCGCGATGCAGGAGATACTCAGCTCCACCGAGATAGTCTCCAGCGTGGACGTCAACCTCGCCGCCAACGGCGGGCAGGCCATGCTCCGCCCGGAGGAGTCCGTCAGCGCCCTGGTGCCCAAGACCGGCTTCAGCGCCTCGTCGCTGGAGCGCAAGATCACCGTCTACAACGAGCTCAACGGCGAAGCGCTCACGGCGCCCATCGCCTCCGGCATCACGCTCGGGGAGATAACCATATCCCTGGACGGCGTGACCATCGGCTCCGCCAAGCTGGTCACCAGCGACACCGTGGAGCTCGCGCGCAGCGAGTTCATGAAGCAGGAGATATCCGGCTTTTTCAGCAACATCTGGGTCATAGTCATCATCGTCGTGCTGATCGCCGCTCTTGCGGCCTATATATGGAGCGTCGTGCGTTACCGCAAGCTGCACAAGCTGCACCTCCAGTCGCTCGCCGAGGCCAAGGAGAACTATGAGCGCAGCTGCAAGGAGGAGGACGAGAACTACTTTGCCCCCGCCCAGACCGGCGTTGAGGAGCGCACCACCGTGCTTAGCAGCACGCCCGTCCGGGGCGCGCCCATCCACACGGGCGAGCTGGAGAAGACCACCGTCCTCACCGGCGTCGGCCGCTCCGCGTCCAAGGGCGGCACGCCGGCCGGAAAGGCCGTGCGGCGCTCCGGCGACCGGGCGCGCCCCGCCGCCCCTCAGCGGCAAAGCCCCGCGCGTCCGCAGCAGCCGCCCCAGAGCGGCTCCGCAGCGCCGCGCGCCCCCGGCAGCACCCCGCCCGCCGGAGACAAGGCGAGACGCGACTACTTCGAGGAGTTCTTCCGCAACAACGGCAATAACAGCAATAACGGCAGCAAAAACAAGTCAGAATGAAAAAAGGCTTCGGGTTTAACCCGAAGCCTTGAGACTGTCAAAAAAGGCTCTCGACGGCCTTTTTTGACAATAAAGTCCCCCGGCCGCGAGCGGCCGATGGGGACCGGCGCTGCGCTTCGCGCCTCAGTTGTCCGCCAAAGGCGGACAATTCGACACTGCGCTCCGCGAAATGTATTTTCGGCGACGTACACGCCGCCGCCGAAAATGATTGCAGTTCCTTTCGCGCCCATAGGGCGCGAAACTCTGCGAGGCTTTTTCGACAAGCTGAAGGCTTCGGGTTTAACCCGAAGCTTTTTTGCTCCCGCGAGCTTACAGCTCGCCGCCGATGAAGATATAGCCGGTCTCCTCTCCGGCGCGGTAGCAGAGCGCCGGGAGCCCGCCGCCGTCAGGGGTGCCGGCAAGCAGCCTGCCTCCGCTGAGGAGGTACGCCTCCCCGGCCGCGGTCTGGGGCGCGACGCTGCCGGCAAAGCTCAGCACGACGGCGCCCTCCTCCGGCAGGCCGAGCACGTCCGCCCATCCGCTCTCCTCCAGCTCGCGCAGAGCCCCGGCAAGCTGCGGCAGAGATATGACGTCCGCTCTCGCGCCGGCCTCCCGCTCTCCTGCATAGAGCTTGCCGGAGTTCGTGACCTGGAAAGGCCGCCCGGCGTCTCCCGACACCGCGGTATAGTCCACATTCAGGAACTGTCCGTCCATAAAGGCAAGCTCGAAGCTGCCCACGTCAACTCCGTCCGCCGAGCCGAAGTCGTCATCCACCGGCTTCTCCAGCAGCACGGCGGCACGGGACACGTCTCCGACGCCGAAGGGCTTGAAGCCGTCCACCACGCCCAGGTTGTTCACTCCCCAGGCTATGAGCGCCAGAGCGCCCACGCCGGCGACAAACACCACGCTGCACAGCGCGGTCACACGGTATCTGTGCTTCTCCTGGCTCTTAAGGCCGGAGATTATGTGCATGAGCAGGATCGCGCCCATAACGACCGCCAGCACGACGGCAAGATAGACTACATTATCATAGTCTCCCATTTACATTATCCCCCCAAGGTATAGTGCGTATATTCTACCACTCTTGCCGGCGCGATACAACAGCAAAATGCAAGAGAAGCGCGAAAAGCGCCGTTTTCGCGCGTATAGGCGCAGGCAAAGGCCGGAGCATCATTTTTCATGCTCCGGCCTTTACGCCTTCTGTGCGCCGCTCAAGGGCGTGCACAGGTCTTTTATTTCGCGCTCAGCGCCTCGCCGTCACGGCGCACGAACGAGTTTTTCAGCCTTAGGCTCAGATAATCGGCTATCATGGCTATGAACTCGCTGTTGGTCGGCTTGCCCTTTATGTTGCTGACGGTGTAGCCGAAGAACTTCTGCAGCACCTCGATGTCGCCGCGATCCCAGGCGACCTCTATCGCGTGGCGTATCGCGCGCTCCACGCGGGAATCGGTCGTGCCGAACTTCTTGGCCACGGTCGGGTAGAGCACCTTGGTCACGGCGTTGATGATGTCCATGTCGTTTATCGCCAGGATTATGGCCTCGCGCAGGTACTGATAGCCCTTTATGTGCGCAGGCACGCCTATCTCGTGGATTATCTCGGTGACCATGGTCTCCAGATCCACGTCGCTCACGACGCTCTGGCGCACGGGAGGGAGCGCGGCGGCCGGGTGCGCCAGCATTCGCATGGTGTCTACAAGGCTCGTCGTGTCCACCGGCTTGTTCATGAAGTACACCGCGCCCAGGTTGATGCACTCGTTGAGGATGATGTTGTTGCTGAAGTTGGTTATGATTATGGTTTTGGTGTCGGGAGAGGCCTCGCCCATCCGGCGCAGCAGGCCCATGCCGTCCAGGTTCGGCATCAGCAGCTCTGTCAGCAGGAAGTCCGGCCTCCACTCGGCCAGGAGAGGCAGCGCCTCGTTCCCATCTTTTGCCTCCGCAACGATTTCAAGGTCGCTCTCCGCATCCAGCTGCGTCCTCAGCGTGTCACGGAACTGATCGCTTGGATCCGTTATCATAACGCTTATTTTGGTTTCCATAATCCAACCTCCGGTGTTTTTACATTAACGGGCTGCAATATATCTTATAAACGCTAGAGCTCCGTTGAAACTATAAATAATTTAGCACACCGGCGATTATAATGCAATAATAAGCTTCTTAATTAAGGTAATTTTTTTGCGACATTATTCGACATCGCTCGACATAACACCTGTCGTTTTTCTCTTTTGCGTCCCCTTGCGTCACCATTTTTTGGCGCTCAGCGGAAAACCTCGGCGTTCTTGATGAAATACTCCACGCCCGAGTACACGGTGGTCAATACCACAACTATCCAGCAGGCGGTGACCAGCGCATCCGGGATGGGCAGCATCATCAGGCAGAAGCAGACCATGGTCGCGGCGGTCTTGATCTTGCCCGACCAGGCGGCGGCTATGACCTTTCCGCTCTCCACGGCTATCAGGCGCAGGCTGGTTATGGCCAGCTCGCGCGCGACGACGATTATGGCGACCCAGGCGGGCATCAGCTCGAAGTCCACGAACACGAGCATGACCGAGATGACCAGCAGCTTGTCGGCCAGCGGGTCTATGAACTTGCCGAAATTGGTCACCTGGTTGTAGTGGCGGGCTATGTATCCGTCCACAAAGTCGGAGCAGGACGCTATTATGAACACGGCCAGCGCCCAATACATGTGCCCGGTGAAGTCCACGTACATGAGCACGAGGACGACCGGGATAAGTATCATGCGTACAACCGTGATTTTACTGGCGGTAGTGAGCTTCATTGGTTCCTCCATTCCGCCGTTACGGCGGCTATAGTGTATGCGTTCCCCCGCGGAATGGGGGCGACGCGCCCGGCGCGGCTCAGAGCACTTGTCCTTTCAGGACTCCGTCCTCGGCGGAGATTATTTTGACCGGCGCTATGTCTCCCGGCGAGATCTCGCCGACGAACTCCATCATGCCGTCCACGCCGGGCGAGTCGAAGTACGCGCGCCCCATGGGCACGCCCGTCTCGGGGTCGTAGCCGTCGCACATGGCGGGTATGACCTGTCCGGCCAGGGAGCTCTCCCACTCGTCCATTATCTCCGCCTGCAGCTCCTGGATCTTCGCCGCGCGTGTGCGCGCGGTCTCGCCGTCCACGTGCGGCATGGCGGCCGCCGGAGTGCCCTCCTCCGGCGAGAAGGGGAACACGCCCGCGCGCTCTATCCGGTACTCGCGCAAAAACTCGCACAGCTCCTCGAACTCTGCCTCGCCCTCGCCGGGCAGTCCGGCTATCAGGCTTGTGCGCAGCACCAGGCCGGGGATGCGCTCACGCAGCTTTTTGATGAGCGCGCGTATCTCGTCCGGGGTGTCGCGGCGGTTCATCTTCTTGAGTATTCCGGCGTTTATGTGCTGTATGGGCACGTCCAGGTACTTGACTATCTTCTCCTCGCGCGCGATGACGTCTATGAGCTCGTCCGTCAGCTCGTGCGGGTAGAGGTAGTGCAGGCGTATCCAGTCGATGCCCCTTATCTTGACCAGCTCCGTGAGCAGCCTGGCGAGGTTCCAGCCGGGGATGTCCTTGCCGTAGCGCGTGAGATCCTGCGCCACGAGGATTATCTCGCGGTAGCCGTAGCTTGCCAGCTTCTCCGCCTCGGCGAGGATATCCTCCGGCGCGCGGGAGCGGAACCGGCCGCGTATGCTGGGTATCAGGCAGTAGGAGCAGCGGTTGTCGCAGCCCTCGGCTATCAGCAGATACGCCCAGGCCGGACCCGTGCTTATAAGGCGGCTGCACTCGGACACGGGCGCGTTGTTGTCGCCGATGAGCACGGGCTTCTCTCCGCGCGAGGCGCGCTCGAGCACCTCGCATATCTCCTCGCAGGAGCCGACGCCCACGACGGCGTCCGTCTCCGGCAGCTCGGAGAGCACCTGCTCCTTGTAGAGCTGAGCCAGGCAGCCGGTGACGAGCAGCAGCTTGAGGCTGCCCTCGCGCTTGAGCTGGGCCACTTCCAGTATCGTGTTTATGGCCTCCTGCTTCGCGTCCTCGATGAACGCGCAGGTGTTGACGACTATCGCCTCGGCCTCCGTGGCGTCCGTGACTATCTCGTGCCCGGCCTCGCGCAGGAGATGCAGCATCTGCTCGGCGCTTACCTGGTTTTTGGGACATCCCAGGGATATCATTCCGACCTTCATTCTTCAAACTCCATTTCTGCCAAATAGCGGTCTGTTGCGGCCTTTACGGCCTCCCATGTGAAGCCGCGCCGCACCAGGGCGGCGCCGGCCTTGCGTATTGTGTCCCTGTCCGCGGCCTTGCCGCGCAGCTTTGCGCGCAGCAGCGCGTCCACGGTCTCGTCCGGCTCAGGCAGCTCCGCGAGCGCGGCGTCCCACAGCTCGCGATCCAGCTTCCTGCGCCGCAGCTCCTCGCGCACGCGCCCGACGCCGTAGCCCTTCGCGGCGTAGTGGCGGACGACCATCGCGGCGTAGCGCTCGTCGTCTATGAACCCGACGCGCACCATGTATCGCACCGCCGCCCTGGCCTCGTCGGGCTCGGCGCCCTTCTCGACCAGCTTGGCGCACAGCTCCTCCGAGCCGTAGTCGCGCCGCTCAAGCAGGCTGAGCGCCTTCTTGCGCGTCTCCTCGGCAGTCATCAGTCGCCTTCGTCAAAGTCGTCGGCGCTGATGTCCACGGCGCGTCCGGCGGCGATGGCGGCCTTGCGCGCCTGCGGGCTCATCAGCTTGTGGGCGTTGGCGCGTATCTCGGCCTCCAGCTTGTCGCAGGCCTCCGGGTTGTCCTGGAGGTAGGTCTTGACGTTGTCGCGGCCCTGGAAGCGCTGGTCGCCCACCGTGAACCACGCGCCGGCCTTGTCTATCAGACCCAGCTTGACGGAGAGGTCGATGATCTCGCCTATCTTGGATATGCCCTGGCCGTAGAGTATGTCGAACTCCGCCTCCTTGAACGGGGGCGCGACCTTGTTCTTGATGACCTTGGCGCGGGTGCGGTTGCCTATCATCTCGGTGCCGTTTTTCAGCGTCTCGATGCGGCGCATGTCTATGCGCACGCTGGCGAAGTATTTCAGCGCGCGGCCGCCGGGGGTGGTCTCCGGGTTGCCGTACATGACTCCTATCTTCTCGCGCAGCTGGTTGATGAAGATGACTATGCAGCCGGTCTTGCTCACCACGCCGGCCAGCTTCCTGAGCGCCTGGCTCATCAGGCGGGCGACCACGCCCACGCTGCTCTCGCCCATCTCGCCCTCCAGCTCGCTGCGCGGCAGCAGCGCGGCGACGGAGTCTATGACCACGACGTCCAGCGCGCCGGAGCGCACCAGCTGTTCGGTTATCTCCAGCGCCTGCTCGCCGGTGTCCGGCTGGGAGATGAGCAGCTCGTCTATGTTGACGCCCAGTGCGCGGGCGTACGCCGGTTCAAGCGCGTGCTCGACGTCGATGTACGCGGCCTCGCCGCCGTTCTTCTGCGCGCTGGCCACTATGTGCAGCGCGAGGGTGGTCTTGCCGCAGCTCTCGGGGCCGTATATCTCGACTATGCGCCCGCGCGGCACGCCGCCTATGCCCAGCGCCAGGTCAAGCGAGAGCGAACCGGTGGAGATGGCCTCCACGTTCACGGGGATGTCGTCGCCCAGGCGCATTATTGCGCCCTTGCCGTAGTTCTTCTCTATCTGCGCTATCGCCGTCTCCAGAGCCTTGCGCTTGTCCGCCGCCGCCGACGGCGAAGCAGCCGCAGCGGCCTTTTTCTTCTCAGCCATGTTTACACCTCTCTAATTATAACGATGAATATTAAATACGGTTAATCTGCAAGCTCGGTATATACTTCTATGACCGGCTCTTCCTCCGTCAGCCTTTCAAATTCCTCGGTCTTGTCCGGCCGAACGGCCATTCTCGTGATTGCCTTTATCACAGTCCGGCTGCCTCCCTGCGCAAAGCTCACTTCACCGCTTTGACCACCCGCTCCACGCCGCGGGTGTCCGGGACGGAGCGCGCATCGTGCATTCCGTGGGCGCGCATGATGGCCTTCACCTCGGCCGCCTGCTCCTCGCCCACCTCGAACATAAGCATGCCGCCCTGCCGGAGCGAGGGCAGCCAGCTGTCGGCTATAGCCCGGTAGAAGTCCAGGCCGTCGTCCCCGCCGTCCAGCGCCCAGATGGGCTCGTAGTCGCGGACGGACGGGTCGAGCGTGAGTATGTCCATGGTCGCGATGTAGGGCGGGTTGGACACTATGAGGTCGAACATCCCGCTCATGACCGGCGGAGCCTTGGTCGCGTCGGCGAGCATGTAGCTCACCCGCCCGGCCAGACCGTTGCGCGCGACGTTGCGCCGGCTCAGGTCTATCGCCTCGGGGCTGATGTCCGCGAGCACGACATGCGACTGCGGCAGCGCGTCCGCGATGGCGCAGCCTATGCAGCCGGTGCCGGAGCACAAGTCCAAGACCCGCGCCTCGCGCCGGTTTTGCAGCAGCCAGTTTATCGCCTCGTCCGCCAGCACCTCGGTGTCGACGCGTGGTATCAGCACGTCCGGCGAGACCTCCATGGGCAGGCCGCGAAACTCCCACACACCGGTTATGTACGCCACAGGCTCTCCCGCCAGCCGGCGGCCGAGCATGTCCGCGGCCTTTTTCTCCACGGCGTCCGTGGCGTACAGCCGCATGTCCTGAAGCAGCTTGGCCGTGGTCTTGCCGGAGGCGGAGGCCACGATCAGCCGCGCCTCGACATTGGCCGCCTCCACGCCCGCGTCCCGCAGGGCGTTGCGCACGGAGATATACAGTTCGCTGTATGTGCGCGGCATCGTCTCCCCCCTCTTTGCTGACCTGCTGCGCAGTTGATTTGGATTTTCCGCCCGTACCCGCCGCCCCGTCGGCGCGGGGTCGTCGGACTCACCAGGCGTCCTTGCCCTTCTCCTCGGGTATCACAAGCTCCATCGCGCGGATGGCGCACTCTATCATGCCGTCGTCCGGCTCGTTGGTGGTCAGGCGCTGGAGCTGCTTGCCCGGCCAGGTGACTATGCGCGACACGATGTTGGTGTCGTGCCTGCCCGCCCAGCGGTTCAGCTCATAGGCCACGCACACTATCACGGGCAGGAGCAGCACGCGCAGGCCGATGCGCAGGAACACGTTGTCCACCTGTATGAACAATCCCACGAACAGTCCGAGGATGATGACGACCAGCAGGAAGCTGGTGCCGCAGCGCGGATGGAACCGGCTCTGCGGCCGCACGTTCTCCACCGTGAGCGGCAAGCCCTTCTCGTAGCAGAAGATGGTCTTGTGCTCGGCTCCGTGGTAGGAGAACAGCCGCTTTATCTCCTTCATCTTCGCCACCAGTCCGAGGTAGACGAGGAAGATGACGATCTTGATTGCGCCCTCTATGACGCTCCTGGCCGTGTAGTGCCCCTCGATGCCGGGTATCAGCCCGGCGATGAGCGTGGGCACGAATATGAACAGCGTCAGCGCCAGCAGCACTCCGAGCACCGCCGCGAAGCCTATTATATACTTCTCGGCCTTCTCGCTGCCCAGCTTTTTCTCCAGCCAGAGGTCGAACTTGCTCGGCTCCTCCTGCTGGTCCTCCGGCAGGAGGCTGGCCGAATAGGTCAGCGCCCTCATGCCCTTTACCATCGAGTCCGCGAAGGTCACTATGCCGCGTATGAACGGCCAGCCCAGCACGGGGTATTTGTCCTTTACCAGGTTGAGAGGCTCCACCTTCTCAACCAGGCCGTTTTCCGTCCGGCAGACGATGGCCTGCTTGTCCGGGCCGCGCATGAGGATGCCCTCCATGAGCGCCTGGCCGCCGATCATCGTGCGAAAGCAGACCTGGTCATTTTCCTTCTTTGCCATTGGTTCTTCCTTTGCTTATTGAGTTTCTATGGGCAGCAGCACCGTTATCAGCGCTCCGCCCGCCGGGGCGTTGTCGACTATCAGCTTGCCGGAGTGCCGCGCGACTATCTCCTCGCACACCGCGAGGCCGATGCCGCTGCCGCGCTCCTTCCCCCGACCCTTGTAAAAACGCTCCTTGACGTGGGGGAGGTCCTCCTTGGCTATGCCCGGCCCGTGGTCGCGCACGGAGATCTTCACATACTCGCCCTGCTGAGCCGCCGACACCTCCACCTTCTGTCCGCCGCGGCCGTACTTGGCGGCGTTGTCGAGGATGTTCAGCACCACCTGCTTGAGCCTGCGCGGGTCGCCGGTGACGAAGGGCAGGTCGCCCTCCGGCGGCTTGTAGACCAGCTCCAGCCCGTCGTGGCGAAGCAATTCGCTGTAGGTGAAGCAGACCTCCTCCATCAGCGCGGCCACGTCCACCTGCTCCAGGTTCAGCGTGAAGCGCCCGTCGCGCATGCGCGTGAACTCCAGCAGCTCCTCGACCATGCTAGTCAGCCTGCCGGCCTCGCGGGAGATTATCTCTATGCCGCGCCGGGAGTCGCCCTGCAAGGCCTCGTCGTACAGCAGCGTCTCGCTCCAGCCGGTTATGGCCGTCAGCGGGGTGCGCAGCTCATGCGACACCGAGGATATGAACTCGCTCTGCACGCGGTCGGCCTTGCCTATCTTCACGCTCATGTCGTTTATGGCGTCGGTCAGCGCGCCTATCTCGTCGTCGCGCAGCCGCTCGGCCAGAGTGCCGTAGCTGCCGTCGGCTATGTGCCTGGCCGTGTCGCCCAGGCCGAGTATGGGGCTGGTCACCCGCTCGCGGAACCAGAAGTTGCTGGCCAGGAATATCAGTATCGCCGCCGCCGCGAAGACGCACGCCCACACCACGCTCCAGAACAGGGCAAACAGCAGCGACAGCAGCACGCAGAGCGCCCCGGCGCAGCTCATTGCCAGCCACACGCCCTTCAGGCCGCTGAGCGACTCCGGGCGCTCGCCGGAAAGGAGCCGCCCCACGGCGCCGCCGTGCTCCGGCTCCGCAGGCGCGCCCTGAGCCGCCGGAACGGCCGCGGCCTCGCGCCTGGTCTCCTTCTTCTCCTCCATGCTCACGAGCCCCACTTGTAGCCGTAGCCCCAGATGGTCGTGATGTACTCCGGCGCGGTGGGGTTGTCCTCGATCTTTATGCGCAGCCTCCGGATGTTGACGTCGACTATCTTCAGCTCGCCCTTGTAGTCCGTGCCCCAGACGTTCTCGAGTATGTCCTCGCGCGAGAGCGCCTTGCCGGGGTTGGACATAAAGAGCTTCATGATGGAGAACTCCGTCTGCGTCAGCTTGACGCGCTCGCCGTTTTTGTCCAGCGTGCGGTTGCGCGGGTTGAGCAGGAACGGCCCGCTCTCCAGCTCCGGCTCCTCCGGCTCCTCCGACGCGCCCATGCGCCGGCACAGCGCGTCCACGCGCGCTATAAGCTCCGCCGGGGAGAAGGGCTTCGTCACGTAGTCGTCCGCGCCGTTCATCAGTCCGGTGACCTTGTCCATCTCCTGCCCCAGCGCGGTGAGCATTATAATGCCCATCTTGGAGCCGGAGGCGCGTATCTTCCGGCAGACCTCAAAGCCGTCTATGTCCGGCACCATCACGTCCAGCAGCGCAACGCTTATGTCCGGGTTGGCGGCGATGGCGTCCAGAGCCTCGCCGCCCGTGGCCGCCTCTATCGGCTCATAGCCGTTGCGGCGAAGATTTATTACGACAAAGCTGCGTATGCCGCTCTCGTCTTCAAGCACAAGTATCTTTTTGATAGAGCACACGCCCCTCACATCTGTAGAATTTTCTGCACACCTCGGGCAGTATAAATCATTATAACACAAGCTTCGCAAATGTGGTAGCTTTAGATTACTAGATGTAGTATAATTTAGAGGAAGAACTCGCAATTTCGGGAAAATGCACTATCGGAGGGAGGTGCGCGCCTTGCGCGTTTACTTTGCCGCCACGGCGCTCTTTGACCCATCGCGCGCAATAGCACCGGGGCGGACTGCCCGCCCGGAGAGCGCGGCGGCCTGGTCGCTGCTCCTGTGGGCGCTGCGGCGCGACTTCGGAGCGCAAACTCTGCCGGGCATCGCCGTGAACGCGGCGGGCAAGCCGTATTTCCCGGCCGAGCCGGGGCTGCGCTTCTCACTGAGCCACACCCGGGGCTGTGTCCTCTGCGCCCTCTCCGACACCGGCGAAGTCGGGGCGGACGTGCAAGTCATCTCGCCGAAGGATGAGCCCTTCGCCGCGCGGCTGATGAGCGAGCGGGAGCGCGCCGATTTCACGCTGCACGAGCTGTGGTGCCTGCGCGAGGCCGTATATAAGCTCACCGGCAGCGGGAGCCTGCGCAGTATGCCCTTCCGGCGCGAGGGCGGGCGGATCGTTTCGCCCTTCGACGGCGTCGAGTGCCGGCTGTACGGCGGCATACCCGGCTGCGAGGCGGCCGTCGCGGCCTTCCCGCCTGAGCCGCTGCCGGACAGAATCGAGGAAGTGGGCGTCCGCGAGCTGCAAAAAGGCGTTGTTATAACGCCCGGCAGTTGATATAATAGTACTGCGCCGTTCACCCGGCGGGAAATGGGGAATTCATATGTGGTTCAACCGAGCTGCGCTGAAGGCCGAGGCAAAGGCCTGTATGCGCCAATCCACGGCCAACCCGTATATCACGGCGCTGGTCTACACGCTGATAAGCTTCATTTTAGCCGAGCTGTCCTCGCGGCTGCTGTTCCCGTCCGACCTCGTCTATTTCTCCGTCGACACACAGAACTACACCGTGCACTTCGAGGTCTCGCCCTATTATTTTGAGCGTATCTACCGCGAGCCGCTGGCCTATCTCATCGACTTTCTCGTCGGGATAGCGGACTACATGCTGGACGTGGGCATGATAATCTTCGCGCTCAACGTCGCCCGCCGCGCCGAGAGCGCGATCGGCAACCTGTTCGACGGCTTTGCCCAGTTCCTGCGCGTCATTCTGCTGTACCTGCTGGAGGGGCTGTTCGTCTTCCTGTGGGCGCTGCTGTTCATCATCCCCGGCATCGTCGCCTCCTACCGCTACAGGCTCGCAATCTACCTGCTGCTCGACCACCCGGAGATGGGCGTCATGGACTGCATCCGCGAGAGCAAGCGTCTGATGAACGGCCGCAAGGGCGAGCTGTTCGTGCTCGACCTCTCCTTCTTCGGCTGGCTGCTGCTGACCGCCATCCCGCTCGTCGGCCTGGCCGTGAGCATCTATGTGACGCCGTACATCGAGACCACCCGCGCCGGCTTCTACCTCGCCGTCACCGGGCTGGACTCCCGCCGCGACGAAGGTGGCCGCTACGGCCGCGAGTACGAGCGGCAGCGCCGCTACGAGGAGCAGTACCGCGACCGCGACGGCCGCGACCCCTGGGACGACTGAAAACTTAAAGCGCAAAAGGCCGCCCTCACGGGCGGCCTGAGACTGTCAAAAAAGGCCCTCGACGGCCTTTTTTGACAATAAAGTCCCCCGGCC
>UQQF01000021.1 GCA_900543085.1 uncultured Eubacteriales bacterium | reverse complement strand
TCCTTGCCCTTGATGACCACGGAGCCGTCCTTGATCTCGCTGAGGGTGCTCTCCAGATAGATGGGCACCTTGTGGAAGACCAGCGCCTCGCGCAGATAGCTGGCGTTGGGCAGCGGAACCGCCGGGGTCGCGATGAGGTCGACCGCGTACTCGACGACTATCGGGTGCTTGCCCTCGAGCACCAGCTCGAGCGCCGCCTCGCAGCCGGACTGGCCGCCGCCGAAGATGACGACCTTGTCGCCGACGGGCTTCTTCTCGCGCAGCAGCTCGGTGAGCGTCATGCACTTGTTGAAGCCGGGGATGGGCATCGTGCGAGGCACGCTGCCGGTGGCGACGATGATCTCGTCGAAGCCGCCCAGGGTGCCGATATCGTTTATCTCGGTGTTGTAGCGCACCTCGACGCCGGCCTTGACTATCTCACGGCGGTACCAGTCGATGAGCTCCTTGTCGTTCTCCTTGAAGGACATGCTGCTGGCCGTGATGAACAGGCCGCCCAGCGTGTCGGTCTTCTCGAACAGCACGGGCTTGTGGCCGCGCTTGGTGAGCATCAGCGCGCACTCCATGCCGCCGATGCCGCCGCCGATAACGGCGACCTTCTTCGGCTTGGTGGTGGGGACTATCTTGTACTTGTTGTGCTGCATCGTCGGCGGGGTCAGGGCGCAGCGAGCCAGGTGCATGGTGTCGTCCATGCTCTGGAGGTTGACCGTGCCCTTATACTTTGCAAAGTTGAAGCAGCCGTTGTGGCAGCGGATGCAGGGCTTGATGTCCTCCTCGCGGCCTTCCTGGAGCTTGTGTACCCACTCGGGGTCGACCAGGTTCTGACGCGCGATGGCGACGGCGTCCAGCTTGCCGGCGGCTATCTCGCGCGCGGCGACCTCGGGCTCCATCTTGCCGGCACATACGACCGGGATGTCGCAGAAGTTCTTGATGTGCTCGACGTCCTCAAGGTTGCAGTTGTTGGGCATGTACTGTGGCGGATGCGCCCAGTACCAGGCGTCGTAGGTGCCGTTGTCGCAGTTGAGCATGTCGTAGCCCGCATCCTGCAGCTTCTTGACGACGATCTCGCTCTCGGCCATGTCGCGGCCGAACTCCGTGAACTCCTCGCCGGGGACGGCGCCCTGGAAGAAGTCCTTCGTCTTGGATACGACGCTGTAGCGCAGGCTGACGGGGAAGTCGCTGCCAGCTGCGTTCTTTATGTTCTTGACGATGTCGGTGGCGTAGCGCAGGCGGTTATCCAGGCTGCCGCCGTATTCGTCGGTGCGGTAGTTGAAGTTCTTTATGGCAAACTGGTCGAGCGTGTAGCCCTCGTGCACAGCGTGGATCTCGACGCCGTCGACGCCGGCCTCGCGCAGCAGGCGCGCGGTCTTGCCAAAGGCCTCGGTGCTCTCCTTGATCTCGGCCACGGTCAGCGGGCGGGACTTGTAGTCCTGCTTCCAGCGGTTCGGCGTGGGGGAGGCGCTTGCGCACAGATATTCGGCGTCCATGACGAACTTGCCCGCTTTTCCGAGGGCCGGGTGGTCAAGCATCATGCTCATCAGGTGGTTGACGCCCATGGAGCGGCCGCAGCCCGCCGCCAGCTGCACGAACAGCTTGGCGCCGGTCTTGTGGAAGTCGACCATGTACTCCTTGAGCTCCTCAAACATGCGCTTGTTGGTATAGAGCCAGCGGTTGCCCATGACGTCGCGCACCCACTGCATGCCGGGGAGTATCAGGCCGACGTCGTCGCGCGCGGTCTGCAGCAGGAAGTGAGCCGCTTCCTTGTCGAAGTGGCACGGCTCCATCCAGCCGAACAGCGAGGTTCCGCCCATGGAACACATGACAAGGCGGTTCTTGATCTCTACATTGCCGATTTTCCACGGTGTAAATAAGGCGCTGTACTTCTCGTCCATTATACATCCTTCCTTCTTTAACAAATTTACGAAGGCCGCAAAGCCGTACAGCCCCCGCCGTTGAGCGGGCATATTCAACATCTCTGCCCGCCATATTGTCATAAGCATAACACATCTTTGGTCAAAAAGCAATCATAAAGCGCAGTTTTATCCAGAGTTTTTATAAGATGTTTCAAAGCTTTTAATCTTTTCTCAGACCCTGGTCAGACCATCTGTCAATTTGACGGGGAAATTCGGGCAATTGGCTCGAAACGCGAAATTTTAGTTGACAAGCCATGTCTGGCGTGATATTATATCAAGGCCGCATTGGCAGGGTACCATAAAGTGAGTCACGGGAGGGCGTGCACTCCACCCCATAAGCGAGTCTCTTACAGAGAGGATGAAACAAATGAAGCATGCAGTTATCGAGACCGGCGGTAAGCAGTACCGCGTCGCGGAGGGCGACGTCATCTATGTCGAGAAGCTCGACGTGGAGGCTGGCGCCACCGTAAAGTTTGACCGCGTTCTCGCCGTCATCGACGAGGCCAACACGGTGTTCGGCACTCCCGTCGTCGAGGGCGCCGTTGTCACCGGCAACGTCGTGAAGAACGGCCGCGGCAAGAAGATCCGCGTCTACAAGATGAAGCCCAAGAAGGGCTATCAGCGTCTGCAGGGTCATCGTCAGCCCTACACCAAGGTTCAGATCGAGAGCATCGGCTGAGAGACGCGAACGCGATTAGACTTATTGGAGGTGTAACGAAATGGCACATAAAAAAGGTATGGGCTCGACCAAGAACGGTCGCGACAGTGAGTCCAAGCGCCTCGGCGCCAAGCGTGCCGACGGTCAGTACGTCCTCGCGGGCAACATTCTCGTCCGCCAGCGCGGCACCAAGATCCACCCCGGCACCAACGTCGGCAAGGGCAAGGACGACACCCTGTTCTCCCTGGTCAACGGCACCGTGAGGTTTGAGCGTTACGGCAAAGACCGCAAGAAGGTCTCTGTCTACGAGGAAATCGCCCAGTAATCCAAGTGCGGACGTACTTAATGTGCGTCCGCACTTTTCTATCCTCAGCCGGCTCGGCAAACTATCCACACTATCAAACAGGAGGACGCCTGCATGGCATCACCTTTCGTCGACAAAGTAACCATAAACATCAAGGCCGGCAAGGGCGGCGACGGCGCCGTCTCCTTCCACCGCGAGAAGTACGTCGCGGCCGGAGGCCCGGACGGCGGCGACGGCGGGCGCGGCGGCGACATCGTCTTCCGCGCCGACACGCACATGAACACGCTGATGGACTTCCGCTATAAGCGCAAGTTCTCCGCCGGCAACGGCGCTCCCGGCGGCGCCAAGCGCTGCACGGGCAAGGACGGCGAGAGCGTTGTGCTGCGCGTCCCGCCCGGAACGGTCATCCGCGACGCGGACACCGGCGCCATCATGCACGACATGAGCTCCGGCGGCGACTTCGTCGCCTGCCGCGGCGGACGCGGCGGCTGGGGCAACAAGCGCTTCGCCACCGCCACGCGCCAGACCCCGCGCTTTGCAAAGCCCGGCCTGCCCGGCGAGGAGCACACCGTGCTCCTGGAGCTGAAGCTCCTGGCCGACGTCGGCCTGGTCGGCTTCCCGAACGTGGGCAAGAGCACCCTGCTCAGCGTGGTGTCCAACGCCCACCCCAAGATAGCGAACTACCACTTCACCACGCTATTCCCCAACCTCGGCGTGGTGTACGTCGGTGAGGGGCAGAGCTTCGTGCTGGCCGACATCCCCGGCATCATAGAGGGCGCCAGCGAGGGCGCGGGGCTGGGTCACGACTTCCTCCGCCACATCGACCGCTGCCGCCTGCTCATCCACCTGGTGGACGTCTCCGGCAGCGAGGGGCGCGACCCCGTCGAGGACTTCGACGCCATCTGCGCCGAGCTGGAGCAGTGGAGCCCCGAGCTGGCCGGACGCCCCCAGCTTGTAGCCGCCAACAAATGCGACCTGCTCGAGCCGGACAGCGACAACCTAGAGCGGCTGCGCGCGCACGTGGAGGGCAAGGGCTTCCGCCTCTTTGAGCTGTCCGCCGCGACCACGCAGGGCTCGCGCGAGCTGATGCTCGCCGCCTCGGCCGAGCTTGACCACCTCCCCCCTGTCACCGTGTACGAGCCGGACTACGTCGCGCCGGAGCCGGAGCTCAGCTCCCCCGACGACATACGCATCGTCCGCGACGGGGACACCTGGTACTGCGAGGGCGAGTGGCTCAGCCGTCTCGTGGCCGGCATAAACTTCACCGACTACGAGAGCCGCATGTACTTCGACCGCCGCCTGCGCCAGGCCGGATTCTTCGACCGGCTGGAGGCCGAGGGCATATCCGACGGCGACACCGTCAGCATCTACGACGTAGAATTTGAATACCAGAGCTGAGGCCGCGCGCCAAAGCTTGCCGCCCGTCTCCCGGGAACAGCCCGGGGACGGGCGGCTTTTTGCGGTATATCACTTATTCCGGCGCAAAATGCCGCACTCGGCACGGTTGTTCACCGGGTCGAGCCAGAAGTGCAGTCCGCGCGGCTCAATCACGCGGAACATGTGCTCCAGCTCCGGCATGTTCGGGCAGTAGTCGGCAAAGCGGTTAGGCTCGCCGTCGAGCAGCCGCGGGCGGTAGGCGGCGGTGCGCGCGTCGTTCCACACCGCGCAGTAGAAGATGTCGGCCTCGACCAGGTCCTGGAACATGTGGCTGCCGTAGCTCAGCTCGGGCATATAGCCCGCGCGGTCGTCGCTCACCTCGCACACGCCGGCGAAGCCGCTGATGTCCGCAAAGCTCACCGGCACGCCCAGCTCGGGCGAGCTGGTGCCCAGACGCCCGGGAGCGAGCAGCAAAATCTTCTTGCCGCTGTCGCGCAGGGCGCGGTTTATGGTTCCCACCGCCTTTGCCGCGAGCGGTTTTTTGCTGTAGGGGAACTCGTAGTAGGCCTTGGCGTCTATCTCAATCACCAGGTCTATGTCCGTGCTGGTCGCGAGACCCATGGAGGAGTCCTTGAGCTTGAAGAACGTGTCGCTCTCCGGCAGCTCCGGCATCGTCACCTTGCCGCCCGGCTGGCCTATGTACAGCGGCCTGCACTGCAGCAGGTTTATCACGAAGTCGCCGTATTCGTCGGTGTTCACGGCGTACTCTATGTCCACCGGCGTGCCGTAGACGTTCTCCAGCGTCTTGAGCAGCGAGCGCATGATGTTCGGAAACTCCGTCCGCTCCAACAAGCCCTGGCAGCTGACGTACCAGACCTCGTCGCGCATACCGAACTCGCGCAGCTCGGCCTCGGCCTCGGTGTCCCGCTCGAACATCAGCCGGCAGAACCAGCCGGGCAGGCACTGCCGCACGCTCTCGGCGTCCACGCTGCGGAAGGCGCGCCGCTCGCGGTCAATGACGTCTATGCTGTGCTGGGAAAAGCGGTGCCGGTACGCGGTGCTGGAGTGGCTGCGCGCGGCGGGCCTGTCCAGGTTCACCAGGCGCGGGTAGTCGTCCTCCGTGCGGTCGACGGCCTTGGTGCCCAGACCCACGACCAGGCGGAGCATCCCCGCCCCCGGGTCGACGTCCTGGCTGGTGCGGTACAGGCAGCGGCTGTAGCCCACGCCCGCCACACCGGGCAGGTAATACGGCCCCGCCCAGGAGCCGGAGACGCGCTGGACGAGTATGCTCATCTGCTCGTCCAGCTTCTCCAATCCGCGCTGGAGCCGGTACTCCAGCGCGCTTGGGTCCATCGTGCTGGCGTAGACCTGCCTGACCGCGTCCTCAAACGCGGCCAGCCTCTCCTCCAGCGAGCCGAAGTTGACGCAGAACACGCTCTCATACTTCCCGGCGAAGGCGTTGCCGAAGCCGTCCTCCAGGAAGCTGGACGAGCGGACTATGATGGGGCTCTGTCCGTAATAGCTCAGCATCGCCTTGAACTGCTCGCGTATCTGCTCGGAGAACTCGCCGCGGAGCATGGCCTCGCGCAGCTCCGGAGCTTTGGTGAAGTAGCCCTCCGGCGTGCGCTGCTCTATCCTGAGCTTCCAGCAGTTGTTGTTCACGAGGTAGGTGTAAAACACGTCTGAGCCTATGAAAAAGCTGTCGTGCGGCTCGGCGTGGTTCCTGAACTCAGGCAGGCACTCCTCGGCTATCTTCCTCGCCAGGAGCATACCGCAGGCCTTGCCGCCTATCGCGCCGGAGCCTATCATCCGGTCGCGCACGGCGAAGTAGTCCTTCGCGTCAAAGAGCTGGTGGATGAGCCTCTGCACGTTCGGATCCTTGCTCATCATGCTCTCGAGTATGGTCAGCTCCGTCTCGTCGCGGAACTGGCCGCGGCCGTACTCCAGCTTGGCCTGGGCAAAGAAGCGGTCGTGGCTGTCGTAGTTCTGGTCCTGCGTGTGGGAGGAGATGTCGTCCAGCAGCCGGTAGTACCGGCTGACGGCCACGCCGCCGTCCAGCGGCTTGAACGGGCCGCCGTTCGTGCTCACGTGCGGGATGTAAACGTTGTTGCCGTCGCGCTCCTGCGCCTTGAGCGTGTGTATGTACACACGGTTGTCGGAGGTGTAGACGTCTATCAGAAGCTGCGTCGTGTCACGTATGCGCGCCACGGAGTCGAAGGAGTGGCGCGAGCGCAGCAGGGGGAAATACGCCACCGTCTCCAGCTCGTAGAGGTAGGGACAGGTCACGCGGAAAAAGTTGGCCATCATCTGGTCTGTGTACCAGGCCGACTGCAGGTCGCTCAGGCTGTCAAAGACGTAGAACGTGCCCTTGCCCTCGGCGGTTATGCGGTTGTATATGGCCACGGTGAACGGCTCAAAGCCCATGTCGGGGTCGAACTCAAATATCTTCAGTCCCGGCCTGGCGGAGAGCAGCGGCTCGTGGTGCGTGAAGTGCATGTACACCATGTTCCGCCCGTCGGCGATCGCCCGGTCGGCAAAGGGCTGGGCGAAAAGCCGGTACTCGGCCAGCTCGGTGACCTGCCAGACGACGTTGTCGCCCATGCGGATGTTGTCGAACACCTCGTCAGCCCCGGGGTATCCGCTGGGTATTCTGTCAAATAACATCTGTGTCCCCCCTTACATTTTATGCTACAAGTATAACAGCTGTCCGGGCTCTTGTCCATAATCCGGGTACCAGTTATTATAATAACGTACTCCGCGCCCGGGCATAAACATGCTCCGCCGGCATCATGCCGGCGGAGCCTCACTCATTTGTTACCTATTCTTCTGCGCACCTCGGCGATGGTCAGCCCGGTTTTGCGGGCGATGCGCGCCAGGTCGTCGTATTCCGGCTTGCTCTTTTCAATGCCGAAGCCGCTGCCGCGCTTGATGCGCACCGCGCCGAACTCCGTCTCCACCGTCTCCACGCTGCGGTGGAGCTTCATGCGCTCGGGCGTATAGATGCGCACGCCGAGCGTGGGAGTGTGCATCAGCATCAGACGCGCGAACTCCTCGCGCCTGGCGTAGTCGCACAGGCAGCACAGCAGCGTGCCGGGACGGCCCTTCTTCATGCCCACGGAGGCGGTAAAGACGTCCAGTGCCCCGGCGGCGAGCAGCGCCTCCTGGGCGTAGCCTAAGTCCTCCGCCGTCACGTCGTCCAGCGTACAGAATATCTCCGCCACGTCGGCGCCGCGCTCCTCGCTCTCGCCCAGCACCGCGCGGACGCAGTTGGCGGCCGGGAAGTCTCGCGTGCCCATGCCGTAGCCCACCGCGCTCATGCGCATCGCGGGCATCTCGCCGAAGCTCCCGGCGATGGCGCGCACCAGCGCCGCGCCCGTGGGAGTGGTCATCTCGCCCTCTATGTCGCCCGCGAACACCGGTATGCCCTCGAGAATCAGCGCCGTGGCGGGCGCGGGAACCGGCAGTATGCCGTGCGCGCAGCGCACCTGGCCGAAGCCCGTGCGCACCGGCGAGACCACTATCCTCTCCGGCGCGAGCATATCCAGTAGCCAGCTCACGCCCACCACGTCGGCGACCGCGTCCATCGCGCCCACCTCGTGGAAGTGCACCTCGCCCACCTCGCGGCCGTGCACGGCGCTCTCTGCCTTGGCGATCTCCGTATAGACCGCCGCCGCGCGCTTTTTCACCGCATCGGGCACGTTGAGGCCGTCTATCACCGCCGTTATGTCCGCGAGCGCGGCGTGATGGTGGTGCCCGTGCCCGTGCTCATGGTGGGGATGGTCGTGCTCACCGTGGCCGTGTTCGTACTCATGGTGGGGATGTTCGTGTTCGTCGTGGCCGTGTTCGTGGGCGTGGTGGTGGAAGTCCTCCTCGTCCTCGCCGTGCACGGTGACGGCGACGTGCGTGCCCATGACGCCGCACTTGGCCGTGCGCTGCATAGCCGCGTGCACGCCGGGGATGCCCAGACCGTTGAGCTTATCTATGAAGCCCTGCCGCTCGCCCTCGGGCAGCAGCTCTAGCAGGGCGGCCATGAGCATGTCGCCCGCCACGCCCATGCGGCAGTCCAAATAAAGTATTTTCATGCGTCACCTCACAGGTGGTTTATCATGCTGGCGAGGTAGCCCGCGCCGAAGCCGTTGTCTATGTTCACGACGGACAGGCCGCTGGCGCAGGAGTTGAGCATGCTCAGCAGCGCGGCCACGCCGCCGAAGGCCGCGCCGTAGCCCACGCTGGTGGGCACGGCGATGACCGGGCAGTCGGCCAGACCGCCGATGACGCTCGGCAGAGCGCCCTCCATGCCCGCGACGGCCACTATGCAGCGCGCGGTCATGATGTCCTCGGCGTGGTCGAGCAGGCGGTGTATGCCGCTGACGCCCACGTCGTAGAGGCGCTTGACGTTGTTGCCCAGCGCCTGGGCGCTCAGCGCTGCCTCCTCGGCCACGGGTATGTCCGTCGTGCCGCCGGTGGCGACCACTATCGTGCCCTTGCCGTCCGGCTCGGGCAGTTGACCTATTATCCCCACTTTGGAGCGAGGTTCGTAGTTTAACTCGTATATATTCCCCACATACTCCGCCGCTTCAGGCGCCATACGGGTTATGAGCACCACATTCTCGCCGCCGCGCATCAGCGAGCCGGCGATGGCGGCGATCTGCTCCGGCGTCTTGCCCGCGCCGTAGATCACCTCGGCGATGCCCTGGCGCAGCTCGCGGTGCAGGTCGACCTTGGCGAAGCCCATGTCCTCAAACGGCTCCAGCTTGAGCTTGGTCAGCGCGTCGTCGGCGCTGAGCCTGCCCGATTCGACCTCGCGGAGTATATCAAGTACAGCCTGTTTTTTCATCGTTTACCTCCCTTTCAAATCCATAACCACGCGCTCGAAGTCCCCTCCCAGCGCATCCAGGATGCCGCTCCGCCGCTCGACGGCCATGGGCATCTGCTCCGGTCTCAGCTCCAGCCGCGCCGCGCCGTCTTTGGCGATGCGCACGCGGAAATCGTCAAAGCCCATCGCGCGCATGGCGTCCTCGGCGCGCTCCACGCGGCGCAAGTCCGCCGCAGTGATGGCAGTACCCGTGCTCACCCTCGTGGCCAGGCAGGCGTAGGCGGGCTTTGAGGCGGTGAACAGCCCCAGCTCGCGCGAGCGGGCGCGTATGTCCTCCTTCGTAAGGCCGCATATGCGCAGCGGACTGAGCACTCCCAGCTCCTTCACGGCGCGCATACCCGGCCTGTCGGACGCGTCGTCCGAGGCGTTGTTGCCGTCTATCAGCGTGTCATACCCGTCCGAGAGCGCTCTCTCGCGTATCAGAGAGAAGATGGCGCGCTTGCAGTAGTAGCAGCGCTCGGGCGGGTTTGCGGCCACGCCCGGCACGGAGAGTATGTCGTGCTCCAGCACGGTCAGCTCCGTCCCCAGCTCGCGGCAGACCCTTCGGGCGTCTTCAAGCTCGAACTCCGGCTGGAACGCCGTGCGCACGAAGTACGGCCGCACCTCGGCACCGCACTGCTTTGCCGCCGCAAGCAGGTACGACGAATCCACGCCCCCGGAGAATCCGAGGGCGCAGCGTGGATGTTCGTTGAAAAATTGTTGTAATGTCACGGGTTTTGATCCTTTTTAAGTATTGCAGGCCGCGCCGGGCGTCACACCCAGCAGAAGCGGAAGCCGCCGTAGCCCATGCACATCTCGAGCAGGCACAGACCCAGGCAGAGCTTGTTGATGCCGCCGCCCTGCGGGAAGCCGGAGCGCTGCGAGGTGTAGACGGTGCCGCCGCGCTGGAGCTCCTCCAGGAACTCGCGGTACTCGGTGTTGCCCGGCTCCATCTCCACGGCGCGCTTGGCGTACTCCATCGCGGTTATGCGGTTGCCGAGGCCGGAGTTCGCTATGCCGGCGAGGTAGTACCAGCGCGCGGTCCGCTCGCCTGCTGGCACCTGCGAGAGCGCCGTGACGGCCTCCTGGAAGTGCCCGGCGCGGATGTAGTTCTCCGCGGCGCGGATCTCCGTGGCCTCGCCGGAGGCGTCGTAGCCGCCGCCCCAGCCCTGCTGCTGCCAGCCTCCGCCCCAGGCGCCCCAGGGGTCGTACTGCTGCTGGGAGCCGTAGCCCCCGCCGTAGCCATATCCGCCGCCGTAATTCGTGCGGTTGGCCTCGCCGGACTTTATGGCGTCGTAGGCGGCGTTTATCTCGTTCATCTTCTCCGCCGCAGCCGGGTTGTTGGGGTTGCGGTCTGGATGATATTTTTTGGCGAGCTTGCGATAAGCCGCCTTTATTTCGTCGTCTGAGGCGTCGCGGGACACGCCCAGCACCTCATAGGGGTCACGCTTCAACGGCATTGTCTCCCTTCTTCCCATGCCTGCGGGACATCTCGGCGTCATAGCGCAGCCAGACTCCGGAATAGAGTATGTTCCTCATAATGTCCGCATCCTGTACTATAGGCAACAGCTCAAACACCGCCGCGCACTCGCCTATCAGCATGGTCAGAGTGTCGTGCAAGTCCTCCTCCGTCTTGCCCTTTGCGTACTCGGCAAGCGGGTTGTAGCGCCCGTGGGCGGCATCCCCCTCGAGGTCAAGCACCGCGTCCATTATATAGATGAATTCGCCCAGCTCCTCGCCGAAGCGGCGCAGGCGCGGGCTCCAGACAGTGTCGTCCGGGTAATAAACAAACAGCTCGCCCATCAGCCGGCCGAAACACCTCGCGCCGGCGTCCGGGTCGGTTTCGCCGCGCGACTCAAGTGCTGAGAGCTCCTCGAGGCACTGCTCGATGAACCGGCTCTTTTCCGGGTAGCGCGCCGCCGCCTCTTTATACCGGCCGGCGAACACGGCGGCCTCCGCCCTGGACATATAGCTGTGCTCGTCGCGCCAATCGTCCATGAGGTTCTGGTACGCGAGCAGTATGTTCATGTCCGCGGCGTACTCCGTGACGGCGCTTGCGCTCCAGCTGTGCGGGTGCACCGGGTGCGCGATGCAGCGCTCCTCCCCGGTCTCCGCCTCCGGCTCGTACATGCTCTCGAGCAGCAGCACGAGGAAGGTCATGTCGTATGTCAGCGTCAGGCGCGAGACGGAGCCGTGCCTGGCCTTGAGCGTGCGGCAAAGCCCGCAGTAGCAGCTCTTGTACCGGGCAAGCTGCTCGGGCGTGAGCGAATCGGGATTGGCTATAACGTATCCGAACATCAGGTGTGTTTGATAAACGAGTTGCCGCATTTGCGGCAGACTATCTTGATCTTGCCCTTGCCCCGCGGCACACGCAGCAGCGTCCCGCAGCTGGGGCAGCGGAAGAATTTGTACTCCCTGCGCTGACGCCAGCGCTCGCCCAAGCTGCGAAACCACATCCGGATAGAATAGGTGCGCCGCATATACTTTGCGTTTTCCGCCCGGCGCTTGGCCACGTTGCGCGAGAACATACGGAAGTACATGTACACGATACCCAACAGCACCAGTATGAAAAGCACGCTGGAGAGCCGCCCGCTTGTGAACATGCTCAGCAACAGAAGCACCAGAGTGCCGACCATCACTGTGCGTCCGAGCTGGTCTACGCCGTTGCGTCCCGCCATGAATCTTGCAAGTTTTTCCCGCATGATATCACCTTTCAAGCCCCTGGCGCCCGATTGGCGCCCGCTTGGGGAAACAGAGTTTTTTCTAATGATAAATGATAGCACCGGGCGGAAGAAAGTTTATCAATAATCTGTTAATTTCGCGGCCATTTGGGCTTGTTTGTGGCGTTAACTTTCTGTGTCGGTTGTTATGTCACCCTGCGGCTTTTTCAGCTGCGGGCTGTTGTCCTCGCCCTCGAGGTCGCCTACCAGCAGCTCTATCAGGTCGTTTATGGTCACGATGCCGGTGACGCCGCCGTACTCGTCGCAGACGACGGCCAGCTTTTTCTTCAGGCGGCGCATCCGCTCGAGCAGGACGTCGGCCTTGATGCTGTCCGGGACGAAGTACGCGGGCTTGACGCACTCCTTGAGCGCAGCCTGCGCGCTGCGCTCAGGCAGTGCGAAGTAGTCTTTTATATCCAGCACGCCGATGATCTTGTCCGTGGTGTCCTGGCAGATCGGGTAGAAGGAGTGGCGCGAGGAGAATATTTCCTTTTCCCACTCCTCGGTGCCCTCGTCCGCCCAGAGCACGGCCATCTGGGTGCGGTGCGTGCAGAAGTGCTCGGCGCTCTGGTCGTCGAACTCAAAGAGGTTCTGGATAAACTCGTTCTCCTCCTCGCCGATGCTGCCCTTCTGGCTGCCGGCGATGGCCATCATGCGTATTTCCTCCTCGCTGTACTCGTCGTCCTCGCTGTTGGGGTCGACGCCGAGCAGGCGGAGCACCGCGTTCACCGACACGCTCAGCAGGCTGACGATGGGCTTGAACACCTTGGAAATGGCATACAGCATCCCGGCCAGCTTGAGGGACACGCCCTCCGGGTTCTTCATGGCCAGGCGCTTGGGCACCAGCTCGCCGAAGACCAGCGTGAAGTACGAGAGTATCAGCGTCACCAGCACGACCGCAATGGAATTTATCACGGAGGGGCTTATGCCGATACCCGTGGAGACCACGGCGTTGGTGATGAGCCCGGCGAAGTTGGTGGCCGCCGCGGCGCTGCCCAGATAGCCGGACAGGGTGATGGCTATCTGTATGGTCGAGAGAAATCGCTCCGGCTGCTCGGTGAGCTTGCCGAGCTTTACCGCGGCCTTGTTGCCCTCGCTTATTAGCTGCTCAAGGCGCACGTCCTTGACAGAGATGACCGCTATCTCCGCGCACGCGAAGATGGCGTTCAGCCCGATAAGTACGACCTGCAATACCAGCTGCCAGATTAGTGTTGTGTCCAAGTTTTACTCCTCCTGAAGTGTACGAAAAAGGCTTCTGCACGTCTCACGGGGCAAAAAAGAACGCAAAAACGCCCGCCCCTCAGTTTTGAGGCGCGCGCGTCAGTAAAGGTATTCGGTTTGGTGACAGGATGAGCCGTCGTCCATGATTTACCGCATTTCTCCTTTGACGTATATTGAAACATAAAGCGCGCAGTTTGTCAAGAGGAATTGACACGGCTCCTTACAGGCGGCTTTTTACCTGTACGCCTCGTGCGAGCCGTTTTCGTCCCATTTCGCGATCAGCAGCAGCGCGGAAAAGGCCTTGGGTATGCCGATGTACGGCAGAGTCTGCACCAGCGCCGCCGTGACCTCAAGCAGGCTGTTGCCCGCCCTCAGCGCGCCGGAGATGTGCGCCGGCAGCTGCGCCGAAGCGCCTGTAGCCGCGAGCGTCACCACGCTCAGCAGCTCGCGCGTCCTGACGTCCAGGCCGCGGCGCGTGTAGAAATAGCCGAAGCTGTCCGCCGTCAGCAAATGCGGCACGAACCGGCCGAACTCCCCGGGCAGGTTTGCAAACACCTCCCTGACCTCGCCGCCGTAGAGCGGGGTCTGGATGGCGGCTCCGGCCTCCTCGCGTTCCTCTGCCGTGACCGTGGCCGCGTCCTCGAGCGGGAGCGCGATGCCGCGCGCCTCGAGAGCCTCGTCCATGGCCGACACCGCGTTCAGCGCGCCCGGCCAGCCTATGTACAGCGCGCAGGAGTACACCGCCTCGCGCACCTCAAGCGGCGAGCTGCCCGCGTTCAGCGCCGCGCCCACGTGCGCCCTGAGCTGCGGCAGCGCGCCCAGGGACGCGAGCGCGGTCACCGTTATCAGCTCGCGCAGCTTGTCGTCCAGCACTCCGGTGGAGAACACCTCGCCGAATATCTCGTTTTGCAGCATCGTCAGCAGCTCCGGGTCGCGCGCGTCCGGCTGCGGAGCCTGGCCGAACAGGCGCTCATATGTCTCCCAGGCCGCTCTTGTCAGCTCCACGGCGCTCATTTCAGGCTCCTTCCCAGCTCGTAGGCCTCGCGCATGTGCGCCGAGCGGCGCGTCATCGCCGCGCTGCCGCAGCCGGTGCCGTACACCGCGCCCTGGTCGCTAAAGCTCATATAGCGGCAGAGCGTCTTGTAATAGGTCTCCACTACCTCCATCGTCCAGTCGTTGTCGTCCCACGCGGCCACGATGAAGGCGGTCTTCAGTCGCCTCGCGGTCAGCTCGCCGGTGAAGCTGTAAAAGCGGTCTATGACGTGCTTGAGCTGGCTGGAGACGTTGTAGTAGTAGAGCGGGGTCACGAACACGGCCATGTCGCAGCTCATGAGCTTGTCCCTGAGCGTGAGCGTCATGTCGTCCTTCTGTACGCACGTCCCGGCCATGCCGCAGGCGTTGCAGCCCCGGCAGGGTCTGATGTCCGCGTGCGCGCAGTCGAACACCTCGGCCTCGTGCCCGGCCTCACGCGCGCCGCGCATGAACTCCCCGGCCAGCGTGTTGGACGCGCCGTTGGCGTGCGGACTGCTCTCGATCACAAGTATCTTCATGTCTATCCCTCCTGAGTGCATTATAGACCGCTCCCGGGGCGCATGGCAAATACCTGTTTTCTATTTTGAACCATGCCCTGAACGCATTTCTGCTCGACAACCCTCGGGTTTTGGGGTATAATTGGCGCAGAAAGGGTGGTACAGTGGAGATACGTGTGCTTAAATACTTCCTGGTCGTGGCCCGCGAGGAGAACATCACGCGCGCGGCGCAGCTGCTGCACATCACGCAGCCGACGCTGTCGAGGCAGCTCATCCAGCTTGAGGAGGAGCTGGGCGTGCAGCTGTTCCGCCGCAGCAAATACCGCATCATCCTCACGGACGACGGTATGCTGCTGCGCCGCCGCGCGCAGGAGATAGTCGACCTGGCGGAGAAGACCGAGCGCGAGTTCCTGCGTCAGGAGGAGGAGCTGAGCGGCGAGATATCCATCGGCTGCGGAGAGACGAACTCCATGAGCTGGCTCTCCGAGCGCATGGCCGCCTTCCGGCGCGAGCACCCGCTGGTGAGCTTCAGCATCTACAGCGCCACCGCGGACGACATAAAGGACAGGCTCGAAAAGGGTCTGCTCGACCTCGGCCTGCTGGCCGAGCCCGTGGAGATAGGCCGCTACGACTTCATACGTATGCCCAGGGAGGACGTCTGGGGTGTGCTGGTGCGCCGGGACAGTCCGCTGGCCGAACTGGACTGCGTCACGCCCGAGGACTTGACCGGCGTCCCGCTGCTCATGAGCCGCCGTCAGGAGGTGCGTGACGAGCTGGCCGCCTGGTTCGGAGACAGCTTTGCGCGCGTGGAGCACGCGGGGAGCTTCAACCTCATCCTCAACGCCGCGAACATGGTTCTGCACGGCGTAGGCGCGGCGCTGGGCTTCTACCTCGCCGACATCTCGGACGAGCTGCGCTTCATCCCGCTCTCGCCGGAGCTGCGCACGGGCACGGTGCTGGTGTGGAAAAAGGACATGGCCTACTCCCGCGCGGCGGGCGAGTTCCTGCGCGCGCTGAGAAATGTCCGCGAAGCATGACGTTGAATTCGCTATAGGTATTGGACATTTTTCTGAATCAGGGCTAGAATACAGACGTCCGGCAGAGGACGTCTGTATTCTTTTGAGGTGAGCATATGACCATAGACGAAGCCAGCGAGCGCTATTCCATCCCCCTTGACATACTGCGCGAATACGAGAGCTGGGGGCTGTGCGGCGCGGTCAAAAAGGTCATGGGCGCCTGGCAGTACGACGACACCGACCTGGAGCGGCTGAGCACCGTCATGACGCTGCACGACCTGGGCTTCAGCCCGCAGGAGGTCGAGACGTACATGCGCCTCATGCTGGAGGGCGGCTCCGACGCGGAGCGGCTGCGTATGCTCGACAGGCGGCGCTGCGCCTGCCTGGACGACATACACTTCCGCGAGAAGCAGCTCGGCCGCCTGGACTACCTCCGGCACCAGCTCAGGAAGGGCAAGTGCTGAGTCCGACGGAGCAAACTGTGTTTAAAAACAAATTCTATATAAAAGGAGCACCTTACATGTCTGAATTCACCACGATTTTCCCCCGCGGCGAGGAAAACAAGGCCTTTGAGCAGTATTTTATAGGCAAGAGCTATCTCGCCCCGCTCAGCACGGAGCAGATAGGCATAGCGAACGTCACCTTCGAGCCGGGCTGCCGCAACAACTGGCACGTCCACAACGCCGGCAAGGGCGGCGGACAGATCCTGCTGTGCACCGGCGGACGCGGCTGGTACCAGGAGTGGGGTCAGCCCGCGCGTGAGCTGCACGCCGGCGACGTGGTCAACATCCCCGTAGGCGTCAAGCACTGGCACGGCGCCGCCAAGGACAGCTGGTTCGCGCACGTGGCCATCACCGTCCCCGGCGAGGACGTGTCCAACGACTGGCTTGAGCCCGTTGACGACGTGCAGTACGCCGCGCTGGAGGCCTGAGCTATGGATCGCAAGGAACAGTCCCGCGAGGTCATGCGCCGCCTCTACGGCCTCGCCAAAAGCCCCATGTCCGCCACCGACCCCGACTTCGCCGCTATAAAGGAGCGGCTGGTCTACGGTGAGGTCTACGAGCACATCAAGCTCGACGCCAAGCTGCGCGAGTTCATCCTCCTCGCCGTCGCCGCCACGAACGAGACGCCCGACGAGGTCGAGCTTCACACCGCCGCCGCGCTCTCCGTGGGCGCCACTCCGGCGCAGATAAAGGAGGCCGTGTACCAGAGCGCGCCCTACATCGGCATGGGCAAGGCCGAGATGGCCGTCAAGGCCGTGAACCGCGCCCTCGCCGCCAGGGGCATATCCCTCCCCGCCGGGGAGCGCTTCGGCACCGTCACGGAGGACAGCCGCCTGGACGACGGCCTGGCCACGCAGAAGTCCATCTTCGGCGCGAGCATAGACGCCATGCGCGAGAGCGCCGGCGAGGACACCAGGCACATTCAGGACTACCTCAGCGCCTGGTGCTTCGGCGACTTCTACACCCGCGGCGGCATCTCCGTCAAAGACCGCGAGCTGCTGACCTTCAGCATACTCTGCGCCCAGGGCGGCTGCGAGCCGCAACTGCGCGGCCACGTGTGCGGCAACGCCGCCGTCGGCAACGACCGCGACGTCCTGCTCGACGCGCTGACGCTCATCATCCCCTACATCGGCTTCCCCAGGACTCTCAACGCCCTGAACGTCATAAACGAACTGCTCCCCGCCTGAGACGGGAAAAAACGACCGGCTCCGCCGTGATGGCGGAGCCGGTTGTTTTGGCTGAGTTTGGTTTACATAATAATGCACTTCTTGGGGCAGACCTCGTGGCAGGTGCCGCAGCCGATGCACTTTTCCTCGTCGAGCGTCCACGTCTTGGCGGCGCGGTCGACGGTGATGGCTCCGGCGGGGCACTTCTTGGCGCAGAGGGTGCAGTAGACGCACTTGCTCGGGTCGCTCACCGGCAGGCCGTCGTCGCGCGGCTGCACGGCCGGGGTCTCCGGCTCGGCCTGGCAGGACTCGGCGGCCGGGGCGGCGGGCTTTTTGGGCGCGGGCTTTTTCTTGAGGTAGGTGCCCTCGACCACCAGCTCGCTCTCGTCGCGGGCTACCATGTGGTAGTCTGTCGTGAGCTCGATGGCGTTCTTGACGCAGAAGTCGGCGCAGTTGGCGCAGAAGGTGCACGAGCCGAGGAAGAAGCGGCGGGTAATGAGCTGCCCCTCCTCCGTGTCCACGGCGGTAGTGCTGATGGCGCCGCCGGCGCAGACCCGCTCGCACATGCCGCAGGAGATGCACCTGTCGGCGTGGAAGACGATCCTGCCCCTGTAGCCCTCGGGAGCCGGGGCGTCGACCGCGGGGTACTTCTCTGTGCTGGGCTTGGAAAAAAGCTGCGTCACGGCCTCTTTGATGAAAGGCAGCATTTACTTCGCCTCCCTTTTCTCTTTGAGTATCTTCGCCGCGAGCGCCAGGCCGTCGATGATGGCCTCCGGCTTGGGGGCGCAGCCCGCGATGGAGACGTCGATGGGCACGTACTTGTCCAGGGGGCCGGCCACGGAGTAGCTGCCCTTGAACACGTTGCAGCTGCGCGGGCAGGAGCCGAGCGTGACTATGACGCGCGGTTCCGGCACCTGCTCTATGGTGCGCAGGACGCGATCCAGGCTCTGCACGGTGACGGGGCCGCTGACCACGACGATGTCAGCGTGGCGCGGCGTGCCGGCCAGCTTGAAGCCCAGACGCTCGGCGTCGTAGCGCGGCGTGAGCACGGCGACAAGCTCGATGTCGCAGCCGTTGCAGCTTCCCGCGTTGATGTGGAAGAGCCAGGGCGACTTGCCGGCCGCCTTGTCGACTAACTTTTTGAACATACCGACCCTCCCTAGCAGAACCAGACCAGCAGCAGGCTTATGAGCGCCAGCCCGCTGACCACGGTCCAGAAGAATTTAAAGAGCTGCTCGACCCTGAAGCGCGCCGTTATGGCGTGCAGCAGCGACATGCAGACCAGCGTAACCACGGTGCAGAACGCCAGCGTTATTATGACGTCCAGCCAGAGCATGCCCGTCGTTATGCCGCCGAGGAACAGCGCGCAGAACAGCGCCGTCATGACGAACATCTTCACGGCGTGCGAGAGCTTGAACACCGCGAGCGGAGCGCCCGAGTACTCGACCAGGGGACCTTCGCAGATCTCCGTTTCGGCCTCGCCGACGTCAAACGGCTGCTGTCCCACCTCGCAGGGGACGACCAGCAGCATGGCTATCGCAGCCGGGATCAGCCTCCAGTCGAGGATGAACGGGTCGAGTAGGTACTGCGCCAGGGTTATGTGTCCCAGCGAGAAGGTCACGCCCATCCCGGCTGTGGCGGCTCTGCCGACGGCCAGGAAAATGAGTATCAGCGGGAGCTCGTAGCTCATTATGGCGACCATCGTGCGCGACGAGCCCACGCCCGCGAAGGGCGAGCCGGAGGCGCTGCCGCCGAGTATCATGGCCAGCGTGGGTATGGTCATGAGGTAGAGGATTACCACCGTGTCGCCGTTCACGCCAAAGGCCTGATAGCCGCCTATGGGTATGAACAGCACGGTCACGACGAGGCTCGCCAGCCCCAGCCAGGGCGCGGCCAGGAAGGTGGTGCGCGCGGCCGTGGCCGGCACGATGCACTCCTTGCCCATCAGCTTGAGGAAGTCCCAGGCCGGCTGGGTTATGGGCGGCCCCTTGCGCTTTTGCATACGCGCCACGACCTTGCGGTCTATGCCGGCCAGCCACAGCCCGAACAGGCAGGTGAACAGCAGTCCGGGGAAGATGAGGATGTTGACTGCGTAAATCAAGATGTCAATAATATCCATAGTCAGCCCTCCTCACAGTACGAACACGAAGCAGTAGGCGATTATCACGGCCGTGGCCGTCACGCCCCAGAGCACGTAGTCGTTTGTAACGCCCGTGTGCACGCGCGACATGAATCCCAGGTAGTGCCTCAGATTGTGCTTGAAGCCCCAGAACAGGTCGCCGCCGGAGATGTGCGAATACTCGGCCTGCTCGCCGCCGAAGAACACGGCGTGCTTACTGTCGCTCTCGGCGCCGGATGCGCGGTTGGAGCGGCCCATGAGCGAGCAGAGGAACAGCGCGGCCAGCACCACGACGAACAGGATAAGCCAGCTTATCGGCTGCCAGGCGCCTATCGCGGTCAGCCTGCCATCCATGAGCGGCGCCGTGCTCGCGAGGTGTTCGGCGGCGTAGCCGCTGCCCATCGCGGTGTCGATATACGGCACGGCGTTGTACACCGCGTTCGTGGCGGGGATGATGATGTAGTTGAGCATCAGGTTCGGGAAAAGTCCCGTCAGCAGGCAGAGCGCGGCGAGTATCCACATCGGTATGCGCATACCCAGCGGCGGATCCTTCACGTCGGCCAGCTCCGGCCGGCTCTGTCCGAAGAACACGCTGTGCCCCACCTTGATGAAGCTGGCCAGCGTGAGCACGCTGGTGACGACGCACACCACGGTGACGAGCGCGTAGCCTATGCTGCCCGTCTCCGCGGCCTTCTCAAACGTGGCCTGGTAGATGAGCCACTTGGAGTAGAAGCCGTTGAACGGCGGTATGCCGCTTATGGAGAACGCGCCTATCAGAAACAGTATCGTGGTCTTGGGCATCTTCCGCGCCAGGCCGCCGAGGTTTTCAAGGTAGGTGGTGCCGGTGGCGTACAGCACGCTGCCGGCGGTGAGGAACAGCAGCCCCTTGAACAGCGTGTGGTTGATGGCGTGGTACAGTCCGCCCGCGATGCCGAGGGCGGTGCACAGACCCAGGCTGGTGAGGACATAGCCTATCTGGCTTATCGAGTGGAAGGCCAGCAGGCGCTTGAAGTCGTGCTGGTTGAGCGCCATGGTCACGCACACGAACATGCTCAGGCAGCCGATGAATACCACCATCGTCTGCACGCTGGAGAGCCCCATCGTGCGGAACAGGAAGTAGCTCACTCGGATGATGCCGTACACGCCCGTCTTGGTGAACACGCCGGATATGAGCACCGAGACGCTGCTCGGCGCCGCGCCGTGCGCGTCGGCCGCGATGGGGTGGAACGGGAACATGAAGCTCTTGCAGCCGAAGCCCGCAAAGAGCAGGGCAAAGGCCAGCACCGTGGTGGGGTTGAGGTTGTCGGGGAGTATCGCGCTTATCTGAGCCAGGTTCAGCGTGTGGCACTGCGCGTAGATCAGCGCCGTGCCCAGCAGCGCGCAGGTGGAGCCGATGGAGCCGACAACCAGGTACTTGAACGCCGCCTCCCTGGCGTTGGGGTTCCAGGTGCGGAAGGCCGTCAGGCCGACCGCGGCGAAGGTCATGACCTCGAGCATGACGTAGATGTTGAACAGGTCGCCCGAGAGGACGATGCCCAGCACGCCGCCGGAGAGCATCAGGTACAGCGTGAAGTAGCTGCCCCTGGCGTCGTCCTGCCGTATGTACTGGTAGGAGTAGAAGCACGAGCAGGCCACGGCGATGGTGATGAGCAGGCCGAAAAACAGGCTCAGCGCGTCGACCTCTATCGCTATGCCTATGGCGTAGCCCTCGACAGGCTCCCAGTTGCCCATCCAGTAGACGATTATCTCGCCGTCCACCATGACGGGCTTCACCAGCAGCGCGAGCAGCGTGAAGGATATCAGCACTGCGCACCCGGCTATGATGTTCCTCGCCCGCTCGTGCTTGCCGACCAGCGTCACGAGGAAGGCGCCGACAAACAGCGTCATGATGGCCAGCACGGGGAAGTGCATGTAGACGTCGTAGTTCATCCGTGCAGCCTCCTTATCTCATGCGAGTCGACCGTGCCGTACTCCTTGTAGATGCGCACGCACAGCGCCAGCGCCATGGCCGTCACGCAGGCGCCTATGACTATGCTCGTCAGCGTCAGCGCCTGGGGCACGGGGTCTACGAAGTACATACCGCTGGTCAGCTCGCCGAACGTGAAGATCGGCGCTGTGCCGCCTTCGTTGAAGCCGATGGAGACTATCATGAGGTTCAGGCCGTAGTCCACGATGCCCATGCCGACGACTATCTTGATGATGTCGCGCTTGGTTATCATGGCGTAGAAGCCTATGACGATGAGGGCGATCGCGCCTATGTAGTTGGCCAGCATCATTTGGACGCGCCCCCTTCCTCATGCTCGGTGGTGGTGATGGTGCCGTCGTGCTCGTCATCCTCGCCCGTCGCCAGCAGGGCGATGATGAGCAGCAGCAGGAATCCGACGCCCGTCAGCACCTTGAAGCCGACGGAGTAGTTCATCAGCGAGATCGTGCCCGCGCTCCACAGATCGCCTATCTCGCCGCTGTTCCAGAGGATGTTGCGGCAGAAGTTGTATCCGGCGAAGATTCCGAGCATTGCAAACAGCACGTAGGCTATCGCGCCTATGGCCTCCAGCTTGTGCATGCGCTCCATGTTCAGCGCCGTGGCCACGCCTCGGAAGCCGTAGCCCAGGTAGAGCAGCAGCACGCCGCTGGCCGCCAGGACGCCGCCCTGGAAGCCGCCGCCGGGGCTGATGTTGCCGTGGAGGATGACGTAGAAGCCCAGCACCAGCGCAATGGGCAGATAGCTGTCCGCAAGGCTCCTGACTATCAGGTCGTCGCGTTTCCAGTTCTTTTTCACTTCTTGCCGCCCTCCCATCTGTCGCGCTTGCGCCGGAGTATGACGGTCGCGCCGGTTATGGCGATGAGCAGGACGAAGCTCTCGCCCAGGGTGTCGTAGCCTCGGAAGTCGAAGACTATGGCGGTGACGTTGTTGACAGCGTGGGTCTTGGCCAGGTTCTCCTGAACCATGATGCTGGCCACGCCGTCGGGGTTCGACGTGTCGTAGTTTTCGGGGTTCTGCTGCAGCTCATACACGTCGGTTCCGCGCCCGTCGTAGGTTATGGGGATGTTGCTCTGCATATAGGCCACGGAGTAGATGCCGACGCCCAGGATGATTATGAGCGAGATAGCCATTATCAGCTTTTTCACTTCTCGTCCTCCCCCTTTCCGCCGGTCTTGCGCAGCGCCACGACGAAGATTATCGTCGTGAGCACGACGCCGACGGCCGCCTCGGCTATGGCCACGTCAGGCGCCTGGAGCATTATGAACTCCAGCGAGACGAAGGCGCCGCAGCCGGCCATGCAGATGATGCTCGAGAGCGTGCGCTTGACCGTCACGGTCAGCACGGCGCAGACGACTATGCCGAGAATGATAAGCGTATTGAGGATGTATACCGGGGTTATCATGCCTGCTCACCCTCCTTTTCCACCGCAGGGAGCTCAGCGGCGGCGTCCTCGGCCGCCTCCGGCTCCGCACATGCCTCGGGGTCTGCCAGGTCGTCGATCACCAGCTCGCGCTGCGGCCTGATGCCTATCCTGTAGGCCGCGCGGGCTATCGCGTGTCCGCCGACGGGGTTCGCCAGGACGGTCAGCACGCCTATCACGACCACCTTTGCCGCGCTGCCCCAGCTGTGCATGACGAAGATGCAGTACAGCAGCGCGCCTATCAGCGTAAGCAGCACGCCCAGCGTGGTGATGTTGGTGGAGCTCTGCATACGCGAGAAGGTGTCCGGCATACGCACTATGCCCACCGCCCCGGCCAGGGCGAAGAAGCAGCCGCCGAGGATGAATATGTCGATGATGACTCTGAGCACGATGTTCATAGCGTTCCCTCCAGATACTTACCGATGAGCACCTGGCTCAGGAAGCCGAGTATGGCGGTGACTATAGCTATGTCAAGGTAGATGCCGCGCCCGGAGTACATGGCCACAAGCACCAGCGCCATGTCCGTGAGCACGTCCACGCAGTCGCCCACCACGACCCTGTCGGGGGCAGAGGGTCCCTTTATCAGCCGCCATATGACTATGAAGCAGCAAAGCACATAGAAGATGGCAAAGTAAACAAGCTCGATCATTGCCATATCCTCCTCACCCATTTTTCCATGCGTCCCTTGATGGCGTCTCCGGCGGCCTCACGGTCGGTCTCCTGCACGTCTATCCAGTGGATGTAATACCAGGTCTGACCCTGCCGCTCGTCTATGTCCATCGTGATGGTACCGGGCGTGAGCGTGATGGAGTTGGCCAGCATGGTCTTGCCGTACTCGGTGGGGACGTCCACCGGGACTCTGACTATCCCCGGGTTTATGTTCAGCTTGGGGCTGAGCGAGCGCTTTGCCATGTCCCAGTTGGCCTTCAGCAGCTCCCAGGGGAAGATGGCCACACAGTACCAGATGAGGATGAACAGGTGCTTGCCAAAGAACCAGTACGGATGCTCGTGCACGAACCAGCGCGCCGAAAACAGCGCCACTCCCGCCGACACTATCGCCCCCGCGACCAGCTCCTGCCACGCGAACGAGCCTGTCAGCAGTATCCAGAAGAAGTAGCACAGCACGAACGTGGCCAGCCACGCGCCGAACGTCGTCTTACGCTTAGTCTCCAAATCGACACCTCCTATTTATTTACTCTACTTCGATCGAATCGATGTAAAACTCCCTGCCGTGCGTGAGCCTGTATCCGGCTCCGCCGCAGCCGGGGCACTCAAAGCCCTGAATTTCCCCCGAGTAGCCGCAGTCCGGGCACTCTATGGAGGCGGGTATGACTCGTGTCGTGAGCTTCGCCCCCTCGGCGACCGTGCCGGCCGCGGCGGCGGGGAAGAACTCGAACATGCACTCAGGCACTATCCCGCTCACCGCGCCGACGGCGAGCGCTATGGTCTTCACCCGCTTGAAGCCGTGCTTTTCGGCCTCCCGCTCGCACACGCTCACGACGTTTTGCATTATAGCCAGCTCGTGCATGTCACCTGTCCAGGCAGGAGAAGCACGGGTCTATGCTCGCTATTATCAGCCCGGCGTCGGCCACGGTGTTGCCGCGCAGCATGTGCGGCACGGTGGGCGTGTTCTTGAAGCTCGGCACGTGTATGCTCACGCGCTGGTTCATCTGGCTGCCGTTGCCCACGACCAGATAGCTCAGCGCGCCGCGCGGAGCCTCGTGGCGGCCGAGAGCCAGCCCCTCTTTTATCTTCGGTATCTTCTTGCCCAGGTTGATCGGTCCCTCCGGCAGAGTGTCCAGCGCCTGGCGCAGTATCTTTATGCTCTCCACGCACTCGAGCAGACGCACGACCACGCGGGCGAAGACGTCGCAGCTCGACCACACGGGCACGTCGAAGTCGAAGTCCTCGTAGCAGCAGTACGGCGCGTCCCGGCGCACGTCTATCTTCACGTTCGAGGCTCTGGCGTGCGGTCCCACCGCGCCGAGGCGTATGGCGTCCTCGGTGGTCATGACGCCCACGCCCTGCGTGCGCATGGCGATGGTCTTGTCGTTCATGCAGATGTCCACGATGCGCGCCAGCTCCGGCTCAAACTTGTCGAGCCTGGCAAGGATATCGCGCCGCAGCTCGTCGGAGATGTCTCGCCTGGCTCCTCCGATGGTGACCATCGAGTAGTTCACGCGGTTGCCGGACAGCTTTTCCAGCGCGTCCATGATGCTCTCGCGCACGTCCCAGGTGTGCATGAACATGCTGTCGTGGCCGATGATGTGGAAGGCTATGCCCAGCCAGAGCAGGTGCGAGTGCAGCCTCTCCAGCTCGGCGGTGATGACGCGGATGTACTGCCCGCGCTTGGGCGGCTCCGTGCCGTTGACGCCCTCGACGGCGAGGGCGTAGCTCAGCGCGTGGGAGTGCGAGCAGATGCCGCACACGCGCTCGACCAGTACCAGCGTCTGTATGGCGTTGCGCTCGGTACACAGCTTCTCTATGCCGCGGTGGTTGTAGCCGACGAAGACCTCGGCGTCCTTGATGACCTCGCCTTCGGTGTAGAGCTTGGCGTGTATCGGCTCCTCGAGCGCAGGGTGGTAGGGGCCAATGGGTACGATATAGCTCATTGCTCGGCCTCCTTTCTCTGCTTTCCGGCGATGTTCTCGTCACGCTTGGCGACCAGCTCGGACATGGGCGTGACCAATATCTGTCCCTTGCCCTGAGTCTCCAGCAGGTTCTCGGGCAGGAACAGGCGCTTGGAGGTGTCCAGCCCCTCAAAGTCTATGCCCAGCAGCTCGTTGAGCTCCAGCTCCGGCCAGCGCGCGGCCTCGTCGTAGACCTCCGCCACGCTGGGCACGCTCTGCTCGCCCAGCACGTAGTAGGACTCCACGGCCGGGTCGACCGCATAGTCCCAGGAGATGCGCAGCTGCCCGTCCGTCTGCCAGAAGGCGTGTATCATGACAAGCTGGCGCCCGTCATGCCGCATACGCAGCGCGGTCGGGACGATCTCCTCCTTTGTTATCTGAATTTGCTTGTACTCCTGCATTTTGACCTCCTACTCGATTTATTGAAGCGTGTTGTATTCCTTCAAGCCGCCGGAGCGGCCTTGTTCTCAGCATATCCTGGGCAGCTGCGCGCCCGAGAGCTTTCTCAGCACCCTGGCTCCTCCGGTGCGCGTATTGAGCGTGACGCGCCTGCCCTCGGTGACGCGGCCTATTATCGCGGCGTCCGCGCCCAGCGGGTGAGTCTTCATTGCCTCCAGCGCCGTCTGAGCCGCCTCCTGCGGCACTACGCAGAGCATTTTGCCCTCGTTGGCGCTGTACAGCGGGTCGAGCCCCAGCAGCGCGCAGGCGGCCGCGACGCTGCGCCGCACGGGTATGTCCCACTCATTCAGCTCTATGCCCAGCCCGGCGCTCTCGGCGAACTCGCATAGCGTGGTTGCCACTCCGCCGCGCGTCGGGTCGCGCAGCACGCGCACGTTCGCGCCGGAGGCCAGCACGGCCTCGGCGAGGCCGTTCAAGGCCGCGCAGTCGCTTTTTACCTCCCCGTCCATCAGTCCGCCGCGCGCGAGCATCACGGCCGTGCCGTGGTCGCCCGCCGTGCCGGAGAGCAGCACCGCGTCGCCGGGGCGCATGGCCTCCGGGGAGAGCCCGGGGTACCTGACAACGCCTATGCCTGCCGTGTTGATATAAAGCCCGTCTCCCCTGCCGCGCTCGACCACCTTTGTGTCGCCGGTCACTATCTGCACCCCGGCCTCACGGGCAGCCGCCGCGGCGCTGAGCACTATTCGGCGCAGCGTCTCCGCCGGCAAACCCTCCTCAATGATAAGCGACAGGCTCAGATACTTCGGCTGCGCGCCGCACATGGCGAGGTCGTTCACCGTGCCGCACACGGCCAGCTTGCCTATGTCCCCTCCGGGGAACTCCAGAGGCGTGACCACAAAGCTGTCCGTGGAAAACGCCAGCTGCTCCGCCCCCGGGACAAGCGCCCCGTCGCCCAGCGCGTTCAGCGCGCTGTTGCCGAAGGCGGGGAGAATTATCTCCTCTATCAGCGCGGAGGTCTTCCTGCCCCCGCTGCCGTAGTCGAGTGTTATGATGTCGTCCATACGAGTCTCACTCCATGTACTTGTACGCCGCCGCGCAGGCGCCCTCGCCGGACACCATGCACGATCCAAGGGGGTCGTCGGGCGTACACACGCGCTCGAACATCGGGCAGTCCGCCGGGCGGATGCGCCCGGTTATTACGTCGCCGCAGCGGCAGGGCGTGGTCTCCACGGCGGGGTGTATCGTTATTCCAAAGCGCCTCTCGGCGTCAAAGTCCGCAAATTCGTCTCTCAGCGCAAGGCCGCTGCGCTCTATTTCGCCCAGGCCGCGCCACACGTCGCGCCTCGGCGCGAACACGCGCTCCATGGCCCCCTGCGCCAGCGCGTTCCCGCCGCCGGAAACCGCGCGGCCGTAGTCGTTTACCAGCGCCGGCTCGCCCCGCGCGAGCATGTCCAGCAGGTGGTATATCGCCAGCAGTATGTCCTCCGGCTCGAACCCCGCGACCGCTGCGGGCAGGCCGTACTCCTCGGGCAGGAACGCAAACTCCTCCGCGCCCGTGATGACCGCCACGTGACCCGGGCATATGAACCCGTCCACGTCAAAGCCCTCGGCGGCTATGAGCGCGCGCAGCGCCGGCTCCACGCGCTTGAGCATGGAGAACACGGTGAAGTTGCCAGTTTCCCTCCGGCGAGCTTCCATGACTGCCGCCGCCGTGCCCGGAGCGGTGGTCTCAAAGCCCACGCCGAGGAAGACGAACCGCCGCTCAGGCTCGGCGCACGCCATGTCCAGCGCGTCCATGGGCGAATACACTATTCTCACGTCCGCGCCGCGCGCCCGGCGGTGAGCCAGGTCGTCGCCGCGCCTGGTGCCCGGCACGCGGAGCATGTCCCCGTAGGCCGCGATAGTTACGTTCTCGCGCCCGGACAGCTCCAGCGCCGCGTCCATGACCTCGCCCGGCGTCACGCACACCGGGCAGCCAGGCCCGCTCAGCAGCTCCACGCCCTCGGGCAGCAGCCGCTTTATGCCGGCGCGGGCGATGCTCATAGTGTGCGTGCCGCACACCTCCATCAGCTTCACGCGCTGCGCCGGCAGGGCGTTTATGCGCCGCAGTATCTCCTCAGAGCGCATTTTGCACCTCTGCCCAGGCCTCGATGTCCTCCAGCGCCTGCTTCTCCGGCAGCCGCTCTATGGCAAAGCCCGCGTGTACTATCACATACTCGCCCACCTTCGGCTCCCTGATGAAGTCCAGGCGCATCCTCCTGCGCAGACCCTCCACCTCGCCGACGGCGTCAAGCCCGTCTATCTCAACTATCTTCAGCGGCACCGCCAAGCACATAGTTTGCCTCCAATATCATAAGCTGGCCGAGCGAGATCCCCTCGTCGTTCGCCGACACGCGGCTGTGTGTATAGACTTCCAGCCCCTGCGCGCGCAGCCGCTCCGGGAGCCGAGCCATTATGTACATATTCTGGAACACGCCTCCGGACAGCACCACGCGGCCAAGTCCGGTCTCGGCGGCGAGGCGCGATAGCTGCTCCGCCGCGGCGACGATGAGCGTGTTCATAAACCTTGCGGCTATCACGGGCACCTCGACGCCGCCGTCCAGCTCCGATGTCAGCGCCCTGACCGTCGGTCTCCAGTCGAGCGTGAGCACTTCCCCGCCGCACAGCTCATACGGGTACGCTCCGCCCTCGCCGGCGAGCGCGGCGGCTTCCAGCAAGACTGCGCCCTGCCCCTCGTATCCGGCCTTGCGGCGTATGCCAAGTATCGCCGCGACGCCGTCAAAGAGCCTGCCCATGCCGGAGCTCTCCGGGCAGTTGGTGCCGGTATGCAGCATCTTCAAGACGGTCTCGTACCCGTCCTCCCCGGCGAAGCGGCTCGTGTCCAGGCCGGAATCGCGCAGCAGCGCCAGTCCCACGCGCCAGATGCCGTCCATCGCCGCGTCCCCTCCCGCGAGGGCGACGGGGCGCATGGTTCCGACGCGTCTGAAAGCTTTGTACCCTCCGGCGAGCACCTCGGCGCCCCAGATTCGTCCGTCCGAGCCGTAGCCGGTGCCGTCCCAGATGAGGCCGAGGCAGTCTCCTTCCAGACCGTTGTCCGCCATGCAGGCGGCCATGTGCGCGTGGTGGTGCTGCACTCTCAGCAGCGGCACGGCGTCGCGCTCCGCGCGCTCCTCGGCGTAGGCGGTGGAGAGATAGTCCGGGTGCATGTCGCAGGCGATGGCCGCAGGCTCTATGTCGTAGAGCGCCGAGAAGTGCTCTATCTGCCGCTCCCAGTTGTCCAGCGTCTGGGCGTTCTTCAAGTCGCCCATGTGCTGGCTGGGGAAGGCGTGCGAGCGCTTGGAGAGGCAGAAGGACGCCTTCTGCTCCGCTCCGCAGGCCAGGAGCATATGCTCCACCGGCACGCTCACCGGATACGGCACGTACCCGCGCGAGCGCCGCAGCGGGTAATCGCGGCCGTTATATATACGTATAAGCGAGTCGTCACACTTCGTGACGATCTCACGGTCATGCAGTAAAAATCCGTCGGCCACCCCGGCCAGCTCGGCCAGGGCTTCGGCGTTGGAGCTGATGATCGGCGTCTCGGATATGTTCGCGCTCGTCATCACGAGGCAGTCTATGTCCGTGCCCATCAGCAGAATGTGCAGCGGCGTATACGGCAGCATCACGCCGACGCACGCGTTCTCGCTCAGGTGCGTCAGCGCGCTGTAGTCGAGCTTTTCAAGCAGGACGATGGGCTTTCTGTGCCCCTCCAGCGCTGCGGCCTCGTCCGCGCTCACGCGGCAGATATCGCGCGCGCAGTCCACGTTGCGGCACATCACGGCGAAGGGCTTCTCGTCCCTGCGCTTGCGTGCGCGCAGCTCGCGCACCGTTTCCGGCTCGGGCAGACAGGCCAGGTGCATTCCGCCCAGCCCCTTCACGCACACTATCTCCCCGGCCTTGAGCGCGCGGCGCGCCAGCTCTATGGCGTCGCCCGGCACCGGACGCCCATGTCCGTCCAGGAAAAAGCACTCAGGCCCGCACTCGGGGCAGCAGTTCGGCTGCGCGTGATAGCGCCGGTCGCGTATGTCCGCGAACTCCGCCGCGCAGTCGCCGCACATCGGGAACGCCGCCATCGACGTGCTCGCGCGGTCATAGGGCACGGACTTTATGATTGTGAACCTCGGTCCACAGTTGGTGCAGTTAATAAATGGATATTTGTACCTGCGATCCGCAGGGTCGAGCAGCTCACGCGCGCAGTCGGCGCAGATGCCGACGTCCGGAGAAACCAGCGTCTCCATGTGCCCCGAGCGCTCGCTCTCTATGATGCGAAAACCGCTGTATTCGCGCGCTTCTACGGCGGTATACTCCACGCCCTCGATCAGCGCCAGGGGCGGAGGAGACTTTTTTAAGTCGTCCAAAAAGTGCAAAAGAGCCCTGCACGAGCCGGCAAGCTCGAGTTGGGCCCCGTAAGAGGTGTTCCGTATCCAACCGGAAAATCCATATTTCTCCACCATCTTGTGCACGTAGGGGCGAAAACCAACGCCCTGCACAATTCCCCTTATCTCAATCCTGAAAGCTGTCAACGACGCCACCTCACCGACCCAGCGCCGGTTACATTTATCCTGTTCATTGTACCACTCGCAGCTCCATATGTCAATAAATTAACGTCGTTGCCGTATGTTATTTTATGTGATAGAATTATCATAATTTCCACGACCGACTTGTATTTGAACACCATTTGAATTGGGAGGATATGTTAATGTCAGCTTCTAAAGTATACTTCTCCGACCTGCGCACCAGCCCCAACCAGCCCACTCTCGCGCAGAAACTGCACCGGCTCATGAAAGCCGCCGGCTTTGAGGGCATCGCCTTTGACGGCAAGTTCACGGCGGTCAAGATGAACTTCGGCGAGCCGGGCAACCTCGCCTATCTGCGCCCGAACTGGGCGAAGGCCGTCTGCGACTATGTCAAGAAGCTGGGAGGGATGCCCTACCTGGCAGACTGCAACACGCTGTATGTCGGCGGCCGCCGCAACGGCCTGGAGCACCTGGAAAGCGCCTATTCAAACGGCTTCAACCCCTTCCAGACCGGCGTGCACACCATCATCGCCGACGGCCTCAAGGGCAACGACGACGTCCTGATACCGGTCGAGGGCGGCGAGTATGTCAAGGAGGCCAAGATCGGGCGCGGCATAGCCGACGCGGACGTGGTCATCTCCCTCAGCCACTTCAAGGGTCACGAGCTTACCGGCTTCGGCGGCGCGGTGAAGAACCTCGGCATGGGCAGCGGCTCGCGCGCCGGAAAGATGGAGATGCACTCCGCCGGCAAGCCCTTTGTGCGCTCCAGGCTCTGCATAGGCTGCGGCATATGCGCCAAGAACTGCGCGCAGGGCGCCCCCGTCATTACGGACGGCAAGTGCACGATCGACCAGGACAAGTGCGTCGGCTGCGGCCGCTGCATAGGCGTGTGTCCCAAGGACGCCGTCACCGCGCCCTTCGACCAGGCCAACGACGTGCTCAACTGCAAGATGGCCGAGTACGCCAAGGCGGTGTGTCAGGGCAAGCCCTGCTTCCACATCAGTCTGGTCATCGACGTCAGCCCCTTCTGCGACTGCCACGCCGAGAACGACGCGCCGATAGTCCCGAACGTGGGCATGTTCGCGAGCTTCGACCCCGTGGCGCTCGACCAGGCCTGCGCCGACGCCGTCAACGCCCAGACCCCCATCGCCAACAGTATGCTCGGCGAGGCGGAGCGCTGCCACCACGACCACTTCACCGACATCTCCCCAACCACCAACTGGCGCTCCTGCCTGGAGCATGGCGAAAAGATCGGCCTCGGCTCGCGCGAGTACGAGCTGGTCACCGTGAAGTGAGGGCGGCCGCATGATAGACTTCGAAAACGCAGATTTCCTGAAGCTGCGCCCCGTGGACTACGAGCGCTATGCCGACAAGGTCGACCAGCTGCTCATAGACGGCGAGGAGCCGATCGCCGCCTTTCAGACCGTGCGCGACGGGCTGGTGTTCACCAATATGCGCGTCATCGCCATAAACATCCAGGGCGTGACGGGCAAGCGGCGCGACTTCACCAGCCTGCCGTACAAGCGCATCCAGGCCTTCTCCATCGAGACCTCGGGCGTCTTCGACATAGACAGCGAGCTGGAGCTGTGGTTCAGCGGACTGGGCAAGGTGAGGTTTGAGTTCACCTCCAGCGCCGACGCCGCGGAGCTGTGCCGGATAATCGCGACCTACGCGCTGAATTAAACGAAAACACCCGGAAGCCTCATGCTCCCGGGTGCTTTTATGCGTACGAAGAAAAATAAGAAAAGCCCTGTAGTCCGCATGACTACAGGGCTTTTTCATGGTGGAGACTGCTGGACTCGAACCAGTGACCTCCTGCGTGTGAAGCAGGCGCTC
>UQQF01000020.1 GCA_900543085.1 uncultured Eubacteriales bacterium | reverse complement strand
CGCAAGCTGCATATCCTTCGCTCCCGGCTAAAGCCGAGAGCTCAGTCATTCCGCTGCTCCTCCTCTCCCACGAAGTGCATTCTGCACTTCGTGGGTTCCATAGGCGGCCGATGGAGGTCAGCCTCAATTATCCGCCAAGGGCGGGCAATTCGACACTGCGTTCCGCGAGAAGTATTTTCGACAAGCTGAGAGGCACCCATTCCAGGGTGCCTCTTTAAATTTCCCGGGCACCGGCTGTAAGATTCGCGTCCAAACGCTGTGTATATAGGTGAAAGGCTCAGACGGAAAGCGAGGCATATCCGATGGAGGACGAAAAGATAGTGCAGCTGTACTGGGACAGGGACGAGCGCGCCATCCCCGAAACTGCCGCGAAGTACGGAAGCTACTGCACCTCAATCGCGCAGAACATACTCGGCAGCGCGGAGGACGCCGAGGAGTGCGTCAACGACACATACATGAGCGCGTGGAACACCATTCCCCCGCACAGGCCGGGCAACCTGTGCACCTTCCTCGGGAAGCTGACCAGGAACCTGTCTCTCAACCGCTACAGATACAACACCGCGCACAAGCGGGGCGGCGGCGAGGCTCCCGCCGTGCTCGAAGAGGCTGCGCAGTTGGTGTCCGACACGGACAGCGTGGAAAACGAGCTGTCCCGCAGAGAGCTTGTGAGCGCCATCGACGCCTTTCTGGGCGGTCTCTCCCCGGGTAAGAGGGGCGTTTTCGTCTGTAGGTACTGGTACTTCGACAGCGTCTCCGACATTGCGTCCCGGTTTGGCATGACGGAGAACCACGTGTCCGTGACGCTCAGCCGCCTGCGCGTGAGGCTGCGCAAATATCTCAACGAAAGGGGCTTTGAACTGTGAGGAAAGAGGCGTTTTGCGAGGTTTTCGGCGACATACGCGAGGACTATGTACAGGAGGCAAGAGCCGGACGCAAGGTCAGGAAGCCCGTCCGCTTCAAGTGGGCGGCAGTCGCCGCCTGCCTGTGCCTGGCGCTGGCGCTGCCGTTGACGGCGCTGGCGGTCGACACCGTCAGATATAACGCCGCGGTGGACTACCTGACCTCGCTGGGTATCCCTGCCGAGGATTTGGGCGGCTATTCACGCGCGGAAATTAAAGAGGCCGCCAAGACCATAGACGCGGGCGAAAGCAGCGCGCTGAGCGAGGAGATACTCAGCCTGCTGCCTGGCACCGGCGAGGAGCCTGCCGGCGCCCCCGCGCAGGTCACCTCGGAGCAGGTACGGGCGCTGACGCCGGACATGACGCGCGAGGAGGTGCTCGCACTCCTGGGCGGCACTCAGGATGTCGGCTCCGGCATCTATGTGTACGTCTATGAGGTCGACGGGAAGTACCTGCTGCGCATCCCCTTCGCCGGCGACAGCGCGCAGCTTGGCGTCACGGGAGAAGAACTGCTGAAATCCCTGACGGAAAAGTGACACGTGAAAAATGCAAAACCGCCCCCGGTACTTTGAACCGGGGGCGCAGCTTATCAAAAACCTCGCAGAGTTTCGCGCCCTATGGGCGCGAAAGGGACTGGGATCAAATACTTCTCGCGAAGCGAGCGTCGAATTGTCCGCCTTTGGCGGATAATTGAGGCTGACCTCCATCGGCCGCCTATGGAACACACGAAGTGCATACTGCACTTCGTGGGAGAGGAGGAGCAGCGGAATGACTGAGCTCCCGGCTTCAGCCGGGAGCGAAGGATATGCAGCTTGCGACGACGCCGGAGCGATTTTCTCACACGTCGTATCTGGAGTAGCCCTTGTAGCAGTCGCGGCAGAGGGTCTTGCCGTTTACGAGGTGGGCATAAGGCTCGGCAAACTCCTCGCCGCACTCGGCACAGGTGCAGTTGGCGAACATGCGCGCGCCCTCGGGCAGCGGCATTTTGACCGGCTTGACGTCGAACAGCTCGGCAGGCTCGTGTCCCTGATAGTACGCGAAGCTGTCCTCGCGGGTCATGCCCTCAGGCTTGGGTCGGAGGACAAGCCGCACGCTCTTGCCGCTCGCGCGCTCGTAGAAGCTGAAGGCCATCTTGCCGGTCAGGTGGAACATGAGGTTTCCCTTACCCGCGCTGCAGCCCAGCATGACCTGTACGGCGTCCACGCAGCAGGCGTCGTTTTCACAGATGCAGCAGACCTCCTCGTCGCCGGAGAATTGCAGCCCCAGCAGCTCGATCGCATACAGCGCGGCCTTGTAGCCGATGGTCAGTCCGCCGCACTCGTGACCGTGAAAGGCGGCGCAGTCCGCCCAGGTGGCATTTTTCATACGTAATCACCTCATAACTTTATGTCCGGGAATGGCACCACAACGGGTATGCCCATGTATTCGAGTATGTGCACGTGCATCCTGTAGACTTCCTCTATGTTCTCGCTGTTCATGACCTCGCGCCCGCCGTAGGCGAAGACCTCGGAGTCCTTCAGGAACAGGAACTTGTCGCAGTAGCGTATCGCCAGGTTCAGGTCGTGGAGTATGACCACGGCGCATATGCCCTTTTCGTGCGCTATGCGGCGCACGGTCTGCATCGTCTCGTGCTGGTTGCGCGGGTCGAGCGAGCTTGTAGGCTCGTCCAGAAGCAGCACGCGCGGCTCCTGCGCCAGCGCGCGGGCGATGGCCACCTTCTGCTGCTCGCCGCCGGACAGCTCGTCCACTCGGCGCAGAGCGTAGTCAGTCAGGCGCAGCAGCTCCAGCGCCTCGTTCACCACGTCCTTGTCGTGCGCGGTGGCGTCCCAGGTTATATACGGCCTGCGACCGAGCAGCACGGCGTCGAACACGGTCAGGCTGCCCTTGGGCGGGGTCTGCGGCACGTAGGCGGCGCATTTTGCGTGCTCGCGCCGCGTGAGGCTCAGCAAGTCCTGCCCGTCCACCAGCACGGCGCCGGTCTCGGGCGTGAGTATCCTGTCCATGCACTTTATAAGCGTGCTCTTGCCCGCGCCGTTATTGCCCAGCACGGCTACGACGTCGCCGGGTTCGCACTCGAAGCCGACGCCGTCCAAAATTTTTCTCTCGGATGTGTAGCTAAAGCGCATGTCGCGCGTCTCAAGCACTGCGGGAGCCTCCCTTCAGCAGCAGATAGAGGAACACCGGCGCGCCGAGGAAGCTGGTTATCGCGCCCACCGGCAATATCGTGGGCGCTATCAGCACGCGGCTGACCAGGTCAGCCAGTATCAGCAGCAGCGCCCCGCCCGCGGCACTGCACGGCAGCAGCCACCGGTAGTCGTCGCCCACGAAGCGGCGCATCGCGTGCGGAGCCACAAGGCCGATGAAGCTTATTATGCCCACGAAGGACACGGCCAGCGCGCTGGCCACGGTGCAGACGGTCATGCTCACGAGGGTGACCGTCTTGACGTTCACGCCGAGGCTCGCGGCGGTGTCGGAGCCGGAGTGTATGGCGTTATAGTCCCAGCGCTTGAGCAGGAAGTATATAAGCGCGGCCACGTCCACGGCCAGCAGCATCGCCAGCTCGCTCCAGTTCGTGCTGCCGAGGTCGCCGAAGGTCCAGAACACCACGGCTCCGAGCTGAGTGTCGTCGGCGAAGTATTGCAGCAGCGTGCTGCCGCCCGTGAACAGACTGCTCAGCGCCACGCCCGCCAGCACCAGCGCTCCCGGGCCGAGGTCACGCCTCAGGCGGGATATGGCGACTATGACCACCGTGGAGGCGCTGCCGCACACGAAGGCGCAGAGCGTGACTATATACGGGTTGTCTATCTGCATGGCGTAGGCTCCGCCGGTGGCCGTCACGCCCCCGCCGAACACGATTATGCCAACCGCCGCGCCGAAGGCCGCGCCCTGGCTGACGCCGAGGGTGGAGGCGCTGGCGAGGGGGTTATTCAGCACGCACTGCATGACCGCGCCCGACATACCCAGCGCCGCGCCCACAAGTATGGCCGCGACAGTCCTGGGCAGACGGTTTTCAAAGAGCGCCACGTGCGAGAGGCTGTCCCCGCCGCCGAACAGCGTGGAGATTACCTCCCAGGGCGTGAGCTTTATGGAGCCGGTGCCCGCGGAGATGACCACGGCCACGAGCAGCAGCGCAATCGTTATAAGCAGCGCGAGCAGCTTTTTCCTCTGTAAGCCCTCGTATCCGGGGTGCGCTGGCTTACGCATCGGCGCTCACGTCCACCGCGCCGTAAAAGGCTCCGTAGGCCTCCAGCTCGCTCAGGTAGTCCGGCTTGCCGAGGAAGAAGTCGAAGATCTCGCTCGCCTTGGCTTCAAAATCCACGTCCGCAAAGCGCTCGGGGTAGAGCACGCTGCCCACGTAGTAGCAGTTGGCAAGGCTTATCTCCATGTTGTCATAGTAGCTGGTGGAGCTGGGGTACTGGTACATGCGCCCGTTTTGGAAGGCGGCCAGCTCGGCGTAATAGGCCGGGTGCTCGGCGTAGTCCTGCCTGACCAGGGGCACTCCGCCGCCGTCCATGAATATGTACTCAGGATTCCAGACGACGATCTGCTCCTTGTCCACGGTGTAGGAGGCGTACTCCCCTCCGCCGTCGCTCTCGTCGGCGAGGTTGAGGGCGTTGACGCTCAGCATGACAGGGTCGTACACGCGTATGCCCTCGATGCCGTGCACGCCGCGGAAGGTGGCGGCGGCGCTGAGCACCGTGTGCCGCTCGTCCTCGGGGATGTCCGCCGTGAGCCGCTCCAGCTCGGCGAAGCACTCGTCCACGTAGTCTGAGATGGCCTGCGCCCGCTCGCTCACGCCGCAGACGTCGGCAATGATGGCCAGCGACTGCTCGAAGTCCTCGCCGAACAGCGTGCCCTGGCTCACCGCCACGACGGGGATGCCCGTCTCGCGCGCGAGCTGATCCGCCACGTCGCTCGTAGCGGTGCAGAAGATGACGTCCGCGCCGGTGAGTATTATCTCCTCGGAGTTATACGAAGTGTTGCCCTGCGAATCCGTGCCTACGACGGGCAAGTCCGCCCAGTCGTCCTTTGTGACGTTGGCGTAAGCGGTGAGCGGGGTTATGCTGTCCGCGTCCATGCCGCTGTAGCCGACCACCCTGTCGGCCAGTCCCAGATACGTCGCCATGCGCGGCGTGTTGCCGAGCACGACTATCGCGTCGACCTCCGCCGGCACTGATACCTCCCTGCCCAGGGAGTCGGTAATCACCCGCGTATTTCCATCCGCCGTCGGCTGCGCGTCCTGCGCGCCGCAGGCGGCCAGCGCGAAGACCAAGGCCAAGGCCGTTACAACAGTTATAAGCTTTTTCACATTCTTCACCTCTCGGGGGTTTTGTCCATTATAGACGAATCCGTGCCGGCTGCACAAGCCCCCCGGGGGGTTATGGATTTGCAGCTATCTCCGTCAGTATCTGCAAAAACCTCCTGAGCAGCGGTGTGAGCTCCTCGGCCATATACGCCGCGCCATAGGACACCGGCTCGGTGCCCTCTATGGGGATATACCTCACTCCCGGCACGCGTATGCCCGGAGTATCTATCAGCACCGCCGCGGCAAAGCCCGCCGCCACGATGTAGCTCTGCACCTCCACGCTCTCGCAGAACACTATCCTGCCCGGGTCGCTTTCGGCTATAAGGTGGTTCTGGACCAGAGTTACGGCTCTCGGCGCCGCATCGGGGCGGGAAATGGCTATGTTGCCAAACGAGGATATGTCCTCCACCCCGACCCGCTCTCGGCCCGCGAGGGCGCTGCCCTCCGCCACGGCGCACACTACGCCGCAGACGGATATTTCGCGGTAAACCGCGCGCTTGGGCGCCCCCTCACGGAACGCAGGCATAATTTGTATCTCCGCGTCGTAGAGCAGGTTCTGCAGCGTATCGTGCGGCACGACCCGCAGAGCCGGGACGAACCCGCGCTCATCCTCCTCCCTGAGCCGGCTCAGCGCCCCGGTGAGCAGTCCCAGCTCCAGAGTGTTCCGGCAGCCCACGCCCAGTATCCTCTGCTGCTCCTCGCGGGAAGCGCGCAGCCTCCCCTTGGAGACGTTGAAAAGCCGCAATATCTCTCCGGCGTACTGTGTGTACAGGTACCCCTCCTGCGTCAACCGCACGCTTTTGCTGCTGCGCTGGAACAGCTTCACGCCTAGCTCGTCCTCCAGCGCGTTTATCTGGTGGCTCACGGCCGGCTGCGTGAGCCGCAGCCTCTCGGCGGCACGCGAAAAGTTCAGCGTGTCGGACACCGCGAGAAAGCACTCGAGCTGTGTTGTATTCAAACAAATCCCTCCCCCTGTCTTACCTGTCCGTTTGTACGATACAGAAAAGCTATAAAAACATTTTATAGATAATAACACATTTGAATTTCACATTCAAGGGATAACGTGCTATAACTATCAAGACCCAAATAGTTAACATCTAAAGGAAGGGGGTAAACGCTCTTATGGATGTTGACCTTGGCGAGATGATAAAAGACTGCCGGTTCATCGGTATGCAGTTGTCTTCACGTGGCAGCAAGGCGCTGAGCGATCAGGGGTTGACCCCTATCCAGGCGCGCGTGCTGCTATATATTTTGAAGCACTCGGAGAGGGGCACGTCCCTGACGGAGATCCACCGCGAGACGGGCTACACCATGGCCGCTACGTCCGGGCTTATAAAGCGCCTGCGCGAAAACGGCTTTGTGCGCGTGGAGCCATACAGGCTCGACGAGAGGAAAAAGCTGCTCTTTGCCACCGACAAGGGCATGCGTGTCCGCGCGCTGATGGACGAGTGCATGGCGCAGCTGCCCAACCAGCTATACCGCGATTTCACCGAAGACGAGCTTGTTGTGCTCAACCAGCTTCAAAAGAAGATGCTCCGCAACCTTTCGATGAATACCGACTGTGATATGGAGGGATAACAGCTTGAAAATTGTCTTAAAGCAAGTAGGCCACTACAAGCGGGACACTTTCCTGACCATGGGGCTCACGGCGCTCGAGGTCGTAATGGAAATCCTGCTTCCGTTTATAACGGCCATAATAATCGACGACGGCCTGAAGCAGAGCAACCTACCCGTTGTTATCCGCTACGGTCTCTTGATGATAGTCATGTCTATCATCAGCCTGTGCTTCGGCGCGCTGGCCGGCAAGTTTGCGGCCAACGCCTCCGCCGGATTCGCGGCAAATCTGCGCGAGGCCATTTACAATAATGTACAGACCTTCTCCTTCTCCAACATCGACAAGTTCTCGGTGCCCAGTCTGGTCACTCGTATGACCACCGACATCACGAACGTGCAGCTGGCCTTCATGATGTGCACCCGCATCGCAGTGCGCGCCCCGCTGAACCTCATCTTCAGCTTTGCAATGTGCATGTACATCTGCCCGGAGATAGCGCCCACCTTCCTGATAGCGGTAATTTTCCTCATGGTGGTGCTCGGGCTGATAATGGTCGTGACGCTCAAGATCTTCAACGAGGTCTTCCGCCGCTACGACGACCTGAACGCCAGCGTGCAGGAGAACGTCGGCGCCATCCGCGTGGTAAAGGCCTTTGTGCGCGAAGGCCACGAGGGCGATAAGTTCAACAAGGCCAGCGACATGCTCTACAAGCTCTCCGTCAAGGCAGAGAGCCTGCTGGCCTTCAATAACCCCGCGATGATGATATCGGTCTACTTCTGCATCATAATGGTCTCCTGGCTCGGCGCGCAGTTCATAGTCGGCGGCAGCCTCACAGAAGGCGATCTCACCAGCCTGTTCAGCTATATAATGAGCCTGCTGATGAGCCTCATGATGCTCAGCATGATAATCGTCATGATAAGCATGTCGGTGGCCAGCATCCGCCGTATAAGCGAAGTCCTGCGCGAGACCCCAGACCTGCACAACCCCGAGAACCCCATCTACGAGGTTCCCAACGGCGACATCGACTTCGACCACGTCAACTTCGCCTACAAGCACGGCTCCGGCAAATACGCCCTGGCCGACATCGACCTGCACATCAAGTCCGGCGAGACGATAGGCGTAATAGGCGGCACCGGCGCGGGCAAGTCCAGCCTGGTCAACCTGATCTGCCGTCTCTACGACGTCACCGGGGGCAGCGTCAAGGTCGGCGACATAGACGTGCGCGACTACGACATGGACTCCCTGCGCAACCAGGTCAGCGTCGTGCTGCAAAAGAACACGCTGTTCTCCGGCACAATACTCGACAACCTGCGCTGGGGCAACCCGGACGCGACCGAGGAGCAGTGCATCGCCGCCTGCAAGGCCGCCTGTGCCGACGAATTCATCGACCGCTTCCCCGACGGCTACAACACCCGCATAGAGCGCGGCGGCAACAACGTCTCCGGCGGCCAGAAGCAGCGCCTGTGCATAGCCCGCGCCCTGCTGAAGAACCCGAAGGTGCTGATACTCGACGACTCCACCAGCGCCGTCGACACCGCCACCGACGCGAAGATACGCGCCGCCTTCCGTGAGAGCATACCCGGCACCACGAAGATCATCATCGCCCAGCGCATATCCAGCGTGCAGGACGCCGACCGCATCCTCGTCCTGGACGACGGCCGCGTCGACGCCTTCGACACGCACGAAAACCTCTTGAAGTCGAACGCCATTTATCAGGAAATCTACGAGAGCCAGATCAAGGGCGGCGGCGACTTTGACCAGCCGGCTTGAAAGGAGGAGTAAGCCTTGAACCAAGCCAAATCACGCGCCAGCCATATCAAGAGCTCGCTTCCGCTGCTCAACCGCGTAATCAAGTATATGCTGTCCCACTACAAGTGGACTTTTGTGCTGGTTATATGCTGCATAGTCATAAACGCCATCTGCTCCGTCGTCGGCGCCACCTTCCCGCAGACGCTGATAGACGACTACGTCGAGCCGATGGTCGCGACCGGAGCCGATATGTTCCCGGAGCTGCTGAACCAGATAATCAGGCTCGCCTGCATCATGGGCGCCGGCGTCATCGCCGCTTACCTGTACAGCCGCCTGATGGTCAACGTCAGCCAGGGCACGATGCGCTCGCTGCGTGACGACCTGTTCACGCACATGGAGTCCCTGCCCATCAAGTACTTTGACACCCACGCCCACGGCGACATCATGTCCGTCTACACCAACGACGTCGACACCCTGCGCCAGCTGATGAGCCAGACCATCCCGCAGACGATCAACTCCCTCATAACGATGGTCGCGACGCTGATAACCATGATCGTGCTCAACCCGGCGCTGACCGTCATCAGCGTCCTGACGGCCGTCATCATGCTCTACGTCACCAACAAGTTCACCAAGTTCTCTGCCAAGTACTACATCAAGCAGCAGCGCGACCTCGGCGAGCTTGACGGCTACATTGAGGAGATGATGGACGGACAGAAGGTCGTCAAGGTCTTCTGCCACGAGGAGGGCGCCAAGGAGGGCTTCCGCAAGGTGAACGACGCCCTGTGCGACAGCGCCACCAAGGCCAACACCTTCGCCAACCTGCTCATGCCCGTCAACGCGAATATCGGCTGGCTGAGCTATGTCGTCTGCGCCATAGTCGGCGCCATCCTCGCCATCAACGGCGCGGCGGGCGTCACCCTCGGCACGGTTGTAACCTTTGTCGGCCTGAACAAGAGCTTCACCAACCCGATAAGCCAGCTCTCCATGCAGGTCAACTTTGTCGTCACCGCCGCCGCCGGCGCGCAGCGCGTCTTTGAGCTTATGGACCAGGAGCCCGAGAAGGACGAGGGCTACGTCGAGCTGGTCAACGCCAAGGAGGGCGCGAACGACGAGATCTACGAGAGCGAGGAGCGCACCAACGTCTGGGCCTGGAAGCACCCGCACAAGGCCGACGGCACCATCACCTACACCAAGCTGCGCGGCGAAGTCGTGTTCGACCACGTCGACTTCGGCTATGACCCCGACAAGCTGGTTCTGCACGACATAAGCATGTGGGCAAAGCCCGGCCAGAAGATAGCCTTTGTCGGCGCGACCGGTGCGGGCAAGACCACCATCACCAACCTCATCAACCGCTTCTACGACATAGCCGACGGCAAGATACGCTATGACGGCATCAACATCAACAAGATAAAGAAGCAGGATCTGCGCCGCAGCCTCGGCATGGTGCTCCAGGACACGCACCTCTTTACCGGCACCGTCATGGAGAACATACGCTACGGCAATCTCGACGCCACTGACGAGGAGTGCATGGCCGCGGCTCAGCTCGCCAACGCGGACGGCTTCATCCAGCGTCTGCCCGACGGCTATAACACCATGCTGACCGGCGACGGCTCCAACCTCAGCCAGGGTCAGCGCCAGCTGCTGGCAATCGCCCGCGCGGCGGTCGCCGATCCCCCGGTGCTGATACTCGACGAGGCCACCAGCTCCATAGACACCCGCACCGAAAAGCTGGTGCAGGGCGGCATGGACGCGCTGATGACCGGCCGCACGACCTTCGTCATAGCCCACCGTCTGAGCACGGTGCGCAACGCCGACTGCATCATGGTCATGGAGCTCGGCCGCATCATAGAGCGCGGCACCCACGACGAGCTTATTGAAAAGCAGGGCAAATACTATCAGCTCTACACCGGCAACTTTGCAAAGCAGTCCGGCGAGAGCGCGTAACACGAAAAACCGGAGCCTGCGGCTCCGGTTTGAGACTGTCAAAAAAGGCTCTCGACGGCCTTTTTTGACAACAAAGTCCCCCGGCCGCAAGCGGCCGATGGAGACCGGCACTGCGCTCTGCGCCTCGGTTGTCCGCCAAGGGCGGACAATTCGACGCTCGCTCCGCGAGAAGTATTTTCGGCGACGTACACGCCGCCGCCGAAAATGATCTCAGTCCCTTTCGCGCCCATAGGGCGCGAAACTCTGCGAGGCTTTTTCGACAAGCTGAAACCGGAGCCTGCGGCTCCGGTTTTTCTATTGCGCGAACATGCTCTTTTTTATCTGGCCGATAGCGTTTTTCTCCAGGCGCGAGACCTGTGCCTGGGAAATATTTATCTCCCTGGCCACCTCCATCTGCGTCTTGCCGTCATAGTACCTCAGAGCGAGGATGCGCTTCTCCCTCTCGCCCAGCGCGGCGATGGCGTCGGTCAGCGCAAGGCGCTCCAGCCAGCTGTCAGGCGTCTCGCGCGTGTCGCTTATCTGGTCCATCACGGCTATGCTCTCGCCCGAATCGGCATACACCGGCTCCGAGAGGGACACGGGGTCGGAGATCGCGTCCAGGGCAAAGACGACGTCCTCCCTCTTTGCGCCTATGGCCTTGGCTATCTCCTCCGGCGTCGGAGTGCGTCCGCTCTCAGCCGTGAGCCGCTCGCGCGCCTGCAGCGCCTTGTAGGCCGTGTCGCGCATGGAGCGCGAGACGCGCACCGAGCTGTTGTCGCGCAGGTAGCGTCGTATTTCCCCGGCTATCATGGGCACGCCGTAGGTGCTGAACTTGACGGGCTGCGATGTGTCGAAGTTGTCTATCGCCTTTATCAGGCCTATGCAGCCCACCTGAAAGAGATCGTCCACGTTTTCCCCGCGGTTTGCGAATTTCTGTATGACCGACAGCACAAGCCTCAGGTTGCCGCCTATGAGCTTCTCTCTGGCGGCGGCGTCGCCGCTGCGCGCTTTCGCCAGCAGCTCGCGCGTCTCCTCGTTTTTGAGCACCGGCAGCTTGGCCGTATTCACGCCGCATATCTCAACCTTGCCCTGCAAATGCCTCGTCTCCTTCATCGGAAAGTACAGCTAGTCTTTCCAGGAAGCGGCGATTTGATTCAAAATCCCGCCGCTCTTTTGCATACGGCGTTGCAAGCGGGCGGTTTGTGCGTTAAAATGTCTTATCCCAACCGTGGAGGAAAACAGGATGTTGATAACTGCCATCGGCGAACTGCTTATAGACTTGACGCACGCAGGATTTGACCCGCAGGGGGTGGAGCTGTTTGCGGCCAACCCCGGCGGCGCTCCGGCGAACGTGGCCGCGGCCTGCGCAAAGCTCGGCGCGGAGAGCGCTTTCATAGGCCGCGTGGGCAAGGACGCCTTCGGCGAGAGCGCGGTGCGCCTGCTGCGCAGCTGCGGCGTGGACACGTCGGGCGTCTCTTTTGACGCGAACGCGCCGACCACCCTTGCCGTGGTGAGCCTGGACGGGCAAGGCGAGCGCAGCTTTCAGTTCTACCGCGACATGGGCGCCGACACCCGTCTTGCGCGTGAGCACGTGCCGGACGGCATGATAGCCTCCAGCCGGGTGCTGCACTTCGGCTCGCTCTCGCTCACGCATGAGCCGTGCCGCAGCGCGCTTTTGCACGCGCTGGACGTCGCCGAAGCTAACGGCGTGCTGCGCTCCTACGACGCCAACTACCGCGCCTCGCTCTGGCACGGCGAGGGTGAGGCCGTGGAGGCCATGCGCTATCTGCTGCACCGCGCTGACATAGTAAAGCTCTCCGCCGAGGAGCTGGCGCTGCTGGCCGGCGGCGAGGGCGGCATAGAGTCCGCCGCCCGTAGGGTATTAGAGTGCGGCTGCGCGCTGCTGTTCGTGACCTGCGGCGCGGAGGGCGCCTACTGGGCGGGCGCGAACTCGTTTGGCTTCACGCCGGCCGAGAAGATAGCCGCGGTAGACACCAACGGCGCCGGGGACAGCTTCATGGGCGCGGCGCTGACGCGGCTCGCAGGCGTGAGCCGCCGTGAGCTGCGCGCGCTGGGCGACGGTTTTCTGCGCGAGGTGACCGCTTTCGCCTCCCGAGCCGCCGCCATTACCTGCACGCGCCACGGAACCATCCCCGCCCTGCCTGCGTCAGATGAGCTGTAAATGCGCCCGGCAGCGGAACATAAACAGAATTTAAGACAATATTAATTTTTGCATCTTTCATATTGCGGCGCAAAGTGCTACAATGGACAGCATCACGGCGAAAGGCTTCGCCGGATTGGAGGCTTTATTATGGATAAGAGAACCATTGCTGTTATATTTGGCGGCTGCTCGCCCGAGTACCCCGTCTCGCTGGAGAGCTCACACTCTGTCATCGTAAATCTCGACCGTGAGAAGTACGACGTCATTCTGCTCGGCATCACGAAGGGCGGCGAGTGGTACCGCTTTTACGGCGACGCCAGCGCGCTGGAGGACGACACCTGGCGTCAGGGCAAGTGCGTCCCGGCCGCCATCTCCCCCGACCGCGAGGTGCACGGCGTGATAGAGTACACCCCGGACGGTGCCAAGACCACGCGCATAGACGCCGCCTTCCCCGTGATGCACGGCCAGAACGGCGAGGACGGGACGATACAGGGTCTGTGCGAGATGGCCGGGATACCCGTCATAGGCTGCGGCACGCTGTCAAGCGCGCTGTGCATGGACAAGGACAGGGCGCACAAGCTGGTCGCGCTCGCCGGTGTGGACGTCCCCGCCTCCCTCGTGCTGACCAAGATGCCCGCAGACGATGAGCTGCTCTCGCGCGTCGCCGCCATAGGCTACCCCGTGTTCGTCAAGCCGGTGCGCGCCGGCTCCTCCTTCGGCATCACCAAGGTCAGCTCTCCGGAAGCGCTCATGGACGCTGTGCGTTTTGCCTTCCGGTTTGACCGCGAGGTCATCATTGAGGAGGCCATAAGCGGCTTTGAGGTCGGCTGCGCCGTCATGGGCAACGACGAGCTGACCATAGGCCGCGTGGACGAGATAGAGATATACGGCGACATCTTCGACTACGAGGAGAAGTACACCCTCAAGACCGCCAAGATACATATGCCCGCGCGCATCAGCGCCGAGACGGAGGAGCGCATACGCGCGGCCGCCGCGAAGATCTACCGCGCGCTGGACTGCCGCGTAATGGCCCGCGTGGACATGTTCCTCACTCCCGACGGGAGCATCGTGTTCAACGAGGTCAACACCATCCCCGGATTCACCCCGCACAGCCGCTTCCCGAACATGATGAAGGGTATCGGCCTCGACTTCCCCGCCCTGCTGGACTGCCTGGTGGGATACACCTTTGAAAACGTATGAGGCGCCGGGTGAAGCCGCCGTTTTGGCGGCGATTCCACGTGGAGGAATGAAATGAGTTCATCGCGTACCTATAAGGGCATCGAAATATTCAGAGTCGTGGCGGCGTTTCTGGTTGTTGCGATACACACCTCCCCGCTCGCTGGCTACTCCGGCACCGCGGACTTTGTCTTCACGCGCGTGATCGCCCGGGTGGCCGTGCCGTTTTTCTTCATGGTCACGGGCTATTTTGTCCTGTCCAAGGGCACCGGCGTGCGGCGCTTCCTGAAAAAGACCGCCATTATCTACGCCGCCAGCGCGGCGCTGTACCTGCCCATCAACGTCTACGCCGGGCACCTCCGGGGCTGGGGACTGCTCGACCTCGTGCAGCAGGTGTTCTTTGAGGGCACGTTCTACCACCTCTGGTACCTCCCCGCGGCGCTGCTGGGCGCGTGGCTGACCTCGCTGCTGATGCGCAGGACAAGCCGCGGCGTCTGCGCCGCCATCGTCACGGCGCTGTACGTCCTTGGCCTGCTGGGCGACAGCTACTGGGGACTTATCGAAGGCGTCCCCGGCGTGAGCAGCGCATATAACGCGCTGTTTGCCCTGATGGGCTACACGCGCAACGGCCTGTTCTTCGCGCCCATGTTCATGTTCCTCGGCGCGGAGATGCGCATGGCCAAGCGGCGCGGCGTCGGCTTTGAGGCCGCCGGACTCGTGCTGTCCTTTGCGCTGATGCTGGCCGAGGCGCTCAACGCGCGCGCCCAGGGCTGGCAGAGGCACGACAGCATGTACGTGCTGCTCCCCTTCGTGATGTACTTCCTCTTTGCGCTGCTCTCGCGCGTGAAGGGCTCGGTGCGCCTGCCGCTCGGCAGCTTCTCCCTGCTGGTGTACGTGCTGCACCCCGCCGTCATAATCGTCGTGCGCGGCGCGGCGCGCTTCCTCGGGCTGTGGGACATCCTCGTCGAGAACAGCCTGGGTCACTACGTCGCCGTCTGCATCGGCAGCGCGGCGGCCGCGGCCGTGATACTCTGGGTCTGGGAGCGCATACGCCGCCGCGACGTGTCCCCCACGTCCCGCGCCTGGGTGGAGGTCGACTCCGCCACGCTGCTGGACAACGCGCGCAGGCTGGAGGAGTTCATGCCCGAGAGCACGCACCTCATGGCCGTGCTCAAGGCCGACGCCTACGGCCACGGCGCCGTGCGCTCGGCGCTGGAGCTGAACCGTATAGGCGTCAACGCCTTTGCCGTCGCCTGCTGCGCTGAGGGCGTGGAGCTTCGCCGCGCCGGTGTGCGCGGCCTGATACTGATACTCGGCTACACGGACGTAAACGAATGGCGCACCCTGGCTCGCTACCGCCTGACGCAGTGCGGCGTGGACGCCGCCTATGTGCACGAGCTGTCCGCCGCTGCCAAACGCACCGTCAGCGTACACCTGAAGGTCGACACGGGTATGCACCGCCTGGGCGAGAGCTGGGAGCACGTGGACGATATCGCAGGGTGCTATTCCCTGCCGCATGTGCGCGTGACCGGTATGTTCACGCACCTGTGCGTGTCCGACTCCCTCTCGGAGGGCGACGTGGGCTTCTCCAACACGCAGCTCGAGCGCTTCTTCTCCCTGGCAGGGGAGCTGGAGCGCAGGGGCATAAATCCCGGCGAGCTGCACACGCAGAGCAGCTACGGAATTGTGAACTACCCCGACCGACGCTGCGCCTACGGCCGCGCCGGAGTGGCGCTCTACGGCGTTAAGAGCGACGAGCACGACGGCGTAAAGGCCTGGCCGGAGCTGGCTCCGGCGCTCTCGCTGAAAGCACGCATCGGCCTCGTGCGCGAGGTGCCCGCCGGGGACAGCGTGGGCTACGGGCGCGAATTTGTGTCCGAGCGCCCCAGCAAGCTGGCCGTGCTGCCCATAGGCTACGGCGACGGCGTGTTCCGCTGCGCCATGCACGGCGGGGCGGAAGCACTGGTGCGCGGCGTGCGCTGCCCCATCGTGGCGCGCATCTGCATGGATCAGCTCTGCCTGGACGTCACCGACGTGCCCGGCGTGACTCGCGGCGACGTGGCCACCTTCATAGGCCGCGACGGCGCCGGGCAGATAAGCTGCGAGGAGTTCGCCGCCCGTTGCGGGACCATCACCAACGAAGTCCTCAGCCGCCTGGGCAAGAGACTGCCCAAGGTCTGGAGATAAATACGAAAGAAGTGGAAAACAATGAAGCGCAACAAAGCCTGGCTCCATGCAGGGTCGGACATGAGCGGCGCTTGCATGGAGTGATTCACAGCCGCAGTGCCGGCCTTGCTTCTCCGAGCATCTTCAAGGAGGAGTCCGGCATGAAATACTACAACGCCCAAAACCTGCTTCCCGAGCCGCTGCTGCGGGAAGTGCAGAGCTATGTTCAGGGAGGATATATCTACGTCCCCTCGCCTTCGCAGCCGCGCAGGGCGTGGGGCGAGGTCTCCGGCAGCCGCCGGGAGCTTGACCGGCGCAACCGCGAGATAGTCTCGCGCTACCGCGCCGGCGCGCGCATCGACGCCCTGGCGGAGAGCTATCACCTCTCGGAGCACGCCATAAGAAAGATAATCTACCGCAAATAACTGTCAAGAGCCGGGTCACCCCGGCTCTTGTACTTTTTGTTTCGGCAGAGTTTTGTATCTCGACCCGGCCTTCGCCCGGTGCTATGCTGGAGGCGAAAGGTGGCGACAGATATGAACCCAAACCTCATCTACCCGCGCGCCGGCGACCGCGAGACGGTGTATCTCAAGAACGTCGTGAACGACCCGTCTATCATCGTCGGCGACTACACCATGTACAACGACTTCGCCCACGACCCGCGCGAGTTCGCGGCAAACAACGTGCTCTATCATTATTATGTAAACCGCGACAGACTCATCATCGGTAAATACTGCTCCATAGCCTGCGGCGCGAAGTTCCTTTTCAACAGCGCGAACCACTCCCTCCGCTCGCTTTCTGCCTACCCCTTTCCCATCTTCTACGACGAGTGGGGGCTGGACGTGCAGCGCGTCACGGACGCCTGGGACAACAAGGGCGACATAGTCGTCGGCAACGATGTCTGGATAGGTTACGAGGCCGTCATACTATCCGGCGTGACCATAGGCGACGGCGCCATAGTCGCCGCCCGCGCAGTAGTCACGAGGGATGTCCCGCCCTACGCCATAGTCGGCGGCGTCCCGGCCAAAATAATACGCCCCCGGTTCCCCGAGGACGTAATAAAGCGCCTCCAATCCCTCCGCTGGTGGGACTGGCCTGAAGAAAAGCTTCAACTCCACCTCGCCGCCATCCAGTCCGGCCGCCTGGAAGCGCTGCCGGACTGAGGCCGGGCTTCACTTACCCGCCAGCCGCCGGCCTATTTCGTGGGCAGCTTCCAGGTCGCGGGGGAACTGCTCGGCTCTGTGCGCACGCTTTGCCTGCTCGCTGAACTTGGCGGCGTGGTATTTGGAGTAGTCGTCGAATTGCAGCGTGTCGGTGCACAGATACTGCTCCACGCTGCCTCCAAGCCTGCTCAGCGCGCCGAGCGTGCTTTTTATCATCGGCTTGTACATCTGAGCCTGTTCCGTCTGCATGTTCATCGTGAAGAAGAACGCCGTGTTTATATGCCCCGGGAAAATCGTCTCCATGGGGTCGTCATAGCTCAGCGTGATGAACGCAAGGCGCTCGAGAAAGCAGCGCATCTTGCCGGTCACGTCGCCGAAATATACCGGCGAGCCGAGGAGCAGCACGTCCGAGGACAGCACGCGCTCCAGCACGCCGCTCAGGCCGTCCCGGTGATAACAGCGGCACCGCTCCGCGCCCTTGCGCTTGCAGGCGAAGCAGCTTACGCAGCCGCTGTAATCCAGGTCGTAGAGGTTTACAAGCTCGGTCTCGGCTCCGGCTTCCCGTGCGCCGTCCAGCGCGGCGTTCAGCAGCGCAGCGGTGTTCCAGTTCTTCCTCGGGCTGCCGTTGATTGCAATGGCCTTCATGACTATACCTCCTCAGTCAAAAATTGAGCTCTGCTCATCCACGCTGTGCCAGAACCGGAAATAGTCCCGGGTGCTTATCTCCCCGCCGAGGATGAGTATTTCGTATTGCTCGCCGCGCCAGTTGTACTCGACGCCGGCCTCTGTATAGCCGCAGCGCCGGTAGAACTCCTTGCGCCGGCGGCGCTGAGCGTTGTTGTCCGCGCCGGGGTACTCTCGCTCGATGTCCACCATCATCACGTTCCCCGGGTACCGCTCGCCCAGCAGACGCAGCGCCTCGCTGCCGTAGCCTCGCGAACGCTTGTCCTCGGCCACGGCAAAGTATATGAGATGCGTATACCCGCCGCAGCTGAGCGTTATGGCAAATCCAGCGAACCCGCCATCCTCGGAGAAGCTCAGCAGCTCGCTGATGCCCGTGTCGTCGCGCAGCACCGCGTCCAGATCCCAGCGCTCGTTGGCCGGGAAGGCTCTGTCGTACAGCCGTGCAACTTCCGCCAGCTCGGCGGACGCGGCCGTCACTCTGTTCAGTTGCAAAATATGACCTCATTTCCGCGGTTTCCCACCGCAGATCAAGTATAACGCGCTGCGCCGGAATAGTCAAACCGGCTCTCAGCGCTCCTTCTTCCGCTTCTTTACGGCCTCCGTCAACAGATATTCTATCTGGCCGTTTATGCTTCGGAAGTCCTGTTCCGCCCAGGCGGCGATCTCGTCCCACAGCGACGGCGAGAGGCGAAGAAGTATTTGCTTCTTCGCCGTTTCCGCCTTTTTAAGCGCCTTTTCCCGGGCTTTTATCTCCTTTTCCAGCGCCTCGATGCGCTCCAGACGCTCCTGCAGTCTGGCTTCCCGTTCATCGGGGGGCAGCGGCGCGGACATCAGTATATCGTCCCTGTGTTGACCACGGGCTGAGTGTCGTGGTTGCCGCAGAGGACGACCAGCAGATTGCTGACCATTGCGGCCTTGCGCTCGTCGTCGAGCACGACCACGGAGTCCTCGTCCAGCTTGTCGATGGCCATCTTGACCATGCCCACGGCGCCGTCGACGATCTTCTGCCGGGCGGCGATGACCGCGGCGGCCTGCTGGCGTTGGAGCATCGCTGCGGCGATCTCCTCGGCGTAGGCCAGGTGCGTGATGCGCACCTCCTCAACCACTATGCCCGCGTCGGCCACGCGCTTTTGCAGCTCGGCGCGCATACTGTCGGCTATCTCCTGGCTGGAGCCGCGAAGCGTCTTCTCGCCCGCCGCCTCCTGCTCGTCCTCGTCAAACAGGTCGTAGGGATAGAGCCGCGCGATGTTGCGGATGGTGGAGTCCGTCTGAGTGCTCAGGAAGCTGGGGTAGTCCTCCACGTTGAACACCGCCGCCGTGGGGTTCTGCACGTGCCAGATGACCACGGCGCCGATGATGATGGGGTTGCCGAGCACGTCGTTGACCTTCTGGCGCCCGTTGTCGAGCGTCATAGTCTTGAGCGACACACGCGCCCTGGTGGTGACGATCTGCGTGGTGGAGCTGGGGTTGCCGCCGTTTTCCTTCTCCTTCTTGGCCTTCTCGGCGGCCGCCTTGTCATACGCCGGGCTGACCGCGGAGCAGAAGGGATTCACGAAGTAATACCCCGGCTCCTTCACCGTGCCGTGATAGCTGCCGAACAGCGTCAGCACCAGAGCCTCGTTCGGGCGCACCGTTTTAAGGCCGGCAAGCAGTATGAAGAACGCGACGAACATCACCACGGCCACTATCAGCGCCAGCGCGCCCACCAGCGCCCCCGCGATGTCAAAGAGCGGTATGCTGAAGCACGCAAGCACGATGCTGACTATCAGCATCAGCAGATCGAGCAGCAGCACGGGTATGCCCTTGGCGGGCTTTATCACTTTCTCGGTTATCAGCTCAGTGTTCATGTTATGCCTCCTAAAAAATAAGTGTGATATCGTTTTGATATCACACTTATATCACACATCCGCGTTTTTGTCAACAGCTGATTTGCCCCTCGCCGCCCTCTCGCAGCCGCCGCACGAACGTGTACTCCTCCTGCGCCAGGGGCAGGGACATGTCGGGGTCGGCAAACACGCTGCCGCGCAGCACGGCGGAAGCGCCGTAGCGCTCTCGCAGCGAGTCCATGGCGGCGTCCAGACGCCGCTGTGCGTCGAGGCTTTTGTAGTCGGTGAACATATCCAGCTGCTCGTCGGACGAGTATGTGAGCTGTTCGGCGCGCACCGAGAGGCTGCGCAGCGGCTCCGGCCAGCGGTGGTTGGCGTCCAGCAGCGACAGGCTGACGGCTATAAGCTCGCGCACGCAGTCGGTGGGATGCTCCAGCATCGCGCGTCGGCTTATCCAGCCCAGGCTCTCCGCGTCGCGCAGCTCCAGGGTTATCACCTTGCCCCTGGCTCCGGCGCGGCGCAGACGCGCGCCCACGCTCTCACACAGGCTGACCACGACGGGCACGGCGTCGGCGCGCGAGCGCATGTCACTCGGCGTCGTCGTGCCGTTGCCTATGCTCTTGGCGGACGGGTACTCGTCCGGGCGCAGCACCTTCGAGCCGTCCATGCCGTTTGCGTAGTCGTGCAGCGTCTCCCCGGCCTTGCCGAAGCTGGCGCGCAGCAGCGCGCGCGGCATGGCCGCCAGCTCGCCTATCGTGTGCACGCCCATGCGCTCGAGCTTTTTTGTGGTCTGCCTGCCGGCGAACAGCAGGTCGGACACGGGCAGAGGCCACACGATGTCGCGGTAGTTCCCGCGCGAGATCTCAGTCACGGCGTCCGGCTTTTTGTAGTCGGAGCCGAGCTTGGCGAAGGCCTTGTTCCACGACACGCCCACGCTGACGGTGAGCCCCAGCTCGCGCTTCACGCGCTCGCGTATCTCGTTTGCACAGCGGACGCCGTCCCCGGCGCGGACGCAGCCGGTTATGTCCAGCCAGCTCTCGTCGATCCCAAAAGGTTCGCGCCTGTCGGTGTAATCCGCGTATATCTCCTGCACTTTTCGAGAAAAGTAAACGTACCGCTCAAAGTGCGGCTCCACAACGACCAGAGCGGGACAGCACTGCTTCGCCTGCCAGATCGTCATGCCGGTTTTCACCCCGGCGCGCTTCGCCTCCTCCGACTTGGCAAGAATTATACCGTGCCTCCGCTCGGCGCTGCCGCCCACGGCCACGGCCTTACCGACCAGGCTTGGGTCGTAGAGCTGCTCTACGCTGGCATAACATGCGTTGATATCCGAGTGCAAAATAACTCTGTCCATGCAAGATATTATAATAGCTCACGTGGACAGAGTCAAGTAATAATTAGCTATTCAGGAAATTGTACAGTTCTTTTGTGTCGTGCACGACGGTGACCGCCCCGGCGCTCTCCAGCTCTCCCGGCTCGGCGTAGCCCCAGGAGACGCCGACGCAGGGGATGTTGCAGCGCTGAGCCGCCAGCACGTCGTTGTCGCGGTCGCCTATCATGACGGCGCCGTCGCGGCCGTGGCGCTGCAAAAGCAGCTCGATAGTCTCCCACTTGTGGTTGCGCGTGCCGTCGAACTCGCTGCCCAGCACGTCGTCGAACAGAGTATCCAGGCCGTGGCGGGCGAGTATGTCCACCGTGAACGGCGTGGGCTTGCCCGTGGCCACGGCGACCACCGCGCCCTCGGCCTTCAGCGCGCGCACAAGCTCGACCACGCCGGGATAGACGCCGCACTCGTCCACGCCTTTTGCGCTGTAGCGCTCGCGGTACTTCGCGGTCATGGCCTTCGCTGTCTCGGCGTCCACGCCGTAGCGGCGCGCAAAGCTCTCCACCAGCGGCGGACCTACAAAGCTGCGCAGAGCCCTCCAGTCCGGCTCGCTGTATCCAAACGCCTCGGCGGCGTACTGCACGGACTTCATTATGCCCTCACCGGTGTCGAACACGGTGCCGTCAAAGTCAAACAAAATGGTTTTGTACAAGCTTTCTCACCTCGGGGAGATTATATACGCTGCGTGCGGCGTTGTCAATCTGCCGCCGGTGCGCATACTCTGATACGTAATCTATATCAAAAAGAGGTCAAAGCTATGGAAAATAAGCACATCGTCTGGTTTCTCGGCTCGAATTCCGAGCACGGCTTTCACTCGCTTTACGACGGCTTCTGCTCATCCGCCGGGGACTTCCTGCGCGTGATAAAGGCCGGTCCCGGCACGGGCAAGAGCAGCTTTATGCGCACGATCGGCCGCGCGGCCGAGGAGGCGGGGCACGCCGTTGAGTACATCGTCTGCTCCGGCGACCCGGATTCGCTCGACGGCATATACATCCCCGACCTGCATATCGGCTACGCCGACGGAACGGCTCCGCACATCCTCGACCCGGAGGTCTTCGGCGCGGACGGCGACTATCTGAACATCGGCGAGCACTGCGCCACAGGCGGCGCCTATGCGCGCGGGGAGGAGCTGCGCTCCCTGACGGACGGCTACAGGGCGTTCTACCGCCGCGCCTACGAGCTGCTCGCCGCCGCCGCGAAGGTCTCGCCGTCGCTCACGCTCGCCTATGCCAGCGAGGAGGCCAGGGCATCCGTGCGGGCGCGCGCCTCCGGCGTGGCGGTGCGCGAGCTGCCGCGCAGCCGCCCGGCGGCCGGCGGCGGGGTGACCCGGCGCTTCCTGGGCGGGCTGACCTGCCGCGGGCGCGTACTGCTGGGCGACACGCTCGAGCAGCTCTGCCCCAAGCTCTTCCTCCTGGACAACAGGCTCGGCCTGGGCTTTGAGTTCACGGCCGAGATAGCCCGCCAGGCCGAAGAACGGCACATCCGGACCGTGCTCTGCCCGCACTGGCTGAACCCTGAGCGGCTGGAGGCCGTGCTCTGCCCCGAGCTGGGCGTGGGCTGGGCGGTCATCGACCCGCTGGCCAGGTATCCGGCTCAGCACCGCTGCCTGCACCTCGACCGCATGGCCGGAACCGAATGGCTCAACTCCGTGCGCGCTCAGCTGCGCGAAGACGAGCGCCTGGAGGAGCGGCTGCTCAACCGCGCCGGCCAGTGCCTCGCCGGAGCAAAGGCCGAGCACGACCGGCTGGAGGCCGTCTACCACCCCTTCGTGGACTTTGACTCCCTGACCCGCGCCGCGAAGACTGAAATACGGCGCATCGGGCTTTAAAAAAGCAAAAATACCCCGCCGCTTATCCAGCGGCGGGGTATTTTTGCGCCTGAGCAGTCAGGTGACCGCGGGCATCGCGCTGCTGTGCGTAGGCGTGTGCGTAACCGTGTGGGCGGCGGTCGGCACGGGAGCATCCGTGACCGCTCCGTCTCCGGCTTCGCCGCAGCCGGCAAGAGAGGCTATGAGCGCCGCAGCCGCCAGCGCGATCGCAAGCTTCTTTTTCATGCTATCCCTCCGTAATTGTTCTCCCGGCCAGTATGTGCAGTTAGGCGTGAAAAATTCACAGTTTTCACTTGCTTTTTTGAAAAAATGATATATGATGTAGATACCAACTTAATAGGAGGTACACACATATGGAACTCAAAGGCAGCAAAACCTGGACAAACCTCGAGACCGCATTCGCGGGCGAGAGCCAGGCGCGCGTAAAGTACGAATACTATTCCAGCCAGGCCAAGAAGGACGGCTACGAGCAGATCGCCGCCATCTTCGCCGAGACTTCAGCCAACGAGAAGGAGCACGCCAAGCTCTGGTACAAGCACCTGCACGGCGGCAAGGTCGGCCCCACCACCGAGAACCTCAAGCTCGCCGCCGAGGGCGAGAACTACGAGTGGACCGACATGTACGCCGGCTTCGCCAAGACCGCCCGTGAGGAGGGCTTCGAGGCTCTGGCCAAGCAGTTCGAGGGCGTCGCCGCCATCGAGAAGCTGCACGAGGAGCGCTACCTCGCCCTGCTCAAGAACATCGAGGAGGCCAGGTGCTTCTCCCGCATAGGCGAGCAGGTATGGGTCTGCCGCAACTGCGGCCACGTCCACGTCGGCGCCACCGCCCCGGCTGTATGCCCCGTGTGCGCCCATCCGCAGGCCTACTTCGAGCTCCGCGCCGAGAACTATTGATTGCACAGTCACAAATCCCGCCCGGGAAATCCGGGCGGGATTTATTCATTCTATATGGTTTTTCAGCAGCGCCGCCATTTCTTCGGCGGATTCGGTCATTCCCCTGGCGAACCACTCCTCTATCCAGCCGTATATCCCGGAGCTGAGGAAGGCAAGAGTGTAAGCCAGCTTATTGTCGTGCCCCGGCTTGGGTCCCATAACCTCGTATAAGATGCCCTTGACCACACCCAGCAGCCCGCGGCTGTACAGCAGCGAGTAGAAATCTCGGTAGTAGTTAAAATACCCGAACAGTCCGGCCAGCTTTTCCTCGTCCGAAAGCTGCGACGTGTCGCCCGCTGCGCGTTCCCACTCTGCGTTCAGCTCCAGAATATACCCGCGCAGGATGTCCTCCTTCCCGCTGTAGTTGCGGTAGAAGGAGTTCCGGCTGACCTCCGCGCGCTCGCACAGCGCGCTCACCGTGATGCCGCGCCAGTCCCCCTCGCGCAGCATATCCAGCAGCGCCGACGTGAGCCGGCGCTTTACATAGCTGTTTCTGGCCGTATTGTCCATGGTACACTTTTCCCCTTTTGCGCCATTTTTGCCCGGACGCTTGACACAGCTCTCCGCGCGATGGTACACTTGTCACACCCTGATGGTACAATTGTTGCAACGTTTTGTCAAGGGAAGAATATAAATTCAGGAGAACGATATGAGAAAAGCTATACTCACCCTTGTGCCGCTTGCACTGCTGGGCTTTGCCGCCGGGCGGATGGCCGTGCGTCTGTCGCTGAACGCCCTGCTCGGCGGGAGCGCGTTTGGAGGCAATGTACTGTGAAGGCCGCATACGCCGCCGCCTTTGGAGCGGCGTTTTTGGCCGGAGCAGCGTCGCGGCTGAAGCTCGGACACGCCGGCAGCGGCCAGTCTGTGGACGAACGCGCCATAAAAAGCATACGCCGGGATATGCGCTACGGGTCAGGCGAAGCCCAGACCTTCGATCTCTATCTGCCCGCCGCGGAGCGAGACAGCTATGGCCTTGTGGTATATATCCACGGCGGAGGCTTCACCGGCGGAGACAAGCGTGAAGACGCCCCGATGCTGAAGTCCTTTGCCGCTAAAGGCTATGTGGCCGCCGGCGTCAACTACACACTGCACACGTCCGCTCACCCCGAGGCGAGCGTGACGTCCATGTCCCGCGAGATCGCCGCGAGCATACCCGTAATAGCCGGTGAGGCGGCCAAACTTGGCTATAAGCTCTCCGGCATGGCCATAGGCGGGGGTTCGGCCGGCGGCTGCCTGGCGCTGATATACGCATATCGCGACGCCAGATCCGCTGCGCCGCCCCTGAGGTTTGTGTTTGAAGCCGTCGGCCCGGCGGGATTCGACGCACAGGACTGGCTCGGCTCTGATGTGGATGACGAGGCAGCCGCCGGTTTTGCCGCGGTCATGACCGGTCGGGACGCCGCAGAGCTGCTCTCGGACAGGGCGGCGTATCTGGAGGCTCTGCGTGAAATAAGCGCCTACATGCTGGTCGACGGCGAAAGCCCGCCCACCCTCTGCGCTTACGGCGCGCTCGACAAGGTTGTGCCCTTTTCCACGGCGGAGAAGCTGCGCTCGGCGCTGCTGACGCACGGAGTAGCGCACGACTTCATAGTCCTGCCGCACTCGGGACACGGACTGCAAAACGACGACCGGCTCTACAGGCTCTACCTAAGCAAGCTCGACGAGTATCTGGAGCGTTACCTTTGACGCGCTTTCCGCATAAAATAAAAAGCCCGCCCGGACTCATGTCCGGGCGGGCTTTTCACGTATTACACAAAGTGCAGAGCCAGCGTGAGCAGCACGAAAGCCAGCGCCACCCACTTGGTGGCCTTGGCCAGCTTGGCGTCCCAGGTCTTGGCCTTGCCCTTGCTCAGGAAGGTGTCCGCGCCGCCGGCTATGGCGCCGGAGAGGCCGGAACGCTTGCCCGACTGGGACAGGACAATGACGGTAACAGCGATAGCGCTGAGCAGCTGCAGAATGGTGAGTACGAGCTCCATACTATATCGACCCTTTCAGTTTCATACGCAGTGAACAATAATATACCACAAGATATGGAGGTTTGCAAGAGCAAATTGCGATTTTTCGCGCGAGTCACGCCTTTTTCTTCATGCTCACCCACGCCCTGCGGTAGAACCGCGCGTACATGATGAACGAAAAGAGCGTTATCCCAAGCTGTACGCAGATAAGCGCCACGCGGATATTCACCGGCATCATAGGCAGGATCAGCAGCAGGAACACCACGCCGTAGGTCACGGCAGTACATACCTTGCCGTACCACATGGCGCCGTCCATGCGGAAGCCGCGGCGCAGCATGATAAAGCCCATGACGGCCATGAACCCCTCCTTGACCACGTAGAGCACGAAGACAAGGATCATGAGCGGGAAGCGGAAGGCCAGGCTGAGGGCGACGGCCGCCATCGTGAGCTTGTCCGCCACCGGATCTATGAGCTTGCCCCACTCGGTTATCATGTTGAAGTGCCTGGCGATCTTGCCGTCGAGCATGTCCGTCAGCCCGGAGAGTACGATGACCAGCGCCGCCCAGTAGTAGCCGCGCTCGTCCTCGGCGCTGAAGTACACAACCAGGTACACGGGTATGAGTATCAGCCTGAAATAGCTCAGGATATTCGGTATAGAAAAGTATTCGTGCAGCTTGTCCTTTTTCACTTGCTATGTCCCCTAGTTACCCCTAATGAGCCCCGTCACGGCGTCGCTTATGCGTTCAGCCGCGCCGTGCGGGAAATATATCTCCATCTTTTCGCGCATCCTGTCTATGCGCTCCGGCTCCGTCAGGAGGTTCAGCGCCATGTCCGGTATGCTCTCCGTTGCCGCCGAAACGGCGCAGCCGCGCCCGGTGAGATACTCCAGGTTCTTTGTCTCGCAGCCCGGCACGGCGTCGATGATTATCATGGGCAGTCTCTTTGTCATAGTCTCCGTGCTGGTAGAGCCTCCCGGCTTGGAAATCATCAGATCGGCCGCATCCATCCAGACAGCGACACGCTTGGTGAAGCCCACCGCGCGCACGTTTGGCAGCGCGCTCTTGGATATTGCCTCGTGCAGACGGGTGTTTGTTCCGCACATCACGGCAAGAGTCCCGTCCGAACCCAGTGCGCGGCTGAGCGCATCCGTCAGCTCCTCCATAGGACCGCAGCCCATGGAGCCGCACATGAGTATAACCAGCCTGCCCTCCTCCGGCAGTCCGAGCACGGCCCTGGCGAGCTTTCTCGGCGTCCGCTCGGAGAACTCCCGGGCGACCGGTATCCCCGTCTCCATCACGCGCTCTCGCGTGAGGCCGCAGCCAACGAACTCATCCATCAGGTCGTGCGGAACGAAGTTCAAATCCAGCCCGCTCTCCGCAAAGCCCGGGCTGCAGGTGTAGTCCGTGGCCACGCTGGCCGCCGGTATGTCCAGCTTGCCCCGCTCCCGGAGCGCCGCAAGCATGAACGAGGCAAATACATGCACGCTGACCACGGCGTCGTATCCGCCGTCCGCGATGTACAGCCCCAACGCAGCCGCGCCGCGCGAGCACTCTACCTGGAATATCCTTGCGCCGCCCCTTTTCTGCTCGTAGCGGTAGCCTACGCCGAAAAGCGACGGCAGGTGCCTGTAAACAAAGGTGTGACCGTGGCTTATGACCTTTCCGTCGAAGCCCGGCAGGAATCGCAGCGCGTCCTCTATCCGGCACTCTGCTCCGGCCTCGGTAGCGGCCTGAGCTATCGCCTTTGCGGCGGAGGTGTGTCCGCCGCCCGTGCTGCAGGTGAGAATCAACAGCTTCATGGAACCTCCAAAGTGAGATAGTCATTTCTACCGGTATTTTAAACCTAATCCCTGAAATTCAACAAAGTTTCAACTCAGCCAGAGAATGCTACCGGATTCGACCTCGGCAGCCGGCTCGCGCATACACGTGCGCTCTTTGCGGAAAGCCCCGGGGCAAAGCCTCGGGGCTGTATCGCCTATTGTCTGCCGTACCCATCGGGAGCCATGCTCCGCCGCTGACAGGTATCGGCGCAAACTGCTCAGCTCCTTTTCGCATTTCCTGAGCAATTATATAACAATTTGTCGTCCATAGCAAGTCCGACAATCTTAATATTGTTTTAACTCCATGTTAATTCCGGCTCAGATCGTCCACGAAGCGCTCTCTCGCTGCAGCGCGCTCATGCGCGCGTACTCGCCGTTTTCGGCCATAAGCGCGGCGGGCGTCCCCTGCTCGGCCACGGCTCCGTCCTTGAGCACCACTATCTTGTCAGCCCCGGCCACGGTGCGCATCCGGTGGGCTATCACCAGAACGGTCTTGTTCTTTATGAGCCGCGACAGCGCGCTCTGTATCAGCGTTTCGTTCTCGACGTCCAGGCTGGCAGTGGCCTCGTCGAGCAGGATGATGGGCGCGTCCTTGAGGAACGCCCGGGCTATGGATATCCTCTGCCGCTCGCCGCCGGACAGGGTGCAGCCGTTCTCGCCTATATTGCTGTTGTATCCCTCCGGCAGCCTGAGCGCGAACTCCTCGCAGTTGGCGAGCCTTGCGGCGGCGATAACCTCCTCGTCGGTGGCGTCCTTCCGGCCTATGCGTATATTCTCCATGATGGTGTTGTCAAAAAGCGTGACGTCCTGGAACACGATGGAGTACAGCGCCAGCAGCGCTTCGGGGTCGGTGAGCGTGACGTCCATGCCGCCGACGGTTATCCTGCCGCGCGTAGCGTCCCAAAAACGTGCGGCGAGGCGGCTGACCGTTGTCTTTCCGCCTCCGGACGGTCCGACCAGCGCCGTCACCTCGCCCTGCCTGGCGGTGAAGGAGACGTCGCGCAGCACGGTCTCTCCGCTGTTATACTCGAATCCCACGTGGTCGAAAACTATGTCGCAGCCGTCGTTGGTGAGGGTCTTGGAGCCTGTCTGCACGGGGCAGTCGAGTATCTCGTTCATGCGCGCTATATTGGTTCTGGTGGAGATGATGGCCGCCAGGTTTTGCAGCGCGCTCTGCAACGGGTCATAGAAGCGCGAGACAACCAGCAGATACATGAAGAACGTCAGCACGTCCAGCGACCCGTCCACCAGCAGCACAGCCCCGACAAGGGCGCAGGTGGCTATGCCGAGCTTCAAAATGAGCGAGGCAGAGACGACGAACACGGCAGTGCCGAACTCGCTTATTACCGCGCGGCGCTCCACGGCCTTTATTTTTGCGGCCAGTCCCTTCATGTACTCGGTCTCCGCGTTGCAGCTTTTCAAATCGCGCACGGACTCTATGCACTCCTGTATACCGTCGGCGCAGGCCATCTTGGCGTCCATCGACCTGCGGGACAGCCCCTCCTGCGCCTTCGCGCTCAGCCAGACTATGGCGAAGGACACGGGCAGCACCCACAGGCAGGCAAGACCCATGCGCCAGTCGAAGCACAGCAGGCTCACCGCAACAAGCAGCGTTGAGACTATCGACCCGGCAAACTCGGGAATATAGTGGGAAAACACCTGCTCAAGATTTGTGCAGTCTGCCATTATCGTGCTGGTCAGGTCAGCCAGGTCGCGCTCTCCGAAAAACGAGAGCGGTATCTCGCGCAGCTTCTCCGCCAGGCTTATCCTCCTCACGCCGCTCTCGCGGTAGGTCGCAAAGTATGTGGCGTTGTACTGGAACCAGGTCGCCGTGAAAATCAACGCGGCGCTCAGTATGCACCCGGCTATATACAGCGCCGTGTGCTCTAGGACGGTGCCTCCCATCAGGTCGCCCACCAGCATGAACAGCAGGCAGACCGGGAACATAAACGTGAGGTTCTGCACCGCGCAGGCGATGCAGCCGAGGATGAGATCCTTTGCGCCCCGCTCGCTCAGGGCGTATTTCTTCCGGAGCTTTTTGACCATGTCAGTCTCCCTCCTTTTCAACCTTCCAGCGCGCGGAGCGCTCGTACTCCGCCCACATGCCTGCGAACACGCCGCCGCGGCTCACAAGCTCGTCGAAGCCTCCGCTTTCGGCGATTTTGCCGTCTCTCAGCACGAATATCCTGTCCGCGTCCTTCACCGTGGACAGGCGGTGAGCTATCATGATCACCGTCTTCCCCGCGGACATCCGCGTGAAGGCCTCCTGCACGCGGCTCTCGTTGTCGGGGTCTGCGAACGCTGTGGCCTCGTCAAGAATTATCACGGGCGAATCCTTGAGTATCACCCGCGCTATGGCTATGCGCTGCTGCTCGCCGCCGGAGAGGTAGACGCCCTTTGCGCCTATTACCGTGTCCACCCCGTTGGGGAGCTTGGCGATGATGTCCGAGCACTGGGCGGCCTCCAGCGCGGCCATTACCTCCTCCCTACCGGCCGACGGCCTGGCCAGGCGGACGTTTTCCAGCACGCTGGCTTTTATCAGCCTGCTGTTCTGGAACACAAAGGACACCGTGTCCATCAGCTCGCGCTTTGCAACGTCACGCACGTCAGCTCCTCCGACGAGTATCCGGCCGCTTTTCACGTCCCAGAAGCGCGCAATAAGGCTGGCAAGCGTGGTTTTGCCGCCGCCGCTGGGTCCCACCAGCGCTATGGTCTCCCCCGGCCTGGCCTCTATGCTCACGCCGTCGAGGGCATTGTTCTCGTTGTCATAGCTGAACACGACGTCCTCTACCTTGACCGAGCCGTCGGCCGGATGTACGGGTCTGCCGCTCTCGGCGAGGGGCTTTGCGTCCATTATCTGGTCTATACGGCGCAGGGCGTCGTCCACTATCATGGCGTTCTCGCTCTGGAACATTATCCGCGTCAGCGTCACCGAGATGACCGGCGTAATGATTATGTAGAACAGCATGTTCAGCAGGAACTCCGCCTCGCCGCCTCCGTGCGAAAGCAGAAGCGCGCCGGCAATCAGGAACACAAAAACCCCGTTGACCGCCGTGGTGTAGAACATCATCGGGAGCCGCAGCTGCTTGGTGTAGGCGATCACCCAGACCCCATAGCGATCTATGCTGTCCTTGAAGCGCTTGAACGAAAACACGGTCTGTCCGAAGGTCTTTACAACCGCGATGCCGCGCACATACTCCACGGCCTCGTTCGACATGTCCTCCAGGGCGTTGTTGTACTCCGCCATCTTCTGCTGCATGCTCTTGCCCGTCATGGCCATCATGATTGCAAACGCCAGAGCCACGGGCACGAGGCTCAGCAGCCCGAGCCGCCAGTCGAACACCATTAGCAGCACCAGCATCCCCACCGGCGTCGCGATCGCGCCCCACTTGTCGGGGAGCTGGTGCGCCAGATAGGTCTCCGTCGCGGCGCTGGACTCGTTCACTATCTTGCGCAGCCTGCCGGAGCCGAAGCTCTCCGCAAAGCTCAGCGGAAGCTCCACTATGTGCTCCATCGCCTCCATGCGTATGTTCGTTGCAATCCTGAATGCGGCCACGTGCGAGCACATCAGCCCGGCTATATATACCAGCACGCTGAGCACGGCGAACAAAACGGCCATCCAGCCGAGCCGCTCCAGCCCCACGGCCTGGGAAAAGTCCGGCTGCACGCGCAGCACCTCGCGGATGATGCGCCATATGTACCAGAACGGCACGAGCGCGATCAGCGCGCTCAGCGCGCTCAGCACCCACGAAGCGTAGGTGAAGTACCTGTACCCTCCCGCATAGCCCATGAGCCGCGAGAGGTTGGACTGCTTTTTCATCATGATCCCCTCCTGGATAACGAAATAGTTAGTTGTTACTAACCTATAAACGTAAAATAATGGGGACTCTGCCCCATTATACGTCTACTTGGTTTCAAGGCCGAGCAGCTTGAGCCAGCCGGCCATGAAGAAATCCCTGAGCTGCCGCGAATATGTTATTGCAGCCTCTGGCTCCATATCGTGTATGACTATCTCGAACATACCGGTGAACATTGAGCTGACGAGGATGTGCTCGAGCATCGGCGACATGCCGTCCGGGGCGCGACCCAGGCTGTCCAGGACGCGCATGAACCTGTCCGTCGCCTCTACCTCGACGCGCACCATTTCGTCCACCATCCCGGAGAACCTCGTCCCCTCGCTGCACGTGAGCAGCAGCCGGAATTCGTCGCGGTGTTCGAGCATGAACGTCACCGCCCAGTCCAGATAGTGGCTGCTGGCTGTCCCGACGTTGTCCGGCTGCTGAGCCTCGGGTATGTCGGTAAAGCTGTTCTGAGCGGCCATGTAGTTGCGCATGAAAAGCTCGTAGGTTCCGCCGACCAGCGCGTCGAAAAGCTCCTGCTTGCTCCCGAAGCAGCCGTATATGGCGCCGGTCGTCACGCCGGCCACGGCGGCGATTCGCCGCAGAGAGGCGCCGCGGTAGCCGTATTTGAGAAACTCGTCCTTCGCCGCTGCAAGCAGGCGCTCGCGTGTGCCGTCCATCCCGAGCCTCCGTTTCATATAACGCTGTTATATTGATACCACTGCCTGCCCGCTTAGTCAAGTCGGAATCGGACAAATAGATTTTGGCTCCGGGACAGCCTTGGCGCGGCGTCCCGGAGCCAACGGATGACTCCTTTTAAATTATGCCCTGCAGGCTCAGCGCAAAGAGCACAAAGGTTGCGAACACAAAGAGGATGACTATCGTGATGCCGGTCTTTTTCTTGCCGGCCACGGGCGCTGCGTGGCTCTCGGACTCGGGGATGAGCTTGGCCGAGCGCAGCGCGCCGACAACAGGCTTGTAGAGCAGCAGAGTGGCGGTCATGTTCAGCCCGCCCTTGACGGCGTTGAAGGGCAGGAATATGGGCAGGAGCATGTCGGCGACAGCTTCACGAGGTATCCTCTGATAAATAGGAGTGAGGAAGTAGTTCCAGGCCAGCATGACGACCACCAGTACAACTACGGCGGTGGCAAGACCGAGCACCGCGCCCTTCATGGTGTGGTGGTTCTTATATATGGCGCAAGCGGTGCAGACGAAGCTGGCGGTGGCGACTATATTCATGATGCAGCCGATTATGTCCGTGTGGCTGACCGTGACCATCTCCAGAGCGCAGACGATGATGGTCATAATAAGCGCCGAGATCGGTCCGTAGATGAAGCCGCCGATGCAGAGCACAACGTCTTTGAAGTCAAAGTCCAGGAATCCGTTGACGCTCGGAATAAACTTGCTCAGCCACATGACCACAAATGCAAGGGCAGTGAGCATTGCAAGCGTCGCAAGCTTCTTGGTGTCAATTTTCTTTTGAGTTACGGCACGTCCGGCATCCATTTTACATTACCTCCGAAAAATGAGAATACGCCCGAAAGAGGTCTTCTTCCGGGCGCAATTTTTTCGCAGGCGCAAAAAA
>UQQF01000019.1 GCA_900543085.1 uncultured Eubacteriales bacterium | reverse complement strand
GTCGCTCCTCCTTTCCAAATTGAACCCACTTCGTTGGGCTTCAATTTGGGATTTTTCTTTTTAGCGGACTGCATATCGTTCGCGACGGCGTTTTTTCGTTCCGAACAAACGCCGCCTCTCACTCATTTCGTCGCTCCTCCTCTCCAAATTGAACCCGCTACGCTGGGCTTCAATTTGGTATTTTTCTTTTTCGCGGACTTCGTATCATTCGCGACGGCGTTTTTTCGTTCCGAACAAACGCCGCCTCTCACTCAAGCGTTCAGGCGCTCCAGAGCCGCCGCAGACGATAGTCTGCGGCGGCCTTTTTTCACAGCTGGAGGATCGACGTCGCGACCTCGTCGCGGAAGGCGGCGTCGTGCTCCACGAACAGCATGGTCGGCCGGAACTCCAGTACCAGCTGTTCGAGCTGCAGGCGAGAGTACAGGTCTATGAAGTTCATCGGCTCGTCCCAGACGTACAGATGCGCCTGCTCGCACAGGCTGCGGGCCAGCAGCACCTTTTTCTTCTGTCCGCCGGAGTAGCCGCTCATGTCCCTGGCAAACTGCGAGCGCTCAAAGTCCAGCTTGCGCAGTATGGTCAGCAGCAGCGTCTCGTCCGCGCCGCACGCTCGGGCATAGTCGTACACGCTGCCGGAGAGGCGCGAGGCGTCCTGCGGCACATAGGATATGACCAGTCCGCTGCCGACCTCCACTCTGCCGGTGTGGGGCACGTCCTCGCCCAGCAGCAGGCGCAGAAGGCTGCTCTTGCCGCTGCCGTTGCCGCCGGCGAGCGCGATCCGGTCGCCGCGTTTTATCTCCAGCCGCACGCCGGAGCAGACGTCCCTACCGCCGTAGTTCACGCTCACGCCGTCAAAGCGCGCCAGCGTCTCCGAGCGGTAGGTCAGCGGCGAGAGCTTGAGCGCCTCGGCGCCCTCGGCGTCCTTCAGCAGCTCGGACTTGCGCTCTATGGCGCGCTGCTGGCGGGTCTCGATGTTCTTGGCGCGCTTCATCAGCTTGGCCGCCTTGTGTCCCACGAAGCCCTTGTCCGCCGCCCCGCGCTTGGAGGCCTCCGTCCTGTCCGACCAGTCGGACGTGCGCGCCGCGGCCTGCTTCATGCGGCTTATGTCCCGCTTGAGCCGGTCGTTCAGCTCCTCCTCGGCGGCCTGACGCGCCCGGAAGTCCTCCAGCCAGGCGGAAAAGCTGCCGCCCCTGACCTCCGCGCCGGAGCGGTTCAGCGCCAGTATGTGGTCGACGCAGCCGTCCAGGAAGCGCCGGTCGTGCGACACGAGTATGAAGCCGCGCTTGCGGCTCAGCCAGTCGGATACCCGCTCTCGCGCGGCCGCGTCCAGGTGGTTCGTCGGCTCGTCAACCAGATGGAAGTGCCCCTCGTCGAGAAAGAGCGCCGCGAGCATGGCCTTGGTCTGCTCGCCGTTGGAGAGCGTGTCGAACGCCCTGTCCAGGGCTTCCGGGTGCACGCCCAGCAGCGACAGCTCGCGTTCCAGCTCCCAGTCCTCGGCGGACGGGCAGATGCCGCGCAGCACCTCAGCCAGGCTCTTTGTCCCGTCCGCTACGCGCGGCGGGAAGTAGTCGAAGTCCACGCTGCTGACTATTCGGCCGGAGTATTCGCCCTCGCCCATCAGCAGGCGCAGCAGCGTGGTCTTGCCGCGGCCGTTGCGGCCTGTGAAGCCCAGCTTCCAGTCGCTGTCGAGCTGCAAATTCAGATTTTCAAACACGTTATCCGGACTGCCCGGATACGCAAAAGTCAGGCTTTCTATCTTGATAATAGACATGTGCGCACCTCCAAAATGAAAAATGCCGCGAGAAGGCAGTCCTCCCGCGACACGTCAGACGCCGGCCGCAGGCAGCGGCCGAACGGTGTGCACAGATATTACCTTCCCGCAATGGGCGCGCCGAAACGCACCGTGTGATTATTTGCAGGAAGTATTGTACATCTTTTCACCCTTTTCCAAGTTTTCTCCATCATATCACGGCTCGCGCGCGAAATCAAGTGTCAATCAAAGAGTGCCCCCGGGGCGACCGGGGGCACTTCGTCACTGGGTGTCGTCGGCGGAGCAGTCCTGGGGGAAGAATTCCTCCATGGGGAAGCGGATCTGTGAGAAGATGGTGCAGGGATCGTCCTGACAGCTCCCGCCGGGGCAGTCTTTCTCGGGTATGCAGTAGTCGTAAGCCGGGATGAGCAGCTGCGTGTCGCGCTCGAGGCGGATGATCGAAAACTGGCCGAGCGTCACGTACAGGCGCTTGGGCGTATCCGTGGTCACCAGCGTGTCCCCGAAGCGGGCCAGGATGTTGGCCGGGATGACCGGCTGCACCGTCTCCGGGCAGACGCAGTACGCCGTGTCGACAAGCTTGAGGTTGAGCGCGATGGGGTCGACCGATTCCACCGTCGCGATGGGCAGGCCGTCCGGCTCGCCGGCAATCGCCATGGGGTCGGAGGAGAAGCTCTTTACCGTGCCGACCCCGCCGCAGAGCATGACGCGCTTGTCAAAGATGGCAAGGCCGGTTATGGTGTTCCCTCCGGGCGAGGTCTCGCCGGTTATACGGTAGTAGTAGGTGATGTCTACGGTGTAGTACCCGTTGTGGAAGGTTATGGCCTCAACGTTCACATCGGCATACAGCAGTTCAGCGCTCCTCGCACGCACCGACAGCGCGCTGTCTATGTAAGTCTGCGACGTCGTAGTGGGATAGACCCTGAGATCCTCGATGCAGTCCTTATCCCTACAAGCGTCGAAAATTTTCCTCGTGTGGATGCAGACGGCTTCGCGGATGCAGGCCGTGTTGTCCACCGGGCCGGGCATGACCCTGTCTGCCATGAAAATTTCCTCCTTGCGATGAATTGAAGTCTGGCTTCAAGACAGTGTATGCGCCGCCGCGCCGCCGTGTGCGAAAAGAAAGAATTGTATGTGTCGGCTCAGTGTGGTATAATATTATGTCAGGCCACAAAGGAGGGAGCGGGAATGGACAACTTCGGCTTTATACACGGCGAACTGGACACCAAAATACTCATACTCTACGTGCTGCGCCGGCTGCCCAGGCCGGTGGACGCGCAGACGCTCTCCGACCTGTGCTCGTTCGACAACGGCGTGAGCTGGTTCGATTACTCCGAGTGCCTTGCTGACCTGGTGGACACCGGCCATGTCGAGCGGCTCTCCGGCGAGCGCTACCTTATCACCGACAAGGGCCGGACAAACGGCGAGGCCGCCGAGACGAGCATCCCCTATTCCGTGCGCATGAAGGCCGACCGCCTGCTGGAGCCGGTCGCCGCCAGGATGCGGCGCGACGCCATGATAGACGCCGGACACGAGCCCTCCCCCGGCGGGGGCGAAACCGTGCGCCTGAAGCTCTCCGACGGCAAGGGCGAGGTCATGTCGCTGAGCCTGCTGTCGCCCGACGAGGCGGCCGCCGAGGCCATGGAGCGCGCCTTCCGCGCCGACGCGGAGGGCATATACCAAAAGATAATCGAAATTCTTACAGATAGGATTGAGCAGGAATGAACACGTACATACCCGAGGGCTACAAGAGCATACTCTCCGTCTACGACACGCAGAAGGCCATCGGCCTGATGAAGCGTCTCTTTGAGGACAACTTCGCCGGCGCGCTGAACCTCATGCGTGTGTCCGCACCCCTCTTTGTCGACGGCGGCAGCGGCATAAACGACAACCTCAACGGCTACGAGCGCCCCGTCGACTTTGAGATCGCGCACACCGGCGTGCACTGCCAGGTGGTGCAGTCCCTCGCCAAGTGGAAGCGCCTCGCGCTCAAGCGCTACGACCTCTACCCCGGCAAGGGCATCTACGCGGACATGAACGCCATACGCCGCGACGAGGACGAGCTGGACAACATACACAGCGTCTACGTCGACCAGTGGGACTGGGAGAAGATCATACTGCCCGAGAACCGGAACATCGACTACCTCAAGAGCACCGTCATGGACATAGTCGCCGCTCTGTGCGACACCCAGGCCACTATGCGCGCGCTCTACCCCGCGCTCTGCTGCCTGCCGGAGATCGACCGCCGCGTCAGCTTCGTCACGTCCCAGGAGCTGGAGGACAGGTGGCCGGAGCTCACGCCCAAGCAGCGCGAGACCGCATACGTCAAGGAGCACCCGACGACCTTCGTCATAGGCATAGGCGCCCCGCTCAAGAGCGGCAAGCCCCACGACGGCCGCTCCCCCGACTACGACGACTGGAGCCTCAACGGCGACATCATCGTCTGGAACGACGTGCTCGGCTGCGCCTTTGAGCTGTCCAGCATGGGCATCCGCGTCGACCCCGCCTCCCTGGACAGGCAGCTCACCGCCGCCGGCTGCGACGACCGCCGCGGCCTCTACTACCACCAGCTGCTGCTTGGCGGCCGGCTCCCGCTCTCCATCGGCGGCGGCATCGGCCAGTCGCGCATGTCCATGCTCATGCTCGGCAAGGCGCACATTGGCGAAGTGCAGTGCTCCACCTGGGACGCCGAGACCGTCTCCGCCTGCGAAAAGGCCGGCGTCATGCTGCTCTGATATCGCGACACTTTTATATCACATTGTTGATTTAAAGTCTCACACCGGCGTGGGTAATATTCCACGCCGGTGTATTTTTTTCATTCAGCGCCCGACTTATCCGCATCACGGCCTTGAAGTTACCGATTTTGCCGATTAAGCGCGCAGGAGACCCATCGGCGCGTATTGTACAAAAGGCAGAATTTGTGGTTTCGACTTGACCTTTGCCGCGTTTTTTGGTATCATACTCACACAATGATGCACCCATCGCAGAGCATTCCGCTGACGAAAATGCACATAAACGCAGCCGCCGGCGGGCAGAATTGGCAAATTCCAATCAACATGCAACTACTTGAGGCGCAGCAACCGCATGCGCACGGGCGTTGGAATCCAACTGCGTTCCCTCTGCACTGACTTACTCCTACGCAGTGTCGGCGCCCACCTCGAGCACGAGGACGGGCGCTTTATGCTTGCCCTGACGCGGTGCAGACACGGGCGCAAGCCCAAAACATTAGGACTCAGGTGCCCCCTGCCCCCATTGGGTGCGCCTTTTGTCCGGCCGCCGGGCTCCCTCCAGTCCGGCGGCTTTTCGCGTCTTCCCCCGCTCTCGCCCCGGTTTTACAGCTCATACAAATATTCACCCCGTTTCCGGGCGCCGCTGTATGCTTATTCACCAAACAAGCGGGCGGATTTGAGCTTGAGACGGGACGATTTGCAATTTATAGATTCAAAACTTGCATTTTATCAAGTCTCTATGCTTTAAATGGCATAAAATTTGCAAAATTGGCTCTTGATAATTTCATATCGGCGTCGTATAATGGCACTCATAGAAAGCAGAGCGGACGGCATACCATACGGAACCGAGCCGGCCGTCTCACGCTCAAAGGAGGCGCGGCGCTTAAATGATTGCTTTCAACGACAAGAAGAACGTTCTGATGGAGTGTGAGTATAAATATACGCTCCAGGACAGGGAGGACGGCAACCTCTACAGGGACATGTTCCCCTACGAGGAGGTACCCAAGTGCACGTTCAACTTCCGCCTGACCCCGGCGAATCCGCCGGAGCACATCTGGATAACGGACACGACCTTCCGCGACGGGCAGCAGAGCCGCGCGCCCTACGAGCCGGAGCAGATACGCGAGCTGTTCAAGATGCTCCACCGGCTGGGCGGGCCGAAGGGCATAATCCGCCAGACGGAGTTCTTCCTCTACAGCGAGCGCGACCGCAAAGCGCTGGACATGTGCCGGGAGCTTGGGTACGAGTTTCCCGAGATCACCGGCTGGATACGCGCCAGCAAGCAGGACTTTCAGCTTGCGCGCGACCTCGGGCTGCGCGAGTGCGGCATACTTGTGAGCTGCTCGGACTACCACATATACAAGAAGCTGAAGATGACCCGGCGGCAGGCCGCGGACATGTACCTGGGCGTCATCAAGGACGCGCTCGACGCGGGCATCTATCCGCGCTGCCACTTTGAGGACATCACGCGCGCGGACTTCTACGGCTTTGTCGTGCCCTTCGCGCACGAGATACACGACCTCGCCGACGAGAGCGGCATACCCATAAAGATACGCGCCTGCGACACCATGGGCTACGGCGTGCCCTACCCCGGAGCCAGTATGCCGCGCAGCGTGGCCGGCATCATCTACGGTCTGCGCAACTACGGCGGCTTTGAGGCCGAGCAGCTGGAGTGGCACGGCCACAACGACTTCTACAAGGCCGTCGTCAACTCCGCCACCGCCTGGCTCTACGGCGCGGCGAGCGTGAACTGCTCCCTGCTGGGTATAGGCGAGCGCACGGGCAACACCCCGCTCGAGGCCATGGTCATGGAGTACGCGCAGATACGCGGCACGCTCGACGGCATGGACCCCACGGTGATACGCGACATCGCCGACTACTACGAGCGCGAGCTGGACTATCACATCCCGCCCAACACGCCCTTTGTCGGCGCGAACTTCAACACCACCCAGGCCGGCATCCACGCCGACGGGCTGCTCAAGGACGAGGAGATATACAATATCTTCGACACCACGAAGATACTCAAAAGCCCGCCCAAGGTGGGCATATCGCGCAACTCCGGCGCGGCGGGCATCGCCGTCTGGCTCTCGCAGAAGCTGGGACACGAGGTCGGCAAGCGCGACGAGGCCGTCACCCACCTGCACGACTGGGTGAACGCACAGTACGAGTCAGGCCGCGTCACCAACATCGGCGACGACGAGCTGTGGAGAGAATACAGGAAGTACACGGAGGGGTAATCATGAACATAACGCAAAAGCTCATATCCAGCCATCTGGTGCACGGGGACATGACCCCGGGCAGCGAGATAGCCATACGCATAGACCAGACGCTGACGCAGGACTCCACCGGCACCATGGCCTACCTCCAGTTTGAGGCCATGGGCATAGACCGGGTCAAAACCAAGCGGAGCGTCGCGTACATAGACCACAATATGCTCCAGTCCGGCGCGGAGAACGCCGACGACCACAAGTACATCCAGAGCGTCGCGGCCAAGCACGGCATCTGGTTCTCCCGCCCCGGCAACGGCATCTGCCACCAGGTGCAGCTCGAGCGCTTCTCCATCCCCGGCCAGACCCTCCTCGGCTCGGACAGTCACACTCCCACCTGCGGCGCGGCCGGTATGCTGGCCATCGGCGCGGGCGGACTGGACGTGGCCGTGGCCATGGGCGGAGGGGCGTATTACCTCACCATGCCCAAGGTATGTCACGTGGTGCTCACCGGCGAGCTGCACCCGATGGTCTCCGCCAAGGACGTCATTCTGGAAGTCCTGCGCAGGCTGAGCGTCAAGGGCGGCGTGGGCAAGGTCATGGAGTACGGCGGCCCCGGCGTCAAGACGCTCTCCGTGCCCAGCCGCGCGACCATCGCCAACATGGGCGCGGAGCTGGGCGCCACGACCACCGTCTTCCCCAGCGACGAGCGCACTCGCGAGTTCTTCTCCGCGCGCGGCCGCGCCGGGCAGTGGGTGAGGCTCGAGGCCGACCCGGACGCCGAGTACGACGAGGAGATAGTCGTCGACCTCAGCTCCCTCCATCCGCTGGCCGCGCAGCCCCACTCTCCCGACAACGTCACGGAAATCTCCAACATAGCCGGCATCAAGGTCGACCAGGTCTGCATCGGCAGCTGCACCAACTCCAGCTTCTGCGACCTTATGCGCGTCGCCGGTATCCTCGACGGCAAGCGCGTGGCTCCCAACGTGAGCCTGACTATCTCCCCGGGCTCCAGGCAGGTGCTCAAGGCTCTCGCGCTCAACGGCGCGCTGGCCAAGCTGGTTGCAGCCGGCGCGAGGGTGCTCGAGTGCGCCTGCGGCCCGTGCATAGGCATGGGTCAGGCTCCGGCGACTAACGCCGTCAGCCTGCGCACCTTCAACCGCAACTTCTACGGCCGCAGCGGCACCCCCAGCGCGAGCGTGTACCTGGTCAGCCCCGAGACGGCGGCTGTCAGCGCCGTCACCGGCGTGCTCACCGACCCCGAGACCTACTCCGGGGAGCCGCCCTATGACGTGCCCGAGCACTTTGACATCGACGACGGCATGATCATCGTCCCGCCGAAGGACGGCAGCACCGTCGAGGTGGTGCGCGGCCCGAACATCAAGCCCTTCCCGCAGGCCGCTCCCCCGGCGGAGACGCTCAGCGGCAAGGCGCTTATCAAGCTCGGCGACAACATCACGACCGACCACATCATGCCCTCCAACGCCAAGCTGCTGCCCTTCCGCTCCAACATCCCCTACCTCAGCGAGTTCTGCCTCGCCCCCTGCGACGAGGGCTTCGCCAAGCGCGCGAATAAGGCCAAGGGCGGATTCATCATCGGCGGCGCCAACTACGGCCAGGGCTCCAGCCGCGAGCACGCGGCGCTCGTCCCGCTCTACCTGGGCATCAAGGCCGTGCTGGCCAAGAGCTTTGCGCGCATCCACCGCGCCAACCTGATGAACAACGGCATCCTGCCCCTGGAGTTCACCAGTGAGGCCGACTACGACGCCGCGCAGCAGGGCGACGACATTGTAATCGAAAACGTGCATGAACAGATCGCCGCGGCCGTGGACGGCGCGCCCGTCAAGGTCAGGATAGGCGAGCTCACGGCGGAGATGAAGCTTGAGATCACGCCGCGCCAGCGCGACATACTGCTCGCGGGCGGACTGCTCAACTACACCAAGGCGCACAGGGAGGACTGAAAGATGGCACACAACGTAACTCTCATACCCGGCGACGGCATCGGCCCCGAGGTCGCCCTCGCCGCGCGCCGCGTGGTCGACGCCTCCGGCGCCGAAATAAACTGGCACGTGGTGGACGCCGGCGAGAGCCAGATGGAGAAGTACGGCACCCCGCTGCCACAGCACGTGCTGGACAGCGTCCGCGCCGACGGCGTGGCGCTCAAGGGTCCCATCACGACGCCGGTCGGCGTCGGCTTCCGCAGCGTGAACGTCGCGCTGCGCAAGGAGTTCGACCTCTACGCCAACGTGCGCCCCGCGCGCACGTTCAAGGGCGTTTCCAGTCGCTATGAGAACGTAGATATCGTGGTCGTGCGCGAGAACACCGAGGACCTGTACGCCGGCATCGAGCACATGATAGGCGCCGACGCCGCCGAGAGCATCAAGCTCATCACCCGCGCCGGCAGCGAGCGCATAGCGCGCTACGCCTTTGACTACGCGGTGAAAAACGGCCGCAGGAAGGTCACCTGCGTGCACAAGGCGAACATCATGAAATGCACCGACGGGCTGTTCCTGGACGTCTGCCGCGGCGTGGCGGCGGAGTATCCGCAGATAGAGTTTGAAGACCGGATAGTCGACGCGCTGTGCATGCAGCTCGTGCAGCACCCGGAGACCTTTGACGTGCTGGTGCTGCCCAACCTCTACGGCGACATAGTCAGCGACCTCTGCGCGGGTCTCGTGGGCGGCTTGGGGCTTGCGCCCAGCGCGAACATAGGCCGCGGCGCGGCCATCTTCGAGGCCGTGCACGGCAGCGCGCCCAAGCACGCCGGCAAAAACGACGCCAACCCCACTGCGCTCATACTCTCCGCCGTAATGATGCTCCGCCACCTCGGCGAGGGCGCGGCGGCCGACAGGATAGAGAGCGCCGTGCTGAGCCTGCTTGCCGGCGGCGTGCAGGTCACCTACGACCTGGGCGGCAAGCTGGGCACCAGCGAGTTCGCAGACGCCATTATCGCCAAAATGTCCGAGTAAATATCCCTTGCAAGCCCGGGCAAGATGTGCTATAATACTCGGGCACGCGGGTGTAGTTCAATGGCAGAACGTCAGCTTCCCAAGCTGAACACGAGGGTTCGATTCCCTTCACCCGCTCCAGCGTCGGCGCAAAGTCCGCTCAACTCCGTTTCCGGCAACAGCCTACGGCTATTGCCGAAAACTGCGTTCGCTCCCTTGCGCCTCCTTCCAAATCCGAAGCACTCGGCTTCGGATTTGTTTTTTCTTTTGCGCGCAAAGTCCGCTCAACTACGTTTCCGGCAACAGCCAGAGGCTATTGCCAAAAACTGCATTCGCTTCCTTGCACAAGTAAAAAAGGTTCCCCGGTTCAGACCGGGGAACCTTTTTTATATCACCCGCGCCGGAGCGCAGCGGCGCTCTCGGTGCGTATGAGCCTGCGTCCGGACAGGGCGCCCAGCAGCAGTAGTGTTTGTAAGCGGCAACATCTACAACCCAATCCTGAAAAACAAAGATCAAAGCAGGATGTGGGAAAACAACGGAGATTATTCCGAAGATGAAGATGAGGACGAAGCTTATTCTGATGACGACTTCTCTGACGAGTCAGAACAGGACGAGTGAGCAAGCGACTCGCCCTTTCTCAATAAAACAAAATCCAAAGGAGGACACCTATGCCAAAGAAACGCTCCAACGGTGAGGGCGCTCTGCGGAAACGCCAGAACGGCCTCTGGGAGTGTATGATTATGACCGGGTTTCAACCCAACGGAAAAAGAAAATACAAGAGCTTTTATGCGAGGACGCAGAAGGAAGTTTTGCAGAAGGTCAAGGACTACCAGGCGGCGATTGACTCAGGGCTGGACGTTACAAAGCGGGAGCCGACCTTCGCCGAGTGGGCGCAGACTTGGTACGACGGGTACAGGGAGCAGGTTTCACCTACCACATACGAGGGCTATGGATACACGCTAAAGACGCTGAACAAAACGTTCGGAGCCATGCCGCTCAGGAGCATCAAAGCTGCGGATGTCGAGGCCTTCCTGCGCGAGCTGACAGCGGACGGGAAACACCAGTCGCAGGCGTCAAAATGCCGGGGCATGATGTTTCAGATCATGCGCAAGGCGCAGGCCAACGACCTGATACTCAAAAACCCGGTCGAGCTTGCGGACAAGACGAGGCAGAAGCCCCAGAAAAGCAAAAAGGACTCCTTCACAGCGGAAGAAGTCCAAAAGCTATTTAAATACCTGCCGCATGACAAGACCGGCGACAGCATACGGTTGCTGCTGCTCACGGGTATGCGCTCGCAGGAGCTGCTGGCGCTCGAAGTCGAGCACATCGAGCCGGATGGCTCGTGCGTCCACATACGGCAGGCGGTAAAGCAGGTAAAGGGCACGGTATTCGTCTGAACGACGAATTGCGAAACTAGTGTGCGTGACGTTCCGATACCCATAGCCTACCGCGACATGGTAAAGCAACTGCGTACATACTGCACGCCGTACCTGTGGACGGGCAAGGGCGGGGATAAGCCGTGCAACCCGACGCACTTCCGCGACAAGTTCGCCGCCGCGATTGAGTCCGTTCCCGGCGTCAGGCCGCTCACGCCGCACTCGTGCCGCCACACCTTTGTGAGCCAGCTTCAGGCGCAGGGCGTGCCGATGGAGACAATACAAGCCCTCGCCGGTCACGCCGAAATAGACATGACGGAGCACTATCTCCACGTCCAGAGCGGCGTCAAAACAGCCGCCGTCGAAAGCCTCGCACAGCTTATAGGGGCGTAACAAAACGCCCTATTGCGTCCATCGTTTCCAAACGCGATTCTGGTACAATTCTGGTACGCGTTCTGGTATGAAGTCAATATACAGCACCGATTTTGGGGTGAAGATAAAGAAAAAGTCCTGAAATCTTGCGACTTCAGGACTTTTCATGGTCCGAGTGACTGGATTTGAACCAGCGGCCTCTTGAACCCCATTCAAGCGCGCTACCATCTGCGCCACACCCGGATATGCGTTTCACAGTGCCCGATTATAATAGCACACCGGGGCGGGAATTGCAAGAGTTTTTTCGCGCTTCGGCAAAAATTTTATTCGGCCATGGCTTTGTCCAGCACCAGTCGTATTTCGCCTATCTCCTGATACATACGGACATATATCTCCGCCGCCTCGGGGTCTCTGGGGTCGTACTGGACGTCGCTGGCGCAGTGGAGGCAGTAGGTGCCGTCCGCCGTAGTCATCAGATAGACGCTGGGCACCACGTTCCAGGGTCCGAGCGTGCTGTCGAACTCGTCCTTCGTGAGCTGTTCCGGGTAGAGGTCTATCCAGAACAGGACGGCGGGATTGTACTCGTCGCGCGCGCCGAGGGCGTAGACAGAGCCGTTGGAGTCCACGCCGTACTGGCCGCGCCAGCTGTCGGGCAGTATGAGCGTGACTCCCATGTCCTCATACGTAATCGTCTCCTGCTCGACGGGCACCTCAACAGGCACCTCTATCTCCTGGGCAAACACCGTGGCGCCCAGACCGAAGCCGCCGCAGACCATGACGGCCAGCGCGGCCGCCGCGGCGGCGATGCGCCGAACCAGGCGCTGCCTGCCCTGCCTGGCGTAGTTTGGCACGCGCTCCGCCTGCTCGACCAGGCGCTCGTCTATATTGCCGATGCGCTCGGAAAACTGACTTTTGTTCATAGCTCTACACCCTCGCTTTCCAGCTGCGCCCTGAGCTTGAGGCGCATGTGATACAGCATGTTCTTGATTTTGCCCTGGCTGTAGCCGGTCTTCTCGCTGAGACTCGCTATCGAGTCAAAGTACCAGTAGCGCCGGACAAAGATGACGCGCTTGTCCTCGCGCTGATGCCAGAGGAAATTGCTGATTGCGCGCTCAATGCGCCTCGCCTCCAGCTCGTCTTCCAGGCTTTTGCCGTCAGGGACGCAGTCGCCCAGCTCGTCAAGCGCGAGCAGCGCGTCGGGACTGCGCTTGGCCGCGGAGAGGTACTCGCAGCGCTTGAGCGCGGTGTTGCGCGCTACTTTGCCGACAAAGGCCGAAAAGCGCGCCGGGCGCGCGTCGGGTATCGCCTGCCACAGAGCCAGGTAGGTGTCGTTGACGCACTCCTCGCAGTCCTCGCGGCTGGCGAGGATATTGCCCGCGATGCTCCGGCAGAGCCTGCCGTACTTGAGCGAGGTCTCGCGTATCGCCCGCTCGTCGCGCGCCCAGTACAGGGCGATGATGTCTTCATCTTCCATTTAGCCGCCTCCTCTATGTCAGCTAAGCGCCGCGGCCGCTTTCAATATATAAGTACGGTTTTGCGCCGGATGGTCGCAAAAATAAATGCGCCGGCGTTGACCGGCACGTTTTGCGCTGCTTAGGAGCTGAAACGGCATAAGAAAAAGCCGGCGGCATCGCAAGGATGCTGCCGGCCTCTCCCGCCGTTGCCGTGGGAGCCCAGATAGAACCTGCACGTCTCCGGCAGGTGGGTCGCCTCTCCCGTGCTTCGACGCTTCCAACTTCCAACTCACCTCGGTGGGGGAGCCGGGAGGCCTGCAATCCACGCGGGAATATGGCATCCCTTATAAATGATGTGGGTTTATATGGGCTCAAGAAAATCCACGCACAGGGCAGGATTAAAACAAATGTGGCAACCGGTGGAACTTACTCGTCCCCGGTCTCGTCTGTATCTTCGTCCTCATCGAAAAGCTGCTCCATGAACATGTCGTACACGGCGACCAGCTCGTCTTCGTCATCCACCGAGCAGTAGACCTCCTCGTTGTCCTCCTCCTCGATGCGGAGTATGATGTAGCCGTAGTCCGGGTCTTCCTCGGACATGTCGGCGGGGAGGAACAGGCTGTAGTCTGAATCCTTGTAGGCCAGGGTGGCGATTTGTTCCAGCTCGAACTCGTTGCCGTCCTCGTCCTCGATGGTGATATAGTTGCTGCCGTAACCTTCGTCCATGTTTCTGTCTCCTTCTCAGAGGGGAGTTTTATCTTGCGTGACTATTGTACAGCATACCGGAGAAGAAATCAATCGGTTTTTTCAGGTGATGGACATAAATGCGAAAAGTGTTCAAATAATTCGCGTTTATGAGCCTAAGTCTTCCAATAATGTAAGCACTTCGTCCTTATCGGCGGCCGGCAGCCCGGCGCTCAGCAGGGCGCGGTCGGCCTCGCGCAGCGTTCTGACATTGATGTCGGTAGTGGTCACGGGCTTGCTTTCCCCCGCGGCGAACACGGCCACGCAGCCGTCGTACTCGCGCAGCACGAACTCGGCGTCCTCTATGGCCAGCGGCCAGTCGAGCACGCCCTCGCCGGCGTCCTCCTCGGCGCTGACGTCCCCGGTGATGCCGGATATCGCCGCCGAGGCGCAGCAGACGGCCGCAACGGTCATTATCCCGCAGCCGGCCAGCTTCATCCACAGCTTCATATTTCAACCTCCTTTCCCATGGATTATTCCACGCAATCGCCGAAACGATACAACGTCCGGCCGCTTTTATTGTTGTAATGTGACTAGCGAAATTTTCACATTTTCTATACTCTATTTTGACATGATATGATATAATAACAGGATAGAATGGGTTGAGTGCCAGCAGGCGCAGCCTGCGACGCTTGCCTTTGATATACGGAGGTACGCAATGCCCAAAGATTCCATGGACAAGAAAAAGGCCGTCAAGGCGGCGCGCACGGCGGGCTCTGCCGCTGTGGGCGCGCTTTCGCTGGCCTTGAAAATAGTTGTAACGGCGCTGCTCGTGATACTCACCACGAGTCTGCTGTTCGTGTGTATTTTTGCCTTCTATGTCAAGACCACGCTGGTGGATGACCTGGACATCTCGCTCGACGACTTCTCGCTGAGCGAGTCCAGCACGGTCTATGACATCAACGGCGATGTGATGGCCACGCTCTCCAGCGGCGAGAACCGCATCTGGGTCGACTACGAGGACATCCCCGAGGACTTGGAGCACGCGCTGGTGGCCATAGAGGACAAGCGCTTCTATGAGCACAAGGGCGTGGACTGGTACCGCACCGTCGGCGCAATCTTCTCCAGCTTCCTCGGCAGCAGCAGCTTCGGCGGCTCGACCATAACGCAGCAGCTCATCAAGAACCTCACCGGCGACAACGAGGTCACGGTCCAACGAAAGCTGGTGGAGATCTTCCGGGCGCTGGAGTTTGAAAAGAAGTACGACAAAGAGGAGATCATAGAGTGGTACCTCAACGCGGTCTTCTTCGGCGAGGGCTGCAACGGCATATACACGGCCGCGCAGACCTACTTCGGCAAGGAGCCGAGCGAGCTCACGCTGGCCGAATGCGCCAGCATCGTCGGCATAGTCAACCTGCCCACGTACTACAGCCCCTTCTACAGCCTGGAGAACAACAAGAAGCGGCAGGAGACGGTGCTGCGCGAGATGTATGAGCAGGGCTATATAACCTATGACGAATACACCCAGGCCGTCAACGAGGAGCTGGTCTTCACCCGCAGCCCCTCCGAGGTCGCTACCACCGAAATCTACAGCTATTACGTCGAGGCCGTCATCGACGACGTGACCGCCGACCTCATGGAGGTGCGCGGCATCAACTACGAGACGGCGACGAGGCTGCTCTACTCCGGAGGCTATCAGATATACACCTGCTGCGACAGCCGTATCCAGGAGATAGCCGAGAACTACTACGAGAACCTCGACAACTTCCCGAACGTGTACCCGAGAACCACTCAGCAGCTGCAGAGCGCCATAGTGATAATGGACCAGTACACGGGCAACATAGTGGCGATGGTGGGCGGAGTCGGCGAGAAGAACGCCAACCTCATCCTCAACAGAGCCACGGACACCACGCGCGCCCCGGGCAGCTCGCTCAAGCCGCTGTCCGTCTACGCCCCCGGCTTTGACCTGGGCATAATAACCCAGAACACCAAGGTCATGGACGGACGCCCCGATTCCGGCGAGTACACTATGGACAACATCAGCTTCTACCCGCGCAACACTCCGGCGGAATACCTCGGTCCCATAACAATACGCCAGGGCTTGGTGCTCTCCAAGAACACCGTGGCCATGCAGATACTCGACAAGCTCGGCCTTGAGACCAGCTACAACTACCTGGAGGACAACTTCGGCCTGACCACGCTGGTCGACCAGGACTATGCGCCCTCGCCCCTCGCCCTCGGCGAGCTGACATACGGCGTCACTGTGCGCGAGATGACCCAGGCCTTCAGCGCCCTGGCCAACGGCGGCACCTTCTCCGAGAGCCGCACCTACTCCCAGGTGGTAGACTCCAACGGCAACGTCGTGCTGGATAACCCCGTGCAGCAGCGCCAGGCCATCCGCGAAAACGCCGCGTGGAACGTGGTGGACATGATGGTCGGCTCCGCCAACGGCGGCACCAGCACCAGCGCGAACTTCTACACCCAGGAAGTGGCCGGCAAGACCGGCTCCTCCGGCAACAACCGTGACCGCTGGTTCGTCGGCATGACGCCCTACTACGTGGCCGCCGTCTGGACCGGACACGACATACCGGTCGACAACGGCGTAACCTGGTCCAACCCCGCCTGCGTGATCTGGCGCAACATCATGAAGCAGGTGCACGAGGGCCTGGAGTACCGCAGCTTCACCGACCCGACGAGCATAGGCGGCGACACGCAGATCTTCGGCGACCTCACCACGCCGACCCCGACGCCGACGCCGACCGAGACTCCGACGCCCAGCGCGTCCGACACCCCCGACGCCACTCTCCCGCCCGACGACGGCGAGGACATAGTTCCCACCGAGCCCGTGGACGAGGCGGCGTAACAAAAAGTTTACAACCAGTTCTCTATTCCCAAAATCCACGTTTTATCCCGCAAAACCAAGTGTTATCCCGCAAAATCGGGTCGGAGCAGACGCCCCGACCCGAACTTTTCCCCGAAAAAGGTTGACAAAAAGGAAAACATGAGTTACAATTCGGTTACACTGTTCGTTACCGAATTGTAACCACAGATGGAGGTATCAAGATGGCAGCCAGTAAGGAGCTTGTTTATAAGGGGCATCCGCTCCGCAGGAAGGACAACATCATCTACTTCGGCAGCATGGCCGACGAGTACATCATCATGATGCAGATCCTTGAGACCAAGAAGGTCGAGGATCTGGACGTGGCGACCAAGGTCACGGTGCAGCTCCAGCGCACCGACCCCGACCTCAAGAGCCGCGACCGCGTGGTGAAAAAGAGCGAGAAGAACAGCCTGTACGCGGCCATGGACGTGGCGTCCGTGTGGCTGGACAGGGCGCTCTCCAGCAAGTGAGGTAAAGCCGCCGGGATAGGCTTTACGGTATCACGACAGGGATAAACCAGGGATAAAGGACAGAGAACGCAAATGACCAAGAGAAAGATACTCCGCAGCATAGCCGCAGCGGCCATCTGCTGCTGCACCCTCGCGACCGCGGCCGCCGCCGACTGCATTGGCGGCGCGTCGACCACCACTGAAGTCAACCTGCGCTCCGGCGCGGGCACGGACAATTCGATAATCTTCACCGCCTCGACCGGGACGCCGATGATAGTCGAGAGCAAGGCCGCCGACGGCTGGTACCGCGTGTACGTCAACGGCACCTGGGGCTATATGTCCGCCGACTACCTCAGCATAGCCGACACGATGGACGTCTCCGCCTCCGGCTGGGTGAACGGCACGGGCGTGCGCATGCGCTCCGGCGCCGGCACGGACAGCCAGATACTCCGCGTGACCAGCTACGGCGAGAGCGTGGAGGTCACCGGCGTCGCGGGCAACTGGTACCGCGTAAACGCCGGCGGCATGACCGGTTACATACGCAGCGATTACGTCGAGCTGGGCGAGCGCACCGGCTCCGCCGCCTCCGCCGGAACCACGGCGGGCAGCAGCGAGATAGGGCAGAAGGTCGTGGACTTCGCCAAGCAGTATATGGGTTACTCCTACGTCTGGGCGGGTTCTTCGCCCTCCACCGGCTTTGACTGCTCCGGCTTTGTGAGCTACGTCTACAAGAGCCTCGGCTATCAGACCAACCGCACCGCCGCCGACATATACAAAAACGGCGTGTCGGTCGCCTACGAAGACCTGCAGCCCGGCGATGCCGTCTTCTTCGCCAGCAGCAGCGAGGCCATCGGCCACGTGGGCATCTACATAGGCGACGGCCAGTTCATCCACGCCAGCTCCGGCGCGGGCTATGTCACCATCAACAGCCTCAGCGAGAGCTACTACGCCAGGATGTACGTCGGCGCGAGAAGAATAGCGGTATAAGCGCGCAAAGCGGCTCCGGTCAAGACCGGAGCCGCTTTGCCATATGCAATAAAAATCTCCCCCGGTCTTGCGGCCGGGGGAGATGTGCTTATTCGGGGAACTCAGCCAAGCTCCTTGAGCGAGCCTTCCAGGTTTGCTATGAGCGCCTTTGCCTTCTCGGCGCGCTCGCGCTCGGCGTTGACCACGGCCTCGGGCGCGCGGGAGACAAAGCTCTCGTTGGCGAGCTTCTTCTCCTGGGCTTCCAGCTGCTTGCGGGCCTTCTCCAGCTCCTTGTTGAGCCTGGCGCGCTCGGCCTCCAGGTCGACCAGCTCGGCCATGGGCATCAGCAGCCTGGCGCTGTGGGTGGTGACCGTCACCATGCCGGGGGCGGCCTCGTATCCGGCGTCGACGACCTCGACCTCGCTGGCGCTGGCCAGGCGCTGGATGTACGGCGCGCCGGAGACGAAGGTGTCCTTCTCGGCGGTGGCGACGATGACCTTGGCCTTGCGGCTGGGCGGGACGTTCATGTCCGCGCGGCGGGAGCGGATGGCGCGGATGGCGTCCATCACCAGCTCGAAGCTCTGCTCCTCGGCGGGGAAGCTCAGCGCCTCGTCGTACTTCGGGTACGGCGCGATGATGAGCGCCTCGCACTCGTGCGGGATGGCCTGGTATATCTCCTCGGTGATGTAGGGCATGAACGGGTGCAGCAGCTTGAGTATGCCGGTGAGGACGTACAGCAGCACGCGCTCCGCGCCCTCCCTGGCCTCGGCGTCGGAGCCGTTCAGGCGGGCTTTGGCCAGCTCGATGTACCAGTCGCAGTAGGTGTCCCAGATGAAGTCGTAGATCTTCTGTGCGGCGATGCCCAGCTCGTACTTGTCCAGGTTCTCGCGCACCTCGCCGGCGAGGGTGTTGAACTTGCTGAGCACCCACTTGTCGGGCAGCTCGAGCCGCTCGGGCAGGGCGCAGTCGTTCACGTTGAGGTTCATCATGACGAAGCGGGAGGCGTTCCACAGCTTGTTGGCAAAGTTGCGCATGGCCTCGCAGCGCTCTACATAGAAGCGGGTGTCGTTTCCGGGGCTGTTGCCGGTGATGATGTTGAAACGCAGCGCGTCGGCGCCGAAGCGGTCTATCATCTCGATGGGGTCGACGCCGTTGCCGGCGGACTTGCTCATCTTCTTGCCCTGCGGATCGCGGATGAGGCCGTGTATCAGCACGGTGTGGAAGGGCGGCTTATGCGTCTGCTCGCAGGCGGAGAAGATCATGCGCGCGACCCAGAAGAAGATGATGTCGTAGCCGGTGACCAGCACGTCGGTGGGGTAGAAGTAGCGCAGGTCTTCGGTGTCGTCCGGCCAGCCCAGCGTGGAGAAGGGCCAGAGCGCCGAGCTGAACCAGGTGTCCAGCACGTCGGGGTCCTGCTCGATGTTCTTGCTGTGGCAGTGCTCGCACTCGGTGGCGTCCTCGCGGCTGACGGTCATGTGGCCGCAGTCTTTGCAGTACCACGCGGGGATGCGGTGACCCCACCAGAGCTGGCGGGAGATGCACCAGTCGCGGACGTTGTACATCCAGTTGAGGTAGGTCTTGGTGAAGCGCTCGGGCACGAACTTGACCTCGCCGTCCTCAACCACGCGGATGGCCTCCTTGGCCAGAGGCTGCATCTTGACGAACCACTGCTCGCTGCTCATCGGCTCCACGTCGTTGTGGCAGCGGTAGCAGGTGCCGACGTTGTGGCTGTAGTCCTCGACCTTGACGAGGTAGCCCTCGCGCTCCAGGTCTTCGACGATGGCCTTGCGGGCTTCGTAGCGATCCATGCCGTTGTACTTGCCGCCGTTGATTATCTTGGCGTTGTTGTCGAGGATGAGTATCTCCTCCAGGCCGTGGCGCTGCGCGACCTCAAAGTCGTTCGGGTCGTGGCAGGGCGTCATCTTGACGCAGCCGGTGCCGAAGTCCATCTCGACGTACTCGTCGGCGACGATGGGTATCTCGCGGCCAACCAGGGGCAGGATGCAGGTCTTGCCCACGATGTCCTTATAACGCTCGTCGGCGGGGTTGACGGCCACGCCGGTGTCGCCCAGCATGGTCTCGGGACGGGTGGTGGCGATGATAAGCTCGCCGCTGCCGTCGCTGAGCGGATAGCGCACGTGCCAGAGGTGGCCGGGCTTCTCCACGTACTCGACCTCGGCGTCGGAGAGCGCGGTGGTGCAGTGCGGGCACCAGTTGATGATGCGGTGACCCTTGTAGATGAGACCCTTCTCGTACATGTTGACAAAGGTCTCGCGCACGGCCTTGGCGCAGGTGTCGTCCATGGTGAAGCGCTGGCGCTCCCAGTCGCAGGAGCAGCCGAGAGTCTTGAGCTGCTCGACTATCCTGTTGCCGAACTTGTTCTTCCAGGCCCAGACTTCGTCCAGGAAGCCCTCGCGGCCGAGGTCGAAGCGGGTCTTGCCCTCATTGCGCAGCTTCTCCTCGACCTTTATCTGCGTGGCGATGCCGGCGTGGTCATAGCCGGGCAGCCAGAGCGTGGAGTAGCCGTCCATGCGCTTGTAGCGGATGAGGATGTCCTGGATGGTCTCGTCGAACGCGTGACCCAGGTGCAGCTGACCGGTCACGTTCGGGGGCGGGATGACGATGGTGAAGGGGGTCTTGTCGGGATCGCGCTCGGCGTGGAAGTAGTTGCCGTCGAGCCACATTTGGTAGATCTTTTTCTCGACCTCGTGCGGGTCGTAGACCTTCGGCAGTTCTTTCATAGCTGTCTCCTTTCAGATTGCCCCGGGGGACGAAAAAGCGCCCCGAAGCGTGATGCTTCAGGGCGCCGTAATAGCGTGGTACCACCTGAATTCCATGCCGGGAGGCATGACACTCGTGACCCTGTAACGGGAGTACCCGGCGGGCTTACTTCGATTTCAGCCGCGCGGCTCGGAGCCGACCTTCGGCGCCGCCTCACGGGAGCTTACACCAAACCGCTCCCTCTCTTTGCATCCGCTGCGCGCCTACTCCTGCCCGTCATTGCCTTTGATTACTGCATGATTATATAGTAACTTTCGCGCAAAGTCAAGGGGAGAGTGCCGTCAGAGCGCCGCCTTTATGCCCGCGGCCGCGCGCCGGAGCGCGGCGAGGTCGTGATCCCTGTGCCGCTCCATGCGCGTGCACGGTCCCGAGCAGCTTATGGCGGCGATCGCCGCGCCGGAGCGGTCGATTATGGGCACGGCGTAGCAGGTCAGACCCTCCTCGCCCTCCTCGTTGTCGATTGCCCAGCCGCGCTGCCGGGTCAGCTCTATCTCCGCGTACAGCTCCTCGCACGTGGTGATGCCGTTGGGGGTCAGGCAGCGGAAGTCCGCTGCGCGCGCGTACTGCTCCAGCTGTTCGCGGCTCTTGCCGGCGAGCATGGCCTTGCCCAGGGCGGTCTGGTGCGCCCAGCGCCGGTCGCCGAGCACGGTGTCCATCTTCAGGTTCAGCCTGCCCAGCACCTTGTCCGCGAACACCACGTGGCAGGCGCCGTCCATGATGCCCAGGTGCGCCGTCTCGCCGGTCTCTCCGGCCAGCCGGCTCAGGTATGCCCGCACCAGTCCGGTGAGCACCATGCGGCTCTGCGCCAGCGCGCCGAGCGAAAAGAGCCTGATGCCCAGCCGGTACCCGCCCTCCGCCGAGCGCGTGAGGTAGCCCTTGGCCTCCAGCGTGTACAGCATCCGAAACGCCGCCGTCCGGCTCACCCCCAGCTCCTTAGCCGCCTGCGCAGCCGTCAGCTCCTCGCGGTCGAAGAACAGGTTCAACACGTCGAGAGCATGATCGAGGGAGGAGAGAATATACTGGGAGGGTTCTTCCAAATACTCCACACTCCTTTTTGATTTTTTTGTGGGGGTTGTAACCCCCACGCGGAACTTCTGGGGACGAGGGTCCCCCCACGCCCATTCCTGGGGCGCTTTCTTTGGTCTTGGCCAAAGAAAGCGTCCCAGACCCCGAAAGGAAAGCCGCTTGGGTGCAACGGTTAGGCGGGGAATAGTTTTATCTGCACGGTTCAACATATCTACGTTGGTATCCCTAAGATTTATGCCAGATTAGGGTGCAACTGTCTTACCCCTCTAATGAATAACCCGGTAAGCGCTCCGGCGCAAAGCGCCGTCGCGCGAAAAAGACAGCACCCCAGTCTCGTAAAGTCCACGGGATACCAGCGTCTATATGTCGAACCGCCGAGTAACACGTAATCCCCGGCATATTAACGCACCAAAGCGTTTTTCTCTTTGGAGTCTGAGGGATTTCTTTTTGTCGCCACAAAAAGAAACCCCTCAGGAAATGACGTTAAAGTTTGAAGAAAAGAGAGCGAATCATTTATCGCGCCAAAAGAATAAAAAATCCTCCTCCCGGGTATGAGGATCAACCCCCGATCCTTTGAGTTCAAACCCCTCGCGTTGGTAGAACTCGACCGCCCGGCGGTTCTTGGCGTAGACGTTCAGCTCCAGACAGCGGTGTGTGGCTTTGACGTGGTCGAGGAGCTGACGGCCGATGCCGTGCGAGCGTGCGTCGGAGGCGACGAAGATGCCCTCGACATAGTCGCCGCTCAGCCCGACGAAGCCCAGGACGCCGGCGGCGTCCTCGTACACGTACACCTCCGCCTGGGCGAGCGCGGCCTTGACGGCCTCGTAGTTCCCGCGCCAGTATTCGGCGGGGATGAACGAGTGCGCCTCCAGATTGGACGCGAGCCATATCGAGGCCACAGCTTCCAGGTCGCCTGCTTCCATGCGGCGAATCACCGATATCTCTCCTTTGATTCTTGCGTGCGGCGGACAGCGCTTGACTTTCCGCAGGTTTGGTGTTATTATCCGCCCAGATAGGGTTCGCAAAACGAACATAATGTTATTATAGCGAACACAAATGCGCAAGTCAAGTCCCTCTGAGTTCGCCATAATAATTGCACAAAACAGGTCTTGAAAATTTGTAAAAACTGCTGGGAGTGATTCAAATGCAAGAGATTCGGCTGCACGGCAGGGGCGGCCAGGGACTGGTCAAGGCCAGCCACCTCGTGGTGAAGACCGCGGTCGAGACGGGGCACTACGGACAGTTCATCCCCTTCTTCGGCGTGGAGCGAAAGGGCTCGCCGGTGTTCGGATTCCTGAGGCTGAGCGAGAAGGAGATCCGCCGCAAGACCCAGGTGTACGAGCCGGACGTGCTTATCATCCTGGACGACACGCTGGTGCACCTGCCCGCGACCTATGCGGGACTGAAAGAGGGCGGCACGGTGGTCATAAACTCCGTCCACGACGCCGCGGCCTTGCAGATACCGGCGCAGGCGGGGAAGGTGGCCATAGTGGACGCCACCACGATAGCCATGGAGGAGATAGGCAGGAGCATCCCCAACACGGCCATGCTCGGCGCCTTTGCGAAGGCCACCGGCCTTGTGGACGCCAAGACGCTGTTCGACAACATTGCCGCCGAGTTCGGCGAGAGCAACCGCGCCGCGGCCATGCGCGCCTACGACGCGGTGCAGGTAAATTGAGGAGGCGCGGAATATGAGACACGTTACCCCGCTGGGGAACCAGGGCATGTACATACTGGACACGGCCGCCTGGCGCGTCGTCAGGCCGGTCATGGACAAAAACCGCTGCGTCAACTGCGGCATCTGCCTCACGTACTGCCCCGTGGGCAGCATTTACGCCGAGGGCAGGCAGATACTGATAAGCTACGACTACTGCAAGGGCTGCGGACTGTGCGCCGCGGAGTGTCCCAAGCAGGCGATAACGATGGAACCGGAGGTGAAGTGAGATGGGCGAGATAAAAGCGCTGACAGGCAACAAGTGTGCGACCTACGGCGCGGCGCTGTGCCGGCCGGATCTGATAGCCGCCTATCCCATCACGCCGCAGAGCTCCGTCGTGGAGGGACTGGCAGACCTGGTGTTCGGAGGCAAGCTGGACTCGCGCATGGTACAGGTGGAGAGCGAGCACAGCGCCATGAGCGTCGTGCAGGGCGCGGCCGCAGCGGGCGGCAGGGTGTTCACCGCCACCAGCGCGCAGGGACTTGCGCTGATGTACGAGCCGTATTTCCGCATGAGCACGCTGCGCCTGCCGATGGTCATGGCCATCGCCACGCGCGAGATGACCTCGCCGGAGACCATCTGGTCGGGACAGCAGGATGCCATGAGCGTGCGCGAGGCCGGCTGGATACAGTGCTTCTGCGAGACCAACCAGGAGATACTCGACATGATAATCCAGGGCTACATGCTCGCCGAGGACGAGCGGGTGCTCATCCCGGTCAACGTCTGCTATGACGGCTTCTACTCCAGCCACCTGGTGGAGCGCGTGGACGTCCCCGCCCAGGCGGAGGTGGACGCCTTCCTGCCGCCGTACACGCTGCCGGCCAAGCTCGACCCCGCAACGCCGCAGGCGCTCGACCCCATGACCCCGGGCGAGCTGCTGATGAAGTACCGCCGCGACCACCTGGAGTCCATGCGCGCCGCCCTGCCCGTCATAGACGAGGTGGATGGGAAGTTCGCCGCCGCCTTCGGGCGCAGCTACGGCGGAGCCGTGGACACCTACAAGCTGGACGACGCCGACTACGCCCTGGTCACGGTCGGCGGCATGACCGGCACGGCGCGCGACGTGGTGGACGAGATGCGCGCCGCCGGGATAAAGGCCGGCGTGCTCAAGCTGCGCTTCACGCGCCCCTTCCCGGAGCTGCGCGTGCGCGAAGCGCTCGCGCACGTCAGGGCTTTTGCCGTGGTCGACCGCTCCGTGAGCTTCGGCTGGGACGCCGGCTCCATGTACGGCGAGGTCTGCGCCGCGATGGGCGAGACGCTCGCGGGCAAGGCGCACTTCTCCGCCATAGGCGGCCTGGGCGGCGCGGACATCTCCATGGCGCACATGGCCTCCGTCGTGAAGAAGCTCGCCGGGCTGGACGGCCAGGCCGGACGCCACGACACGCTCTGGCTGATGGATTGAGGAGGGTTTGAAATGAGCTATATGGATGTTTTGAAGACCGCTCCGCAGGTCATGACCCCCGGTTCCTCCGCCTGTCAGGGCTGCGGAGGCGAGCTTATACTCCGCCGCGTGATGCAGATAGCCGGCAGCAACAGCGTGTTCGCCGTCCCGCCCGGATGCATGGCCGGCGCCGGCGTCGACGGCTGGAGCTATCAGAACGGCTGCACCGCGCCGATACACATCACGCTGCTGGACAACACCGCCAGCTTCATGTCCGGCGTCAGCGAGATGTACCAGCGCAAAGGCCGCGGCGACGTCAACATAGTCGCCGTCGCCGGCGACGGGGCCACGGCCGACTGCGGCTTCCAGAGCCTCTCCGGCGCGGCCGAGCGCGGCACGAAGATGCTCTACGTCTGCTACGACAACGAGGGCTACATGAACACCGGCTTCCAGCGCTCATCCACCACCAGCCTCGGCTCGCGCACCAGCACCACGCCCACGGGCGCGGCCATAAACGGCAAGGAGCAGAGCGCGAAGTACGTGCCGCTCATCATGGCGATGCACAACATCGAGTACTGCGCCACGGCCAGCCCGAGCAATATGCCGGACTTCGTGGCCAAGGTCAAGCGCGGCCTGGAGGCCGGCAAGAACGGCTTTGCCTATCTGCACGTGTTCTCGCCCTGCCCGACGGGCTGGAGCTTCAAGCCCAACGAGAGCATAGACGTCGCCCGCCGCGCGGTGGCCAGCAATATGTTCCCGCTCTGGGAGTGCGACAGGGGCAGGTTCTACATGACCGAGAACCGCAAGCCCATCACCATCGCCGAGTTCGTAAAGGGCATCGGCAAGTTCAACAAGCTCAGCGAGGCCGACCTCGCCGAGCTGCAAAAGACCGCAGACGAGCGCTATGAGCTTATAAAGCGCCTGTGCGGCGTGTGATACCTAATACGCAAAACACCGCCCCTTTCCAAAGGGGCGGTGTTTTTGCGTCCGCGAGCTTCGAGGCGGAGGATCGCACTGCAAGATACAGTTGAATTTCCATCTCCGCTGGGGTATAATTACCTGATTGACTTATATGTAAGAGGTAAGAACGGCACACATGAGAGACAGCATATACATCAAGGGCGCGAGGGAGAACAACCTCAAGAACATCGACCTGGAGATACCGCGCGACAAGCTGGTCGTGTTCACCGGGCTCTCCGGCTCGGGCAAAAGCTCGCTCGCGTTTGACACCATATACGCAGAGGGTCAGCGCCGCTATGTCGAGAGCCTCTCGAGCTATGCGCGCATGTTCCTCGGCCAGATGGACAAGCCTGACGTGGACTACATCGAGGGTCTGTCCCCGGCCATCAGCATAGACCAGAAGACCACCAGCCGCAACCCGCGCTCCACCGTGGGCACCGTTACGGAGATCTACGACTACCTCCGCCTGCTCTGGGCGCGCATCGGCATCCCGCACTGCCCCAAGTGCGGCAAGGAGATACGCCAGCAGACCATAGACCAGATCGTCGACCAGGTCATGGCATGGCCGGAGGGCAGCCGCATACAGATACTCGCCCCCGTCGTCCGCGCCCGCAAGGGCGAGCACGCCAAGGTGTTCGAGGACGCGCGAAAGAGCGGCTATGTCCGCGTGCGCGTAGACGGCTCGGTCTACGACCTGAGCGAGGAGATACCCCTCGACAAGAACAAGAAGCACAACATAGAGGTCGTGGTCGACCGCCTGGTGGTCAGGCCGGACAGCGCCCGCCGCCTCACGGACAGCGCCGAGACGGCGGCTAGCCTCTCGGGCGGACTGGTGCTGGTCAACGACGTGTCCACGGGCGAGGAGCAGCTCTTTTCCCAGAACTACGCCTGCGAGGACTGCAGCATCTCCATAGAGGAGCTGGCGCCGAGGATGTTCTCGTTCAACAGCCCCTTCGGCGCCTGCCCGACCTGCTCCGGACTCGGCACGCAGCTGCGCGCAGACCCGGCGCTGATAGTGAGGAACCCCAACTTGTCCATCCTCGAGGGCGGCATACAGGCTCCCGGCTGGGGCAACGCCAAGGGCGACAGCATCGCCAAGATGTACTACGACGCCCTTGCGAAGAAGTACCACTTCAAGCTCACGACGCCCATCAAGGACCTGCCGAAAGAGGCCATGGACGTCATCATGTACGGCACCAACGGCGAGCCGCTGGAGCTGCAATACGACACCGCGCGCGGCAAGGGCGTGCTCAGGCAGCCCTTCGAGGGTCTGGTGAACAACGTGGAGCGGCGCTACCGCGACACGCAGAGCCAGAGCATGCGCGAGGAGTACGAGGAGTACATGGGTCAGTACCCCTGCCCGGACTGCGGCGGCAAGCGCCTCAAGCGCGAAGCCCTCGCCGTCACCGTCGGCGGGCTGTCCATCATGGAGTTCTGCGACATGCCCATCAGCAAGTCGCTGGAGTTCATTGAGGCGTTGCCCGACCGGCTGAACGTGCGTGAGCGCATGATAGCCGACATGATAATAAAGGAGATACGCTCCCGGCTGCACTTCCTGGCCAGCGTGGGTCTGCAATACCTGACGCTCTCCCGCGCGGCGGCGACGCTCTCCGGCGGCGAGAGCCAGCGCATACGCCTGGCCACGCAGATAGGCTCCTCGCTGATGGGCGTGCTGTACATCCTTGACGAGCCAAGCATCGGCCTGCACCAGCGCGACAACGGCAAGCTCATCGCCACGCTCAAGGAGCTGCGCGACCTGGGCAACACCCTCGTGGTCGTCGAGCACGACGAGGACACCATGCGCGCCGCCGACTGGATAGTGGACATCGGACCCGGCGCGGGAGTACACGGCGGCGAGGTCGTGGCTCAGGGCACCGTGGAGGATCTGGAGGCCGAGCCGAGGAGCATCACCGGCCAGTACCTCTCCGGAGCCAGGAAGATCCCCGTCCCGCTCAAAAGGCGCAAGGGCAACGGGAAATTCCTGACCATACGCAACGCGCGCGAGAACAATTTGAAGGGCGTGGACGTCCAAATACCGCTGGGAGTGCTCACCTGTGTCACGGGCGTCTCCGGCAGCGGCAAGTCCAGCCTGATAAACGAGGTGCTGTACAAGACCCTCGCGGCGGAGAAAAACCGCGCCCACGTGCGTCCGGGCAAGAGCGACGGCATCGAGGGGCTGGAAAACGTGGACAAGGTTATCTGCATAGACCAGAGCCCGATAGGCCGCACGCCGCGCTCCAACCCCGCGACATACACGGGCGTTTTCAACGACATACGCGACCTCTTTGCCTCCACCAACGACGCGAAGCTGCACGGCTACGGGCCGGGGCGCTTCTCCTTCAACGTCAAGGGCGGACGCTGCGAGGCCTGCTCCGGCGACGGACTGATAAAGATAGAGATGCACTTTCTGCCCGACATCTACGTCCCCTGCGACGTGTGCAAGGGCAAGCGCTACAACCGCGAGACGCTGGAGGTGCGCTACAAGGGCAAGAACATCGCGGAAGTGCTGGAGATGACCGCCGAGGAGGCGGTGGAGTTCTTTGAGAACATCCCCAAGATACACGACCGGATACAGACCCTGTGCGACGTCGGCCTGGGCTATGTGAAGCTCGGTCAGAGCAGCACCACGCTCTCCGGCGGCGAGGCGCAGCGCGTCAAGCTGGCCACGGAGCTGTCCAAGCGCTCCACCGGTCAGACCGTGTACGTCCTGGACGAGCCGACCACGGGTCTGCACACCGCGGACGTGCAGCGGCTGATAACCATACTCGACCGGCTGACCGACGCGGGCAACACCGTCGTGGTCATAGAGCACAACCTTGACATGATAAAGGTCGCCGACCACATCATCGACCTCGGCCCCGAGGGCGGCGACGGCGGCGGCGAGATAGTGTTCGAGGGCACGCCCGAGGGCTGCGCGGAGTGCGCCGAGAGCGCCACGGGCGAGTATTTGAAGAAGGTTTTGAGCTGAGACGTAACCCGGACAGGCCGCCGCGCATAGCATGATACGGGGGTGTGTTCATGCTGTGGAACATAATCGGCGCGGCGGCGTTCGCGGCGCTTGTGCTGCTGCTGGTCTGGGCTGTGCGCGGGCTGATGCTCACGCCCGTCCGGCCGGGGACAAATACGCGCCTGACGGTGAGACTGGACGTCTCCGGCGGCGACGCCTCGCTGGAGAGCGCGGTGAGTGCTCTGGAGTGGCTGTCGGCCAACGGGACGCTGCCCTGCGGGATAGAGATAGGCGACCTGGGCATGGACGAGGCGACCCTCGCCGTGGCCGAGGCGCTGGAGCGCGACGGGAGAATAACCATTATACGGGAAGGTAATTGAGTGCACGAGGAAGAACTGGCTGAGCTTTACGGGAAGATAGCCTCCGTAATATACACAAATGAAGAAAATGGCTACACCGTTCTTCGCCTGGACACCCAGGACGGGGAGAGCGTGAATGTCGTCGGCACCCTGCCCTCGGCGTACCCCGGGGAGGAACTGCACGTCTTCGGCCAGTGGGTCACGCACCCCAATCACGGCCGCCAGTTCAAGGCCGAGTACGCCGAGCGCAGCCTGCCGCGCACCAAGGAGGCCATCTACGCCTACCTGGCCGGGCGCGCCGTGAAGGGCATAGGCCCCGCCACGGCGGCGCTGATCGTGGACAAGTTCGGAGACAGGACGCTGGACGTGCTGGAAAACCACCCGGACCAGCTCGCGGCGCTCCGCGGCATAGGCGAGGCCAAGGCCGAGCGCATCTGCCGCGACTTCCGCCGCCAGGCCGGTATGCGCCGCCTGATGGAGTTTTTGTGCTCGCACGACATAAAGCCGCTGCTGGCCGTCCGGCTGTACCGCTTCTACGCCGACGACGCCATGGAGATAGTCAGCGAGAACCCCTACATACTCGCCGCGCCGCACATAGGCGGCAGCTTTGCCGAGGCCGACCACCTGGCGCTGGACATGGGCGGCAGCCAGGACAACCCCCAGCGCGTCCGCGCGGCCGCGATCTTCGAGCTGCGGCACAACTCCGGCAACGGCCACTGCTTCATACCCACGGACAAGCTCTGCGCCGCCACGGCGCAGTTCATAGGCGTCGAGCCGGACGCCGTCATGAGCGCCATCGATTCGCTGACCGAGGACGGGGAAGTGGTGCGCACCACCCTCTCAAACCGCGACGTCACCTACCTCACCGAGCTGTACGAGGCGGAGACGCGTGTGGCGGAGCGGCTGCTGAAGATGGCCGCCTCCGACGTGCCGGAGACGGACGTGGACAAGGTGCTCGCCCGGCTTGAGAGCACGCGCGGAGTGCGCTACGCGCCCAAGCAGCGCGAGGCCGTCAGCCTCGCCGCCAACAGGCGCGTCATGGCGCTCACCGGCGGTCCCGGCACCGGTAAGACGACCTCGCTGCGCGCGATACTCGAGGTCTACGACTCGCTGGGCATAACCACGCTGCTCACGGCGCCCACGGGGCGCGCCGCCAAGCGCATGGGCGAGGTGACCGGCCGCGACGCCGCCACCATGCACCGCCTGCTGGGCGCCGGCTTCTCCGCCGACGGCGAGCGGGTCGTGTTCGCCAAGGGCGAGAGCGACAAGCTCGACTGCGGCGCGGTAGTGCTCGACGAGTGCTCTATGGTTGACATAATACTTATGGACGCACTCTTGCAGGCCATGCCCGACAGCGCGAGGCTGATACTGGTGGGCGACGCCGACCAGCTGCCCAGCGTGGGGCCGGGCAGGGTGTTCGCGGACATTTTGAGGAGCGGCGCCGTGCCCGCGGTGCGCCTGACGGAGATCTTCCGCCAGGCGGAGACCAGCCGCATCGTGTCCTACGCGCACGAGATAAACGCGGGCGAGCACCCCAGGCTGAACGAGAACAAGGGCGACTTCTACTTTCTCCGGAGGCCGAATCCGATACAGTGCGCGGAGACGGTGGCGGAGCTGTGCAGCGTGCGCCTGCCCGGCAAGATGGGCATACCCAGCGGGGACATACAGGTGCTCAGCCCCACGCGCAGGGGCGAGGCGGGCACCGTGGAGCTGAACAAGCGGCTCCAGGCGGTGCTGAATCCGCCCATGAAGGGCAAAAACGAAAAAATTTTTGGCGATGTCACCTTCCGAGAGGGCGACAGGGTGATGCAAATTCGCAATAACTATGATATGATATGGAGGAAGGAGCCGGACGCGCTCGGCAAGGTCGAGACCGGCGCCGGAATATACAACGGCGACATCGGCTACATCCTCGCCATAGACGCGGAGAACGAGACGCTCACGGTGGACTTCGACGGGCGCATAGCCGTCATGGGCTTCGACGCCCTGGTCGAGCTGGAACACGCCTGGGCGATAACCGTGCACAAGAGCCAGGGCAGCGAGTACCGCGCCGTGGTGCTCGCCGTGGCCGACGCCGCCCCGCGGCTCATGACCCGCGGCATCCTCTACACCGCCGTCACCCGCGCCAGAGAACTGCTCATCGCCACCGGCGATGAACAGGCCGCGCATCGGATGATCGATAACCATGTGCAGTCGAGACGGTATAGCGGCTTACGCATCCGGCTGAGGGAGGGCGGAGCTATTGCATAGCTCCAACTCGCGCTCCTGAGGGATTTCTTTTTGTGGCGACAAAAAGAAACCCCTCAGACTCCAAAGAGAAAAACGCTTTGGTGCTTTAATATACCGGGGAATGCGTGTTACTCGGCGGTTCGACATATATACGTTGCAATCCCTTAGTCTATACGAGACTGGGCTGCTGTCATTTTCGCGCGACGGCGCTTTGCGCCGGAGCGCTCACCGGGTCATTCGTTAGAGCGGTAAGCTAGTTGCACCCTAATCTGGCATAAATCTTAGGGATACCAACGCATTTATGTCGAACCGCCAAGATAAAACTAATCCCCGGCAGATTAAAGCACCCAAGCGGCTTTCCTTTCGGGGTCTGGGGGACTTTCTTTGGCCAAGACCAAAGAAAGCCCCCCAGGAATCGGGCGTTGGGGGTTACAACCCCCAAAAAATAAACAGCACATCTGTGGGGTGAGGATATGTCAAAACTCGTCGAAGGTATATTGGATATCCTGTTTCCGCCTAAATGCGCTTTTTGCCGCAGGCGGCTGAGGCCGGGTGAGAACGGCATGTGCGAGGCGTGCCGCGCTTCGCTGCCGTACCGGTCGCCGGCCAGGGAGAAGGGGCCGGACTTCGTTGAGGCGGTGTGCGCCCCGCTCAAGTACGAGGGCACGGTGCGCGACGCGCTGCTGCGCTATAAGTTCGACGGCGTCACGGCCTATGCCCGGCTCTTCGGCGAGCTGGTGGCGGACTGCGTGCGCGAGAACCTCGCCGGTGAGTACGACCTCATATCCTGGGTGCCGCTCTCCAGCGAGCGGCTGCGCGAGCGCGGCTATGACCAGGCCATGCTCATCGCGCTCTCGGCGGCGCTCGCCCTCGACGACGTGGCCGTGGAGACGCTGCGCAAGACGCGCAACGCCGCGCCGCAGTCCGGCACGGGCAGCGCGGCCGAGCGCCGCGCGAACATATCCGGAGCCTATGAGATAATCGACCCGGAGCTTGTACAGGGCAAGCATGTGCTCTTAATAGACGACATCATCACCACCGGTTCCACGGTGAGCGAGTGCGCGCGTATGCTCGGCCTCGCCGGCGCGGAGAGCGTTGTCTGCGCCTCGGTGGCAAGAGACTAAATATCAAAACGCCTGTCTACAATCAGTACAGGCCAGTCCCCGCACGCGGGCAGAAAGGTTGTAAAGCTATGCCGATATTTGACAAAGACATCGCCCTCGACATGGGCACCACCCGCGTACTGCTGTACACCCGCGGCAAGGGCGTGCAGGTGCGCGAGCCGGCGCTGGTCGCCGTGGACAAGTTCTCGGGCAAGCTCATGAAGGTGGGCGAGGAGGCGCAGAAGATGCTCGGCCGCACCCCCGCCAGCATAGTGCCCATCCAGCCCATAGTCGGCGGCGTCATTTCCGACTACGACATGACCGTCGCCATGCTCCGCGAGCTGATGAAGCGCGTCACCAGCCTGAGCCTGTTCAAGCCGCGCGTCCTCGTCTGCGTGCCCGGCAGCATCACGGGCGTGGAGGAGCGCGCCGTGGTCGACGCCGTCACCGAGGCCGGCGCGCGCAAGGTCTACCTGGTGGAGAGCGCGGTCGCGACGGCCTACGGCGCCGGTCTTGACGTCAGCAAGCCCGACGGCCAGCTGATAATCGACGTCGGCGGCGGCACGACCGAGACCGCCGTCGTCTCCCTCGGCGGCGTGGCCGAGTGCGAGAGCATAAAGACCGCAGGCGCCAGCTTTGACGAGGCGATAATCCGCTACATCCGCCGCAGGCACAACGTGCTCATCGGCGAGAAGACGGCCGAGGAGGTCAAGATGGCCATCGGCTGCGTAGTCCCGCGCCCCGACACGGACGTGGAGGAGGTAAAGGGCCGCGACCTCGTCACCGGCCTGCCCAAGACCGTAAAAATATCCTCCGCCGAGCTGGCCGAAGTCCTGCTGGAGCCTATGCGCGACATACTCGAGGCCATACACCTGGTGCTGGAGCGCACCCCGCCCGAGCTGGTGGCCGACATCTCGCAAAACGGCATCATCATGTCCGGCGGCGGCAGCCTCATCTACGGCATAGACCGCCTGGTCGAGCGGGACACCGGCATCCGCACCGTCGTTGTCGACGACCCCGTCTCCTGCGCGGCCTACGGCGCGGGCAAGCTGCTCACGCGCCTGAACGACATGAACGAGGGCATGGTCAACTTCGCCCGAAAGCGTATGCTGAGAGGCTGAACCCAAATAAAGCAAAAAAGAACCAGTCGTGAGACTGGTTCTTTTTTGCTTATCGGTGCGTATCAGGCTCAGCCCCAGAGGCGTTCCGGGTATTCGCCGGAGTCTATCAGCGCGCGGATGGCGGAGATGACCTCGGCCTTGTCCTCGCGGTAGGTCATGCCGTGCCAGACGTCGTCGCTGCGCATGACGTCCACGGTGCAGCGGCCTTCGCGCAGCAGCTTGCCGACCAGGTTGGGGACGAGCATCTCGGCCTGCGGGTTCTCGTCCAGGCCGTGCGCGAGGAAGTCGGGGAAGCGGCGCGCGATCTCGTCGAACAGGGCGGGGGTGAAGCCCCAGAAGTTCATGCTCACGGTGGTGTCCGCGGACAGGGGCTTGAGGGTGGCTCCGCCGTCCAGGCTGTACGCCGGACCCGTGGGCGTCTTGACGACGTGCGTCAGCTCCTCGATGAAGTCCAGCTTGTCGCCTATGGTGCGGCAGGCGCCGCGGCAGACGCGGCCGGACTCGGAGACGGTGTTGCCCAGGCGGTAGCCGACCATGGAGTAGCGCGGCGGCTGTGAAGCGGTGTCCACGCCGCGCAGGAAGGCGTACATCATGCGGTACGCGCCCGCGCCGTAAAAGTCGTCGGCGTTTATCATCGCGAACGGACCGTCTATGACCTCGCGGCAGCACAGCAGCGCGTGAGCCGTGCCCCAGGGGCGGATGCGGCCTTCGGGCACGGAGAACCCGGCCGGAAGACAGCGATCCAGGCTCTGGTAGGCGTAGACCGCCTCCACGGAGCCGCTGACGCGCCGGCCGATGGCCTCATCAAAGTCTCGCCGCATCTCGGGCGCTATCAGGAACACCACGCGCCTGAAACCGGCGCGGACGGCGTCGTACACCGAATAGTCTATGAGGAACTCGCCGCCGGGACCTATCGGATCTATCTGCTTGAGCCCGCCGTACCGGCTGCTCAGTCCGGCTGCGAGTATTACGAGAGTGGGGTCTTTCATGATTGGTCCTCCTTGCCATGAGCGTGTTTATATTGTAGCAGATAAACATAAATATTTCATCTACAAAAGTGTCGAATTCCTGTCCGTTGCCGGCGGCTGCGTGCATCAAATTAGACACACGGGGAATATTAGTCCCGAGGTGGTAAAGCATGTGCGCAAAACGGCTCGGAGCCGCCACGCTCCGGATAGAGCGCGCGCCGGGCGTCCTGGCGTCGGCCTGCGTAGCGGGGAAAAAAGAGGGCGAGGGTCCGCTGAAACGTTTTTTCGACTACATCAGCCCCGACGCCTGGTTCGGCGAAAAGAGCTGGGAGAAGGCTGAGAGCACGATGCTGCGCAAGTGCTTCGCGCTCGCCTGCGACAAGGCGGACATTGCGGCGTCGTCCCTCGACTTCATACTCTCGGGCGACCTGCTCAACCAGTGCGCCGGTTCAGCATATGCGCTGAGGGACAGCGGCGCGCCTTATTTCGGCCTGTACGGCGCGTGCTCGACCATGGCCGAGGCGCTGTGCCTGGGCGCTTTACTAATAGACGGTGGAGCGGGCGAAAAAGTTGCAGCCCTGACCAGCTCGCATTTTTGCAGCGCGGAGCGGCAGTTTCGCTTCCCGCTGGAGTACGGCAGCGTGCGCACGCCCACCAGCCAGTGGACGGCCACGGCCGCGGGCGCGGTCATACTCGCCGCGGACGCGCCTGCGCCTTACGTCACGCGCGTGACGCCGGGGCGTATAGTCGACGCGGGAGTGACCGACACGTCCAACATGGGCGCCGCGATGGCGATGGCCGCCGCCGACACGCTCAGCCGGCACTTCGCCGACACCGCACGCGCGCCGGAATACTACGACGCGGTGCTCACCGGAGACCTGGGAAAGGTCGGCTCGGAGATACTGGCAGAGCTGCTGTCAATGCGCGGAATCACGCTGGGCGCGCGGCACATGGACTGCGGCGTGCTGATATTTGACGCCGAGCGCCAGGGCGTGTGCTCGGGCGGCAGCGGCTGCGGCTGCAGCGCGAGCGTGCTGTCCGGGTGCGTGCTGGACAACATGCGCGCCGGAGTGTGGAAGCGTGTGCTGTTCGCCGCCACGGGAGCGCTGATGAGCCCCACGACCTCGCTCCAGGGCGAGAGCATACCCGGGATATGCCACGCGGCGGCGCTGGAAATGGAGAGGTGCTGACATGGAGCTGCTAATATCCTGCCTGAAGGCCTTCGCCGTGGGCGGCGCGCTGTGCGCCGTGGGTCAGCTGCTGATAGACCGCACGAAGCTGACTCCGGCGCGGATACTCACCATCTACGTGGTGGCGGGCGTCATATTGGGAGCGCTGGGAGTGTACCAGCCGCTGACAGACTGGGCGGGCGCCGGGGCAAGCATACCTCTGACCGGCTTCGGCAGCACGCTGGCCAAGGGCGTGCGCGAGGCCGTGGCCGAGAAGGGCGTGCTGGGCGCGTTTACCGGCGGCCTGACCGCCTCCGCCGGAGGGATAGCCGCCGCCATCTGCTTCGGCTTCCTCGCCGCCGCGATTTTCCGCCCGAAGGAGAAATAGCAAAAAAAGCCGCCCCATCCGGGGCGGCTGAGACTGTCAAAAAAGGCTCTCGACGGCCTTTTTTGACAACAAAGTCCCCCGTCGTCGTCGCAAGCTGCATATCCTTCGCTCCCGGCTAAAGCCGAGAGCTCAGTCATTCCGCTGCTCCTCCTCTCCCACGAAGTGCATTCTGCGCTTCGTGGGTTCCGTAGGCGGCCGATGGAGACCGGCACTGCGCTCTGCGCCTCGGTTGTCCGCCAAGGGCGGACAATTCGACGCTCGCTCCGCGAGAAGTATTTTCGGCGACGTACACGCCG
>UQQF01000018.1 GCA_900543085.1 uncultured Eubacteriales bacterium | reverse complement strand
TGGCAGGTATGCCAGCCGCCGTCGACGGGGATGCAGCAGCCGTTGATGTACTTGGCCTCGTCGCTGGCGAGGTAGACCATCAGCCAGGCGGCGTCCTCAGGCATGCCGTAGTGGCCCAGGGGGATGAGGCCGTTGAAGTAGGCGGCGGTCTTCTCGTTCTTGTAGACGGCGTCCTGCTTCGGGGTCCAGATGAGGTTGGGGGCGAGGCAGTTGAAGCGGATTCCGAAGCGTCCGGCCATGGCGGCCATGTCCTGGGTGACCAGCTTGGTGCCGGCCTTGGTGATGGGGTAAGCCTGGCAGCCGCTGCTCATGAAGCTCAGCGCGGTGGCGGAGGCGAAGTTGATGAAGTTGCCCTTGACGCCGTTCTTGGTCATCCACTTATACATGACCTCGATGGAGAAGCGCAGGCTGTTGAGGTTGACGTCGAGGACGTGCTCCCACTCCTCGTCAGGCTGGCCGTTGAATACGTCCTTGTAGCCGGAGAAAGCAGCCGCACCGTTGACGACGCAGTCGACAGTGCCGTACTTCTCGAGGGTCTTTTCGAGAATGAGGTGCCAGGTCTCGCGCTTGCTGACGTCGGCGGTAATGGCGATGGCGTCGCCGCCGTTGGCCACTATCTCGGCGCACTTGGCTTCGACAGCGGGGTCGATGTCAACCATGACTACCTTCGCGCCCTCGGCGCAGAAGAATTCGCTGGCCTTGTGGCAGATACCGCCGTCAGCGCCGGTAATGACACACACTTTGTCTTTCAGTCTGTCCATGATTTATTTCCTCCTTAAAATTTTGTCAGCCTTTGTCGCTGAAGTCTATGGTTTCCGGATTCTCAAGCCCGAGGACGGCGTTGTAGGCGTCGGTCGTGGCATAGAGTATCTTCCTGGTCTCGACAGCGTCGCCGATAGAGATGACGGGGCATATATCGGAGAGCGTCTCGCCGATCTTGCTGGTGGGCGCGAAGCCCAGAGCCATCAGGACGGTGTCGCACTCGATGGTGTCCTCGCCCTCGGGGCCCTCGACCGTCACGGCGGTGTGGGTGCGGGTGCTGTCAACGGACACGAGCTTGGTGCTGGTGCGGAAGGTGATGCCGCTCTCGCGCATCATCTTCTTGAGGAGGTCGCCGTTCATCTTGAACATCGGCTGGGGCAGCATTTTCTTGGCCATCTCTATGACGGTGACCTGCTTGCCCATCTTGTCGAAGTGCAGGGCGGCCTCGATGCCGACCATGCCGCCGCCGACCATGACTATACGCTCGCCCACATCTACCAGGTTGCGCAGCGCATCGGTCGCGGAGTAAACGCTGTAGCCGTCCAGGCCGGGGATGCTCTTGGGCAGAATCGGGGAGCCGCCGGCCGCCCAGATGATGCGGTCGGGCTTCCACTCGGCGACGTTGTCGTGGTTGGCCTCGCGGCCGTAGCGCACGGGCACGCCGGCCTTGGCCAGCTGGAGCTTGTACCAGCTCAGCAGCGCGTGCATGTCGGTCTTGAAGTAGGGCTGGCTGGCGGCGAAGGCGTTGCCGCCGATGGTGGCGCTCTTTTCCCAGAGCTCGACCTCGTGGCCGGCCTGCTTGGCGTAGAGCGCGGCGGTGCAGCCGCCGGGGCCGGCGCCGACGACCAGGACGCGCAGAGGAGTCTTGGCCTTGGGGATGCCGCCGTCTATCTCGTGGCCGCAGATCGGGTTCACGGCGCAGGTGGCGTTCTTGAGCGCGTAGGAGCGGGCTATGCAGCCCTCGTTGCAGGAAATGCAGGGACGGATGTCCTCGGCGCGGCCCTCGGCGAGCTTGTTGGGTATCTCGGGGTCTGCGAGGAGGCCGCGGCCGATAACGGTGAAGTCGCACACGCCGTGGCGCAGTACGCTCTCGCCCTTCTCCACGTCGGAGTAGCGGCCGTGGGTAAGCACGGGAACGGTGCTTATCTCCTTGACGGCCTTGGCGCTGCGAGCCTGCACGGTCATCTCCTGGATGTAGTCTGGCGGCATGGCCAGGTACCAGGAGTCGTGGCTTCCGGCGTCGACGTGCAGGGCGTCAACGCCGCACTCGATGAGCTTACGGGTCAGCTCGAGACCCTCCTCGATGCCGCGGTAGCCCTCCTCGGCGGGCAGGTAGTGGTCGGGGCAGTACTTGACTATGACCGGGAAGTCGGCGCCGCCGACCTCCTTGGAGATGGCTATAAGCTCCTTGAGGAAGCGCATACGGCCGTCCAGGTCTCCGCCGTACTCGTCGGTACGGGTGTTCCAGCGCTTGGTGAGGAACTGGTCGGTGAGGTAGCCGCCGTAGGCGTGGATCTCAATGGCATCGCAGCCGGCGCCGACGGCGCGCTGCGCGGCGGAGCGGAAGTCGTCCTCGAGCCTGTGTATCTCCTCCACCGTCATCTCGTGGCACTTGACCTGGGGCGCGTGCATCCAGGGGCAGGCGCTGGCGCTGATGGGCACGGGATAGAGCAGGCTCGGTCCGCCGATGCGGCCGTTGCCCGGGTGAAGCTGGGCGCAGACCTTGCTGCCCAGGGCGTGAGCGCGGTCGCACAGCTCCTTGAAATAGGGCGTGCTCTTGTCATTTAGGAATATGGAGTGGCTGGGGTCCTCGAAGTAGTCGGACACGACGATGTTGCACATCAGCATGGCGACACCGCCCTTGGCGCGCTCGATGAAATACTCGACGCCGCGCGGGCCGAGGTTGCCGACAATGGTGCCCATGGGCGCCAGGATTATGCGGTTTTTCAGCTCGAGGCGGCCTATCTTGCCGGGCTCGAGCAGCTTGAAGCAGGTCTCGTTCATTATTACACTCCCATCGTGCGCAGCTTGCCGAGTATCTTGCGGTAGGTCAGGCGCAGGGTCTTGATGCGCCACACGCCGTCATCGCACTTGACCATGTCATCAACGTAGAGCGCCCAGCCCTCGTAGGTGGAGCCGTCGTCCTTGTAGGTGTGGTAGTCGTTCAGGCGGGTCAGCACGCGGCAGCTGCGCTCGCCGGTGAACTGCACTATGGCGTTGTGACCCATGTGGGTCGGCACCATGGAGTCGTCACATACGACGGCGGCGCGGTCTACCTGATCCTGGATGCACTTGTTGGGCACCAGGCGGCCGTTGGAATAGGCCTCAAAGGGCTCGGTGTAGACGTCGGGGAGCAGATCCCACATCTGCATATCTATGCACCACCAGTATTTGTACTTGCTGGCCAGGATGTTGGGTATTTCCGCGAGCTGCTCAGGGGTATAGCCCTTGCCAGCTTCGGTCAGGATTTCGCGCACAAGCTGGGTTATCTCCTTGTCGGCAGGGATAGTCATTTCTCGTCACTCTCCAAATTCAAGTTTGATTCGCCAAAACTTCGGCAATCTTCCTCTCAACTATACGTCAACCGCGCGGAAGTCGCAAATGAAATTCATTGCCTGAATTCAGGCAACTTGATTCAATTAAGGCAATGTCGGTGCAAAGCCGTCTGCCGCCGCTCCCGGACGTGGAAAAGAGCCGCCTCCATGCGGAGGCGACCCTTTACGGCCTGCATATCCTCTCCTTGTCAGCTCTGCGTCCCGCCCCAGCCGAGCAGCAGCGCAGAGTTGGCGATGACCAGCACGCTCCCGGCGTTGTGCACCAGCGCGCCGACTACCGGGTCGAGTATGCCCGGTATGGCGAGGCCTATGGCCAGGAAGTTCAGGCACATCGAGAACGCGATGTTCAGTTTTATCGTCAGCATCATGCGGCGGCTGAGCCTGAGCAGGTGCGGCAGCTCGGAGATGTCGTCGTTCACCAGGGCTATGTCCGCCGCGTCTATGGCTATGTCGCTGCCCACGCCGCCCATTGCTATGCCCGCATCCGCGCGCTTGAGCGCGGGGGCGTCGTTTATGCCGTCGCCTATCATGCACACGCCGCCGCGGGCGTGGCAGTCGTCTATGTACCGAATCTTGTCTTCGGGCAGGCACTCGGCGTGCACCTCGGTGATGCCCACGCGCCCGGCTATGGCGTTCGCGGCGCCGGGATGGTCGCCGGTCAGAAGCACGGGTGTTACACCCGCGGCCTTGACTCCGTCTATCATAGTCTCCGCGTCCTCGCGGAGCGTGTCCGCCAGGGCTATGAACCCCGCCGCCGCGCCGTCCACAGCCAGATATATTGTCGTGCAGCCCTCGTCGGCATAGTTCTCTGCCGCCTGCTCGAGGGCTTCCGGGACGTCCGCGCCGCTCTCGCGCAGCAGCTCCGCGCGCCCGGCCAGGACGCTCCTGCCGGACACGACGGCGCTGACGCCGCGCCCCGGCAGCATCTCAAAGCCTTCGCTCTCCGGTACGCTCAAGCCGGCGGAGCGGCAGCAGTCCACCACCGCCCTGCCCAACGGGTGCTCGCTCCTGACCTCGGCTCCGGCGGCGAGGGAGTACAGCTCGTCTTCGCTCAGGCCGGGAATGAAGCTTTTTACGGCCTGCACGCGCAGCTCTCCGCGCGTGAGCGTGCCCGTCTTGTCAAAGCAGACATGCGTGACGAGCGCCAGGCGCTCAAGCGCGTCGCCCTCGCGCACCAGGAAACCGTGCTTCGTGGCGTTGCCTATGGCGGCCATGATGGCCGTGGGCGTGGCCAGCACCAGCGCGCAGGGGCAGAACACGACCAGGATGGTCACCGCGCGGATTATCTCCCCCGTCACAGCCCAGGTGATGGCCGCCGCGCTGAGCGCTATCACGACTATCCACGTCGCCCAGCGGTCGGCCAGGCCGACGATCTTGGCCTTGCCGGCGTCCGCGCTCTGCACCAGGCGCACCATGCGCTGGATGGAGCTGTCCTCGCCCACGCGCGTGGCGCGCATGTCGAAGGAGCCGAAGCGGTTCACGGTGCCGGAACTGACCTCGTCGCCCTGCGACTTGTCCACGGGCAGGCTCTCGCCCGTCATGACGCTCTGGTCCACGCTGGTCTCGCCCGAGATGATCACGCCGTCGACGGGTATGCTCTCTCCCGGCAGGACTCGGAGCACGTCACCTACGCGCACGTCGGCGGCGGGGACTACCTTCTCGCCGGACTCGGTGACCAGGCGCGCAGTCTGCGGCGTGAGCTGCACCAGGCGCTCTATCCCCGCGCGAGCTTTGGCGACCGTCAGGTCCTCGAGCAGCGAGCCGAGCTGCATTATGAAGGCGACTTCGCCGGCGGCGAAGTTTTCGCCCGTTGCGACGGAGGCTATCAGCGCAAGTGAGACAAGAACGTCCGCTTTTATGTCGAAAACGGTGACTAAACCCACGATCGCCTCCAGGATTATTGGCACACCGCAGAGAATTATTGCCAGCCAGGCCGGGTCAAAGGGCAGTGAAATCGGGTCAAACAGGCTGAAAAGCAGCGAAATACCGCCTATAACCAGGCAGATTATCTCGCGCTTCATGCCGCCCCACTCCAGCAGCGCCTCTATCGCCGAGGCAAACTTATCCCGTGCTTTTTTCATTTGCATCACCTCATATACCTATAGGGGTATAGGTATATGATAGCTCAGACTAACGAGCTTGTCAACCACAAATCAGGTACAAAATTCACGCTGAATGCAAAAAAAGAGAGCCCCGGAGGGCTCTCTTTTCATTGGTTTGCTTACTTGGAGTACATGTCCTTGAGCTTGAGCAGGTGCTCGTAGCGAGCCTTGGCGTTGGCCTCGTTCGCGCTGAACAGGGCGTCGGCACGCTCGGGGAACTCGCGGGTCAGACGGGAGTAGCGAGCCTCGTTCATGAGGAAGTCGCGGTAGCCGTCCTTGGGCTCCTTGCTGTCGAGGGTGAAGGGCTGCTCGGCGGCGGGGTTGAAGCGGAACAGGTTCCAGTAGCCGCAGTCGACGGCCTTCTTCATCTCGGCCTGGCAGTTGGTCATGCCGCCCTTGATGGAGTGCATCTCGCAGGGGGCGTAGCCGATTATCAGGGACGGGCCGTGGTAAGCCTCGGCCTCGGTGATGGCCTTGAGGGTCTGAGCCGGGTTGGCGCCCATGGCGATCTGAGCCACGTAGACGTAGCCGTAGGTCATCGCGAGCTCGGCGAGAGCCTTGCTCTTGATCTCCTTACCGGCAGCCGCGAACTGGGCGACCTGGCCGATGTTGGAGGCCTTGGAGGCCTGTCCGCCGGTGTTGGAGTAGACCTCGGTGTCGAACACGAAGACGTTCACGTCCTCGCCGGAGGCGAGCACATGGTCGAGTCCGCCGTAGCCGATGTCGTAGGCCCAGCCGTCGCCGCCCATGATCCACACGCTCTTCTTGCCCAGGTAATCCTTCTGGTCGAGGATGGCCTTGGCGAGCTTGCAGGCGTCGCACTCGCAGTAGGTCTTGCCGGCCTTGGCGAGCTTCTCGCCGAAGGCCTTGATGTCGGCGTTGTCGCTGGCGCACAGCTCGTCGACGGTGCAAAGGCCGTCCTCGAGAGCCGCGACGTAGGCCTTGGTGGCCTCCTTGTTAGCCTCGCCGTCATTGTAGGTGTCGAGCCACTTCTGGCCGGCTTCCTTGATGGCGGGAGTGCACCAGTCGAGGGCGATAAGGGCGCGGGTCTTGTCGGCGAGGTCGTCGCGGAGCTTCTTCTGGCCGAGGTAGAGACCCAGGCCGTGCTCGGCGTTGTCCTCAAACAGGCTGTTGACCCAGGCGGGACCCTTGCCTTCCTTGTTGACGGTGTACGGGCTGGTGGCAGCCGGTCCGCCCCAGATGGAGGAGCAGCCGGTGGCGTTGGAGATGATCATGCGGTCGCCGTAGAGCTGGGTGATGAGCCTGGCGTAGCTGGTCTCGGCGCAGCCGGCGCAGGAGCCGGAGAACTCGAGCATGGGCTGACGGAACTGGCTGCCCTTGACGGTGTTGTCCTGCATGTCCTTCTTCTCGCTGACCTTCTCGGTCATGTAAGTCCAGACGTCCTGCTGCGGCAGCTGGCTCTCCATGGGAACCATGGTCAGGCTCTTGGTCGGGCAGACGTTGGCGCAGACGCCGCAGCCCATGCAGTCCAGCGGGCTGACGGCCAGAGTGAAGGAGTAGACGCCCTTGCCCTTGCCGGCCTTGATCGGCACGATCTTGGCGGCCTCGGGAGCGGCCTTGGCCTCGTCCTCGGTGAGGGCGTAGGCGCGGATGGTGGCGTGCGGGCAGACGTAGGCGCACTGGTTGCACTGTACGCAGGTCGTGCTGTTCCACTCGGGGACGGACACGGCCACGCCGCGCTTCTCGTAGGCGGAAGCGCCCAGCTCGAAGGTGCCGTCCGCGTGAGCCTTGAAGGCGCTGACGGGCAGGCTGTCGCCGTCCATCTTGCCGACGGGATCGAGGATCTCGGTGACCATCTTGACGACCGGAGCGCGGCCGGTGAGCTCGACGGGCTTGCTCTCGTCAACGGCGTTGAGCCAGCTCTCGGGCACGTCGACGACCTTGTAGGCGGTGGCACCGGCATCGATGGCCTTGTGGTTCATGTCGACGACGTCCTGACCCTTCTTCAGGTAGGAGTGCGTCGCGGCGTCCTTCATGTACTTGATGGCGTCGGCCTCGGGGATGACGTTCGCGAGGGAGAAGAACGCGCTCTGCAGTATGGTGTTGGTACGCTTGCCCATGCCGATCTGCTCGGCCAGGTCGATGGCGTTGATCATGACGAGCTTGATCTTGTTCTTGGCGATGTAGCGCTTCGCCTCGGCGTCGAGATGGTGCTCGAGCTCCTCGAAGCTCCACTGGCTGTTGACCAGGAAGACTCCGCCCGGCTTGAGCTTCTGAGCCATCTTGAAGTGCTTGGTGATATAGCTCGGGTTGTGGCAGGCCACGAAGTCGGCCTTGTTGATGTAATACGGGCTCTTGATGGGCTTGTCGCCGAAGCGCAGGTGGCTGATGGTCACGCCGCCGGTCTTCTTGGAGTCGTACTGGAAGTAGGCCTGGACATACTTGTTGGTGTGGTCGCCGATGATCTTGATGGAGTTCTTGTTCGCGCCGACAGTGCCGTCGCCGCCGAGACCCCAGAACATGCAGGAGACGGTGCCCTTCGGCGAGGTGTCGGGGGCGGAGGTCTCACGCAGGGAGAGCTTCGTCACGTCGTCGACTATGCCGACGGTGAACTGACGCTTCGGGTTGGCCTTGGCCAGCTCCTTGTAGACGGCAAAGACGCTTGCAGGAGGCGTGTCCTTGCTGGCGAGGCCGTAGCGGCCGCCGATGACCTTGATGTCGGTGCGTCCGGCGTTGGCCAGGCTGGTGACGACGTCCATGTAGAGCGGCTCGCCCAGGGCGCCCGGCTCCTTGGTGCGGTCGAGAACCGCGATGGACTTACATGTCTCGGGGATGCAAGCGAGCATCTTGTCCGCACGCCAGGGGCGGTACAGACGAACCTTGATGAGGCCGACCTTCTGGCCGTGGGCGTTGAGGTAGTCGATGACTTCCTCGGTCACGTCGCAGATGGAGCCCATGGCGACGATGACGCGGTCGGCGTCGGGGGCGCCGTAGTAGTTGAAAAGCTGGTAGTCGGTGCCGAGCTTGCGGTTGATCTTCTTCATGTAGTCCTCGACGATGCCGGGAACGGCGTCGTAGTACTTGTTGGAGGCCTCACGGTTCTGGAAGAAGATGTCGCCGTTCTCGTGGCTGCCGCGCATCTGCGGATGCTCGGGGTTCAGCGCACGGGCGCGGAACTCCTCGACAGCCTTCATGTCGACCATGCCGGCGAGATCCTTGTAGTCCCAAACGGCTATCTTCTGGATCTCGTGGCTGGTGCGGAAGCCGTCAAAGAAGTTCAGGAAGGGCACGCGGCCTTTGATGGCGGCGAGGTGCGCCACGGCGGAGAGATCCATGACCTCCTGCACGTTGCCCTCGCAGAGCATGGCGAAGCCGGTCTGACGGCAGGCCATGACGTCCTGATGGTCGCCAAAAATGCTCAGCGTGTGGCTGGCGAGCGTACGCGCGGTGACGTGGAACACGCCGGGGAGCAGCTCGCCCGCGATCTTGTACATGTTGGGGATCATCAGCAGCAGACCCTGAGAAGCCGTGTAGGTGGTCGTCAGTGCGCCCGCGTTGAGAGATCCGTGGACAGCGCCGGCAGCGCCGGACTCGGCCTGCATCTCCTGAACCTTGACCGTGGTTCCGAAGATGTTCTTCTGACCCGCGGCGGACCACTGGTCAACGAAGTCCGCCATGGGGCTGGACGGGGTGATCGGGTAGATCGCCGCAACCTCGGTGAACGCGTAGCTTACGTGCGCGGCCGCCTGGTTGCCGTCCATGGTTTTAAGTTTTCTCGCCATACTTTCATCTCCATTTAGGATTAAAAATAGGATATGGGTAATGCGCTCTAAAAGCGTGATAATTTTATCACTTTACTCCCCATCTGTAAACAACTATTTGCACGTAAATCACACAAATTTTGAGCTTGTGCTCAAAAATTTTTTGCCGAAGCGCTCACAGACCAACCGCTTATGATAAATCCTGCGCTTATTTAGATTCTCCGCGCAAATATCGGGTCGCGAAATGCCGCGGCCCGATATGTCAGGCGATATTGTTTTGTCTCTCCGGGCGCATTTTAAGCAGCGGCGGGACACAAATCAACAGCAGCGCGGCGACGGAAAGCAGCTCAACGTCCATCGCCTGCTGCCACAGGAAGTGCCACTCGAGCATGTACTTATAGTTGCGCACCATGCTGCCCGTAAACAGGACGTATGCGACTGCGAACACGGCTATCAGCACCGCATAGAAAGCCCGCTCCGCGCGCGGAGCGTCCTTCCAGCGCCTGATGACGACCCTGTATATTATTATAATGGAAGCGATTCGCACCACCAAGACGGCCAGGCGGATCCAGCCCTCGGCCGAAGAACTGAGGACGCCGTAGTCCGGCGCGTCGAGCAGCCACTCCCAACGCGCCTCGGTCAGCTGTACGTATTTAACAAACCAGGGCATAATCGTCACGCTCTCCCCCAGCGTGCAAAGCCAGATGAACAGCGCCTGCCACGCGAGGAAACACAGTGCGAACGCGGCCAGGTGCTTCTTTTTCGCATTGCTCATTTTCCGCTCTCCCCTCCCCGGCGCGGGCTTGTGATACGCCGGCGCAAATTACAATTTTTTGCAGTCGCTCAGTACGGCGAGCTGTGATATTTGGCCGTTTGGCGCTCCTCGGCTGCGCCCTCGCTGCCGTACTCTCTGTCTTTATAGTTTATCACAAAAGCATATTCCCGGCAACGCCGAGCGGCCTATGAACTAATTTTTACAAATAATAGACAAACGGCACAGCTGCTTATTATTGAGTTTGAACATAGAGGCTGACAAATGATTTTGTGGACATTTCATCGCAAAACTTTGACTTGTCATATAGCGCAAGGTGTATTATAATAGTAAACTGCCATTCGGGCGGACAGCCCGGTGGACGAAGCGAAAGGAGTGGCACCATGGTGAAGATCGAAAATCCTAAGGGAGCCATCACCATCGAGGACGAGGTTTTTGCCAACCTGGCCGGGGACGCGGCCACGAGCTGCTTTGGCGTCAAGGCCATGGCCGCCCAGGGCAGAGACGGCGGCATCTTCCAGCTCAAGCGCGAAAACATGAGCAAGGGCGTGAAAGCCCAGCTCGGCGAGGACGGCAGCGTCTCTCTGGAGCTGCACATAGCCGTCGACCACGGCGTGAACCTCAACACGCTGTGCAACAGCATAATGAACGAAGTGAGCTATAAGGTTTCCAAGGCGACCGGCGTACCGGTCAGGAGCGTGGACGTCTACGTGGACACCATGCTCATCGATTGAAAGAAAAAAACGGTGGAGGTTTTCCCTCTTGAAAGAACTTATCGATGCGGCGGTATTCCGCGACATTATCCTGTGCGCGAGCGCCGCACTGGAACAGAACCGGCAGTTAATCAACGAGCTTAACGTCTTCCCCGTGCCGGACGGCGACACGGGCACGAACATGTCCCTCACCATGGGAGCCGCGGCCGCCGAGATGAAAAAGCGCGATTTCCCCACGCTCACCGCTGCGGCCGACAGCGCCGCCAGCGCCATGCTGCGCGGTGCGCGCGGCAACTCCGGCGTCATACTCTCGCTGCTTTTCCGCGGCCTGGCCAAGAAGCTCAAGGGCTGCGAGGCCGCCGACGCCAAGACCTTCGCCGCCGCCATGAGCGCCGGCGTCGACGCCGCCTACAAGGCGGTCATGAAGCCCGCCGAGGGCACGATACTCACCGTCTCGCGCGTCGCCACCAGTTCCGCCGTGGAGTTTGCAGAGCACGGCGGCGACCTGGAGCTGATGCTCTCCTGCGCCATCGAGTCGGCTCAGGAGGCGCTTGCGGACACCGTGAACCTCAACCCCGTGCTCAAGCGCGCGGGCGTCGTGGACGCGGGCGGCAAGGGCTACGTTTTCATCCTCGAGGCCACGCTGGCCGTTCTGCGCGGCGAGGCGTATGTCGCCGAGGCTCAGCCCGAGGAGGGCGAGGCTCCCGTCGAAGTGAAGGAGCGCGCAGACTTCAACGACTTCTCCACGGGCGAGATCGCCTACGCCTACTGCACGGAGTTCATCTGCGGCCGCGACAATCCGAAGGACCCCGACGAGCTGCGCAGCTTCCTGCAGACGCTCGGCGACTGTGTGGTGGTCGTTGACGACGACGAGATAATCAAAGTCCACGTGCACACCAACGTGCCCGGCACGGTGCTGACCGAGGCGCTGACCTACGGTCCGCTGCTCAAGGTCAAGATCGAGAACATGCGCGAGCAGCACAGCGAGATGGCCGGCGGTGAGGCAGCGCACGCCTCCGAGCCTGCCGAGCCGGAGTTCGCGCCCGCAGAAAAGCCCTACGGCGCCGTGGCCGTCTGCGCGGGCGAAGGCATGGCCGAGCTGTTCCGCGAGCTGGGCGTCGACCGCATAGTCACCGGCGGCCAGACCATGAACCCCTCGACCGAGGACATACTTAACGAGGTCAACCGCACTCCCGCCGAGACCGTCTTTGTGTTCCCGAACAACAAGAACATCCAGATGGCCGCCGAGCAGTGCATCCCCCTGACGGAGAAGAAGGTCGTGGTCATCCCGACCAAGACCGTGCCCCAGGGCATCAGCGCCATGCTCATGATGGACGAGTCCGCGGACGTCGACTCCCTGCGCGAGGCGATGCTCGAGGCCGCCGCCGGCGTGCACACCGCGCTGGTGACCTACGCCGCGCGCGACAGCGAGTACGACGGCTTTGAGATACACGCCGGAGAGTACCTCGCGCTGATGGACGGCGCGCTGCTGGGCAGCTACACCGAGCTGGACAAGCTCTTTGCCGCGCTGGGCGACAAGGCCGGGGAATACTCCCCCGCCGTCGTCAGCGTCTACTACGGCGAGGACGTCAGCGACAGCGACGCCGAGGGCGCAGGAGAGCTCTTTACCTCCCGCTTCCCCGACGCCGAGATCAGCGTCGTGAACGGCGGCCAGCCCGTCTACTATTACATGATCTCCATAGAGTAAGGCATATACGCAGCTAAAAAGCTCCCCTGCATGGGGAGCTTTTTTGCACTGGTTGTGACCGGACGGCGCTTTGCGTCGTTATATGGGTGAAAGGAGGCCGGGAAATGAGAGATGTGAGCGCGCTGACACGGGAATTTGACGCAAAATATGACGCCTACGGCGCCATGGTCTACCGGCTGGCCATGGTCTACCTGGGCTGTCACGCCGACGCCGAGGACGTCACGCAGGAGGCCTTTATGCGGCTGCTGTACCGTGCGCCGGAGTTCACGGACGCCGGACACGAGAAGCGCTGGCTGCTGCGCGTGACCGTGAACCTCTGCCGCGACTGTCTCAAGGGCTTCTGGCGGAAGCGCGCTGTGGCGCTCGAGCCCGACTTTCCCATAAAAGAGCCGGACGTCTTCGGCCTCGCAGACGCCATAGTGCGTCTGCCCGAGAAGTACAAAGCCCCCATTCACCTGCATTACTACGAAGGCTACTCCGTGGCCGAGATCGCCGAGATACTGGGCATAGGCCAGAGCGCCGTGAAGATGCGCATGAAGCGGGGGCGCGAAATGCTGAAGCTTGAAATGGAGGACGGAGAATGACGAGAGACGATTACCGCAGAGCCGCCGGCTCCTTCGAGCCGGATGCAAGCCTGAAACAGCGCATAGCCTCGACTATGGAACAGCCGCCGCGTCGCAGTGTACGTCCGCTCCGGCGCGCGCTGGTGGGCACGCTGGCCGCCGTGCTTGCGCTGGCCTCGCTGACCGGCATAGCCATGGCCGCCAGCCCCGAGATACGCCAGGCGGTGCTGCGCTTTTTCCACATAGACGAGGTGGAGCAGGTGCCGTCCGGCGCGACGCCGCTCGGCGGCGAAGCCCTGACCGGGACGGAGATAGGCGACCGCGTCACGGCGTGGTATATAGACATGGACTTCGACGGCGTGTACTTCCCCGAGAAAGTCCGGCTGAACGATGACGGCGGCGTGGACGCGTTCATCGACTGGGTCATAGACGGCGACACGCTGAGCGCATATGAGTATGCGCCGGAGAAAGTCAGCTTTTCTGTCACATGGCGCGGCGCGGAATACTCGGGCGACGTGTATTACTGCGTCCATGACGGGGAGCTTATGACGTACTGCGACGGCTATGACTTTGCAACCGATCATTCCTACTATGTAAATATCATACCCGGACGCACTGACGCCGTGCTGCTGTATGTATCGCGCGGTTCACAGGCCGACTACGAGCTATACCCCTTCCTGCTCCAGCTTGAGACCGGCGAGGTCGAGGACTTCCTGGCCGGGACGGGCGTGGACGGACTCGAGCTTGCAAACAACTACAGCTTTTCCCCGGGAAACAGGCAACTCTTTGTCACCTGCGGGGACGTGCTGCTCGGCACAAGGCAGTGCTGGTATTTCGACTTCGATAGCGGCGAACTAACTGACGCCGGAGATCTGGCCGGTGAGGAAGTAAACACGGGCTGGTTTGCTCCTGACGGGACGTTGCTGCTGTATAAGGGCGACGGCGAAAACAACGCCGTCACATACTGGGCATATGACACCGGCACGGGCAAAACAACCCTGACGCTGGACAGGGCGCGCGTCATAAGGGACATTGAGGAGGACTCCACAGACGGAGCAATCATAGCCGGGAATTATGCCGTGTACGTCGACAGCGAGCGCCATGCGGAGGTCATCGACCTGACGACGGGCGAGCGGAGACCCGTTGAAGGCTTCACCTTTAATGACGGCGACAGCTTTATGGCGAACAGCGCCGGTACGAAGCTGGTTTATTACAACTATGAAGACGGGTGGACTAGTCTCGGCGTTCTGAACCTGATATCGGGCGGATTTGTCTCCTTTGACCGCGAGGTCGCGGAAGGCGTCAGCGAGGACATACTCTCCTGGTACGACGACGAGTACGTCATGATAGGCGGCACAGCTGCCGACGGCGGCGCGGTGTTCTACCTCTACGACGTCGAGACCGGCGAGGACGCGCAGGAGACGCCGGACAAGCCCATCGCCGGTACGATAACCGGCACCGACATCGGCGGGCGCGTCACGGCGTGGTACCTGACGCTGGACTCTGATGAATATTCAGCCTTCCGGAACGGAGTGCGCCTCGACGAGGACGGGAACGTCGAGAGTTTTGTACTCTGCGATTTTGAAGGCAATGAACTCACGATAACAGAGGTGGAGCCGGAGCGGACAGAGTTTTCCGTCACGTGGCGCGGCGTCGACTACGACTGCGCCGTCAGCTGGTGCGTGCGCGACGGGCAGGCGCTCGTCCGCGGCGAGGGCAGCGTACCAGGCACAGACGCCGCCTGGAGCTTTGATGCGATTCCCGGACGCAGCGACGCCGCGCTGCTCTATGTCTCGCAGGGCTCGCAGTTGGTTTACCGGCGCTATCCCTATCTCTGCGACCTGGAGACGGGGGAAATCACCGACGTTCTCGCCGGGACGGGCGTAAATGAGCTGGAGTTTCCGTACCAGTACATATTCTCAGACAGTATGAACAGGCTCTTTGTGACCACGCACGAGCCGCGCAGGACATATTACTGCGACATCGCCAGAGATCTACTCATCCCCCTGGATGAGCTGGTGGACAGAGACGCGCTCTGGGGAGTATTTATTGACGAGGGCACGGCAGTGATTACGAACTCCACGCCATCGGAGACGTACTCGGCCTGGGTGCTGGATCTGGATACGCTCGCACACCGTCAGACGCTCTCGGACGCGCCGGCGCATAACGGCTCTGGAAACGCGGGCGCAGAGCTGCTTGGCGGCAGATACTGCATATATACCTCGCAGACAGGCGCATCGAGCGTAATAGACCTCGTTACCGGCGAAGATAAGTCCATCGAAGGCTTTGTAAACCGGGGCAGCTTTCTGGCAAACGGCTCCAGGCTGCTCTATTTCTACCCTGACGAGGAAGCAGATGGGCTGTCGATCGCCTCTCTCGGCGTTATAGACATGAGCACCGGCGTTTTAACTGCCTTCGACCGCACCGGATATGAGGACATGGAAGGTGTCAGCGTCAGCTGGCTGGACGATGAGCGCGTAATACTGGAGTCTGTCGCTGAAAACCATAAGCCCTACCACCTGTGTATTTACGAACTTGAATAATGAACGCAAAAAAGGCTCGCACCGTTATGGTGCGAGCCTTTTAGGGTTATCGGTTGATTACTTGTTGCGGACGGAGTCGATGTGGGCGGTGAGGTCGAGCATCTTGTTGGAGAAGCCCCACTCGTTGTCGTACCAGGCGACGAGCTTGACGAAGTTGGGGTTCAGGCTGATGCCGGCCTTGGCGTCGAAGATGGAGGTGTGGGCGTCGGTGCGGAAGTCGCTGGAGACGACCTCGTCGTCAACGTACTCGATGACACCGGCCATGGGGCCTTCGCTGGCGGCCTTGACGGCGGCGCAGATCTCGTCCATGGTGGCGCCCTTCTCGAGGCGGCAGGTCAGGTCGACGATGGAGACGTCGGCGCTGGGGATACGCATGGCCATGCCGGTCAGCTTGCCCTGCAGCTCGGGGATGACCTTGCCGACAGCCTTGGCGGCGCCGGTGGTGGTGGGGATGATGTTGTCAAAGCAGCTGCGGCTCAGGCGCCAGTTCTTCTTGGAGAAGGCGTCGACGACCTGCTGGCTGGCGGTGCCGGCGTGCACGGTGGTCATGAGACCCTCGACAATGCCGAACTTGTCGTTGATGACCTTGGCGAGAGGAGCCAGGCAGTTGGTGGTGCAGGAGGCGTTGGAGACAACGGTCATGCTGGGATCGTACTTGTCCAGGTTGACGCCGCAGACGAACATCGGAGTGTCGTCCTTGCTGGGGCCGGAGAGGACAACGACCTTGGCGCCGGCATCCAGGTGAGCCTGGGCGGCTTCCTTGGTGAGGAACTTGCCGGTGCACTCGAGGACGTAATCAACGCCCAGGTCGCCCCAGCCGAGCTCGCGGGGATCGCGGTTGTTGAGGAGCTTGACGGTCTTGCCGTTCACGACGAGGTTGCCGTCGACAACTTCGACAGTGCCGTTGAAGCGGCCGTGGACGGTGTCGTACTTGGTGGCATAGGCCAGCTGCTCGGGCTTCTTGTCCGGGGCGTTGACGGCGACTATCTCGATGTCGTCGCGGACGATGCCGGCGCGGAAGACCAGACGGCCGATACGGCCAAAGCCATTGATACCAATACGGATGCTCATTTGTAATTCCTCCATATCTGAAAATAGGTTTTGTAAGCAGTATTTTAGCCGGGATTATTCTATACCATTCGCCGGGAAATTTCAATACCTATTTGCGATATTCTAAACATTCCATACGTTTTGCCGTCGAAGCACACTTTGCCAATTATTTGTCTTGTACAATATGCCCTCGACGGCATAATATAAGTATGCGGCGCAGCCTGTGATCGGGCGGCGCCGGGAAAGAAAATGACGGGATATATGCGAAAACTGTTGTATTTTGTGGCGCAAACTGGTATGATAGAGAATAATACTATCTGCTAGCTTAATCCATTAGCACCGGGGCAGACCCGGAGAATCAAGGGGGAAAAATGCCCGACCTTTTATTGAACAGCGAAACCGTATTCAAGCAGGCCGCCGAGGCCGTGCTCGTCAGCCGCAACGGCATAGTGCGGTACATGAACCCGTCCGCCGTCAAGCTGCTGGGCGAGCACACAGGCTCCAGGGTGAGCGACATGCTCGGCTCGGCCGTTTCCGAAATGCCGGACGGCGCCACGGCTTCCACCTGGTCCGCCGGACGCCAGGTCAGCGTCCGCGCCGCCGTCTATGAGGACGTCAGCATCTACTATGTGACCGCCGTCGAGGAGCCGTCACGGCTCAGCACGCACGAGCTGGCGCTTCAGAGCCGGCTGCGCGACACGCTCAGCTCGCTCGATTCGCTCAGCCGCACGCTGCTGGTCAAGCTCTACGACGACTATCAGGATAGCGGAGAACAGGGCGCGTACCGCGGCGAGCTGGCCTCCGCCGTGCTGCACTGTTCCTCCAGGCTCAACCGCGCGTTCATGGGGCGGATGGAGCTGGACGACTTGCAGTCCGGCCGCACGAAGCCCGACGTCAGGTGTCTGGACGCCGGGAGGCTCTGCCGCGAGCTGGCGGGCACCGTCTCCTACTTCGCCAAGCCGCGCGGCATCAACGTCGTGTTCGAGGGCGACCCGGACGCGGACGGCACGTTTGACGGGCAGCTGGTGGAGACGGCCATGCTGCACATGATCTCCAACAGCCTTATGAACATGACCTCCGGCTGTACGCTCACGCTCAGCGCAGAGTGCTCCGGCGGCTACACGATACTCGGCGTGGACGACGACGGAAGCGGTCTGTCCGACGAGAGCAAGCTGCACGCATACGACCGCGGCAACCTGGGGCTGCGATATGTAGGCGTCGTCACGGCGCTGCACAAGGGCTCCTTCCTCATGGAAGGCCGCATGGGCTACGGTACGCACATGCGCATGGTGCTCCCCTACGTGCCCGAGAGGCACGGCGAGCTGAACACCAAGCCGGTGAAGATCCGGCGCAACGACATGGCGTACATCCTGACGCAGCTCTCGCCCTGGCTGGGCAGCTCCGACTACGACCCGCGCCTTCTGGACTGAGGTAACACTATGAGAGTAGACAAATATCTGAAGGTTTCACGCCTTATCAAGCGGCGCACCGTGGCCAACGAGGCCTGCGACGGCGGGCGCGTCTCCATCAACGGCCGCACCGTGAAAGCCAGCGCCGAGGTCAAGCCCGGCGACGTGCTGTCCGTCACTTTCGGCGAGCGGACGCTCACCGTGGAGGTCGTATCCGTCGACGAGCACGCCTCCAAGGCGGACGCGCCGGCAATGTACCGGGAGATCTGACCTGACGGTTTGACCAAAACCATCGGCTATCCCGCCTTCCGCTTTGTCCACAATCGCGCAAAGTGCTTGCATTTTGCGCGATTTCTGTTATACTTGTGTCAGAGTTTGTTCCACCACTATGACAAGGGGGAAATGCAATGATAATAGTGTACAAGTCCAACACCGGCTATACCGAGCAGTATGCCAAGCTGCTGGGCAAGGCGCTGGAGATGCCGAGCTATGAGCTGAGCAACGTGCCGGAATGTCACAAGGGCGCGGAGGTCATATACCTCGGATGGCTCTTTGCCGGTACGATCGTCGGCTATAAGAAGTGCGCCAGGAAGTACAAGGTCCGCTGCGTGGCCGGCGTGGGCATGAGCCCGCCGACGCCGGAGCTTGCGGAGGGGCTGCGCGCGACGATGAAGATACCGTCCGCCGTCCCCGTCTTCTATTTGCAGGGCGGCTTTGACATCACGAAGCTCAAAGGCCCCATGAAGCTGATCATGAAGGTCAAGTGCAGAGAGATAGCCGGACGCCTCACCGCCAAGCCCGAGCTGAACGCCGCCGAGCAGGCCACCTATGAGATGACCCAGCACGGCGCAAGCTGCGTCAGCACCGAAAACCTCGCGGAAATCCTCGCATGGTACAGGTGAAAAAATCCCCCGGAGCGTTTGCTCCGGGGGATTTTTTTGCTCTGAGCGGTACAATGCCGCCCCATCGGGGCGGCATCGTGAAGGGGGATGTGAAGGACTTTACGCAGTCTTGCGCGAGCCCTCGCGTATCTCGGAAAGAGAGGCGGCGCGGGTGTGCTCGATGGGCTTCCAGGTGACCTCGCGGGCACAGATGCCGGCCACGGTGCAGGGGATAAACGTGAACATGAACAGAGGGAAGGTGAGCGTGAACACTATCTTCTTCCAGGTCGGCGCATAGATGCGCTTCCACTCGGAGATAGTCGTCAGCGCGCCTATGCCCAGCAGCGAGAAGTACAGGCAGTTGAGCAGGCCGACGGCGGACCAGATTATCGTCATGGTGTCCTGGCGCGTGAGTATGCTCACGACTAGGGCGGCCACGTTGGCAATGATGCCGACCATAGACGCTATCGCCGCGGGAAGTATGCTCATGCACATGTCGTAGGCGGCGAAGGAGCCGTGAAGCATGCTCCTGGCCATGTCCTTGCCATAGCGGACAAACACCTGCGCATATCCGCGAGCCCAGCGCTTGCGCTGCCTATAGGACTGCTTGAACTTGGTGGGCTGTTCGTCGTAGAGCATGGCTTCGGCGCAATAGCCTATCTTGCGCTTGTTGACGATGTTGTCGACCGTGAACTGGATGTCCTCGGTCAGCAGGAAGAAGTTCCAGCCTCCGCACTCGTCGAGCACCTTCTGAGAAAAGAGGAAGCCGGTGCCGGATATGGCGCAGCTGGTGCCCAGGCGCATACGCGGGCGGTTGAGCCACGCGCTCTCGCGCATGAACCACAGCGCATAGCCGCTGCTTATCCAGTTGTCGCCGAAGTTCTTGCTGTTGCGGTAGCTGGTGATGACCTCATAGCCGTCGGAGAAGGTGCGGTTCATCTGCTCTATGTAGTCCGGCTCGAGCACGTTGTCGGCGTCAAAGACCATGTAGGCGTCGAAGGGCTTGTCCGGGTACATGGCCTCTATCCTGTGCAGCAGGAAGTTGAGGGCGTAGCCCTTGCCGACCTCGTCCTGGTTGAAGCGCTCAACCACCACGGCGCCGTGCTCGCGAGCTATGCGCGCCGTCTCGTCTGTGCAGTTGTCGGCCACGACGAAGGTGGTCACCAGCTCGCCCGGATAGGTCTGGCGGTTGATACTGTCGATGAGGTTTCCAATGACCATTTGCTCATTTCGTGCCGAAATGAGCACGGCGAAGCGGTGCAGCTTCGCTTCCTTGTGCGGCTTGGGCTTGATGATGAAAGGTACAAGCATATAAAACGCCTGATATGCATAGCAGATGAAGAACATGACCGCGAGAATGTAGTTGATCACGCGTATCGTATCCATGCGTCTTCCTCCTGTCTTTAGTGTAGCTTACTGTCGATTATAACGAACGAGTTTTAAATTCTCTGTCAACTTGGTTTAAGCTTTTCTTAAGTTTTTACCGGCGGCGGCGACCATGCTCCGGCGAGCGCCGCATCCCCTTCCGTTCACGGCGTCCGTCATCGCTCTGTGTTAACTGTATTAAGTGTGTTAACACAGTTAAAATAACATATCGAAGCTCAATTGTCAATAATATTACACTTTTCGTCTGGGTGAATATCACAAGAAAGTATATTCATTCTCCCACCTTCCTCTCCTTCTCCACGAAACTGCTGTGGCGGTGCAAATGGCGCTTGACTCCAGTGCTATTTCGGCGTATATTACGTATATGGGACTGTATGTTGGCCGAGGGTAACTGACGCCAATTTACGCATAATTATTCGCAATTTTCTGTATTGCCGCCCCCGGGGCGGCTGAGAGGAGCTGAGATATATGGCGTATCTGCTGCTGAGCGACGGCACTGTTTTCGCCGGCGAGGGCTTTGGCGCGAAGGGTACTCGCGTCGGCGAGCTGGTGTTCACCACCGGCATGACCGGCACTGCCGAGAGCCTGACCGACCCGAGCTACGCCGGGCAGATGATCTGCTTTACCTTCCCGCAGCTGGGCAACTACGGCATAGCTATGGACGACTGCGAGAGCGAAAAAGTTCACGCCTCCGCCGTGATAGTGCGCGAATACTGCGGCTTGCCCTCCAACTTCCGCTGCGAGAAGACCGTCGGCGCGCTGCTGGAGGGAAACGGCGTCGTGGGCATCTCCGGCGTGGACACGCGATGCATCACGCAGATCATCCGCGAGCACGGCGTCATGAACGCCGCCGTCACCGACGGCGAGCCCACGGAGGAGCTGCTCGAGCGCGTGCGCGCCTACTCCGTGCAGGGCGTCGTGGCCGGAGCCAGCGTGGCCGCGCCGGTCTGCCTCCCCTGCCCCGGCGCGAGGTTTTCCGTCGCGCTGATGGACTACGGCTACAAGAAGTCCATCGCCGACTGCCTAATAAAGCGCGGCTGCACCGTGACGGTGTACCCGCACGGCACATCCGCGGAGGAGATACTCGCCGCCGGACACGACGGCGTCATGCTCTCGAACGGCCCCGGCGACCCGGCCGAGAACGTGTACGAGATAGCGCAGATAAAGGCCATGATGGGGCGCATCCCCGTCTTCGGCATCTGCCTGGGGCACCAGATGATGGCGCTGGCTCAGGGTGCGCAGACCGGCAAGATGAAGTTCGGCCACCGCGGAGCCAACCAGCCGGCAAGGGACCTGCAGACCGGCCGCGTCTACGTCACCAGCCAGAACCACGGCTACGCCGTCGAGGCGGGTTCCCTGGCCGGCACGCCGGGGGTGCTGAGGTTCGTGAACGTCAACGACGGCTCGGTAGAGGGCGTGGACTACCCCGGGCTGAACGCCTTCTCCGTGCAGTTCCACCCCGAGTCCCACGGCGGCCCGCGCGACAGCGAGGGCATGTTCGACCGCTTTATAGCCATGCTGGGAGGTGAGCGCAATGCCTAAGGACGCATCCATAAAGAAAGTGCTGGTCATCGGCTCCGGCCCCATAGTCATAGGCCAGGCCGCGGAGTTCGACTACGCGGGCACGCAGGCCTGCCGCGCGCTGATGGCCGAGGGCGTGGAGACCGTGCTGATAAACTCCAACCCCGCCACCATCATGACCGACCCCGACATGGCCACCGCCGTATATATAGAGCCGCTGACCATACGCACGGTGGAGCGGATAATCGAGAAGGAGAAGCCGGACAGCCTGCTGGCCGGTCTCGGCGGGCAGACGGGTCTGAACCTAGCGATGGAGCTGCACAAGAGCGGCTTCCTCGCCGAGCACGGCGTGCGGCTCATCGGCACGAACATAGACGCCATACTCAAGAGCGAGGACAGGCAGCTATTCAAGGACGCGATGGCGGCCATCGACCAGCCGACCATCCCCTCCCGCACGGCCAACACCCTCGCCCAGGCGATGAACGCCGCGCGCGCCGTGGGCTATCCGGTCATCATCCGCCCCGCCTTTACCCTCGGAGGCAGCGGCGGCGGCGTGGCGCACAACGAGCGCGAGATGGAGGCGGTGGCTCAGCGCGGGCTTGACGCCTCGCCCATACACCAGGTGCTGGTGGAGCGCTACATCTTCGGCTGGAAGGAGATAGAGTTCGAGGTCATGCGCGACAGCGCGGGCAGCGCCATCACCATCTGCTCCATGGAGAACTTCGACCCCGTGGGCGTGCACACCGGCGACAGCATAGTCGTGGCGCCCGCGCTGACCCTCGCGGACAAGGAGTATCAGATGCTGCGCTCAGCGGCGCTGAGCATAATAGGCGAGCTGGGCATAGAGGGCGGCTGCAACTGCCAGTTTGCACTGAACCCCGACAGCTTTGAGTACGCGGTCATCGAGGTCAACCCCCGCGTGAGCCGCTCCTCCGCCCTCGCGAGCAAGGCCACGGGCTATCCGATAGCCAAGGTCAGCGCCAAGATAGCGCTCGGCTACACGCTCGACGAGATAAAAAACGAGGTCACCGGCGAGACCTACGCCTGCTTCGAGCCGGCGCTGGACTACGTGGTCTGCAAGCTGCCGCGCTGGCCCTTTGACAAGTTCTACGGCGCGGACCGCTCGCTCGGCCCGCAGATGAAGGCCACCGGCGAGGTCATGAGCATCGCCCCCACCTTTGAAGCCGCGCTGATGAAGGCGATACGCGGCGCGGGCATCAAGGAGGAGAGCCTCAACCGCCGAGTCAGGAGCAAAAAGCCGCTGCAGGTGCGCCTGCGCGAGATAGACGACATGCGCGTATTTTCGCTTTTCGAGGCGTTGAAGGCCGGTTACACGGTCGGCGAGCTGCACGACCTGACGAAGGTGGACTGCTTCTTCCTAAACAAGCTCAGGAACATGGCCGAGCTGGAGGCGAGCCTTGCGCGGGGGCTGACCGCCGAGAATGTGGCGCTCGCCAGGAAATACGGCTACACCGAGGCGCTGATAGCCAAGCTCAGCGGCCAGGCTCCTCCCCCGGCGGAGCCGCTCAGCTACAAGATGGTCGACACCTGCGCGGCGGAGTTCGAGGCCAGGACGCCGTACTTCTACTCCGTGCCCGGCGGACAGCACTGCGACGCGCGCGAGCGCGCGGGCGATAAGCCCACCGTGGTCGTGCTCGGCTCGGGTCCCATACGCATAGGCCAGGGCATCGAGTTCGACTACTCCAGCGTCCACTGTGTGAGCACGCTGCGCGCCATGGGCTACGACGTCGTGATAATCAACAACAACCCGGAGACGGTCTCCACCGACTACGACACGTCCTCAAGGCTCTACTTCGAGCCGCTCTGCCCCGAGGACGTCATGGGCGTGATAGCGGTCGAGAAGCCCGTCGGCGTGGTCGTGGCCTTCGGCGGCCAGACGGCCATCTCGCTGGCGCAGTACCTGGTCGACCACGGCGTGCGGATACTCGGTACCAGCGCCGAGGGCATAGACCTGGCCGAGGACAGGGAGAAGTTCGACGCGCTGCTGGAGAGCCTTGAGATAAAGCGCCCGCGCGGCGCGGCGGTGCACTCGCTGGACGAGGCCATCGCCACGGCGGACGACCTGGGATACCCGGTGCTTTTGCGCCCCAGCTACGTCATAGGCGGGCAGAACATGGTCATAGCCCACGACGAGGCCGAGGTGCGGCGCTATATGGACGTCATCATCACCGCGGGCAACGGCGCGAACGTGCTGATTGACCAGTACCTGCCCGGCACGGAGCTGGAGTGCGACGTCATCTCCGACGGGCAGCGGGTGCTTGTCCCCGGCATCATGGAGCACATAGAGCGCGCGGGGATACACTCCGGCGACTCCATAGCCGTCTGCCCGCCGTACAGCCTCGACGGCGCGATGACCGCGCGCGTGCTGGAGTGCTCGCGCGCCCTGGCGCTGGCGCTCGGCACGCAGGGGCTGGTGAACATTCAGTACCTGGTGTACGGCGGCGAGCTGTACGTCATAGAGGTCAACCCGCGCGCCAGCCGCACGGTGCCGTACCTGAGCAAGATAAGCGGCCTGCACATGGCCGACGTGGCCACCCGGGTCATGATGGGCGAGACGCTGGAGAGCATGGGCTATCCGGACGGACTCGCGCGCGAGCCGGAGTACGTGGGCGTAAAAGTCCCCGTGTTCAGCTTTGAGAAGGTGCCCAACGCCAACAGCCTGCTCGGCCCCGAGATGAAGTCCACCGGCGAGGTGCTGGGCATAGGCCGCACCTTCGAGGAGGCGCTTTACAAGGGGCTTACGGCGGCGGGCTTCAAGTTCGTCTCCGCCGACGGCGACAAGCGCATGGGCGTGCTGCTGAGCGTGGAGAACCGCCAGCTCGGCGAGATAGGCGAGCTGGTGTCCAGGCTGGACGCCGACGGGCGGCACATCTTCGCCACGCCGGACACCGCAGCGGTGGTGAAGGCGCTCGGCCGCTACGCCTTCGACATAGGCGCGGTGACGCGCACGGCCGACATCGGCGGCCTGCTCGAGCGCGCGAACATCGGCCTCGTCATCTACACCGGCGCGCTGCACGACGACACGATGGGCGACTATGTGGAGCTGCACCGCCAGGCGGTCAAGCGCGGCATCCCCACCCTGACGAGCATCGACACCGCGCTCGCGGCCGTCTCGCTGCTCGACGACGGATGGACGGAGAGCTCCACCGAGCTGACAGACGTGTCGGAAATAAGCTGAACCGAAAAGGCACGAAACCCCCCGCCGGGTTGCACCGGCGGGGGATTTTTCGCGCCCAGGCTGCCATACTCGCCGCCATTTGCGCGTTGACCTTGCACACGGGCGGCGAACGTGGTAAAATGTAGCTCAGCATACACACAAAAGGGGCATGGCCTATGAGATATAAACGCGCACTCGCGCTCGTTCTGGCGCTCGCCATGGCGCTCACTCTTGCGGGCTGCGGCGAGGAAGAACGGCACGACGTTCAGGTCGTAGCCATGGATACGGTTATGAGCCTGACCGCCTACGGCAGCAACGGCGAGGCCGGACTTGACGCCGCCACAGCCGTCATAAACGCGCTGGACGCTATGCTGGACCCAGAGCGTCAGGGCTCCGCCGTCTACAACCTGAACAACTCCCAGGGCGCGCCCGTCAGCGTCACGGGGCAGATAGCCGAGATGCTGTCCGTGGCCGGAACGGTTTACACGCAGTCCAACGGCGCGCTGGACTTGACCGTGTACCCGCTGGTCAAGGCCTGGGGCTTTATCGACGCGCAGTACCGCGTGCCCAGCGACAGCGAGATAACCGGGCTCCTGGCGAACGTGGGCTTTGACAAGGTCAGCATCAACCGCATGAGCGACGCGGACACGAGCCTTGTCACGCTCCCGTCCGGCACCGAGCTCTCCTTTGCCAGCGTGGCCAAGGGCTGCGCGGCCAAGTACGCGGCTCAGGCGATGGCCGGCGCGGGCGTGACCAGCGCCATCATCTCCCTCGGCGGCAATGTGCAGACGCTCGGCCTTCGCCCCGACGGCAGCAACTGGAACGTCGCCGTGCAGGACCCCGAGAACACCAACAGCTACGTCGGCATACTCTCCGTCGGCGAGACGGCCGTCGTCACCTCCGGCGGATACCAGCGCTACTTCGTCGCCAGCAACGGCACTACCTATCAGCACATAATCGACCCCTCCACCGGCCGCCCGGCGGATACCGACCTGCTTAGCGTGACCATAGTCTGCGAGGACGGCACCATGGCCGACGCGCTCAGCACCGCCCTCTACGTCCTCGGAGAGAGCGGCGCCAAGAGCTACTACGAGACCTACGGCACGGACTTTGACATGGTGCTTGTCACCGACGACGGGCGCATCATAGTGTCCGGCGGCCTCACGGACGCCTTTGAGGCCTACGGCGACCGCACGGTCGAGTACGTGCGCCGCTGACTACTGCCGGTGCTCCTCCGCGCAGTTGTCCAGCACCCTCATTCCCGCCCGGCTCGGGTCGGCGACCTCGGTCTTGCGTATGCCGGTAGGGTCGTACAGCTCCGCGACGCGCGATTCGGGATTGAGCGAGATATCGTCCATTTTGCGCTTTTTGCGTCTTGACATTGCAATCGCCTCCGCGCATAGTATGCCCGCGCCGCTGGCGTTTATTACCTGTGAATACGTCAAAAATACGCCCAACCGGTGCAGTATGCCGGTTGGGCTGCATTTTAGTTCAACCTCACCGGCCTGCATGAGCCGGAAAACATCCAGCGAGGAAGTGCCTGCGTGCTGAATCTGAACACCGACATCCGCTATATAAAAGGCATAGGCGAGGCCAAGGGCAAGGCCTTTGCCCGGCTCGGCGTGCGCTGCGTGGGCGACCTGCTGTCCGACTTCCCCAGGGCATACGAGGACAGGAGCAAGGTCCTGCCCATAGCCAGACTGATGGAGGGAGAGGCCGCCTGCGTGTGCGCCATGATAACCACCGAGCCGGAGCTGAGCCGCATACGCAAGGGCATGGATCTACTGCGCTTCCGCATAGCGGACGCCTCTGGCAGTATGCTCGTCACCTACTTCAACCAGGCCTGGATGAAGAACAAGCTCCGCCGCGGGGACACGTACATCTTCTACGGCAAGGTGCAGGTCACGGGCCGCACCTTTGCCTTCACCAACCCGATATTCGAGCCTGAGGCCGAGATGGGGCGCGTCACCGGGCGCATCATGCCGGTGTACCGCCTCACCGGCGGCATAAGCCAGAGGGATATGACCCAGGCCGTGCGCCGCGTCCTCGGCGAGCCGGGCATGACCTTCCCGAACGCCCTGCCGGAGCGCGTCGAGCGCGAAAACCGGCTGTGCACCGCGCGCTACGCCTACGAGAACATCCACTTCCCCGCCGACATGCGCGCGCTTTCGCTCTCGCGCAGGAGGCTGGTGTTTGAGGAGCTGTTCACGCTTGTCTGCGCGCTCTCGCTGGTGCGCGGCGAGGGCGAGGTGCAGCCGGGCATAGCCGTGCAGCCGCGCGACATCGCCGAGTTCACCGCCACGCTGCCCTTCACGCCCACCGGCGCGCAGCTGCGTGCCATCGCCGACGCCGCCGGGGACATGACCGCCGGCAGGCTGATGAACCGGCTGATACAGGGCGACGTCGGCTCCGGCAAGACCCTGGTCGCCGCCGCGCTCATCTGGCTGGCGGCCGGAAGCGGGCTGCAAAGCGCGTTCATGGCTCCGACGGAGCTGCTGGCGGAGCAGCACTTTGCCACGCTCAGCGGTTTCCTGGCTCCCTTCGGGCTGAAGGTGGTCAAGCTCACCGGCTCCATGGGCGCGAAGGCCAAGCGCGAGACGCTCGCCGCGCTCGCCTCCGGCGAGGCCGCGCTGGCCGTGGGTACGCACGCGCTCATAAGCGAGGGCGTGGAGTTCAGGCGCCTCGGCCTGGTGGTCACGGACGAGCAGCACCGCTTCGGCGTGGCTCAGCGCAGCGCCCTGGCCGGGAAGGGCGAGCGCGCGCACGTGCTGGTCATGTCCGCCACGCCCATACCGCGCACGCTGGCGCTCATCATTTACGGCGACCTGGACGTCTCCCTGATAGACGAGCTGCCGCCGGGGCGGCAGAGGGTGGACACCTTTGCCGTCACCAGCTCCTACCGCCGTCGTCTGAACGCGTTCATCGCCAAGCTGGTCGGCGAGGGCAGACAGGTGTTCGTCGTGTGCCCCGCCATCGATGCCGACAGCGAGGTTCCCATGGATCTGGTCAGCGCCGAGGAACACACGCTGGAGCTGCGCGCGGCTCTGCCCGGGCTGCGCATAGAGTGCATCCACGGCAGGATGAAGGCCAAGCCGCGCGACGAGATAATGTCCCGCTTCGCCGCCGGAGAGGTGGACGTGCTGGTCTCCACGACCGTCATAGAGGTCGGCGTGGACGTGCCGAACGCCGCGCTGATGATAATAGAAAACGCCGAGCGCTTCGGCCTCAGCCAGCTGCACCAGCTGCGCGGCCGCGTGGGGCGCGGCAGGCACAAGAGCTACTGCGTCCTCGTCTCCGACGCCAAGGGCGCCGACGCGCGCGAGCGGCTGGCCGCATTGACGCACATACACGACGGGTTTAAAATAGCGGAGGAGGATTTGCGCCTGCGCGGTCCCGGAGATTTCTTCGGCGCACGGCAGCACGGTCTGCCCGAGCTGCACATCGCAGACCTCGGCGCGGACATGGACGTGCTGAAGACCGCCCAGGCCGCTGCCCAGGCGCTCCTGGCCGAAGACCCCGCGCTCGTCCGCGAGGAGAACCGCCCCGTCCGCCAGGCCGCCGAGCGGCTGCTGTCCGTGACCGGCTCGCGCCTGAGCTGAAAAGCAAAAACCCCCGCGCGAGGCGGGGGTTTTTACGGTTGGATTTACAGGGCGGCCACGATGGCGTCGTAGACGGTGTCCTGATCGGCGCACATCACAAAGACGATGGCGCCGTCGTCAAGCTGCTCGAGCTTGGCGTTCTGGGCGATCTCGTACTGGTCGGCCAGGTAGTTTTCAAAGCTGGTCTCTATGTTCTGCTGATAGGTCTGGAGGGCGGTCATGACGGCCTCCTCCTGACCCTCGACGGGCTTGAACACTCCGACGCAGTATGCGCTGACGTTCATGAGGGAAATGCTGACGGCGTAGGCGTCAAGCATGTCGGCGCTCATGCCGAGCATCTCCCAGGCGATGGAGCCGAGCTCCTCGTCGGTGGTGGCGACAGTGTTGTACTGGTTGTCCTCGTCGCTGCGGGCGCCCTCGATGGCCGCCTTGTAGTGCGCGGCCAGCTCCTCGCCGGTCAGCGCCGGCTCGGTCGGGGTCGGGGTCGGGTCCGCCGCGGGAGTGCCGCAGGCGGCAAGCAGGCTCAGGCACATGGCCGCGCCAAGTACAAGGCTGAGAATCTTCTTGGTCATTTTGTGGTTCTCCCTATTTTATATGTCGGTTCCTTACAGAGCGGCCACGATGGTATCGTAGACGGTATCCTGGTTCTCGCACATGACGATAACGACAGTGCCGTCGGCGAGCTTCTCGAGCCTGGCGTTCTCGGCGTACACGAGCTGGTCGGGCAGGTAGTTGGTGAAGCTCTGGATGGTGCGGTCGATGTAAGCCTTGAGGCCGTTGTAGACGGCGTCGGCCTTGCCGTCGACGGGCTTGAACACGCCGACGCAGTAGGCCTGGGTATTCATCAGAGACAGGCTGAAGGCATAGTCGCTGACGTCAGCCGCGGCGAAGCCGAGGGTGTCCCAGTAAAGATCGTTGACGTCGCCGCCCTTGGCGATGATGGGGCGGTCGGTGTTCTCCTGCTCGCTGCGGGCAGAGGTTATGGCGTTGACGAAGCCGGCGGACAGGTCGCTTCCGCCCTGAGCCGGGGTCTCAGCCGGCTGCTCGCTGGGTGCGGAGGGCTGCTCGCTGGGTGCGGAGGGCTGCACGCTGGGGGCGGAGGGCTGCTCGGTGGGAGCGGCAGAGGGCTCCTCGCTCGGCTCCTCGCTGGGGTCGGCGGAAGGCGTGGCGGTGGGTTCCTCGCTGGGGGTCTCGCTCGGGATGGCGCTGGGAGTAGCAGTCGGGTCGGCGGCAGGGGTGCCGCAGGCGGCAAGCAGGCTGAGGCACAGCGTGGCGCCCAGGATCAGGCTGATGATCTTCTTGGTCATTTTTCATTCTCCTTGTTTCCATGTGGATTACTGTTGCGGTGACGGACGCGAGCCATTAGACTGTTATTCAGACTAAATGTTCCCGCGCTGCGAAAAAATTTTTTTGCAGCGGCACCGCGTGCGCATTAGACAGCGCCGGAGCAAAAATGTTCCCGGCCGGGACAAGTATTTTTTGGAGCGTGACTGCAATGTACACCTCGGACTCCATCCAGACCTGCTGCTTCAGCGGGCACAGGGCGGCCAAGCTGCCCTGGGGCTACAACGAGAGCGACGGGCGCTGCACGGCGCTCAAGCGCCGCATCCGCGACGTGCTCGACTCGCTTTACGACAGCGGGGCGCGGCATTTTATCTGCGGAATGGCGCTCGGCTGCGACATGTACTTCGCCGAGGCGGTGCTCGCCCTGCGCGCAGAGCGCGGCGGCGTCACGCTGGAGGCGGCGGTGCCCTGTCTGGATCAGGACAGGTTCTGGCCTGAGCGCGCACAGGCTCGCTACAGGCGCCTGCTCTCCATGTGCGACACGCGCACCGTGCTCGAGCACAGCTATTCCCCGGGCTGCATGGAGAGGCGAAACCGATACATGGTCGACCGATCCTCCGTCCTCGTCGCGGTGTACAACGGCGGCTCGGGCGGGACGCTGAACACCATACGCTACGCCCGCAGCAGGGGGCTCACCGTGCTGCAGCTGACATACTGAAGCGAACCGGCCGCGCATATGCGCGGCCGGTTCGCTGTTTTGGCGTGTGTCAGCGCTCCCGATGCACCGCGCGGCGGAGCCTTGCGGCGCTGAGAATAAGGTTCAGCAGCTCGTTGAAGTAGATTATGCCTATGTACGCTTCCAGCGCGCCGACGGGCAGCAGGGTATACACCAGCAGCACGCCCAGTCCCGCGTCCAGGATGTTGATTCCCATGCTCCACACCTGCTGTCCCAGTCCCTTGAGGCAGCCGTCGACGACCATGTCGACGTACATCGCCGGGACAAGCGGAGCGAGCAGGCGGATGTACTTCCCCGCCTCAGTCGAGGAGAACAGCGCTCCGCCTATGAAGTCCGCCGAGACGAACAGTGCCGCCGCCACTATCAGCGAGAAGCCCAGGCTCATCGTCAGCAGCACGCGCACCTCCCGGCGTATTCTGTCGTGCTTACCGCGCACCTGGGCGTCGGTCAGCACGGGTATCACGTTCTCCGCTAGGGACGAGAGCAGCACGGACGGGAAGCCCAGCACCGGCATGGCCATGCCCTGGATGATGCCGTACCCGGCCAGCGCCGCGTCCGCCGACAGTCCGCTCTTTCTGAACCCGCGCGGCACCAGCAGGTGCTCGAGCGTGGACAGCGCGCTGCGCGCATAGGCGCTGACCGCCAGCGGCAGAGCCACCGACAGCATACGGCTGGTGAGGTCGAAGCTGGCTCCCTCGTGCGAGCCGTGCCTGCGGCGGTCGTGGACGTAAAAGCAGAGCATCAGCGCCAGGGAGAGTATGTCCGAGGCGGTCACGCCCGCGCAGACGGCGGCACAACTGCGCTCTATGTCCTGCGCGTCCGCCCGGGCGAGGAACGTTGACACGAACGCCACCACGGCGCACTGCTCAACAAGGTGCACCAGCGATGGCTTCCAGATGCGGCCGCAGGCGGTGAAGTACCCGCTCAGCACGCTCGAGAGCGACAGGCAGGGCAGGCCGAAGGCCAGGATCCTCAGGCTGAGCACCGTGCGCGCGTCGCCTATCCAGAGGAAGCCAATAGGCTCTGCGAAGCGGGTCAGCAGCAGCATGGCCGCGCTGCCGAAGAACAGCGCGTAGAGCACCGAGCGCACCATGGCCCCGTGCACGCCTCCCGCGCGGCCGAGTCCCAGCTCCTCGCTGACCAGCCGCGTCACCGCGAAGCGTATGCCGCTCACGGCGAAGGTCGTCGCCAGCAGCTCCACGCTCATCACGAGCTGGTACAGGCCTATGCCGGCCGCGCCGATGCGTCCGGAGAGATAGCCCTGGAAGCCCATGGCTATGCACCGCATAAGCAGCGACGCGGACGTCATAAGCGCCGTATTCACGATGAGACGCTTGCCCATAGCGCACCCCCTCACGGGAGTGTATGAGCCGGCTCGGACGAGTATGCCCGTCCGGGCGGAGCGTCAGTTCAGCAGCGCGACGCCCGCGTTCAGGTACAGCGCGAAGCAGCACCACAGCAGGTACGGCCAGAGCAGCAGCCCCGCCAGGTCGTCCAGGCGCCTGAACCGCGCGAGCGTCATGGCCACGAGCGCCGTGAGCACGGCCAGCCACACGGCCGCCGCCCAGTACAGCCCGAAGCGGAAAAAGAGCGGCGGCCAGAGCGCGTTGACCAGCAGCTGCAGCGCATAGAGCCGCAGCGCTTCGCGCCGCTCGCGCACGGGATAGCGCAGGACGCAGACGCGGCAGCTCGCCAGACCCATCATAAGATACAGCAGCGTCCACACCACGGGGAAAAGCCAGCCCGGCGGCGAGAGCGGCGGGCGGTTCAGCTCAGCGTAGACATCCATGCCGCCCGAGAGCAGCGCAGAGAGCCCGCCCGCCGCCAGCGGTATGGCCAGCGCCGCTGTCAATGTCTTCCAATGTACCTTCAAAAAAATCACCCCGCCTCCAGTTTACGGCCGGAGGCGGGGTTTTATACTTGTTTTCACTCACCGTCGGGGGCGAGTATGACGTGCTCCACGTCGTAGTAGAGCGCCAGCGCGCCGTTCTGCCAGCTGTCCGGGTCGTCCACGAGGTCGCCCTCCGGGTCAAAGCAGTTGTAGCGGGAGGAGCCGGACACGCTCTCTGCGTAGACGTCCGTGGCTCCGGCGGACTTTTGCTCGAGTATGCTCGCGTCGCGCGCACGCACGTCCGCGCGGGTGGCGAGTATGTCCGCCGCGCCCATGCAGTACGTCGCGGCGCAGGCCAGGCAGGCTGCGGCGGTCACGACGGCCGGCAGCGCGCGCGGCACGGACCGAGGCTTATCCACCTCGGCGAACACGCTCAGCACGGTCGCGGCGGCGAGCACTCCGGCGCAGCACCAGGCGCGCAGCGGGAAATACGGCGCGGCGCACATGCAATAAGCGCTCACGACGGCGGCACACAGCCAGCAGATGGCGGCGGAGTACTTCCTCAGCCAGTACATGAAGCCCTTGCCGCGGGCCTGGACGATGCTGACTATCAGCAGCACGACGCCCAGCAGCAGCGGGAGCCAGAGGTATTCAAGCGCGTGCAAAGTCACGGAGGGGATGCGGCTTATCCAGGTGCTCAGCCCGCCCAGGCCGCCCATGCCCTCGGCGCGCACCTGCTGCGCGGGAGCCAGCAGCAGCGCCGCCGCCCCGGCGAGGTAGCCCAGCGCGCCGGTGAGCATCCACAGCCTGAACGGCCTGCGCAGTATGGCGCGGCGCACAAGCAGCAGCACCAGGCCGACCGCCGCGGCGATGCAGGCGTTCTCGCCCGACCAGCCGGCCAGCAGCCCCAGGAACGGCATACCTATCACGCGCAGCCACTTGCGCGAAGCGCCGTCGGAGTCCGAGCGGTAGGGCAGCAGGAAGCACAGCGCGGCGAAGGCCGTCCACATATAGTTTACGGAGCCGGTCAGCCACAGGCAGCTCTGCCCGAAGCCCGGCAGGGTCAGCCATACGAGCGCGTACACGGCGAACAGGCTCAGCGGCCTGAAGCGCCGGAAGGTGCCGTAGGCCGCGAAATACACGGCGAAGCCGAGAGCCATGAACACCAGGGTGTTGCACACGTTGAAAAGCGCGCGGCTCTGCGGTATGAGGAAGATCTGCACCAGCGTGTGCACGATAGCGCGGCCGTTCATAACTTTGTAGTGGTTGAGCTGCGAGAGATACAGCTCGTACAGGTTGGTTATCCTGTCCTTGGGCGCGTTCTCGGCATAGGTGAACATGTACGAGTAGTCGTCGGCGTAAAACGGCGTGATGCAGTTGAGATAGAAAAACGCCGCGGCCACCAGCGCGAGGGCGGCTATGAAGGCTATTCGCTGTTTTTTGGTCATTTAAGCCCTTCCTCCGTCTCGCGGATTATATATATCGGGCGGTGCTTGGCCTCCATATACGTCTTGGCCAGGTACTGCCCCAGCATACCTATAAAGAACATCAGCAGTCCGCCGACCAGGAGTATCAGGCTGACTATCGTCGGATAGCCCGCGACGGGGTTGCCGAAGATGAGCGTCTTGACCACGGTGACCAGCAGCACGACGATGGCTATAGCGCAGGATATGACGCCGAGGATGCTGGATATGGCCAGGGGCTTGGTGGAAAAGGCCATCATGCCGTCTATCGAGTAGCGCACCAGCTTCATGAACGACCACTTGGTGGTTCCGGCGGCGCGGTCACGGCTCACGTAGGGTATCCACTTGGTCTTGAAGCCCACCCAGGAGAATATGCCCTTGGTGAAGCGGTTGTATTCCGGCAGGCTGAGCACGGCCTCCACCATGCCGCGGCGCATGAGCCGGTAGTCCGTAGCGCCCGGCACGTACTCCGTTTCGCTCAGCGCGTTCATCAGCTTGGAAAACAGCTTGCTGCCCCCCGAGCGCACAGCCGTCTCGCCCTCCCTGTCCGTGCGGCGGGCGGCGGCGCAGTCGTACTCGCCGTCCTTCACGGCGTCGTACATCTCTATGAGCATCTCGGGCGGGTGCTGCAGGTCCGCGTCCATGACGGCGGTGTAGTCGCCCCTGGCCATGCGCAGCCCGGCCAGCATGGCGGCCTCCTTGCCGAAGTTGCGCGAAAACGACGCAAAACGCACGCGTTTGTCGTCCTTGGACAGCGTGCGGAGCATGTCCGGCGTCGCGTCAGACGAGCCGTCGTCAACAAAGCAGAACTCAAAGTCCACGTAGTCCATGAGCTTCGCGACGCGCGCCAGCTCAGCATAGAGCTGCGGCAGAACCTCCTCCTCATTATAGCACGGCACCACGACCGAAATAAGCGGCATACCAACGCCTCCCTAGTCCTTGCTGTCGGTATTGTAGCACTTCGACGCCCTCATTTCAACCTTTTGCCTTTTTAAGCGCCGCGTTCCGCCGCGTGCGCAGGGCGTAAAAAAGCCCGGCGCATTACGCGCCGGGCTTGCAGCTTGTCGCAAAAGCCTCGCAGAGTTTCGCGCCCTATGGGCGCGAAAGGGACTACAATCATTTTCGGCGGCGGCGTGTACGTCGCCGAAAATACATTTCGCGGAGTGCAGTGTCGAATTGTCCGCCTTTGGCGGACAACCGAGGCGCGAAGCGCAGCGCCGGTCCCCATCGGCCGCTCGCGGCCGGGGGACTTTATTGTCAAAAAAGGCCGTCGAGAGCCTTTTTTGACAGTCTCAAAGCCCGGCGCTTGCGCGCCGGGCTCGCTATGCTATGCAAAATCTTTTAACACGAAAAACCGTTCAGCGCCTCAGTACAGCCTTGACGTCGACGCCGTACTCGCGCACGCTCTTGAGGACGACTTCCACATTGTCGTCGATGTAGGCGTTACGGCGCTTGCTGACCGCATCCAGACCCTCAGCCAGCATTGCTGCGGCCTCCTCCTCGCGAGCTCCGGTGATTTCGTAGTTGATGCCGATTCCGTCAACGGTCTTCATGATAGTCTCCTTTCCGGGTTTGCACCCTGTGACTGACTTGCAGCCTTCTATGCTTCACCTTTCCGGTGTGGTAATCTTGTTTGAGGTGTCTCCCTCTCTGTGCCTTTAATATAGCACTGCGGGAATCGATTGTCAATACCTTAACGCTAAATTTTTGATAATCTTGTTAAGAAAATATTTATCTCTGCCATTACAGTTTTTCATGTGTCGCTCCGGCCTCCGGGACGCCCCGGCTCTTTACATATTACGCGCTTTGGTGTATAATACCTCGCTACTCTTATTGTATGGAGCGTGTTATGAAAGACGTTATCATTTCCATCACGGGTATTCAATACGCCGCGCACGACACGGACGAGGCCGTGGAGCTTGTGACTGACGGAAAGTACTGCTTCAAGGACGGTCACGGGAAGCTCACTTATGACGAGAGCGAGCTCACGGGGATGGAGGGCACCACCACCAGCTTCCTCATCTCCCCCGGCGAGGTCATACTCTCGCGCGAGGGCACGCTCACCAGTCAGATGGTGTTCCGGGAGGGCACGAAAAACACCTTCCTCTACGACACCCCTTACGGCTCCACGACCATGGGTCTGGACACGCACAGCATACGCTCCACCCTCGGCGAGAGGGGCGGGGAGCTGGAAATAGACTACATCGTGGATTTCGACCACGCGGTAGTCGGCCGCAACCGCTTTAAAATCAACGTCAAGGAACAAGGCAGGGAATTGAGTAATGGCAAATCTTGTTGAAGCCGCCAAGCGGCAGATCGGCGAGCTGCTCGCCGCCGCGCAGGTCCGCGCGGCCGAAAAGGGCGAGCTGTCCGAGGCAGCCCCGATCGCGGGCGTGGTGGAGATACCCAAGGATTCGGCCAACGGAGACTTCGCCGCCAACCACGCCATGACCGGCGCAAAGGCGCTGCGCATGGCTCCCCGGAAAATAGCCGACGCGCTGGTAGCCAACCTCGAGCTGGACGGCAGCTGGTTCACGAGCGCCGAGGCTGCCGGTCCCGGATTCATAAACTTCCGCCTGGCTCCGGCCTGGTACGGCGACGTGCTCGGCGCGGTGCAGCGCGAGGGCGCGGACTACGGCCGCAGCGACGCGCTGAAGGGGCAGAAGATCATGGTCGAGTTCGTCTCCGCCAACCCCACCGGTCCCATGCACATGGGCAACGCGCGCGGCGGCGTGCTCGGCGACACGCTGGCCGAGGTGCTCTCCCGCGCGGGCGCAGACGTCTGGCGCGAGTTCTACGTCAACGACGCCGGCAACCAGATAGAGAAATTCGCCACCAGCATCGACGCGCGCTACCGTCAGCTCCTCCTGGGCGAGGACGCGGTCGACTTCCCCGAGGACGGCTATCACGGCGACGACATCAAAGACCTCGCCGCGGCCTTCCGCGAGAAGTTCGGCGACGGTTGGCTGGACAGGAGCGAGGCCGAGCGGCACGAGGCCATGGCGCAGTTCGGGCTCAGCGTCAACCTGCCCAAGATGAAGGCTGACCTCGAGCGCTACGGCATCACTTATGACGAGTGGTTCCGCGAGAGCACGCTGCACGAGACCGGCTACGTCAGGGACACGGTGGACGAGCTCACGCGCCTGGGGCACACGTATGAGAAGGACGGCGCGCTCTGGCTGGACACCTCGCGCATACTCGGCGACGCGCTGCGCGCCGCCGGAAAGAGCGAGAAGGACATAGAGAAGCTCGACCTCAAGGACGACGTGCTGCGCCGAGCCAACGGCATATACACCTACTTCGCCGCCGACATCGCCTACCACCGCAACAAGCTGGGCGTGCGGCACTTTGACCGCGCCATAAACGTCTGGGGCGCCGACCACCACGGCCACGTCGCCAGGCTCAAGGGCGCGCTGGACGCGCTGGGTCTGGACGGCGGGCACAGGCTGGAGATAGTTCTCATGCAGCTTGTGAAGCTCCTGCGCGACGGCGAGGTAGTGCGCATGAGCAAGCGCACCGGCAAGGCCATCAGCCTCACCGACCTGCTCGACG
>UQQF01000017.1 GCA_900543085.1 uncultured Eubacteriales bacterium | reverse complement strand
CGAATCCATCGCCATCGTCGGCGAGAGCGGCTGCGGCAAGAGCGTGCTCACCAAGGCCTTCGCCGGCATGCTGGACAACAACGGCTTCATCGACGGCGGGGACATAATCTTCAACGACGACTCGCTGACCGATGTGTGCTTCGCCGTCGGCGCGGGCGCGATAGCCAAGGCCGAGGCCAGGCTCAACGAGCTCTCGAAGCTGGAGCTGGGCGCGGCTGCCTACAGGGAAATCAAGGAGCTGGAGCGCGACCACAAGGAGCGGCTCACGCTCAGCGGAAGCGACGCCGCCGCCTTCGACGCGGAGCACAAGGAGCTGACCTTCCGGCGCACGCAGGCGCAAAACCTCAAGCAGACGCTCGACCGCTCCAGGGAGAAGGCAAAGATCAAGGAGATCTCCGCCAAGATAGCGGATTACGACGCGCAGATCAAGCAGCTTGAGAGCCGCAAAAAGGCTTCGATACGCGAGCACGCGGCCAAGACCAAGGCCGACGCGGCCTATAACGCCGAGTACGGCCGACGCATGTCGGAGCTCAAAGAGCGCTACGCGCGCGAGTGCGCCGGCGAAATATCCGCCGAGACCCGGGAGCGCAACAAGGTTCTGGCCAAGGAGATCTGCCTCTCGCTCGGGCGCTACCCCATCCACGGCCGCCGGAAGCTGGAGCACAAGCTGTACGACGCGATAAAGACGGCCATGACCATCGGCGCCGACCTCGGCGACGACGAGACGCTCAACCGTATCTTTGAAAACGCCGTCTTCCGCGTGAAGTACCTCGGCGAAGAAAACGGCAAGCTGCACGGCTCGCTGGTGCTCAACCTGGCGCGCAGCGACTGCGTCAGCGACTGGACCAAGATACGCGGCCAGAAGATAGCCACCATATTCCAGGACCCGATGACCAGCCTCAACCCCATAATGACCATAGGCAAGCAGATAACCTCGGTCATCATGAAGCACCAGAACGTCTCCGAGCTGGAGGCGCGCAAGCGGGCGATCATCCTCATGAAGAAGGTCGGCATCCCGAACGCGGAAAACCGCTTCGACGACTACCCCTTCCAGTACTCCGGAGGTATGCGCCAGCGCATAGTCATAGCGATCGCGCTCTCCTGCCAGCCGAAGATACTCATCTGCGACGAGCCTACCACCGCCCTGGACGTTACGATACAGGCGCAGATAATAAAGCTCATCAAGGATTTGCAAAAGGAGTTCGGCTACACCATCGTGTTCATCACGCACGACCTCGGCGTCGTGGCCAACGTGGCCGACCGCGTGGCGGTGCTCTACGCCGGACAGATAATCGAGCTGGGCACCGTGGAGGAGGTCTATTACGACCCCCGCCACCCCTACACCTGGGCGCTTTTGAGCTCGCTGCCCCAGCTCATGGACAGGGGCATGAAGCTCTACTCCATCGCCGGCACGCCGCCGAGCCTCTACAACGAGATAGTCGGCGACGCCTTTGCACCGCGCAACCCATACTGCCTGCGCGTGGACACCCTGCGCGAGCCGCCGATGTTCAAGGTCTCGGACACGCACTACGCCAAGACCTGGCTGCTCGACCCGCGCGCACCCAAGGTGGAAAAGCCGGAGATTATCCACGATATCCACGGCACTCTGATGAAAGTATTCAACATATAGGAGGTGGTTCCGCATGGCTAAAGACAAAGAAGCACAGCTGCTGGACGCCAGCGCGAGCCATTTTCCCGAGCACGGGCCGGTGGACGAAAACGGCCGCGAGATCCTGCTCTCCCTCAAGCACGTAGACATCAACTTCGGCAAGGGCGAGAGCATGGTACGCGCCGTGCGCGACGTGTCCTTCGACGTGTACAAGGGCGAGACCTTCTCCCTGGTCGGCGAGTCCGGCTCGGGCAAGACCACGATAGGCCGCGCCGTCATCCGCGCCAACACCTGCTCGGCCGGTGAAATACTCTACAAGGGCGTGCGCATCTCCGGGAAGATACCCCGCAGCCTGGACCGCGAGGTCATACGCAACATCCAGATGGTGTTCCAGGACCCCGCCGCCTCGCTGAACGAGCGCGCCACGGTGGACTACATCATCTCCGAGGGACTGTACAACTTCCACCTCTACGAAAACGAGGCCGACCGCGTCCGCAAGGTGGAGAACATAATCGAGGCCGTCGGCCTGCTGCCCGAGCACCTGACGCGCTATCCGCACGAGTTCTCCGGCGGACAGCGCCAGCGCGTGGGTCTGGCGCGAGCCATGGTCATGGAGCCGGAGTTCGTCGTGGCGGACGAGCCCATATCCGCGCTGGACGTCTCCATACGCGCGCAGATACTCAACCTCATGAACAAGTTCCAGGCAGAGCAGGGCACGACCTACCTCTTTATCGCGCACGACCTCTCGATAGTGCGCTACATCTCCGACCGCATCGGCGTCATCTACAAGGGGCGCATAGTCGAGATAGCCACGTCGGATGAGCTGTTCAACTACCCGCTCCACCCCTACACCCGCTCGCTGATCTCGGCCATCCCCCTGCCCGACCCGCAGCTTGAAAAGAACAAGGTGCTCTACACCTACGACCCGGGCATGCACAACTACGCCGAGGGCGAGGAGCCGGAGCTTGTGAACATCGGACATGAGCACTATGTCTACGGCAGCGCCGCGGAAATAGCCGAGTACAAGGCCATACGCGAGCGCGACGTGCCGCTCAAGACCCTGTCCATCGTCGGCGTCAACGCCGAAGCTCCCGCCGAGGAGGCAGATGTCAACCTCGCCACCAGCGAGGTCATACTCGACCGCCCCGTCCACGACACCGGAAGCCGCTGGTACGCGATACTATCCTTCTTCCTGCCGATTTTCGGGCTTATCGCCGCCTGCATCTTCCGCAAGCACAACTACATACGCAACTACAAGGCGTGCCGCAAGGGCGTGCTGGCGTTTGTCGCCACGCTGGGCGTGCTGCTGGCTGTGCTGGGTCTGTTCATACTCATCTCGGTGTTGTAGCAGATGAAAAAGCGCTCAGTCTCCAACGACAGACCCACCGTAGACAAGACCATAAACATACCGCTGCCGGAGGGCCGGCTGAAGCTCCGCGTGGTGCTGGTCATAGCTCTGATAGCCGTGGCCGCGCTCTCCCTGGCCATAGGGGTGAACTCTCTGGTCGGCGCCGAAGCCGGGATTCAGGAGATAACCGTCCTGAGCGGCGAAATGAACGCCGGTGAGGACTTCACCTTCTACTACAACCTCGGCTACGGCGGAGCCGACGCCACGGACGAGCGGCGCGAGCTGCGCTCGCTCTATTCCCAGGCCTCCGGCGACGCGCTGGAGATTTTCAGCGCGGACGTGGACAGCGAGGAGTTCCACAACCTGCGCTACATCAACGCGCACCCGAACGAGGATGTGACCGTTGACGCGGCGCTCTACGCCGCGCTCGAGCTGCTGGAGGGCAGCGGTACGCGCTATCACTATCTCGCGGCGCTGTATGAGCAGTATTACTCCCTGTTCAACAGCGCCACCGACGCAGAGGCGGCCGAATACGACCCGCGCCTGAACGGCGCGCAGGGCGAGTTCTTCTCGGCCGTCGCCGCCTACGCCTCCGACGGAGAGCACGTGAGCCTGGAGCTGCTAGGAGGCAACACCGTGCGGCTGAACGTCTCCGGCGAATACCTCGCCTTCGCCGAGGCCAACGCGGTAACACGCTTCGTGAGCCTGTGCTGGATGAGGAACGCCTTTATCGCCGACTACATCGCCGACACCCTCTCCGACGCAGGCTACACCCGCGGAGCCATTATCAGCGACGACGGTTTTATGCGCTGTCTCGACAGTGAGACAGGAGCTGAATACTCCTTCACCTTTTCTCACCGCGACGGCACCACCGTGACGAACATAGCCACCCTGCAGTTCTCCGGCACCGTCAGCATCGCCTATCTTCACGACTACCCCCTTGCAGGCGGGGACTCGGGCGGCTATTACGTCTACGACGACGGCACTGTCCGCTCGGCCTACCTCGACCCGGCCGACGGGCTGGATCGCGCCTGCATCCCCGAGCTCGCCGCCTACTCCTTCGACGGCGGTTGCGCCGCTCTCGCGCTCAAGCTTGCCGCCGTATTCATATCCGACCACTTCAATCTGGATGCACTGGAATCTCTTGCAAACGAGGGAATAACGGTGTATTATACAGAAAACGGGGAGCTTTGCTCCACAGACAGAACGTGAAGCGTCAAAAACTCACAGCGTCGAATTAAAGTGTGAGATGGGTATTGACAGTATACCCATCCGGGGTATATGATAGATACCCCGGATGGGTACTTTTTCGGAAGGAGTACATCATGGGAGAAAAAAAGCAATGTAGTTGTTGCCAGAGGACTAAGGAGCGCACTCCGGAGGAGTACAAGAAGCTCATACACCGGCTCAACCGTATCGAGGGTCAGGTGCGCGGCATACGCGGCATGGTGGAGAAGGGCGTCTATTGCCCGGACATCCTGGTGCAGTCCGCGGCGGTGACGGCGGCGATGAACGCCTTCAACCGCGAGCTTCTGAGCGACCACATCCGTACCTGTGTCGTCGACGATATCCGTGAAGGCAACGACGAAACCATCGACGAGCTGCTGAGGACTTTGCAGAAGTTGATGAGGTAACGCAACAGGGAGGTAAAAGGTATCGTATGAAGCAGTTTAATGTCACAGGCATGAGCTGCGCGGCCTGCAGCGCCAGAGTTGAGAAGGCCGTGAACGCTGTACCGGGCGTGACCAGCTGCTCGGTCAGCCTGCTGACCAATTCCATGGGCGTCGAGGGCACCGCTTCCCCCGCCGACATAATCAAGGCGGTCGTGGACGCCGGCTACGGCGCCAGCGAGAAGGGCGCAGGCGGCCAGCAGAGCGCTGCCAGCTCCATGGCAGAGGCGGAGGCCGCGCTGGAGGATCACGAGACTCCGGTGCTCAAGCGCCGCCTGATTTCGTCCGTAGGCTTCCTGATAGTGCTCATGTATTTCTCCATGGGCGCGATGATGTGGGGTTGGCCTCTGCCGGAGTTCCTGGCGACCAACTATATGGCTCAGGCGCTTATCCAGCTCTACCTGACCGTTATCATCATGATAATCAACAAGAAGTTCTTCATCTCCGGCTTCAAGAGCCTCGCGCACAAGGCGCCCAACATGGACACCCTGGTCGCGCTCGGCTCCTCCGCCGCGTTTGTATGGAGCAGCTACGCGCTCTTTGAGATGACCACCCAGCCGACTCCGATGGATCAGATGCACGTCATGCACACGGAGTTCTACTTCGAGGCCGCCGCGATGATACTCACGCTCATCACCGTCGGCAAGATGCTCGAAGCGCGCAGCAAGGGCAAGACCACCGACGCGCTCAAGAGCCTCATGAAGCTCGCCCCCAAGACCGCCACGATACTCCGCGACGGCCAGGAGGTCACCGTGGGCATCGAGGAAGTGCAGAAGGGCGACATCTTCGTTGTCCGCCCGGGCGAGAACATCCCCGTCGACGGCATCGTGCTCGAAGGCCACAGCGCCGTCAACGAGAGCGCGCTCACCGGCGAGAGCATCCCGGTCGACAAGGCCGAGGGCGACAGCGTCAGCGCCGCCACGCTCAACCAGAGCGGCTTTATCAAGTGCCAGGCCACCCGCGTCGGCGAGGACACCACCCTCAGCCAGATCATCCAGATGGTCTCCGACGCCGCCGCGACCAAGGCGCCCATCGCCAAGGTCGCCGACAAGGTCTCCGGCATCTTCGTCCCCGCCGTCATCTCCATCGCCATAGTCACCATCATAGTGTGGCTGCTCATAGGCCAGACCTTCGGCTACGCCCTCGCGCGCGGCATCTCCGTCCTGGTCATCAGCTGCCCCTGCGCGCTCGGCCTCGCGACCCCGGTCGCCATCATGGTCGGCAACGGCATGGGCGCCAAGAACGGCATCCTGTTCAAGACCGCCGCTTCCCTCGAGGAGGCCGGCAAGATGGACATCGTAGCCCTGGATAAGACCGGCACCATCACCTCCGGCGAGCCCAAGGTCACCGACATCCTCCCCGCCGAGGGCGTCAGCGAGGAAGACCTCATGCGCCTCGCCCTCGCGCTCGAGCAGAAGAGCGAGCATCCGCTGGCCCGCGCCATCATGCAGCGCGGCGAGGAGCTTAACATGAAGGCTCCCGAGGTCAGCTCCTTCGAGGCTCTGCCCGGCAACGGCGTCATCGCCACCATGGAAGGCAAAGAGCTGGCCACCGGCAACCACAAGTTCATCGTCACCAAGGCCACCGTCACCGACGACATGCGCGAGAAGGCCGAAGCCCTCGCCGAGCAGGGCAAGACCCCGCTGTACTTTGCCGAGGGCGGCAAGCTCGCCGGCATCATCGCCGTGGCCGACGTCATCAAGGAGGACAGCCCGCGCGCCGTTGGCGAGCTGCGCAACATGGGCATCCGCGTCGTCATGCTCACCGGCGACAACGAGCGCACCGCGAAGGCCATCGGCGCCCAGGCGGGCGTGGACGAGGTCATCGCCGGCGTCCTGCCCGACGGCAAGGAGAGCGTCATCCGCAAGCTCATGAAGCAGGGCAAGGTCGCCATGGTCGGCGACGGCATCAACGACGCCCCCGCCCTGACCCGCGCCGACATCGGCATCGCCATCGGAGCCGGTACCGACGTCGCCATCGACGCCGCCGACGTCGTGCTCATGAAGAGCCAGCTTTCCGACGTCCCCGCCGCCATCCGCATGTCCCGCGCCACGCTGCGCAACATACACCAGAACCTGTTCTGGGCCTTCTTCTACAACTCCATCGGCATCCCCATCGCCGCCGGCTGCTTCGTCTGGGCAGGCATCACGCTCAACCCGATGCTCGGCGCCGCCGCGATGAGCCTCAGCTCCTTCTGCGTCGTCACCAACGCCCTGCGTCTGAACCTGTTCAAGATGTACGACGCCAGCAAGGACAAGCCGCGCAAGCACAAGCAGCGCGCCGAGGCTCCCGCCGAGGACGAGGAGCTCATAGACGTCACCATGCGCATAGACGGCATGATGTGCTCTCACTGCGAGAAGACCGTCACGGAGGCTCTCGAGGCCGTCGAGGGCGTTGAGGGCGTCACCGCCAACGCCGAGAAGGGCATCGCCAAGTTCCAGATGAGCCCCGAGACCAGCGAGCAGGCGCTCAAGGACGCGGTCACCAAGGCCGGCTACATCTTCGTCGGCTTCGGCGAGAACGTCGCTGCCTGCCCCGTCACCGGCACGGTCGAGAAGACCATGAAGATAGAGGGCATGATGTGCGAACACTGCGAGAAGGCCGTCAAGACCGCTCTGGAGGCCGTTGAGGGCGTCGAGGCCGTCACCGCCGACGCCAAGGCCGGCACCGCCGTGATACGACTCCAGCCCGGCACGAGCGAGGAGGCCATGAACGCGGCCGTCACCAAGGCCGGCTACGTCCCGCAGGGCTTCGTGGGCGACAACGCCGCGTGCGAGTGCCCCGCCGGCGAGACCGTCACCAAGACCGTCAAGATAGAGGGCATGATGTGCGAGCACTGCGAGAAGGCCGTCACCACCGCCCTCGGCGGCGTTGAAGGCGTCGCGAGCGTCAAGGCCGACGCCAAGGCCGGCACCGCGGTGGTCAGCATGAAGCCCGGCACGGACGAGGAGGCCATCAAGGCCGCCGTCGCCAAGGCAGGTTACGTTTTCCTCGGCATCGAGTGATTCACCCGAGCCCGGATATAAAAAACATCAGTTTCAAGGAGGACTTTACATCATGAAGAAGCTCATGAAGGTTGAAGGTATGCACTGCGGCGGCTGCTCCGGCCGTCTCCAGAGGACTCTCGCCGCCCTCGAGGGCGTTGAGAGCGCCGAGGCCAGCCACGAGGCCGGCACCGCCACCGTCGTCTGCAACGAGAGCGTCACCGACGATATGCTCAAGGCCGCCGTCGAAGGCGCCAACTTCACCTTCGTTTCCATCGAGACGGTGTGACTGCGTCTGGCTCGAAATGGCCTCGACGGCCATTTCGAGCCATTGGGGGTCCCCTGGCGCGCCGGAGGCGCGCCAATGGTGACCGGCGCTTCGTTCAGCGCACAACAAGAGCCGCCAGCCCCTTGGGCTGGCGGCTCTTGTTGCACGTTCACTGCGCGGGAGGTATTTTTTCCGAGGCGGAGCCCCGGAAAAAATGAGATTGGAATTTGTTCGCAGCGGAGCTGCGAATTCGGTGAAACCGGAGGTGGACCGACGCTTCGGGCACAGTCGCGCTTGCGGGGGTCGCGCGACGTGCATTGCCGGGGTTGGGTGCGGTTGTTCGGGTGGGCAGGTTCAGCGCCGTTGGCGCTGCGCTGTGCGGCGTAGAGTTGAGGTGGGTGGGGTCTTTTGTGACGGTCTTCGCTGGCGCGTTCGCGCGACGCGACGGGGGTGCGCTGTGCGCCTGGGTGTTTAGCGGGTGCGGTCTTTTGTGGCGGTCTACGCTGGCGCTTGCGCGCGGCGCGACTGGGGTGCGCTGTGCGCACGGGCGTTTAGCGGGTGCGGTCTTTTGTGACGGTCTACGCTGGCGCGTGCGCGCGGCGCGACTGGGGTGCGCTGTGCGCCTGGGAGTTTGGCGGGTGCGGTCTTTTGTGACGGTCTGCGCTGGCGCGTGCGCGCGGCGCGACGGACGGGCGCTGTGCGCCTGGGGGTTTAGCGGGTGGTTTGGATTTCGCCGTGTTCTTGTTCGTAGCGTTTTATGCAGTCGCGGATCAGGATCAACACTTGGCTGTTGGCGGAGCGACCCTCGTAGTCGGCAACTACGTGGAGTTTATCGAGCATGGTGTCGTCTATTCGGATGGTAAGGCTGCGAATTGCCACTGTTACGACCTCACTTTAACGTCTAATTGACTTTATTTTATGGTCGTAGTGTGGTATTATGTGTCTAATGACGTCATATTGACTTCAATATATATTCACGGAGGTGCCATAATGCCTGACTACGAAAAGATGTATCTGCTGCTCTTTAACTCCATAACCGACGCCCTCGAGGCGCTTGAGGACAACGACATCAAAAAAGCCCAGCTAATCCTAAAACGCGCCCAAATCACCGCCGAAGATGAGTATATAGAATCCTAAACCCCCGTCGCGTCGCGCGCAAGCGCCAGCGTAGACCGTAAAAAAAGACCGCACCCACCTCAACTCCCCACCGCACAGCGCAGCGCCAACGGCGCTGAACCTGCCCACCCGAACAACCGCACCCAACCCCGGAATTGCACGTCGCGCGTCCCCCGCAAGCGCGACTGTGCCCGAAGCGTCGGTCCACCTCCTAAAACACACACACAAAGTAACACCAGAGAGGAATATATAAAACCCACCCGCTAAACTCCCGTGCGCACAGCGCACCCCAGTCGCGTCGCGCGAACGCGCCAGCGTAGACCGTCACAAAAGACCGCACCCACCTCAACTCTACGCCGCACAGCGCAGCGCCAACGGCGCTGAACCAGCCCACCTAAACCACCGCATCCAACCCCGGCAATGCACGTCGCGCGACCCCCGCAAGCGCGACTGTGCCCGGAGCGTCGGTCCACCTCCGGTTTCACCGAATTCGCAGCTCCGCTGCGAACAAATTCCAATCTCATTTTTTCCGGGGCTCCGCCTCGGAAAAAATACCTCCCGCGCAGTGAACGTGCAACAAGAGCCGCCAGCCCAAGGGGCTGGCGGCTCTTGTTGTGCGCTGAACGAAGCGCCGGTCACCATTGGCGCGCCTCCGGCGCGCCAGGGGACCCCCAATGGCTCGAAATGGCCGTCGAGGCCATTTCGAGCCAGATTCCCCTTGACGTAAATCGCATTTTAGTATAAGCTTGCGGAGGTAATGTTTTTGTAGGCTTGTACGATTATATTTAGAGAGAGGTAGGTCACAAATGCCCGGGATACAGGAGATATTCGGCACGATGGTATTCTCCGACGCAGTCATGCGCGAGCGGCTGCCGGCGGAGGCGTACGCGGCCGTACTCAGGACTATGAAAGGCGGCCGCAGGCTCCAGCCCGACACCGCCGAGGTCATCGCGCAGGCCATGCGCGACTGGGCGCTCGAAAAGGGCGCGACGCACTTTACGCACTGGTTCCAGCCCATGACGGGCGTCACCGCCGAGAAGCACGACAGCTTCATCAAGCCCGACGGCCACGGCGGCGTGCTGATGGAGTTCTCCGGCAAGGAGCTTATCCACGGCGAGCCGGACGCGTCCAGCTTCCCCTCCGGCGGACTGCGCGCCACCTTTGAGGCGCGCGGCTACACCGCCTGGGACCCCACCAGCTACGCCTTTATCCGCGACGGCGTGCTCTATATACCCACCGCCTTCTGCTCCTACGGCGGCGAAGCGCTTGACCAGAAGACGCCGCTGCTGCGCAGCATGGAGGCGCTCAGCAAGCAGGCCGTGCGCGTGCTCAAGCTCTTTGGCCACGACGACGTCACCGCCGTCTCCCCCATGGTCGGCGCCGAGCAGGAGTACTTCCTCGTCGAGCGCGACATGTACGAGCGCAGGCAGGACCTCATCTACACCGGCCGCACGCTTTTCGGCGCGGCTCCCCCCAAGGGTCAGGAGATGGACGACCACTACTTCGGCACCGTGAAGCCGCGCGTGGCGGCGTTCATGCGCGAGATAAACGAGGAGCTGTGGCGCCTCGGCGTCTGCGCCAAGACCGAGCACAACGAGGCCGCCCCCGCCCAGCACGAGCTGGCCTGCGTCTACGACACGGCCAACATCGCCGCCGACCACAACCAGCTTGTCATGGACGTCATGCAGAAGACCGCCAAGCGTCACGGCCTGGTCTGCCTGCTGCACGAGAAGCCCTTTGACGGCGTCAACGGCTCCGGCAAGCACAACAACTGGTCCATGGCCACCAACACCGGCATCAACGTCTTCGACCCCGGCGAGACCCCGGGCGAGAACGCCCAGTTCCTGCTGTTCCTCTGCGCCGTCATAAAGGCCGCGGACGACTATCAGGACGCGCTGCGCATCTCCGTCGCGCGCGCCGGCAACGACCACCGTCTCGGCGCGGCCGAGGCTCCCCCGGCGATAATCAGCATGTTCCTCGGCGACGAGCTGACCGCCGTGCTGGACGCCATCGAGAACGACACCCCGGTCGACCCCGCCGAGAAGACCCTTTTCAAGGTCGGCGTCCACGCCCTGCCGCCCTTCCCCAAGGACACCACCGACCGCAACCGCACCTCCCCCTTCGCGTACACCGGCGCGAAGTTCGAGTTCCGTATGCCCGGCTCCTCCGCCAGCATCTCCTCCGCCAACATCGCCATCAACACGGCCGTGGCCGAGGAGCTGCGCCAGTTCGCCGACGAGCTGGAGGGCGCGGAGGACTTCAACCAGGCTCTGCACGCGCTGATCCGCCGCGTCGTGCGCGAGCACAGGCGCATAATCTTCAACGGCAACGGCTATGACCCCAGCTGGGTCGACGAGGCCGCACGCCGCGGCCTGCACAACCTGCGCTCCACGCCCGAGGCGCTGCCGCACCTGACCGACCCCGAGAACGTGGAGCTGTTCACCCGCCACCGCGTCTTCTCCGAGGGCGAGCTGCACGCCAGGCAGGAGGTCTTCCAGGAGGAGTACTGCAAGCGCGTCACCATAGAAGGCCGCACCGCGCTGGTCATGGCCAGGCGCGAGATACTCCCGGCCGCCAGCCGCTTCGCCTCCCAGCTCGCCGCCGCGGCCGCAGCCCAGCGCGCCGTTATGCCCGAGCGCCGCGCGAGGTACGAGTGCTCTACGCTCGGCTCGCTCACCCAGCTCATGGACGCCGCCTACTCCCTCACCGGCGAGCTGGAGGACGCCCTCGTGGCCGCCGACGCCATGCACGACACCGAGGCCAAGAGCTTCTTCCTGCGCGACCGCGTGCTGCCCGTCATGGGCGCGCTGCGCGCCGCCTGCGACGACATGGAGACGCTCACCCCCGACGACATGTGGCCCATGCCCACCTACGGCGAACTGCTGTACGGCGTGAAATAAATACCGCCTTTGACACACCCCGGGACTACGGTTCCGGGGTGTTTGGCGCGCGCCGAAAGATTCGCACCGGCGGCGCCCGGGCGCACTCCGTCTCGATTTTCTTTACGGATGCGCACAGCGGTCGGAAGTGTGGTAAAATGCGTTTAAACGCTTGGACAGGAGGTGCGCGCTTGAAAAACACGACGGAGGATATCATGCGGCTGGAGCGGGAGTTCAAAGCCTGCCGCCGCGTGCTGGCGGCCATCGGCGATGAGACGAGGCAGCAGCTGCTGTGCACCATGCTCAGCGGGGGTTGCGGCGGCGGCCGTGTGATAGAGTTCGCCGAGAAGATGAACCTGTCCCGCCCGGCGGTCTCGCACCACATGCAGATACTTAAAGACGCCGGTATGGTCAAGTCGCGCAAAGAGGGCTCGTGCATCTATTATTACCTGGACCCCGAGGCCTCGGAGATAGATAGCCTGTTCACTCTCTTTTCCGACGTGAAGGAGATAATGAAAAACGCCCCGGACAGGCGCGGCGACGAGTGACGCGGCGGGCGCAGAAACCTGAATTTGAGGAGAGACGACACGATGGATTTGCTCAAGGCAATGGAAAACAGGCACGCCGTGAGGGCTTACACCGCAAAGCCCATCGGCGCTGAGACAGCGCAGGCGCTGCGCGGCTGCATAGAGCGCTGCAACGCCGAGGGCGGGCTGCACATGAACCTCGTATTGAATGAGCCCACGGCTTTCAGCGGCTTCATGGCGCATTACGGCAAGTTCTCCGGCGTCAGCAACTACGTGACAGTGGCGGGCAGGAAAGCGCCGGGTTTGGAGGAACGGTGCGGCTATTACGGTGAGCAGGTTGTGCTCAGCGCCCAGGCCGCCGGCCTCAACAGCTGCTGGGTAGCCATGACCTACAGCAAGTCCAAGGCCAGCGTTGAACTGGGCAAGGACGAGAAACTCTGCCTGGTAATAGCGCTGGGCTATGGCGAGACCCAGGGGGAGCCGCACAAGTCCAAGCCGCGCGAAACTGTGATTGCCCCCGGTTCGGAGACGCCGGACTGGTTCCTGCGCGGGGTGGACGCCGCGCTGCTGGCGCCGACAGCTATGAACCAGCAGAAGTTCACCCTGTCCTGCTCCGAAAACCGCGTGTCCGCAAAGGCCGGGAGGGGATTTTACGTGCAGACCGACCTCGGCATAGTCAAGTATCACTTTGAGCTTGGAGCCGGCCTGGACAACTTTGTCTGGGCATAAACCGGCGCGTATGCGCCGCCCCGCGGGGCGGCGCATACGCGCGCAAAATTTATTTCGCTTTAAATCAAAAATGCCCTTGACAAATCGCCGGAGATTTGCTATTATAATCGTCGCCGGTGATCGCGCTGGTATAGCTCAGTCGGTAGAGCAGCTGATTTGTAATCAGCAGGTCGGGGGTTCGAGTCCGTCTACCAGCTCCACTGATTGTCCAAGGCCGACCGGCTCAAGTGAATATGGGGGTGTTCCCGAGTGGCCAAAGGGGACAGACTGTAAATCTGCTGGCAATGCCTACGGTGGTTCGAATCCACCCGCCCCCACCAAAAATCCCGAGTGCTTACGCATTCGGGATTTTTACTTCTCCGCCCTCGCGGCGGACACCATTTCAGGAGCACGCACATGAACGGTGAAATCGTACCTCTCAAGAAAGACTTTGACTTCGGCGCGGGCGGCGACGCCATATACCTCACGCTGCTGCGCGATAAGCGCGGCGACGTGCTGGTCGACTGCGGATACAGCGGATTCCTGCCGCGCATAGAGGCCGCTGTGAGCGCCCACGGCGGCCGTATGGACGCTCTTGCCGCCGTGATAGTCACTCACCACGACCACGACCACATGGGCGCCCTGGCCGCGCTCAAGGCCAAATACCCGCACGTGCGCGTCTACGCCGGCGTCGGGGAGGCCGAGTACGTCAGCGGCCGGCGCAAGGCGTTCAGACTGCAGCAGGCCGAGGCAATGCAGGACAGCCTGCCCGACGGGCAAAAGCCCATGGGCGAGGCGTTCATGGCGATGCTGCGATGCGTTGAGCCCGTCGAGCCTGACGTGCTGCTCGCGAGCGGCGATCTGCTGGACATCTGCGGCGGCTGCCGCGTCGTGGGCACGCCGGGACACACGCCCGGGCACATCTCGCTCTACCTCCCGGAGCATGACACGGTCATAACCAGCGACGCGATGGTGCTGGAAAACTCACTCCCCGCCGTGGCGAACCCGGAGTTCGCCTACTCCCTGCCAGACGCGCAGCGCTCGCTAAAGCGCCTGCTCGCCATGGACGCCGAAACCTATATCTGTTCCCACGGCGGAGTGTACCGCCGCTGAAAACGCAAAACCGCCCCGGTTTGGAACCGGGGCGGTCAGTTTTTCAGTTGTCCTCGCGCTCGAGCACTATTCGCCCGTCGACGTCGCGCAGGACCAGCGTATCGCTGCCGGCCATGCGCCACGTACCGGAGGCGATGGTATTCGACTTCGTGCCGCGGCTCGCAGCACTGATAGACAGCTCGCCGTCCCAGTGTCCGGAGGTGTGGAACTAAACGGCTATGTACTCGCCGTCCACGAGCATCCGCATGTCGTACTCGTACCAGTCTGACAGGCCGGACTTGTGGTCATACACCGCGAGCGTTATAGACCCGTCCGCAGTCGACCAGGTTGTGTTGGGCTGTGTCAGCGGGAAGTGTGCGTTGCTGTACTTTATGCTCCCGGCAGCATAGATCGTCAGCACAAGCGTGACGATAGTGACCGCTCCCACCAGGTAGAAATGCCTGACCTTTTTCAGCCTGCCGCAGCGGTGCACGATCGCCAGCACGATCGAGAGCAGCGCAAGCAGCAGCAAGCCGCCATATATCAGGAACGGTACTATCAGCACGGCCTACACCGCCAAACTCACACCACGCCCTGGGCGAGCATGGCGTTGGCGACCTTGAGGAAGCCCGCCACGTTCGCGCCGACCATCAGGTCGCCGGGCTTGCCGACCTCGACGGAGGCGTCGTAGGCCGCGTGGAAGATGTTCTTCATGATGCCCTGCAGCTTCTCGTCGACTTCCTCGAAGCTCCAGCTCAGACGCATGGAGTTCTGGGTCATCTCAAGGCCGCTGGTGGCCACGCCGCCGGCGTTCGAAGCCTTGCCGGGGCTGTACAGCAGTCCCGCCTCCTGCACGGCCGCGATGGCGTCCGGAGTCAGCGGCATGTTCGCGCCCTCGAACACGCCCATGCAGCCGTTGGCGATGAGCGTCTTGGCGCCCTCGAGGTCCATCTCGTTCTGCGTGGCGCAGGGCAGGGCGATGTCGCACTTGACGCCCCAGATGCCGTGGCAGCCCTCGTGGTACTCGCTGCCGGGAACCTCGTCCGCGTACACCTTGATGCGGGCGCGGCGGCGCTGCTTGATGTCTATTATCTTCTTCAGGTCAACTCCGTTGGCGTCGTAGATGTAGCCGTTGGAGTCGCACATGGCGACGACCTTGCCGCCCAGCTGCGTGGCCTTCTCGGCCGCATAGGTGGCCACGTTGCCGCTGCCGGAGACCACGACGGTCTTGCCGGCAAAGCTGTCGTTCTTCATGCACCTGAGGGCTTCCTCCGCGAAGTAGCACAGGCCGTAGCCGGTCGCCTGGGTGCGGGCGAGGCTGCCGCCGAAGGGGATGCCCTTGCCGGTTATCGTGCCGCCCTGGAAGGTGCCCGTGATGCGCTTGTACTGGCCGAACAGGTAGCCGACCTCGCGCGCGCCCACGCCGATGTCGCCGGCGGGCACGTCGGTGAACTGGCCGATGTGGCGGTACAGCTCGTTCATGAAGCTCTGGCAGAAGCGCATGACCTCGCCGTCGCTCTTGCCCTTGGGGTCAAAGTCGCTGCCGCCCTTGCCGCCGCCCATCGGCAGCGTGGTCAGACTGTTCTTGAGCGTCTGCTCAAAGCCGAGGAACTTGATGACCGAAGCGGTCACGCTGGGGTGGAAGCGCAATCCGCCCTTGTAGGGGCCGATGGCGCTGTTGAACTGCACGCGGAAGCCGCGGTTGACGCGCACCTTGCCGCTGTCGTCAACCCAGGGGACGGAAAACTGTATGAAACGCTCGGGCTCGACAAAACGCTCAATTATGCCGTTCTGCTCATATTCGGGGTGCTTCTCGACGACGCACTCGAGGCTCTCGAGAACCTCCAGAACCGCCTGGTGGAACTCGCTCTCTCCGGGGTTGCGGGTCAATACCGTATCATACACACGTTTGAGATACTCATTAGTCAGCATTTGCAAAAACCTCACTTTTCAACGTTATGGCATTGTGCGTTTTGCTCGATGTCCGTTTCTATTTTAAACGAGAAGCGAACTAATTGCAAGTCCATACGCGATTAAAATGGGTTAATTTTCTGTCAATACAAAAAAGTGCCGTTTTATCTCTCCCCCGCACCGCAATTCTTGTGCGTATGTGCTCATCCCACCGCAATACACTCCAGTGCTGCCTCAACGTCGGCGGTCGTGACGTAGGCGGCGGTCACGCTGACATCCCTGTGCTCCGTCGTACAGCTCGCGTTTATCGAGTCGCCGTTGACCGTGATGATGAACTCCAGCCCCGCTGCGTTCGTGTACGTATAGACGTCGTCAAAGGTGTCCGCAAGAATGTAATCACCGCCGGACATACCGCGTGTGTACATTGTGGTGCAATCGACCTGCACCCAGCCGCCATTTTCGCCCGCGGAGTAAAGAGCTATAAACACGGTGCCATTGAGCGAGCCGTCAGCGTCGCTCTCTGCGTAGTAGAGGTTGGCGTATGGCACGCAGTCAAAGGTCCCTTCGAGCCGGGCAAAATCTATCCTGACGCCGCTGTCAAGCTGCTCAGGAAGCAGTGCCGGGTCTGCGGCCGTGTACTCTCGCTTTGCAGTGCCGTCTGTTGCATAGACGTCGCGCACCAGCACATCCCCGTCGCCCACAAGCACCTCAAACTCCGTCCATTCGTGGCTGCCGCTGACTGAGCCGTATATTTTCTCGTCTGTGTCCCAGGTGTCGGCCTTTGCGCGCAGCGTGGCCGCCTTTTCTTCCACCGTGGACGGAACATAGCCGTCTACACCCATAATAGCCGAGTAGCTGTTGGGCTCGCTGTCCGAGTAGGCGGGCGGCGGTGTGCGCATATCCTCCCAGCTGTCTACGATCTCAGGGTTCCTGAACACTCTCACATACGCCGCGCCCGCGCCTGTGACGAGCAGCGCGGTTATCACCGCGGCGGCTATGAGCACGTCTGCGCGCAGCTTTTTGCGCCTCGGCTTCAGCCCGGCACCGGTTTTGAGGTTCGAGAGCATACGCTCTCTTGCCTCGCCGCTCAGCTTTATGCTGTCCATTGCCTTTTTCAGCCGCTCCATGTTGTCCATCATTCGCACTCCTTTCCCAGTTCGGTTTCCAGCAGCTCGCGGCCTTTTTTCAGGCGCATCTTGACAGCGGAGGGCGTGCGGCCTATCATGCCGGCGATCTCCGCCGTACCGTAGCCCTCGACGTAGTGCAGCGTGAGAACCGCGCGGTACTTCTCCGGCAGCGCCATGAGCGCGTCGAGCACGCCCAAGTCCTCGCTCTCCGTGCCAAGCTCCGCAAGCTCGTCAAGGGAGACGCGCGGGTGCCGCTTCGCCTCTCGCTGCCTGTCCCGGCAGCGGTTTGACGCCACGGTGAACAGCCAGGCGCGCTCGCTGCGCGCGCTCTCGAACTCCGGCGCGCTGAGTATATAGCGCAGCAGCGTGTCCTGAACTGCGTCCTCCGCCTCCGCCCTGTTCGCGAGCATGACCAGGCAGAACGCAAATAGGCCTGAGGCGTATTCGTTCACTATGCGCTCGGCCTCGCCGGGCTGACGGCTTGTCTTGGGCATACTCATCGCCTCCTCGCATATATAACGCCGGGAGAGGCTCTGGGGTCAATTTTGTGCGAAAAAAATCCCGCCCGGGGTGGCGGGCGGGAGGGGGGGTATCACACCTTGTTGCTTCTTCTCCAAATCTTCTGCGCCTCGGCGGCTTTGATCAGCTCGTCGCGGTGCTCGGGGGCGGCCAGGGAGATTATGCGCTCGGCGCGCTCCCAGGTGCTGGCTCCGGCGAGGTTGACCACGCCGTTCTCGGTGGCCACGTAGTAGGCCTGGCTGCGCGGGCTGGTGACTATGTCGCCGCCGAAGTGCGGGACTATGCGGCTCTTGACCGTGCCGTCCTTGGCCGTGAAGGTGCTGGACATGCAGATGAAGGCCTTGCCGCCCTTGCTCTTGGCCGCGCCGGTCAGGAAGTCGACCTGGCCGCCCGTGCCGCTTATCTGGCGGGTGCCGCTGCTCTCGGAGCTGACCTGGCCGTAGAGGTCGATGCCCACGCAGGAGTTGAGCGAGATGAAGTTGTCTATGCTCGCCACAACGTTGACGTCGTTGACGTAGCTTATCGGGTAGGCCGCGACGCCGGGGTTCCAGTCTATCCAGTCGTACAGCGCCTGGGTGCCGGCGCCGATGCCGAACACGGCCTTGTTGCGGTCGCGGGTCTTGCATCTGTTGGTTATCTTGCCGGCCGCAAAGAGCTTGTAGAACGCGTCGGTGGCGAACTCGGTGTGCATACCGAGGTCTTTCAGGTCGCTCTCGGCTATCATCGCGCCCAGGGCGTCGGGCACGCCGCCTATGCCGAGCTGTATCGTCGCGCCGTCGCAGAGGTAGGGGATGACGTTGGCTGCTATGCGCTTGTCGATCTCGCTCGGCTCGCGGCTGGGCAGCTGGATGGCCGGGCCGTGCTCGCCCTCGACCACGAAGTCGACCTCGGAGATGTGCACGCTCTCCTCCTGGCCGCCCATGGCGTGGGGCAGACCCTCGAGCACCTCTATGACCACGATGTCCGCGTTGTCTATGTAGGCGCGGGAGTTGCCCGTGGCGATGGAGAGGTTGAAGTAGCCGTGCTTGTCCATCGGCGCGGCGCCGATAAAGGCCACGTTTATGTGCAGGAAGGTGTCGTAGAACCAGCGGAGATTGCGGTAGAGCATGGGGACGTAGTAGCAAAGGCCCTTGTCGGCCAGCTTGCGCTCATAGCCCGTGAGATGCCAGGAGTTGTAGGTGAAGTGCTCCTGAGCGGGGTCGCACTCCACGGCCTCGATGGGACCGTAGCAGAGCATACCGCGGATCTTCACGTCCTTGAGCTCGTCGCGGCGCTTGGCCAGAGCCGCATCGCACAGTTTAGGGAAGGCCACGCCGGTGCCGTAATCGACCCAGTCGCCGCTCTTGACCACGGCGGCGGCCTGCTCGGGCGTGCGCAGCTTGCTCTTGTATTCACTCATGTAATCCATAGTTGATTGCCTCCTAAGATTCGCCGCGCGCTCTCTCCCACGCCGCGTATTTATATTATTACATATCCCGCGCCTTTGTGCAAGTGCGCGCTCTCGACAACGTGTATAATATCTGCTATAATATTTAAACGCCCAACGATCCGGCACAGTTCGCGCCTTATCGCCCGGGCGTGAATAATTGGGGCAAAAAGGTGTGAGTCACGTGAAAAAGCTGTTGAAAATCCTGTTTTCGCGGCTGTCGTTCGGGATATTATTCATAATACTTCAGGTCGGCGTGCTTGTTGTGACGCTGTACTATTTCAACGACACCTACGCCCAGGTGCAGACGGTATTCACGGTCCTCTCCGTAATCACCGTTCTGTACATAATCAACCAGGAGGGCTCCTCGGCCTTCAAGATAGCGTGGATACTGCCGATAGTCTTCCTGCCCGTATTCGGCATACCGCTGTACATACTCTTTGGCAAGAAGCGCATACCGGAGCGCAAGCTGGAGCGCATAAGCGGCATGCTCCTGCGCTACAGGAGCGCGATGGCGCCGTATGTGGAGCAGCACGCGGCCTCCAAGCTGGGCAGCGAGGACGCCGTTTTGCAGTCGGCCTACCTGGAAAGGAGCGCGGCGTCCCCTGTCTTCACGCAGACGGAGACGACCTACTACCCCATAGGCGAGGACTTTTTCCCCGCCCTGCTGGAGGAGCTGGAGAAGGCCGAGCGCTACATCTTCATGGAGTATTTCATAATCGAGCCGGGCAAGATGTGGGACTCGATATTGGACGTGCTCAAGCGCAAGGCGTCTGCCGGAGTGGACGTCAGGCTGATATACGATGACCTCTCCTGCATCATGCGTCTGCCGCGCGACTACCCTCAGCGCATGGAGGAGCTGGGCATACGCTGCTGCACCTTCCACCGCTTCCAGCCCGTGCCCACCGGCACGCTCAACAACCGCGACCACCGCAAGATATGCGTCGTGGACGGCGTGACCGCCTTCACCGGCGGCATAAACCTCGCCGACGAGTACATAAACGAGCGCGAGCGCTTCGGCCACTGGCTGGACTGCGCCGTGCGCATAAGAGGCCGCGCGGCCTACTCCTTCGCGCTGATGTTCCTCTCCATGTGGGACTACATCAGCCATGAGGACGACGACCTGGTGGCCTTCCGCCCCGCTCCCGGGGCGCTGGATGGCATAGCCGACGACGGCTTTGTCCAGCCCTACTGCGACTCCCCCGCCGATGACGAGCCCGTGGGCGAGCGCACGTACATCAACATGATCTCCCGCGCGAAGAAATACGTCTACATCTGCACGCCCTATCTGGTCGTGGACAATGAGATAATGAACGCCCTGGCGAGCGCCGCCAAGTGCGGCGTGGACGTGCGGATAATCACCCCGCACGTGCCGGACAAGTGGTATGTCCACCTGGTCACGCGCAGCTACTATGCGCCGCTGATACGCGCGGGTGTGCGCGTCTACGAGTACACGCCCGGCTTCATACACTCCAAGACCTTTGTGTGCGACGACGACTACGGCATCTGCGGCACCATCAACCTCGACTACCGCAGCCTGTTTCTGCACCACGAGTGCGCGGTCTGGATGTACAAGTCCAGCGCCGTCGCCGGCATGAAGGCCTCCTACCTCGAGACCCTGCCCAAATGCATGGAGATAACCCGCGATATGCTCAGCCGCCGCCGCTGGTACGTGCGCCTGGGACAGAGCATACTGCGCGTCCTGGCTCCGCTCATGTGAGGTGACTGTTATGAAACGCAAACTGGACATGGCCGGCTACCCCCGCCGCTCTCACTTCGACTACTTCCGCTCCATGGCCAACCCCTACATGGGTCTCACCGTGGAAGTGGACGTCACCGACTTCCTCGCGGAGGTCAAGGCCCGCAGCTATCCCTTTTTCCTGAGCTTTCTCTGGTGCGTCACCCGCGCGGCCAACGCGGTGCCGGAGTTCCGCCAGCGCATAGAGGACGGCGGCATAGTGGAGTTTGACGAGTGCCGCACCTCCCACACCGTGGCGCTGGAAGACGGCACGTACTGCTACTGCGAGCTGAGCGCCTCGGCTCCGCTGCCGGAGTACATACTCCACGCCCAGCGCGAGCAGGAGCGCGCCAAGAGCGCGCGCAGCCTGGACGACGGGGACGACGGCCTTGATTTGCTGTTCATCTCCTCCCTGCCCTGGCTGAGCTACACCGCCCTGGCGCAGCCCACGCCCAGCCCTGCGGACAGCAATCCGCGCATCACCTGGGGCAAGTGGTTCGAGCGCGGCGGACGCAGATACCTGCCCGTCACGGTGCTCTGCAACCACGCGCTGGTCGACGGCGTGCATCTGGCCCGCTTCTACGCCGAGCTGGAGAAGTGGATGAGAATATGACAAAGCCCCGGTTCAGGCTCTCGACTGAACCGGGGCTTTGTCTATCAGGCGCCGGCCTCCTCCGCGGTCTGAGCCGTGCGCTCGGAGCTGAGGAAGCTCTCCAGCGCCGAGGCGTATTGCTCAGCGTCCTCCTGCCAGCACAGGGCGTGGTGCGCCCCGGGCATATGTATCCACACGTCCCGGCGTCCCCGCGCCTCCCACACAGCCTCCGCACAGCGGGGCGGGACGGTCTTGTCCTCCCCGGCGGAAAAGAGCAGCAGCGGCAGTGCGCTTTCGGCCGCGGCGGCGTGGCAGCTGTCCTTCACGAAGTCCGGGCCGATCATCAGCGCCCAGGCCAGGGTGCCTATGGGCACGACGGGGAACGGCGGCAGGTGGAAGCGCTTGCGCAGGTGGAAGGCAAAGAGCCCCACGGGGGAGTCGAACGGGCAGTCTGCGATGACGCCCCTGACGCAGTCCGGGTAGCCGTCCTCCAGCGCCAGGAGCACGCTGACCGCGCCCATGGACACGCCGTGCATCCAGACCCGCTCGCTGCCCAGCTCGTACTCGGCAAACTGCGCCCAGGCCACGGCGTCGCGCTGCTCGCGGTAGCCGAAGGTGACGCTCCTGCCCTCGCTGCGCCCGTGCGAGCGCTGGTCTACGGCCAGCACCGTGCAGCCGCGCCGCACATACCACCGGGCTATGCCGGCAAAGTCGTTCTCCGCGCTGGAGTGGTAGCCGTGCACGAGTATGACGGTGTCGCCCTCGCCGCGTATCAGCCGGCCGTGCAGGCGCAGGCCGTCGAACGAGCTTATACAGACGTCCTCCCAAGGCAGGGCGCGCAGCTCCTCCACGTCGCGCACCACGCGCTCCGCGTACTTTTCAAAGCGCGTACCGTCCAGGTTTGAGGTCGTCAGATCCATCGCCTCTCCGGGGCGCATGTTGTGCCGCAGCGCTATGAGCGTGCCGGCAAAAGTCAGCAGCACAAACGCCAACACGGCCGCGGCAAGAATGATTAACACCGTCAAAATCACACCACCTACAGGATTGAGAGCCCGCCTCCGGCTCATAAGCGGCCGGGCAGGCAAAAGCCGGCAGGGCTTCCCCCTGCCGGCTCAGCTTTTAAGTCAGAAAATTACTTTGCAAGCAACTCGCGGAGGGCGTCGCCGAGGATCTTGATGCCCTTCTCGATGTTCTCATCGGAGCTGTTGGAGTAGTTGATACGCATGGTGCGGACGTTGCGGTCTTCCTCGTAGAACGGGTCGCCGGGGCAGACTGCCACTCCGCGCTTGGCGGCGTAATCCATGACGTCGACGGCCGCGAGACCCTCGGGCATAGTCGCCCAGATGAACATGCCGCCCTCGGGCTTGGTGTAGGTCACACCCTCGGGGAAGTACTTGGCCATGCACTCCATCATCTTGTCGGCCTTCTCGCCGTACATCTTCTTTATCTTCTCGATCTGCGCGTCGAGGTCGTTGTCCAGCAGGTACTCGGCGAGAACCATCTGGCCGAAGATGTTGGTGTGGAGGTCCATGGTGGACTTGAAGGCCAGCAGCTTGGCATAGAGCTCGGGGTTCTTGCAGGCTATCCAGCCGATACGCATACCGGGGGCGACGATCTTGGAGAAGGTGCCCATCTCGCAGACCTGCTCGCCGAGCATCTCGGCGAAGGTCTTGCCGCCCTCACCGCGGAAGCGGAGCTCGCCGTAGGGGTTGTCCTCGATGACGGGGATGCCGCTCTCCTTGAGGATGGCGGCGGCGCGGTCGCGGACAGCCTGGGTGTAGGTCAGGCCGGTGGGGTTCTGGAAATTGGGTATAACATATATGAACTTGGGGTCATGCTCTTTGAGGGTCTTCTCGAGCTCATCGCAGTCGATGCCGTCGTCGTTGAGCTTGACGGAGAGTACCTTCGGGTAATACAGGTGGAAGGTCTGCAGCGCGGCGAGGTAGCTGGGCTTCTCGACGACGATCTCGTCGCCCGGGTCGATAAGGCAGGCGGAGACCATGTCCAGAGCCTGCTGAGAGCCGTTGGTAATAATTATGTTTTCGGGAGCATAGTCCAGACCCTGCTTCGCGTAGCGGTCGGAAATAAACTTGCGCAGGGGCATATAGCCCTCGGTGTTGCTGTACTGCAGGGCACGCACGCCGTCCCGCTCCAGCACCTTGGTCACGGCAGCTTCCATCTCCTTGACGGGGAAGGAATCCGGGTTAGGCAGGCCGCCGGCAAAGGATATTATGGACGGATCACCCGCGGCGGCAAGTATGCGCGCAGTGAAATCCCCCTGAAAGTCGGGCTTGGTCATGCGGTCGGAAATCCTGAGTTTCATTTTGCTCCTCCTCTACTGTGTGGCTTTGCCGAGGCGGCCGCCACTTTTTTCTACATTGCACCATTAAGGGTACATGCTAGATATGATAGCACTTTTCCCGCGGGATTACAAGCTTTTACACATGTTAAGAAAAAAATAAAGTTTCATAGATAGAAAGTTGAAAGGCGTAGAGTATTTCTAGTTGCGGGAGATGACCAACATGAGGTATATTTATGTATTGTTAACACGCAGCGGCACGGTGTACTCCCGTTTCATCCACGCGGTGACCGGAGACGAGTACACTCACGTCTCGCTCGGGCTCGGCTGCGGCGCCGAGTCTCTCTACAGCTTCTCTCGCAAGAGAGCGCACCTGCCCCTGCCCTCGCCCATAGTCCGCGAGGACATGGCGGGCAGCTACCTGTCCAGGCACCCGCGCATGCGCTGCGCGCTGTACCGCATACCGGTCAGCCGGGAGAAGTTTGAATCCGTGCGCCGCCGCGTGGAGGGCATGTATGCCGAGCGCGGCCGCTACCACTACAGCCTGCTCGGCGCCGCGCTGTGCAAGCTGGATATCGCGCATGAGCGCGCCGAGCACTACTTCTGCTCGCAGTTCGTGGCAGAGGTGCTGGGCAAGTGCGGGGTCGTCGAGCTGCCCAAAAACGCCTCGCTCATGCGTCCGGCGGATTTTGCCCGGCTGCCGGAGCTGGAGCTGATATACACCGGGACGATCTCTCACGCGCCCGGCGCTGAGGATTTATTCACGAAAGGAGCCTCCGATGGCCAAGCAGGGGAGGTCAGAGCTGTCTGACCGCACAAAGAAAATACTCGCCGGCGCTTCCATCGCCGTCTTTGTCATACTCACGCTGCTGATAGCCTGGTTCGTAGGGCGGCCGCTGATACAGTACATCCAGGAGCCGGAGAAGTTCCGGGCCTGGGTGGACAGCGCCGGCGCCATGAGCCGCGTGTACTTCCTGGGCATCCAGATATTGCAGGTGGTCGTCGCGATCATCCCCGGCGAGCCCATAGAGATGGGCGCCGGCTACGCCTTCGGCGCGGTGGAGGGTACGCTGCTGTGCATGGCGGGCACGATCGCCGGCAGCATGCTTATCTACTTTTTTGTGCGCCGCTTCGGCATAAAGGCGGTGGAAATCTTCTTCCCCATCGAGAAGATAGAGAACCTGCGCTTCCTGAACACGGAGAAGAAGCGCGACGCGCTTATGTTCCTGCTGATGTTCATACCGGGGACGCCCAAGGACCTGCTGGCCTACTTCGCCCCGCTCACGGGCATGGGGCCGTGGACGTGGCTGTTTATCACGTCCGTGGCGCGTATACCCTCGGTCGTCACCAGCACCATAGGCGGCGGCGCGCTGGGAATGAAAAACTATATGTTCGCGGCGATAGCCATAGCCGTCACCCTGCTTATAAGCGTGGCCGGGCTCATGATATACCGCCGCATCTGCGCCAGGCACGCTCAGAAGGACGCCTCTGCCGGCGAAAAAGAACAGGGGGACGGGCACGATGGCTGACAGGCTGCTGATAGCAGACGACGAGCGGGACATAACCGACATGCTCGCCAGGTTTTTCCGCGAGCGCGGGTACGACGTGCTCTGCGCATACACGGGCGTGGAGGCCGTGCGCGCCGCAGGCTCCAAGCCCGACCTGATACTGCTGGACGTGGGGCTGCCCGACATAGACGGGCTGGAGGTCTGCCGCCTGATACGCGAGCACGTCTCCTGCCCCATCATCTTCCTCACGGCGCGTGTGGAGGAGAGCGATAAGCTCCGGGGCTTTGCCGCCGGAGCTGACGACTACGTCGTCAAACCCTTCTCCCCCAGCGAGCTGGCCGCGCGCGTGGACGCGCACCTGCGCCGGGAAAAGCGGCACATGACCGCCAGCGAGGTGCGCTTTGACGGCGCGCTGGCCATAAACTACTCCGACAGGAGCGTCACGTATAACGGCGAAGCCATACAGTTCGCCAGGCGTGAGTTCGACATCATAGAGTTCCTCTCGCAGAATCCGGGTCTCGTGTTCGACCGTGAGCGCATGTATGAGGCCATATGGGGGCTTGACGGCGAGGGCGACAGCGGCGTCATAGCCGAGCACATACGCCGCATCCGGGCCAAGCTCGCCGCCGCAGGCGCACAGAAGCAGTATATCGAGACCGTCTGGGGAGTTGGCTACAAGTGGGCGAAGTAAGGAACCGCCTTCGTCTTGCCCGGGAACGGGCAAGACAGCGCCGCGCCACGGCACGGCGTCGTTGGAGAAATATGTCATTGCGCACGGCCTTTGTCTGGTACGTGCTCATTGCCGCCGTCCTGGCCGCCTTTGTCTGCGCCGTGGTCATAAATCTCCTGGACGAGTACAGGGTCAGCCTGTACTTCAAGTACCAGGAGCGTTCCCAGCGCATAGAGGTGCCCTACGGCGGCTCGCACAACATATATGTCAACACCGACGCCGAGGAGGTCTACGTCATCTACGACGCCGAAGGCAACATAGTCGAGCGCGGCGCCATACCCTACGGCGAGGGAACCATAGAGATAGGCGTGAGCGACGACTCCGAAAACTACTCGCTTTTCATCGTGCCGTCGTACTCCACGTCGGACACGTTCTGGAACCGGGCGGTCACCGTATTGCAGGCGCTGTCCCTGCCCGTCTGCTATCTGGGCGCGCTGATAATCTGCGCCGTGCTCTTTTGGCGCTGGCGGCTGCGCGGGCCGATAGTGGCGCTCGACCGCGCGAGCGCGCGCATCGCGGCCAGCGACCTGAACTTCACGATAGAGGCTCAGCGCCACGACGAGCTCGGCCGACTGACGGACTCGTTTGAGACGATGCGAGCCTCGCTCGACGCCAACTCGCGCGAGATGTGGGCGCAGATGGAGGAGCGCCGCAGGCTCAACGCCGCCTTTGCCCACGATCTGCGCACGCCTTTGACCGTGCTCAAGGGTCACGCGGACATCCTCGCCGACAGCATCCCCAGCGGCGGCGTCACCCGCGAGGAGGCCGAGGAGGAGATCCGCGTCATGCGCAGCCACATTGCCAGGCTGGAGAACTACGTGGACGCAATGGCGCGCCTGCAGCGGCTGGAGGACACGGAGATCCACCGCGACTGGATAGACTCCGCGGAGCTTGCCCGCTCGCTGGGCGACTCGGCGCGCATCATATGCGCCGGCAAAAAGGTCGGCGTCATCACCAACAACCTCGCGCCGCAGCTGCACGTGGACATAGAGGCGGTCATGCAGGTCTGCGACAACATACTGTCCAACGCCTCGCGCTACGCGAGGAGCCGCGTCACGCTCTCGCTCTGGACGGAGGGCGACGTCCTCGCCGTCTCGGTGTCGGACGACGGCCCGGGCTTTGCGCCCGAGGCTCTGGCCAAGGCCGCGAACCCCTTCTACAAGGGCAGGGAGAGCGACTCGAGCCACCTGGGTCTGGGTCTGAACATATGCGACATACTCTGCCGCCGTCACGACGGCAACCTAACCTTTGCAAACTCCGGCACCGGCGCGAGGATAACCGCCAGGTTCGGCATGTGACGGAGGAACACACAACTGTTTGGGGGCGGTCACCCTGTCAAAACCTCTGCTCTACTGCGCTCCGATGGAGGGCGTCACCGGCGCGGCCTTCAGGCGCGCCCACGCACGCGTATTCGGCGGCGTGGACAGGTACTTCGCGCCGTTCTTCTCGCCCACGCGCGAGCACGTGATGCCGCCGCGCGTCCGGCGCGAGCTGCTGCCGGCCAACAATCCGGGCCTCACGCTGGTGCCGCAGCTGCTCTGCCGCAGCGCCGGCGACTTCATCTGGGCGGCGCAGTCGCTCCTCGACATGGGCTACGGCGAGGTCAACTTCAACCTCGGCTGCCCCAGCGGCACCGTGGCGGCCAAGGGCAAGGGCTCGGGCTTCCTGGCCTATCCCGACGAGCTAGAGGCGTTTTTTGAGAGCGTGTTCTCCGCCATAGCGCCGGAGCGCATCTCCGTAAAGACGCGCCTGGGCGTGGAAGACCCGGCGGAATTTGACCGCCTGCTGGATATCTACGCCCGCTTCCCCATCCGCGAGCTGACCGTGCACGCCCGCGTGCGCCGGGATATGTACAAGCTGCCCGTGCGCCCGGAGGGCTACGCCGCGGCGGCGGAGCGACTGGCCGTGCCGCTCTGCTATAACGGCGACGTGTTCACGCCGGAGGCGGCGGAGCGCATAACCGCGCGCTTTGCCGGCACGCACGCGCTCATGCTCGGGCGCGGCCTCATCGCCGACCCCGCGCTGGCCAGGGAGATATCCGGCGGCGGCCGAGCCTCGCGCGCCGAGCTGCGGGAGTTCCACGACCTTATATACGACGGCTGTGCGCGCGACTTCGGCAACGAGAACGTCACCGTGCCGCGCATGAAGGAGCTGTGGAGCTACCTGCGCTTCCAGTTCGCCCCCTGCGAGCGCGAGTACAAGCGGCTGGCCAAGACCCGCCGCCCGGACGACTACCTCGCCGCGGCGCACGACATACTTGCCAACGTCCCCCTCGCCGGGGACGGGCATTACGAGGTGAACTGACATGCGGCTTTTCATAGCGGTGAACTTCTCGCCGGAGACGCTCTCGGCGCTGCTCGCGGCCAGGGAGCGCCTGCGCGAGCTGTGCGCAGGCCGCGGCGGCTTCACCCAGGACACGAATCTGCACCTCACGCTCGCTTTTCTGGGCGAGGTGGAGCCTGGTCGGGCCAAACCGGCCGTCGAGGCGATGGAGGCCGCCGAAGGCCGCGCCCTCACGCTGACCATAGACCGCGCGGGGCGCTTCAAGCGCGAGGGCGGCGACATCTGGTGGGCGGGCAGCGCGGACAGCCCGGCGCTCGCCGCGTATCAGAAGCGGCTCACGCGCGAGCTGCGCGAGCGCGGCTTCGAGCTGGAGAACCGCCGCTTCACGCCCCACGTCACGCTCGCGCGGCGCATAACAGCCCGGCTCGGCGAGGACGTGCGCCTCATCGACCGGCCGATAACCGAGCGCGTGGACGGCGCCAGCCTCATGCTCTCCGAGTTGGGTCACGGCGCGCCGAAGTACACGGAACTGGCTCGCGTCGCGTTTTCAGAGGACACGTAACAAGTTTTGCCTTTACCTTTTGCCCCGCCTATGTTACGCTGATTGAGGAAAAGCGGGGCTTTTGATGACGTTTTCCGAAAAGCTCATAACTCTCCGCGCCGGGCGCGGCTGGTCGCAGGAACGGCTCGCCCAGGAGCTGGGCATCACCCGCCAGGCAGTCGGACGCTGGGAGAAAGGCTCCGGGCTGCCCGACGCCAAGAGCCTGATGGCGCTTGCGAGGGTGTTCGGCGTGGAGGCCGAGTGGCTGCTGGACGCTTTTCGCCTTTCTCGCGCTTGTCTGGGCGGCGTATATCGCCATAGCGTTTGCAGTCTTCGCGCCCGCCAGATGGGCTATTTCCGACAGCTCCGGAGGCTTTGAGCTGCTGATAAACTTTATAGAGTCGGTCTTGGACAGCGACGGGCTTTTTGTCGCGGCAGGGCTGCTGCTCGGCCTGGGGCACAGGCACCGCTGAGCATGAGCCGAATTGCCCCGTCCCGCGATTGACGCGGGGCGGGGTTGATGCTATTATGGGCGTATATAAATATATGAAGGAGAATCAACATGCTTTTTGTCTGCTATCCCAAGTGCTCCACCTGCGGCAAGGCGCGCGGCTGGCTCAACGCCCAGGGGCTTGCGTTCACTGAGCGCGACATCAAGGCCGAGAACCCCACGGCCGATGAGCTGCGCGAGTGGCACGCCAAGAGCGGTCTGCCGTGGAAGCGCTTTTTCAACACCAGCGGCCAGCTCTACCGCGCGATGGGTCTGTCCGGCAAGGTGGACTCCATGTCCGAGGACGAGATAGTCTCCCTGCTCGCGAGCGACGGTATGCTTGTCAAGCGCCCCATACTCGTCACCGACAGCGCGGTGCTGGTCGGCTTCCGCGAGAAGGAGTGGGCCGCCGCGCTCTCGTGAACCGCTATCCCTGGCTCGACGCGTACCTCAGGGGCTTCCCCGGCGCGACGACGGACTACAAGGCCGAGTGGGGCTTTCTGCACTACCGCGTCGGAGGGCGGATATTTGCGATAACCTGCACGCCCGACGCGCGCTATGCCCGGCACGCCGGCCGGCCTCTGGTGACGCTGCGCTGCGACGCACGATTGACAGACGCGCTGCGCGCAAAGCACGCGGACATAGTCCCCGGCTTCTACTCGGACAAGCGCTTTTGGATAAGCGTCTACCTGGACGGAGCCGTGCCCGAGGACGAGCTGCGCACGCTGTGCGCGCACTCCTACGACGAGGCGTTCCGCCGTCTGCCCCGGCGGCTGCGCGACGAGATAATAACGGAGGGCGCCGATGAAAGTACATGACCTCACACATCTCATAACGCCGGACACGCCCGTCTGGCCGGGGACGCCGCAGCCCGTGCTTGCCGAGGGCAGCACGTTCAAGCGCGACGGCTTCCGGGAGACGCGGCTGGAGCTTTTCTCCCACGTGGGCACGCACATGGATGCCCCGGCGCACATGCTGCGCGGCGCGGCGCAGCTCGACGAGCTGGGCGCGGACGCCTTCACCGGCTCCGCCTGGGTGCTGGACGCGGAGAAATACGCCGGGAAGATCCCGCCCGAGGCGCTGGACGCCTTCCCCGGCGCGGACTTCCTGCTGGTCAGCACCGGCTGGGAGCGGTTCTGGGGCGGCGGCGAATACTTCGGCAGCTACCCCACCCTCGCCGCGGCGACGGTGGAGCGCGCGCTGAGCCTCGGCGTCAAGGGCATAGGCGTGGACACGATGGGCATAGACCCCATGGACGACGAGACTTACGCCAACCACTTCCTCGTCTTTCGCGCGGGGAAGGTCATAGTCGAGAATCTCTGCGGCCTCGTGCCGCTGCGCGGCAGACGCCTATATTTTGCGGCTCTGCCCCTGAAATACAAAAACGCCGACGGCGCGCCGGTGCGCGCCGTGGCACTGGAAGCGTGAACAATGGAACTGGAAAAACTTACCGAACGCATCTCCTACCTCGCGCCGCAGCCGGAGCGCGAATACCCGCTGCTCGCTCACGTGCGCGGCGACAGGTTCTCCCTGGCCGTCGACGCCGGATACTCCGCGCGGCACCTCGCGCTTTTCTACGAGGGCATAGACAGCGCCGGGCTAAAGCGGCCTGATTTCACCGTGCTGACGCACTGGCACTGCGACCACAGCTTCGCCCTGCACGCCGCCGCCGGCGTGGGCATAGCCTACAAGCGAACCAACGACAAGCTGAAAGAGCACATCGTGAAGTCGACCACCATGCCCAACTACCGCGAGTACATGATGTGCGACCCCTTCTACGGCGCCGAATACCCCGAGGGCGCCCCTGTGACGGTCAAGGCCGCGGATATCGAATTTTCCGACTCGCTGACGCTCGACCTGGGCGGCGTGACGGCGCAGATCTTCCATATCGACTCGCCGCACACCTTTGACGCCGTGTGCGTCCTTGTGCCTGAGGAAAAGGTCCTGTTCCTCGGCGACGCCATATACGGCGACTACCAGCACGACTGGGTGATGAACGAGCCTAAGCTCCGCGCCATGATAGCGCTGGTGGAGTCCACGGACTGCGACTGGTGCGTAGCCGGGCACGCCAAGCCTCACAGCAAGCAGACCATGCTGCGGCATCTGACGCGCAAGCTGGAGAAATAGAAAGCCCGGATGCGGAGGGGGTCCTCCGCATCCGGGTTTTTTACCGGTGAGCCGTGTTTGCGGGTACGTTCACAGGTGCTTGTACTGCGGGCAGAAGTCCGGCCTGGAGACGGAGATCTTCTCGTCGAAGAAGCTCTGGACCTCCTCCTCGCTGTAGCCCAGGTCGGAGAGGACGTCCCTGGTGTCGAAGCCGAAGTCGACGCCGGTGCGCCAGATCTCCAGCGGGTTGTTCTTAGTCCTCGGCACGATATTGGGCACCCTGACCTGCAGCGGCTGGCCGGGGTTCTCCGGGTCCTCCCAGCGCGTGCTGGGCGTGGTGGTGAGGGAGTCGCGGGCGATGTACTGCTCGTTGGTCAGCATGTCCCGGAAGGTCAGAACCTGGCTGCACGGTATCTTGTGCTCGTTGAGCTCCTTCTCCACCTCGGCGGCGGTGCGCTCGGCGCAGAACTTGAGGAGGGCTTCCTCGAGCAGCTTGCCCGGCTCGGTGCTGCGGTAGACGGCGTAGGCTCCGCCGGGGAAGGCGTCGGTGCCGTAGGGCAGGCCGAGCAGCTCCGCAAACTTCCTGACGACGACAGCGCCGGTGGACATGATGAACACGCTGCCCTCTTTGCACCTGTAGCTGCCGGTGCCGGCGACCAGCTCGGAGGCGATCCACAGCGAGCGCTTCTCGGGGTTGTGCTCTACTATGTCCTGCAGCATGTACTGGCAGAGCGTGCGCAGGCCGCACTCGTACTGGGCTATGTCCAGGCTCTCGCCCTTGCCGGTCCTGAGGGCGTTGATGTACGCGGAAAGGCACGAGGTGGCGGCGAAGAAGGCCGTGTAGTAGTCGATCACGTTGTCGGCGACCGGGAAGTAGGGCATGTCGTCCGTGCCGTTGGAGTACACCAGTCCGCTGAACGCCTGCGCGATCGGGTCATAGGACGCGCGGCTCACATACGACTCCAGGCCGGTCTGGCCGTAGCCGGAGATGTGCGCTATGACAAGCCTCGGATTCGCCTCCCAGAGCACCTCGTCGCCCAGCCCCCAATTGTACCACTGCCCGCCTTTGGAGGACTCGATGAAGATATCGGTCTCGGCCAGCAGGCGCATGAACGCCTCCCTGCCCTTGGGCTTGGTCACGTCCAGGGTGATGTCGCGCATGTTGCGCCTGTGCGACTCGCCCATCCAGCCGGGGTTTATGCTGCCGTGGGAATAGTCGGGGTTCTTCGGGTTCTCTATCTGGATGACGTCGGCGCCCATGTCAGCCAGAATCTCCGCCGCAAACGGGCCGGCGACGGAAATCGCGCTGACGGCCACGCGCACGCCCTTCAGCAGCCCCTGCTGCGGTACTTCGCTTCTTTTCATAACCAGACTCCTTCAATGTAGTTTTCTGTCCGCGCACCGCGGGTCAAACTCCTGCATTTGTTTGTTTTCAACGCTTTACTAAGTAAATACTACGCTTGCGATGCCGGTTTGTCCATTCCTCTATTGCATAAGAATTCCGCGCCGCTTTTGGCTAAAATCCCAGCTTGACAAATCGGAGACAGTCGCTGCAGCGCAGCGTCGCATATAAAAACACGGCCGGAGGCTCATGCCTCCGGCCGTGCTGCCTGCGTATACTATTTATATATACCGTCGCGGCTTAGAAAATGGGGACGACGGCGCCGTTGTAGGTGCTCTCGATGTACTCGCGGCAGGTCTCGCTGGTGAGGGCGGTGATCAGCGCCTGGATCTTGTCGCTGTTCTCGTCGCCGTTGCGGCAGGCCACGATGTTGGCGTAGGTCTGGGCGGCGTCGGAGTCGGCGCTCTCGCTGGCGAGGGCGTCGTCGCCGGTGAGGTCGGCCTGCAGGGCGTAGTTGCCGTTGATGATGCCGAAGGCCACGTCGGCGAGGATGTGCGGGATGTTCTCAGCGTTCATCTCGGTGATCTCGAGGTTCAGCGGGTTGTCCACGATGGCCTCAATGGTGGCGTTGGAGCTGGCGTCGATGCCTTCGGCGAGGGTTATGTAGCCGAGATCCTGGAGCAGGAGCAGGGCGCGGGTCTCGTTGGAGCCGTCGTTCGGGATGGCAATGGTGTCGCCCTCGGCGATGTCGTCAAGGCTGCTCTTGGTTCCCGGGTAGATGCCCATCGGCTCGTAGTGGATAGCGCCGGCGGAGACGAGGTCGGTGCCGCGCTCGGAGTTGAAGGTGGTGAGGTAGGGCTCGTGCTGGAAGTAGTTGGCGTCGAGGTCGCCGTCGGCGAGGGCGGTGTTGGGCTGGACGTAGTCGTTGAATACGACCACTTCGAGGTTGTAGCCGAGGGCCTCAAGCTCTCCGCGCACGGCGTCGAGGATCTCGGCGTGCGGGGTGGAGGAGGCGCCGACGGTGATGGTCTCAAGCTCGCCGCTGGGAGTGTTGGTCGCTCCGGAGGTCGGTTCGCTCGCAGGGTCGGTGGCGGCGCTGCCGCTATCGGTTCCGCAGCCGGCCAGCAGGCCGAGGCAGAGGATGGCGCTGAGCGTCAGTGCAAGAATCTTTTTCATGTTTGTGTCTCCTTTTCATTTTGGTTTTATAAATTGGTGATGTATATCGCATTTATCCATATCTTGCGCCTCTGAGGCGCAACCGTCCTGCCGTGCAAGACGAGGGGGGTATACCGGCGCCCTGCGCCGGGTATCTAGGGGGGATAAGATTCCCCCTGGAGGATTCTATCTTATCCGTTTGTCCGTCAGCCGCGCGCCGCGGGTGCCGGACTCCTGCAGCGCCTGCACGAGCACGACGTTCACGATTATCATGACGAACATGACCATGAAGTCGTAGCGCTGATAGCCGTAGTTGATGGCCACCGAGCCGAGGCCGCCGCCGCCGAAGCAGCCGGCCATCGCGCTGTAGCCGAGGATAGTGGTCGCGGAGACGGCCGCGCCGTTCAGGAGACTGGGCTTGGACTCGGGCAGGAGCACCTTCGTGATGATCTGCCAGTTGCTCGCGCCCATGGCCTGGCTGGCTTCGACCACGCCGCGGTCGACCTCCCTCGCGCTCTGCTCGACCATTCGCGCCACAAAGGGGAACGCGCTGATGACCAGCGGGACGATCGCCGCTTCCGAGCCGATGGCACGACCCACGATAAGCCTTGTGAGCGGCGTCACGAAGAACAGCAAAATCACAAACGGTATGCTGCGCAGGAAGTTGACCACCGCGCCGAGCACCATGTTCAGCGCGCGCATGGGGTGTATGCCGTCCCTGGCCGTGACCACCAGAACCAGGCCGAGCGGCAGTCCGATAACGTAAGCCAGCGCGGTTGAGCCGATGGTCATGTATATGCTCTCCCACAGCGCCTCGGGGACGAGCGCAAGTATCTGTCCGAAGCTCATTTCACTGGACCTCCTTCGTGTAGCTGATGCCCTGGTCGCGCAGCCAGCGCTTCATCTTCTCTGCGACGGCCGCGTCGCTGGGGAGCTGCAGGACCGTGTGCCCGTAGAGCTTGCCCTCGATGCTGCGCGTGTCGGCGTAGACTATGCTCACCGGCGCGCCGCAGGAGAGTATCATGTCGGCGATGACCGGGCGGTCGGTCGTCGTGCCGTCGAAGGCCAGGCGTATCAGCTCGCCGCGGCACTCGTCCACGGCCGTGGCCGCCTCGTCCTCGGTGAAGCCCTCCAGCTTGCCGCTGCGGCTGGGCAGCACCAGCTTCTTGGCCGCCTCGGTCCTCGGGTGGAGGAACACCTCCTGCACCTCGCCCATCTCGGCGATGTGGCTGTCCGCGATTATCGCCACGCGGGAGCATATGCGCTCCACCACGCGCATCTCGTGGGTTATCACGACCACCGTGACACCCATCGTGCGGTTTATGTCCTTGAGCAGCTCCAGGATGCTCTCGGTAGTGGTCGGGTCCAGCGCGCTGGTGGCCTCGTCGCACAGCAGCACGCGCGGATTGCTGGCCAGCGCGCGGGCTATCGCGACGCGCTGCTTCATGCCGCCGGAGAGCTGCGCCGGATACGCGCCCTCGCGCCCCCCAAGGCCGACGGTCTTTAAAAGCTCCCTCGCGCGCCTGTCGGCCTCCGCCTTCGGCGTGTGAGCCAGCTCCAGCGGAAAGCGGACGTTTTGCAGCGCCGTGCGCTGCATCAGCAGGTCGAAGCCCTGGAATATCATGCCGATGTTCCGCCGGGCCTCGCGCAGAGCCTTGCCCTTGAGGTCGGTCATGGTCTTGCCGTCGACTATGACCTCGCCGGCCGTCGGCGTCTCAAGCAGGTTGATGCAGCGCACCAGCGTGCTCTTGCCCGCGCCGGACAGGCCGATGATGCCGAATATCTCGCCCTGCTCTATCTCCAGCGAGACGTCGTCGAGCGCCTTCACCGCGCTCTCGCCCGTGCCGTAGGTCTTGGTCAGGTGCCGCAGTTCTATCATTGCCATTTGATTACCCCTCTTTTTCCGCGCCGGGGACGGCAACAAAAAATCCCTGGCGCACAAAGTACGCCAGGGACGATTGTATAACCGTGTTACCACCCTGATTCGCACGCAGCTCACGCATACGTGCCTCACGGAGTTCCATCAAACCCCTGCCGCTATAACGGGCGAACCCGTCGCAGCCTTACGCAAAACGCGCTCGGTGCGCAACTCCGGAACCATGTTCACCCGAACCCCCCGCGCCCCGTTCCCACTCTCCGGAGCTCACTGTGCCGTTCCTTTCGGGTTACTCTTTCCTTCACTGTCTTTGTGGTGTGAAGTTGTTGTGCAATTAGGATACTACCCCACGCGGCGAAAGTCAATCGTCAAAACCGCACAAATACGCCGCCCCGCAGAAACGCAGTTTTGTCCGTGTTGACACGAAAAAACCGCCCCCGCAAAAGCGGGGGCGGAAAACGTTTAGGCGTTTATTGGGTTAGGCGCGAGAATTACTCGGCGGGTACAAAGCTGATAATATCGACAGCGGTATTGCCCCTGACAGTCAGCTCGAAAGAAGCAGTCTTCTTATCCGCAGACACGGTAATGTCATCAGCCCAATCAAGCGCAACCGGCTTGTTATTGACCTCAATATTCAGAGTTCCGTCGGTCGCAGACCAAGTTGCCTCGGTCTTGAGTTCAATGGTGACAGTTTCCTCATTGTAGGATTTGAGAACTATAGGATCAGCGGTGAAAGTAAGTTGACCATTAGTCTCGTTGTTCACCGTAACCTTGTAGGTATCCTCGCCGGGGATAGCGTCGACGACGTAGATCATGACGACCTTGCTGTCAACAACCCTGTAGACGAGGTTCAGCGGATGAGTCGGGTCAGCATTCTCGTTGAAGAACGCAGCCATCTCGTTGATGCCGTCGTACTCTGCCTTCTGCACGCCGGTACGCACGTCACGGACAACCACGTCGGCGGAAACTTCCTTGCCGTTGAGTACGTAGAAGCCGTCGCCGGTGGTGCCGGGCACACCAGTAATGGTTTTGAACTGGGTGTTGACCTCTGTAAGCTCAGTTATGTAGCCCTGAGCGTCCATCGTGTAGCGATAGAAGCCAGCATCATAGCTGAAGCTATTAAAATCGTTGGCCTTGACATAGATGATGTTGGAATCCTCATCATTAAGGTCAACACCATTCAGGTAGACGTCGCCCTTGCCGGTGAAGGCAATGTAGTTGTCCTTGCTGTAAGTCCAATCAGCGCTGGTCAGGCCGTGAGGCAGGAACAGGATGCCGCCGGAGACGGACTTGACGCCGTTGTAACCGAAGATGACAGTGACAACGTTGCTATTGTCAACCTTCTTGGTGAGGACAGCAACATTCTGCAGGGTGACAGTGTCGATGGGAGCGCCGCCCTCAGTGTTGAGGCCCTCAATCAGCTCATCATTGCCAGTGTACGGAGTGACGGTGAGGCCGTTGCCGTAGTCCTCAGCAATGTAGTACTGAACAGTGTCGGGGTTAAAGATGTAGTCGGTACTATTGCAGGTGATTTCAAACTTGTCAGCCTTAACAGTAAAGCTGTTCTTGAAATCGTAGCTGCCATACTTTTCACTCGTCTTCAGCGGTATCGGGCTGTAGGTGGTATCGCCAACGAGATTATCGGTGATATCATAGTAACCGCCGCCCTCGCCAATGAGGCTGAGGTTGGTCTTAATCCAGCTATTAGTTACAGGAACAGCAACTATCTCACCGTTGGAAACGCGAGCGAACAGAGCATCGAAGGTCACGTCGTGAGTCCAAGCGTCATGATCCGAAGTCGGACGCACATCGCCAGTCCAGTAGGCAACAGCCCTCAGGGAATTCTGGTCGTAGTTAATCCAGTGACCATGAGAATCGAGAGTGAATGCATACCTCGGAGTGCTGGAGCTCGGGCTGGCAACCTCAGCGCGGAGGTAAGCGACCTTACCAGCCAGATCGTCAACAAACACGGAAGGAGCAATCTCAGTGCCATCGGTCAGAGTGATGACGCCGCTGGAGGTTACCTTCTCAACGCCACCAACGGTGGTGCTGGTCGGGTAGACGTAATAAACAGCCTTGGTGGAGTTGCCGGTGGTGTTGGCAACCATGTAGACGATGCCGGCACCACGGTCAATATCAGAGATGTCGGTCCAGACATTGTCATTCTTAACGGCGGTGCCGTCAACAACGACGGTGTCCTTAGCGGTGGAGCGAGTACCCAGCTCACCCAGATCCATGTAGTAGTAGACCTGAGCGTTGTTGTTGGTGTCGCTCGGCAGGTCGACAGCGGAGTTATCAACGAGAGCAACCTCATAAGGATCATAGTTGGAGGATCCAACCTTCAGGCCAGTCTCAAGGTTGCTGACACCCTTGAACAGATCGTCGCGGGCGCTCTTGCTCGGGCAGTTCAGAGTAGTAACCTTGGAGAGATCGTTGACGTAGACAGCGTCGCCGGTGGTGCAGAAAACGCTCTTCTTGTCAGCAACGTACCAGACGCGGACGCCGTGGTAGAGCATATAGGCATCGAGGTCGGCGTCGACAGAAGCGCGCAGGCCACCATCGTAGTCCTCAGAGATCTCGGTGGTGCTTTCGCCAGTGCCTTCGGCACCAGTTACGATACCTTCGACGCTCTTTAGCTTAAAGACGTTCCAGCCGAGGGTACCCTCATAAGAGTAGCGATCACCGATGT
>UQQF01000016.1 GCA_900543085.1 uncultured Eubacteriales bacterium | reverse complement strand
CCAAGTACATCAACGGCTGCTGCATCCCCGTCGACGGCGGCTGGCATACCTGCCACTAAGCCCATGTTTTCTGTGTCCGTGGACACAGTCCCTCTCATATGGAAGCACCCGGACGCATATGCGTCCGGGTGCGTTTCAATTCAGACAACTTGCTTGAATTGTTGTTGCCTTTTTGGGCAATAAGTGTTATCGTGGAGTAAAGGGGGGCGAGCAATGGAATTTGCAGAACTTCTGCGTGAGCTTTTATATATCACGCACCTCAAAAGCGGACATATGGCCAGCGCCCTGGGGTACGACACGTCGTATATCAGCCGCTGGGTCAATGGGGTAAAGCTGCCCTCACTGAAGAACAACGAGGACTTGCTGCGCAGTATAGCCAGGTTTTTCGTCTCCAACAGCGCCCAGCCCCAGCTTGACGAGCTGCGGCGGCGGTACTCGCTCGAGGACGAGACGTATTCCTCTCACGCCGCCCTGATAGATGCGCTGACCCGGCTGCTGAGCGAGGCGTACTCGGCTCAAAGCGGCTCCGGAGCCGCGAGGGGCGAGAGGACGTTCGGCGGGAATTGCGAGATAGTCCGCGGCCTGGACAGCGAGCACACCTGGGAGCTTATCGCCTCCGCGGCCAGGGACGTGGGCCGGGACGGCACGACAGGGGCGCTGGAGATGTTCACGCTCACGCCGCTGCACTATCTGACCAACCGTGACCGCGAGTTCTTCGACGTACTGCGGCGCGAGGTGCCGAGCGAGAGACCTATACACATCAGCCAGTTCATACACTTTGAGAACCTGCGCCGGCACGTGGACGAGTATTGCCGCACGGTGTGCTTCTTCCTCAGCCGCGACCCGGACGACCTGCACTATGACTTCTACGAGATAAAAGAGAGCTTCGCCGAGCGCAGCGCGGCAATGATAATCAGGGACGGGATATACTCACAGTGGCTGAACGTGCCGTTTTCAAACTCCCCGTACATGGTGATTACACGCCAGCGCGACCTGGTCAATGAACTGTATCTGGGCATGTCCAACTATGTGCGCACACGCCGGGCGCTGATAGAGCGGCGCACGAACGCGGAGCTGTATGCGTCGCAGTATTATATGAACTACCTCATGCACGGCTCCTTCCGCTATCTGCTGGCAACCATGCACCCGATAAGCATGGAGCCGGGCACGCTTCATGAGATAGCGGAGACGCACATGCGCCCGTCGCGCGGTCAGGAGTGGAGCGTCGGCTTTACAGAAAAGACCTTCACACTGCCGAGGCGCGCGGTAATCTACAAGTCGGCCATGATGAGCTACCTGTACGACGGCGCGATAACGCTCTTTGACCGCACCTTCACGCTGACCAAGTCGGAGCGCATACGCCATCTGCGCGGGCTGATAGAGGCCCTCAAGACCGAGCAGGGGCTGAGTCTGACCATCATAGAGGACGACAACCCCATAATGCGGCGCAGCGATTTGGGAATAAGCGTCTACCTGAGCGACGGAGCCGTGTTTGCCAGGGGACTGTCCAAGCGCGGCGAGCCGGAGCCGCCCACCTATGCCTTCACCTCCACGCGCCTGATAGATGCGATGAACGAGTTTTACGACCATCTTGAGAACCTGCCCGATGAATATGCCCTCCGCGGCGAGAGGGTGATCGACTTCCTCACCCACGGAATTGAGCTGATATGATGTAAAAATCCCCCGCAGCACGCTGGCTGCGGGGGATTATCCGTACAAATCGGCTCTATTCTGTCATAAAGGCATATAGCGTGGCGGTGTGCAGGTGTTCGCCCGGGTGCAGGATGGGGGAGGGGAAGCCGTAGTGGTTCATCCCGTCCGGGTGGAGCTGCGTCTCCAGGCATATTCCGCCGTGCCGCCCCATGGTAGTGCCGCGCTTGCCGGCGCGCTCGGTGAGGGAGTTGGCGGTGTAGAGCTGCATGCCGGGCAGAGTGGTGAATACCTCCATGACAATGCCGGTCTCGGGGCAGACCAGCTCGGCCGCGTGGGTGCCGGCGAGCACCATGTTGTGGTCGAAGCCGCCGAACAGTGCCGTCTGCTCGTGCTCGGCGGCGAGGGCGTCGGCCAGGGACTGACCGGCGCGGAAGTCGAAGGGCGTGTCCCGCACGCCCAGGAGCCTGCCGGTGGGCAGGCAGTCGGGAGCCGCTTCACAGAAGGCCTCGGAGTTCATGGTCAGGCGGTGCGAGAGGATGTCCCCGCCGCCGGCCAGGTTGAAGTAGGTGTGGTTGGTCAGGCTGACGGGCGTGGGAGCGTCGGTGTCGGCGTCGTAGACGATAAAAAGCTCGTTGTCGTCGGTCAGCTCAAAGCTCACGCTCACTCTCAGGTTGCCGGGATAGCCCTCCTCGCCGTCGGGGGAGAGGCGGGAGAACACCAGCTTCCCGTCGCGCTCCGCCGCGTCCCAGACGCATTTGTCAAAGCCGCACGTGCCGCCGTGCAGGTGGTTCTCGCCATCGTTTGCGGCCAGCACGTATTCACGGCCGTCAAGGGAGAAGCGGCTGCGGGCGATGCGGTTGCCGACGCGGCCGATGGTCGCGCCGAGGTAGTCGCCGTTGGCCTCGTACTCGGCCAGCGTGTCGTAGCCCAGAGCCACGTCCACGCCCTGACCGTCGCGGTCGGGAACTATCAGGCTCTGTACGGTCGCGCCGTAGTCGAGCAGTACGGCCTTGGCGCCGCAGGCGTTTTCAAGCTCCCAGGCTGTTACGGCCTCTCCGCGCGACGTTACGCCGAAAGGCCGGTTGGTGATTTTCATATTACCCCTCCTCGAAGAATCTTCGTACCCCTATTTTACCACACCTGGCTGCGCGCGCAACATGAATTTACGGCTCGCGCGGTTGAAAACGCGGCGCGGCGAGCTTATAATAGCGAGAGGGGCGAAGCGCGCTCACAGCCCCAAATCCCGAGCAGTGAGGTACAGATATGAGCACTGACACCAGAGACATCCGCCACAGGGACTGCAACGGTTCCGCGACCCGACTGAGCTGATGGCCGTACCGGAGAGCATAGTCAAAGCCTACGCCGACTACCTGGGCGGCATGGACGACAGCAAAAAAGCCCGGCGCGCCATGGACAAGCTCCTGGGTCTGAGCCGGGACACCGACCGGGAGCGCTGTCAGGACGCCTTTATGGCCGCGCTGCACGCCGCCGTGGAGGACTTCACCGCCTCCGAGCCGGGCGAGGACGAGACGGAGGAGGCCGCGCGCTACATCCTCTCACAGGCGCACGAACACAAAAAGTCCGGCGACGCCTACTGGATGCTGCTGGCTTCGCACGCCTACGCTCTGCCGCTGGTGGAGCGGCTGCCGGCGAGCCGTGCAGCCGCGCTGCGCGCGTGGTTCGAGGGCGAGTACCCCAAGCGCGAGCGGATGCCGGTGCAGAAGGCAGTCCTCGACGCGCTCAAGGCCAGAGAGAACAAGTCATGACGTCAAAGCGCCGGGCACACTGTGCCCGGCGCTTTCGCTTTAAAGCTCGGTGACCAGTCCCACGTCAAGCTCGCGTGCGCGCTCGAGTATTACGGCGCCGGAGGCCAGATCCTGGAGGGCTATGCCCGTGGAGTCGAAGACCGTGATGTCCTCGTTGGAGACGCGACCCTGCGCGCGGCCGAGTATCACGTCGCCTATCTCGGCGGTCAGCGCGTCGAGCACGCCCTCGCGGTGCGGTATCTCGCACTCGCCCACGGCGAAGCACTGTCCGGCGTCGTCGCCGAAGACCCTGGCCGAGCCGAGGAGAGCTGACTCCAGCTCCTGCTTGCCGGACATGTCCGCGCCGATGCAGCTCAGATGCGTGCCGGGCTGCACCCAGTCGCGCTTTATCAGCGGCTCGCGCGAGGGGGTGGCGGTGAGTATGACGTCGGCTGAGCGCACGGCGGACTCAAAGTCCCACGCGCTCTCAAAGGCGACCTCCCGCTCGACGCCGCAGCCGTCCAGCAGCGCGCTCACCCTCGCCGCGAAGGCGGGCAGGCGCACGGCGGCCTTGCCCGGGGTGCGCGGATTGGCCAGCGTTACATGACTCAGCCCCGGCATGGCGTAGAGCGTGGCGGCGGTCATGTACGCGCTCTGCGCGCCGCAGCCGACCATAAGGAGGCGCTTTGAGTCCGGCCTCGCCAGGTATTTCGCGCCCACGGCCGCCGCCGCGCCGGTGCGAAGCCCGGTTATGGGGCCGGCGTTCATCAGCGCGACGGGAGCGCCGGTCTCGCGGTCACACAGCAGCAGGGTGCCGAACAGCTCCGGCAGGCCGCGCTCCGGGTTCTTGCCGTACCACGACACCAGCTTGAGGCCGAAGATCTGCTTTGCACCCAAGTCGCCGGACTTGATGTCCAAGTCCGCCACGCCGTGCTCAAACTCGTGGAAGACCATCGGCCAGACGCCGCCGGCGCCGCTGCACTTTTGCGTGTAGGCGTCCTCCACGGCCTGCATGGCCATCTCCACAGTGAACAGCTTGTCCACCTGCGCGGCGCTGAGTATCCTGATTTCAGACATGGTTACACACTCTCCTTTTCAAGTTTCTGCATAAAGTTGTCCATGGCCTCCAGCCCGGCCGCGAGCGTCCCGGCGTCGCTGGCGTAGCCGATGCGGAAGCAGTGAGGTTCGTCAAAGCACTCGCCCGGAGTCACAAATGCGCCCGTCTCCTTAAATAGCCTGGTGCAGAACTCCATGGAGGGGATATCGAAGTCGTAGCTCACCAGGGCGGTGGTGCCGGCCTGGGGCTTGACGAAGCTGATGTGGCTGTGGGCATCCACCCAGGCAGACAGCACGGCGAGGTTGCCGCGCACGATGGCGCGGCTGCGGCTCAGCAGCGCGTCGCTGTGCTCGAGCGCTATGGCGGCGAGGGCTTCGTCGAACATTCCGCAGCTTATCAGGTTGTAGTCGCGGTGCGAGAGCAGGCTCTTGACAAGCGCGGCGTCGTGCGTGGCTATCCAGCCAAGGCGCAGCCCGGCGAGGGAGAAGACCTTTGACATGCTGCTGACGGATATGCCCTTGTCGTAGAGGTCGACGATGGACTCGCTCCACTCGTCGTCCTGCGTGAGGTGGCGGTACACCTCGTCGCAGAGGACGTAGGCTCCGGCGGACTTGGCGATGTCCACGATCTCGCGCAGCATGTCCGCGCCCATCAGCGCGCCCGTGGGGTTGTTGGGGTTGCTCATGCAGATGAGCTTGGTGTCCGGCGTGACCAGCTCGCGCAGCTTGCCGAGGTCGGGCAGATAGCCGTTTTCCGGCTCCAGGTGCAGCAGCCGGACGTCCGCGCCGTAGCTCTCGGGTATGGAATAGAGCTGCTGATAGCTCGGCACCAGGCTGACCACGCGGTCGCCCGGCTCTATCAGCGTGTAGAACACGTGGTGGTTGGCGCCGGAGGCTCCGTGCGTGGTGACTATCTCCTCGGGGCGGAGCGTTTTGTACAATTTGCATATGCCGCGCTTGAACTCCGGCGCACCCTCGATGTCTCCGTAGGTCAGACGCCGCGAGGCGAAGCCGTGCCAGAATGCGTCCGCGTCCGCGCCGCACCGAGCGAACAGCTCGTCGATGGACACGGAGTCCACGCAGGTCTCGGCGATGTTGTACCTGGCCTGGGTCTCGTAGGCGTTCATCCACTCCTCGACGGCAAAGGGCTTGATTTTCACTGTCATTCTCCTTTCTAAAGCGAAACGGGCATCCAAGACCCTGCCTTATAACGCGCTAAGCGCGCCGTACCTACGGCGGAGTTTTGGATGCCCGTTGACCGCGCACCCGGTGGCGCGCGAGGACTTTTATTGAGTTCGTGTGCTATTATAGCAGGGGGCGCGCGAAAATGCAAGCGCCTGTTTTCCGCACAGTCTGCGAACACGGCGGCGGCCACGTGAATTTCGGCATAAACCGCGCCGGTGGGGGGACAAAAGTTGTGTAAGTATCCGAAAATTCTCGCAAGCGGGAAAACAGGTTGTGTTTTTCGTCGGAAAACGGTAAAATCTATGTATACTCTACCGAAGGAGGGCGGTGCGCATGACCCGACTGCGAGCGCTTGGGATAGGGGATAAGTGCGCCCTTTTCTTCCCGATGTACGCCCTTTTCATGGGCGGAGAGTATGCAGAATAACGTGCTTATTGCAAGGTCACGGCCTCGGCGCCGTGGCCTTGACATCTTTTTTCGGAGGAGAGAGCATGCAAGAGAAAAAGGTTGCCGTCATCATGGGCAGCGACAGCGATTGGCCGGTCGTGGAGAAGGCCGTCAGGCAGCTCAAGGAGCTTGGCATAGGCGTTGAGGTTCGCGTAATGAGCGCGCACCGCACGCCGGAGCAGGCTCGAGAGTTCGCCGTGAACGCGCGCAAGAACGGCTTCGGCGCCATCATCGCCGCCGCCGGCAAGGCCGCGCACCTCGCCGGAGCGCTCGCCGCGAACACCACTTTGCCGGTCATTGGCATCCCCGTAAAGAGCAGCACGCTGGACGGCCTGGACGCCCTGCTGAGCACCGTGCAGATGCCCTCGGGCATCCCCGTGGCCACCGTGGCCATCGACGGGGCGCAGAACGCAGCGCTCCTCGCCGCCGAGATCCTCGCCGCGGCCGATGACGAGCTGGCCGCCAAGCTGGACAAAATGAGAGAAGACATGTGCGCCGCCACCCTGGCCAAGGACGCGGCGCTTCAGGATAAGCTGAATTCTTAATTTCAAACGGAGGGTATAGAAATGGAAAAGCGCGAACAGATGTACGAGGGCAAGGCCAAGAAGGTCTACGCCACCGACGACCCCACTCTCTGCATAGTCTCCTATAAGGACGACGCCACCGCCTTCAACGGCGAAAAGCGCGGCACCATCATGGGCAAGGGCGTCATAAACAACCGCCTCACCAACCGCCTGATGCGCCTGCTGATGGAAAACGGTATCCCCACCCACTTCGTGGAGGAGCTCAGCGAGCGCGACACCCTGGTCAAGCGCGTGAGCATAGTCCCCCTCGAGGTCATCATCCGCAACATCTCCGCCGGCAGCTTCGCCAAGCGCTACGGCGTGGAGGAGGGCATCGTGTTCGAGCAGCCCACCATCGAGTTCTCCTACAAGAACGACGAGCTGGGCGATCCGCTGATGAACAGCTACCACGCCCTCGCGCTCAAGCTCGCCACGCAGGAGGAGATAGACACCATCAAGGCCTACTCCTTCAAGATAAACGAGGTGCTCAAGGCTTTCCTGCTCCAGCACGGCATCGAGCTCGTGGACTTCAAGCTCGAGTTCGGCAAGCTCGCCGACGGCACCATCGTCCTCGCCGACGAGATCAGCCCTGACACCTGCCGCTTCTGGGACGTCGAGACCCACGAAAAGCTGGACAAGGATCGCTTCCGCCGCGACATGGGCGGCGTCGAGGACGCCTATCAGGAGGTCATGCGCCGCATAATCGGCGAGTGAGACACGGCATGGAGAGAGAAATGATTTTTGACAAGCTGCACGAGGAGTGCGGCGTGTTCGGCGTCATTACCCGCTCGGGCGAGGACGTCGTGCCCATGACCTACCGCGCGCTCTACGCGCTGCAGCACCGCGGCCAGGAGAGCTGCGGCATCGCCGTCAACGACGACGGCGTCATCACCGGCTACAAGGACGTGGGTCTGGTGAACGAGGTGTTCACCGAGGACGTCATGCGCAAGCTGCCCGCCGGTCAGATGGCCATAGGCCACTGCCGCTACGGCACCACCGGCGGCCGCACCCGCGAGAACGCCCAGCCCATAGTCATCCGCCACATCAAGGGCGGTATGGCGCTCGCGCACAACGGAAACCTCACCAACGCCAGCGAGCTGCGCACGCAGCTGGAGCTCAACGGCGCCATATTCTCCAGCACCTCCGACAGCGAGGTCATAAGCTACGTCATAACGCGCGAGCGGCTGCGCACCGGCTCCATAGAGGAGGCCGTATGTTCCGCGATGGACAGCCTCAAGGGCGCTTACTCCCTGGCCATCATGTCCCCGCGCAAGCTCATCGCTGCGCGCGACCCGCTGGGCTTCCGCCCGCTGTGCATAGGCGAGCTTGAGGACGGCTGGGCGGTCGCCAGCGAGAGCTGCGCACTGGACGCCATCGGCGCCAAGTTCCTGCGCGACGTGGAGCCGGGCGAGATAGTCACCATCTCCCGCGACGGCATAGAGTCCGACCGCAGCCACTGCGGCGGGCCGAGCGCCGAGTGCGTGTTTGAGTTCATCTACTTCGCGCGCCCGGACTCCGTCATAGACGGCAGCTGCGTGCACACCGCGCGCCAGCGCGCCGGCGCATTCCTCGCGCTGGAGCACCCCGTGCAGGCGGACGTCGTCATAGGCGTGCCCGACTCCGGCCTCGACGCCGCGCTGGGCTACGCCCGGCAGAGCGGCATACCATACGGCGTGGGCTTTGTGAAGAACAAGTACATCGGCCGCACCTTCATCCAGCCGGGACAGACCAAGCGCGAGAACGCCGTGCGCATCAAGCTGAACGTCATAGCCTCCACCGTGCGCGACAAGCGCGTCATTCTGGTGGACGACAGCATAGTCCGCGGCACGACCATAGCCCGCATAGTTGAGCTGCTGCGCGAGGCGGGAGCCAAGGAAGTCCACGTGCGCCTGAGCGCGCCGCCCTTCCTCTATCCCTGCTACTTCGGCACGGACATAGACAGCCGCGACAACCTGATAGCCGCGCAGCACTCGATAGAGGAGATACGCGAGATAATCGGCGTGGACTCCATCGGCTATCTCAGCTGCGAAAACGTACACAAGCTGGCCGACAATGCAAAGCTGAACTTCTGCGCGGCCTGCTTCACCGGCGAGTACCCCTGCGAGATACCCAAGAAAGCCGCCAAGAGCCGCTTTGAGCAGAAGCTCAGCGAGCGCGAGAAGGAGGATGCCTAAGTGATAAGCGAGAGCGCGAGCTACCGCGCCGCCGGCGTGGACATCACCGCCGGCTACAAGGCCGTGGAGCTGATGAAAAAGCACGTACAGCGCACCAACACCCCCGGCGTCCTCGGCGGCCTGGGCGGATTCGGCGGGCTGTTCCAGCCGGATCTGACCGGCATGGCCGAGCCTGTGCTGGTCTCCGGCACAGACGGCGTGGGCACCAAGCTCAAGATAGCCTTTCTCATGGACAAGCACGACACCGTGGGCATAGACTGCGTGGCCATGTGCGTCAACGACGTGATATGCTCCGGCGCGCAGCCGCTTTTCTTCCTCGACTACATCGCCTGCGGCAAGAACGTGCCCGAGCGCATTGCGGACATCGTCTCCGGCGTGGCCGAGGGCTGCGTGCAGTCCGGCGCGGCGCTCATCGGCGGCGAGACCGCCGAGATGCCCGGCTTCTACGGCGAGAGCGAGTACGACCTCGCCGGTTTCGCCGTCGGCATAGTCGACAAGGCCAAAATCCTGGACAACACCGCCATGCTGCCCGGCGACGTGGTGATAGCCATCCCGTCCAGCGGCGTGCACTCCAACGGCTTTTCGCTGGTGCGGCGCGTGTTCGACGTGGAAAACGGCGCCCTCACCAGGCGCTATGATGAGCTGTCCGGCACGCTCGGCGAGACGCTGCTGACGCCGACGCGCATCTATGTCAAGCCGGCGCTCGCCATGCTCAAGGCCGCGCGCGTGCGCGCGCTGAGCCACATCACCGGCGGCGGATTCTACGAGAACGTGCCGCGCTCCATCCCCGAGGGGCTGTGCGCGCGCATAGAAAAGGCGGCGATCAAGACCCCGCCGGTATTCGACATCCTGGCTCGCGAGGGCGGCATCCCCGAGCGGGATATGTACAACACCTTCAACATGGGCGTCGGCATGTGTGCCGTAGTGGCGAAGGAGGACGCGGACGACGCCCTCGCTGCGCTCGCGGCCAACGGAGCGGGCGACGCATACGTCTGCGGCGAGATAGTCAAGAGCGCCGACGGGGCGGTCGAGCTATGCTGAGGACGGCGGTATTCGTCTCCGGCGGCGGCACCAACCTCCAGGCGCTGATAGACGCCTCCGCGCGCGGCGAGATGCCGCACGTGGACTTGGCGCTGGTGGTGTCCAATAACTCCGGCGCATTTGCCCTGGAGCGGGCGAGGAAGGCCGGGATACGCGCCGAATACGTGGAGAAGCCCGGCTTTGAGGAGCGGCTTCAGGCTCTGCTGGACGGGGAGGGCATCGGCCTCATCGTCCTCGCGGGCTTCCTGCGCATACTCAGCGCCGACTTCACCCGGCGCTGGGCGGGGAGGATAATAAACATCCACCCGAGCCTCATCCCGGCCTTCTGCGGCTCCGGCTACTACGGACTGCGCGTGCACGAGGCCGCGCTCTCCCGCGGCGTGAAGCTCACCGGCGCGACGGTGCACTTTGTAAACGAGATCCCCGACGGCGGGGAGATAATCGCCCAGCGCGCGGTGGAGGTGCTGCCCGGGGACACGCCCGAGGTCTTGCAGCGCCGCGTGATGGAACAGGCGGAGTGGATAATACTTCCCGAGGCGGCCGAGGCCGTCGCAAAGCAGCTTGAAGGGAGAAGTGAGCAATGATCGACCTCTTTGAATACCTGGCAGAGCGCCCCTACCCGGGACGCGGCATAATGCTCGGCATGACGCCCTCGGGCAAGAGCGCCGTGGCGTACTTCATCATGGGCAGGAGCGCCAACAGCCGCAACCGCGTCTTTGAAAAGACCGACGACGGCATCCGCACCCGCGCCTATGACGAGAGCAAGATGACCGACCCCAGCCTCATCATATACCACCCCGTGCGCCGCGTGGGACGCGGACTTATCGTCACCAACGGCGACCAGACCGACACGCTGCGTGACTGCCTCCTCGAGGGCAGAACTTTCGCCGAGGCGCTGCGCAGCCGGGAGTTCGAGCCGGACGCGCCCAACTATACGCCGCGCATCTCCGGCCTGCTCAGCCCGGACGGGAGCTACAAGCTCTCCATACTCAAGGCCGGCACGGCCGACGGCGCGCCTTGCCTGAGGTACTTCTACGAGTATGAGCAGACCGTCCCCGGCGCAGGCCGCTTTATCAGCACCTACGAGGGCTTCGGCGACCCGCTGCCCAGCTTCCACGGCGAGCCTGTGGAGGTCGCGGTGCCCGAGCTTAGCTCCGCCGGGCTTGCAGGCAAGCTGTGGGCGGCTCTCAACGCGGACAACCGCGTCTCTCTCTATGTTTGTGTGGGCGGAGACGAGGTTATAATCAACAAGTACGAGGAGGAAGCGTAAATGAAGGAGCTTGAGCTGAAGTACGGCTGCAACCCCAATCAGAAGCCGGCGCGCATATTCATGTCCGACGGCGGCGAGCTGCCCGTGGAGGTCATGAACGGCCGTCCCGGCTACATCAACTTCATGGACGCGCTCAACTCCTGGCAGCTCGTGCGCGCGCTCAAGCGCGCCACCGGCAAGCCGGCGGCGGCCAGCTTCAAGCACGTCTCGCCCGCCGGAGCGGCTATCGCAAGCCCGCTGTCCGACGAGGACAGGCGTGTGTTCTTCGCCGAGGGCGATCTCTCGCCGATAGCCACCGCCTACGCCCGTGCGCGCGGCGCCGACAGGCTCTGCTCCTACGGCGACTGGGCGGCGCTCAGCGATGTCTGCGACGCCGAGACGGCGCGTCTGCTCGTCCCCGAGGTGAGCGACGGCATAATCGCCCCCGGCTACACCGACGAGGCGCTGGAGATACTCCGCACCAAGCGCAAGGGCGGCTACAACGTCGTGAAGATCGACCCCGACTACGAGCCGAAGGCCGTAGAGCAGCGCGACATCTTCGGCATCCGCTTCGAGCAGGGCTATAACTCCCTGCCCATCACCCGCGAGTGCCTGGAGAACATCGTCACCGAGAACAAGATCCTGCCCGAGGGCGCGGTGGACGATCTGCTGCTGGCGCTCATCACGCTCAAGTACACGCAGTCGAACAGCGTCTGCTACACTCAGGACGGCCAGACCATCGGCGTCGGCGCCGGACAGCAGAGCCGCATACACTGCACCCGCCTGGCGGGCGACAAGGCCGACATCTGGCACCTGCGTCGCCACCCGAAGGTGCTCGAGCTGAAGTTCGACGCCGCGCTCAAGCGCGCCGAGCGGGACAACGAGATAGACCGCTTCATCGCCGAGGAGCTGACCGAGTACGAAAAGCGCGACTTCCTCGCCAGGTTCACCGGCGTGTCGCTGGGCAGCGACGCGTTCTTCCCCTTCGGCGACAACATAGAGCGCGCGGCGAAAAGCGGCGTCAAATACGTCGCCCAGCCGGGCGGCAGCATCCGCGACGACAACGTGATCGAGACCGCCGACAAGTACGGCATGGTCATGGCGTTTACCGGGATAAGGCTGTTCCACCATTGATCTGACACTGACCCCGCCGCCGGCGACGGTGGCACAATCCATCATGGAGGGATAAGTATGAAACTACTCGTTATCGGTTCCGGCGGGCGTGAGCACGCGATCGTGCGTGCGCTCAAGAAAAGTCCGAGGGTCGCCGAGATACACGTCCTGCCCGGCAACGGCGGCATATCCGAGGACGCGATCTGCGCGGATATAGCCGCGACGGACATAGACGGCGCCGTCGCCTATGCCAAAGACCACGGCATAGACTACGCCGTGGTCACGCCCGACGATCCGCTCTGCCTGGGCATGGTGGACGCGATGGAGGCCGAGGGCATACCCTGCTTCGGACCTGAAAAGCGCGCGGCCATGATAGAGGGCAGCAAGGTCTTTGCCAAGGGGCTGATGAAGAAATATGGCATCCCCACCGCCGCCTACGAGGTCTTTGACGACGCCGAGGCCGCGCTGGGATACGTGGAGAGCGCGAGCGTGCCCATCGTCGTCAAGGCCGACGGTCTGGCGCTGGGCAAGGGCGTCGTGGTAGCCATGACGCGCGAGGAGGCCGTCGAGGCCGTAAAGAGCGCGATGCTCGACCGCGCCTTTGGCGAGAGCGGCGCGCGCGTGGTCATCGAGGAGTACCTCGAAGGCCCCGAGGTCAGCGTGCTGAGCTTCACCGACGGGAACACGCTGGTGCCGATGGTGTCCAGCATGGATCACAAGCGCGCGATGGACGGCGACGAGGGCCTGAACACCGGCGGCATGGGCACCATAGCGCCCAACCCCTACTATACCCCCGAAGTGGCCGCGGAGTGCATGGAGAAGATATTCCTGCCGACCGTGCGCGCCATGAACGCCGAAGGCCGCCCGTTCCGCGGCTGCCTGTACTTCGGGCTGATGCTGACGAAGTCCGGCCCGAAGGTCATCGAGTACAACTGCCGCTTCGGCGACCCGGAGACGCAGGTGGTGCTCCCGCTGCTGGAGACCGATCTGCTGACCATCATGGAGGCCGTGACGGCCGGACGCCTGTCCGAAGTGGAGGTCAAGTGGTCGCACAAGGCCTGCTGCTGCCTGGTTCTGGCCTCCGGCGGCTATCCCAAGAGCTACAGAAAGGGTCTGCCCATCTCCGGACTCGTGGACGGACAGATACCCGGAAGCGAGGCCGAGGTGTTCCACGCCGGGACGAAGAAGCTCCCCGACGGCACGCTGGTCACCAACGGCGGCCGCGTATTGGGTGTGAGCGTCACCGCGCCCACGCTCAAGGACGCCGTGACCAAGGCCTACGCCGAGGCCGGGAAAATAAGCTTTGAAGATATGCACTGCCGCCGCGACATAGGCGCCCGGGCGCTTGCGGCATTGGAGGGCTGAAAATGGTCTACAGAGTATATGTGGAAAAGCGCGCGCCCTACGACGAGGAGGCTCAGCGCGCGCTGGAGGAGTTCAACGCTCTGCCCGGCGTCTCCGGCCTGACCGGGCTGCGGCTTTTGAACCGCTATGATGTTGAGGGCGTGGACGCCGCGCTGTTTGAAAAGTGCCTGCCCGTCGTGTTCAGCGAGCCGCAGGTGGACGACGTGTTCTACGAGCTGCCGGAGTCCGACGCGGTCTTCGCCGTCGAATACCTGCCCGGACAGTTCGACCAGCGCGCCGACAGCTGCGCCGAGTGCATCCAGCTGATATCCGGCGCGGAGCGGCCGAGCGTGCTCAGCGCCAAGGTCTACCTGCTGTACGGCGAGGTGGACGAGGCCGCGCTCGCGGCCGTGAAGCACAGCGTCATAAACCCCGTGGAGAGCCGCGAGGCCGCTCTCGCGGCGAGGGAGACCCTCGCCGCCGACTACCCCGAGCCGCCCGACGTAAAGCGCGTGGAGGGCTTTACAAAGCTCGACCGCGCGGGACTCGAGGCGCTGATAGCCGGGATGGGTCTGGCCATGGACGCGGACGACGCGGAGTTCTGCCGCGACTACTTCGCGCGCGCCGGGCGCGACCCGAGCGTCACCGAGCTGCGAGTGCTGGACACCTACTGGTCGGATCACTGCCGCCACACCACCTTCGGCACGATCATAGACGAGGCGCAGCTTGAGGACATCGAGGTGCGCGAGAGCTATGAGAACTACCTGCGCATCCGCCGCGAGCTGGGACGCGAGAGCAAGCCCGTCACGCTCATGGATCTCGCCACCATCGGCGCGAAGTACCTCAAGCACACCGGTGCGCTGCGCGCCCTGGACGAGAGCGAGGAGATAAACGCCTGCAGCGTACATATCACGGTGGACAACGGCGGCGTGGAGGAGCCGTGGCTGCTGATGTTCAAGAACGAGACGCACAACCACCCGACGGAGATAGAGCCGTTCGGCGGCGCGGCGACCTGCATCGGCGGCGCGATACGCGACCCGCTCTCCGGCCGCGCCTACGTCTATCAGGCGATGCGCATAACCGGCGCGGGCGACCCCACCGTGCCCGTGGAGGACACCCTGCCCAACAAGCTGCCGCAGCGCAAGCTCTGCACCGGCGCGGCGGCGGGCTACAGCTCCTACGGCAACCAGATAGGCCTGGCTACCGGCCTGGTCGACGAGATATACCACCCCGGCTACGTGGCCAAGCGCATGGAGATAGGCGCGGTGGTCGCCGCGGCTCCCGAGAAGAACGTGGTGCGCGCCCGCCCCGAGCCGGGCGACGTAGTGGTACTGCTGGGCGGACGCACCGGCCGCGACGGCATGGGCGGAGCCACCGGCTCCAGCAAGGCGCACGACTCCCACAGCCTCACCGACTGCGGAGCCGAGGTGCAGAAGGGCAACGCGCCCGTGGAGCGCAAGCTCCAGCGCCTATTCAGGAACGGCGACGTCACGCGCATGATAAAGCGCTGCAACGACTTCGGCGCGGGCGGCGTCAGCGTCGCCATAGGCGAGCTGGCTCCGGGGCTGGACATAGACCTCGACCGCGTCAAGCGCAAGTACGAAGGCCTGGACGGCACGGAGCTGGCCATATCCGAGAGCCAGGAGCGCATGGCCGTCGTGGTCTCCGCCCGGGACGAGAGGGCTTTCCTCGCCGCCGCCGAGGCCGAGAACCTGGAGGCCACTACCGTCGCCACAGTCAGCGCCGAGGCCAGGCTGCGCATGACCTGGCGCGGCCAGATAATCTGCGACATTGACCGCGCCTTCCTCGACACCAACGGCGCGGAGAAGCACGCGCGCGTGCGCGTCGCGCCCATGAGCGTCGCCGACCGCTCGCCGGAGGTGAGCGGCAATACGCTCGGCGAAAAGCTCGAGAGCCTGATGGGCTCGCTGGAGTGCTGCTCGCGCCGCGGTCTGGCCGAGCGATTTGACTCCACCATCGGCGCGGCCACGGTGCTCATGCCCTTCGGCGGCGAGTACCAGCTCACGAGCGCGCAGTGCATGGCGGCCAAGGTGCCGGTGAGCGGGGAGACGACCACCTGCTCGGCCATGGCCTGGGGCTTTGAGCCGCGCGTCAGCGAGCAGAACCCCTACCGCGGCGCATACCTAGCCGTGTACGAGAGCATTGCCCGCCTGGTGGCCAGCGGCTTCGGCCACGAGAACGTGTATCTGAGCTTCCAGGAGTATTTCGAGCGGCTGCGCACCGCGCCGGAGCGCTGGGGCAAGCCCTTCGCGGCGCTGCTCGGCGCGCTGGACGCGCAGATCGCCTTCGGTGCGGGAGCCATAGGCGGAAAGGACAGCATGTCCGGCAGCTTTGAAGACCTGGACGTCCCGCCCACGCTGGTGAGCTTCGCGGTCACGGCCGGCAAGACTGACTGCGCCGTCAGTCCCGAGTTCAAGCGCGTGGGAAGCCGCGTGGCCTACATGTACGCCGACCCCTTCGACGCGGAGGCGACCAGGGCGCTGTGGGCGGAGATAGGCGCGCTGATGCGCGCAGGCAAGGTGCACGCGGCCTGGTCCGCCGGCACCGGCGGCATAGCCGAGGGTCTTTGCAAGATGTGCTTCGGCAACCGCCTCGGCGTGGAGCTGGACGCGGGCTTTGACGCCGCGAGGCTCTTTGGCTGGAGCTTCGGCGGCTACATCCTCGAGGTCGAGCCGGACTGCACGGCAGGGGAGACCCTGGGCGTTGTCACAGCCGCATACGCCGTTTCCGCCGCCGGAGAGAGCGCCGCGATCGCCGATGTGCAGCGCGCGTGGGAGACGCGGCTCGAGGGCGTGTACCGTCACCTCACCGCCCCCGGCAGCGAGGCCGCCGGCGTGGAGAAACTCAGCCACGAAGCTGCCGCCCGCGTAAAGCCGCTCACGCGCACGCCCAGGCCGCACGCGCTGATACCCGTTTTCCCGGGCACTAACTGCGAATACGACACCGCCCGCGCCCTCGAGCGCGCGGGAGCCGAGCCGGAGATACTGGTCATACGCAACCTCACGCCCTCCGACGTAGAGGAGAGCCTGGAGCGCATGGCCGCCGCGATAGCGCGCAGCCAGATGCTGGTGTTCCCCGGCGGCTTCTCCGGCGGCGACGAGCCGGACGGCAGCGGCAAGCTGATAAACGCCTTCTTCCGGCGCGAGAAGCTCACCGACGCCGTGCACGAGCTGCTGAATAACCGCGACGGACTCATCCTCGGCATCTGCAACGGCTTCCAGGCGCTGATAAAGCTCGGCCTGGTGCCCTTCGGGCGCATAGTGGCCACGGACGCCAACTGCCCGACTCTGACCTACAACGCCATAGGCCGTCACCAGAGCCGCCTTGTGCGCACCCGCGTTGCCTCCAACCTCAGCCCCTGGCTGAGCAAGTGCTCCGTGGGCGACATACACACGGTCGCCATTTCCCACGGCGAGGGACGCTTTGTCTGCCCCGACGCCCTGCTGGAGACGCTGCGCGCCAACGGACAGCTCGCCACCCAGTACGTGGACTTGGACGGCGAGCCTAGCATGGACCTGCGCTACAACCCCAACGGCTCCGTGCTGGCCGTGGAGGGCATAACCAGCGCCGACGGCCGCGTGTTCGGCAAGATGGGTCACAGCGAGCGCTCCGGCAACGGGATGTACGCCAACGTCCCGGGCGAAGCCTTCCAGCCCATCTTTGAAGGCGGCGTCGAGTATTTCAAGTGATTCAAACACAATAAATCCCCCTCGGCATTGAGCCGAGGGGGTTTTTCGTTGCGGTTTTAGGTTTACACTACGCCCCAGTCGGGGACTTTGACGGTTATCTGCTCCTCGCTGGACTTCTTGGCGGCGAGGGAGTAGATGAGGGCGCTGATGCCGTCGGAGAGGGGAGTGTCGAACTCTCTGCCTTCCCTCAGGCACTTCTGGAACGCCTCGTGCGCGTAGAAGATGACGTCGCCGGTGGCGAGGTCGTAGCTGTCGTTGAACTTTATGCTCTCTGCGTAGGGCATATCCTCGGTCTTCCAGGTGAGGTTCGTGAACTCGAACATGCCCTCGCCGGTCAGGAAGATGCTGCCCTTGGTGCCGATATAGGCGCGAGAGCAGGTGGGGATGTCACAGGCCCAGCTGGCGGCGATGGTGCCGATGGCGCCGTTGCGCAGGCGGATGGAGATGCTGGTGTGGTTGTCGAACTTGGGCACGCTGGCGATGGTGCCGGTGTAGTTGCAGCTGATGGTGTCGAAGCCGCCGGCCATGGCGGTTATGAGCTTCCAGTCGTGGCTGACGCTCTCCACGGTCATGCCGCAGGCCAGGTCGGGGTCGGTGCGCCAGGATGCGCCAAGGTTCTTGGCGTGGAAGCCGAAGCCGGGACTGAGGCGGGAGAAGGCTATGTCCACAGGCTCGCCGAACATGCCGGTCTTGACCAGAGAGAGCATCTTCTGATACGCCGGGCGGTAGTAGTGCGCGAAGCCGACCATTATCTTTCCGTCGTACTTCTCCGCCATCTCCTTGAGCTTCATGGCGTCCTCGATGGTGACGCTCACGGGCTTTTCAAGGTAGAGGGGGACGTGGTGCCTGAGCACCATCTCCACGTAGTCGAGGCGCTTCGTGGGCGGGGTGGAGATCACGGCGTAGTCCGCCTGCGCGCAGAGGGCTTCGATCTCGTCGTAGCCGACGGCGGGGCAGCCAAACTCGTCGGAGACTATTTTGGCGTTGGCCTCGCTTATGTCGAAGCAGCCGTTGATGCTGCCGCCCAGGCGGACGACCGCGCGGCCGTGGTGGCGGGCGATGTCGCCGCAGCCGATGAGGAATACTTTCATGTCAATGTCCTCCTTGCTCCGCGTCACATCGCGAGAACGGTCTCGACGATGTTTTCCGCGGTGATGCCGTTCATGGCGAGCAGGCGCTCATACGGCGCGCTCTGACCGAACTGGTCGAGGATGCCGATGCGCTTCACGCGGCCTTTGCCCATGTCGGCGGCGACGCAGGCCACCGCGCTGCCAAGGCCGTTGATGATGTTGTGGTCTTCCACGGTGACAATCTTGCCGCAGTCGTTTATGGCGGCGGCCACGGCCTCGGTGTCGAGGGGCTTGACCGTGTGCATGTCCAGCACGCGGGCGTTTATGCCCCTGGCCGCGAGGGCTTCGGCGGCGGCGAGGGCGATGCACACCGTGTCGCCGTTGGCGATGATGGCGGCGTCAGTTCCGTCGCGCAGGAGCTTGGCTTTGCCTATCACGAACTCCTCGCCGGGGCCGTATATGACCGGAACTGCGTCGCGCGTGAAGCGCAGGTAGACCGGCTCGGGCAGCTCGGCCGCGGCGCGCACGAGCTTGCGCGCCGCGTAGTAGTCGGCGGGCATGATGACGTTCATGTTGGGGATGGTGGAGAGGATGCCCATGTCCTCGATGCACTGGTGGCTGGCGCCGTCGTTGGCGGGGGTCACGCCGCCGTGGGAGCAGGCAATCTTAACGTTCAGGTGGGGATAGCATATCTCCTGGCGTATCATCTCGACCATGCGCATACTGCCGAAGGCCGCGTAGGTGACCACGAAGGGGATCTTGCCGCAGGTGGCCAGGCCGGCGGCGACGCCGGCGGCGTTCTGCTCGGCTATGCCGACGTTCAGGTACTGCGCGGGCAGCTCCTTGCGGAAGGCGCCGGTCTTGCAGCTCTTGCCGATGTCCACGTCTACGACGAGGACGTTGGAGTTTTCGCGTCCCAGCTCGACTATCTCGTCGCCGAAGCCGTCGCGGGTAGCCTTTTTCACAATTTCACTCATTTCAAGACCCTCCTTCAAGCGCGCACGTACTGCTGCTCAAGCTCGGCCATGGCCTGCTCGTACTGCTCCTTGTTGGGGGCGGTGCCGTGCCAGCCGACCTGGTTTTCCATGTAGGAGACGCCCTTGCCCTTGACCGTGTGGCCGAAGATGCACTTGGGCTTGCCGTTTTTCACGCTCACGGCCAGGTCGAGCGCGGCGACCATCTCGCCCATGTCGTTGCCGTTTATCTCGTACACGTCGAAGCCGAAGGCCTTGAACTTGTCGCCGAGGTTCACGGGGGGCATTATCTCGTCGCAGGTGCCGTCAAGCTGGAGGTTGTTGTAGTCGACGAAGACGATGAGGTTGTCGCACTGATACTTGTACGCCGTGCCGCAGGCCTCCCAGATCTCGCCCTCGTTGCACTCGCCGTCGCCGACGGCCACGAAGACGCGGTAGTCCCTGCCGTCCATCTTGGCGGCGATGGCCATGCCCACGCCGCAGGCCAGTCCCTGGCCGAGCGAGCCGGTGGAGATGTCGATGCCGGGGCACTTTTTCATGTCAGGGTGACCCTGGAGCATGGACCCCTCCTTGCGGAGGGTGTCCAGCACTTCCATGGGGAAGAAGCCGCGCATGGCCAGGGCGGCGTACTGCGCCGGGCAGACGTGACCCTTGCTCATGACAAAGCGGTCGCGGTCTTCCCACTTGGGGTTTTCGGGGTCGACGTTCATCTCACGGAAGTAGCAGGCGGTGACGAACTCGGCGACGGACAGGGAGCCGCCGGGGTGGCCGGACTGCGCCTTGTATATCATGTCGATGACGTGCTTTTTAAGGTCTATGCAGGTGTTTTGAAGCTGAGCTATGCTCATTTGCTCTTTCATGTCAATCACCTTTCTTTAAATAGAGGCGCTCAGGATGTGAAGATGGTGGAGATGCCGGGGATGTACGTGATGATCAGCAGGACGAGTATCGAGGCTAATATCAACGGTACGACGGCTCTCGATATTTGCTTCAGGTTCACCTTGGCGACGCCGCAGGCCACGTACAGGTTGACGCCGACAGGAGGCGTGTAGAGGCCGATGGCGAGGTTGACTATCATGACGACGCCGAGATGGATGAGGTCTATGCCGAGAGCCTGGGCAACCGGGACAAAGAGCGGGGTGAAGATGTACAGCGCGCTGGTGGAGTCGAGGAAGCAGCCGGCTATCAGCAGCAGGATGTTGACGATGATGAAGAATATGATGGTGCTGCCGCCGGTGAGGTCGGTGAGCGCGCCGGAGATGGCGAGGTCGAGGCGGCTGCGGGTGAGGACGTAGGAGAACATGCTGGCCGTCGCCGTGATAAAGAGGACGGTGGCGCTGGTGCTGGCCGAATCGATGATGATGGCCTTGAGCTCCTTGAGCTTGATGGTCTTGTACACGAACACGCCGACGATCAGGCCGTACACGACGGAGACAGCCGCGGCCTCGGTCGGGGTGAAGATGCCGCCGTAGATGCCGCCGAGGATGATGACGGGCATCAGCAGACCCCAGAAGGCCTCTTTGAAGGCGACCCAGCGGTCATGCCAGCTGGCCTTCGGCAGCTTGACGAGGTTGGCCTTGCGGCCGAGGATGAGAGCTGCGGCGATAAGAGCCGCGCCCATAATCAGTCCGGGGATGACGCCGGCCTTGAAAAGGTCGCCGATGCCGACGCCGGAGGCAATGGAGCCGTACACGACGAAGGTGATGCTGGGCGGGATTATGACGCCTATGGCGCCGGCGCTCGCCATGAGCGCGGCGGAGAAGCTGGGACTGTAGCCGGAGCGGATCATGCCGGGGATCATGACCAGACCCAGGGCGGCGACGGTGGCCGGGCCGGAGCCGGAAATCGCGGCGAAGAAGCAGGAGACGATGACGCAGACGATGGCGAGGCCGCCGCGCAGGTGGCCGACGCAGGCCTCTGCGAGGTTGATCAAGCGCTTGGATATCTGCGCCTTATCCATGATGTTGCCGGCGAGGATGAAGTAGGGGATGGCCAGCAGGACGAACTTGCTCATGGACGAGCTGAACATCTGCGGCATGGCGCTCATGACGGTGTCCAGCGGACGGCCGGCGCCCTGGACGAGCATGGCTGCAATGCTGGATACGCCGAGGCAGACGGCTATCGGCGCGCCCATTATGAGAAGCAGGGCGAAGCTTATGAACAGTACGGCAGCTATCATTTCTCTATGGCCTCCTTTCCGTCAGCGGACTCGGGTTTGACTTTCGCTTCCTCTATCGTCGCCTGCGCGAAGCGTATCGTGATGAATACAGCGCCGAAGGGGACGAAGGTGGCGTAAATCCACTCGGGCCACTGCATGGCGGCGGTGACCATGCCGAGGTTGTACTGGTTGATGACCATCAGCACGCCGTAGTAGCAGAGTACGGCGGAGAAGACGGTGCACAGGGCGTAGACAAAGACGAGCAGCGCCTTGCGAGCCTTGAAGTTTACGGCGTCGGGAAGTATCGTGAGGCCGAGGTGCGCGCGGCGCTTGGCGGCGATCGCGGTGCCCATCATGCTGAGCAGTATGAACAGGTAGGTGGCTATCTCCTCGGAGAAGGCCAGCGAGCCGATGCCGGTCCAGCGGCATATGACGTTTGCAAAGGTGATGCAGACCATCACTACAGTGCAGATAATGCAGATTATCTCCTCTATGGAGTCAAGTATCTTGTTGAACATCTCGCATACCTCCCGTCAGGCTTCGATGCCGAAGGCCGCGCAGGCGTCAGCTCCGAAGTAGTCGAACATCTCCTGCTTGAAGTCGGCGACGGCCTCCTCGAAGGCGGCCATCTCCTCGTCGGTGAGGTAGGTGACGGTCATGCCTTCCTCCTTGAACTTCTCAATGGTCGCGGCCTCCTCGTTGACGAGGGTCTCGCGGCCCCAGTCGCAGGCCTCGCTGGCGCACTCGGCGAGGAGCTCCTGGGTCTTGGGCTCAAGGCTCTCCCAGACCTCGGTGTTGGCGATAAAGAGGTCGCTCTCGTAGGAGTAGTTCCAGAGGGTCAGATAGTCCTGAACCTCGTACATCTTGGAGGAATCGGTGATGGAGACGCCGTTCTCCTGCCCGTCGAGGGTGCCCTGCTGTATCGCGGTGAAGACCTCAGACCAGTTCATGGCGGTGGGGTCGGCGCCCAGGGCGTTGAAGAAGCCCATGAAGACGACGCTGCCGGGGACGCGGATCTTCAGGTGCTCGACGGCCTCGGGAGTGCGGACTTCGTGCTTGGAGTTGGTCAACTGGCGGAAGCCGTTGTGGAAGCTGCCGAGGTAGGTCATGCCCTTCATGGCCAGACGCTCGGCGTAGTAGTCCTTGCCGGTGGAGTCGATGACGGCGACGGCCTCGTCGTAGTCCTCGAATATCCAGGGAATGGTGGCCACAGGCAGCTTCTCGTCTATGACGGCGAGAGTGCAGGTGGCATAGGCCGCGAGATCCACGCTGCCGGAGGCTATCATCTCGATGCCTCGGGAGGCGTTGCCGTTGGCCAGCTGGTCGTTCGGGAACACGGCGACGGTCACGTTGCCGCCGGAGCGCTCCTCGACAAGAGCGGCAAAGTAGTCGGCGACGCGCGCATCGATCTGAGTGTCCGTGCCGTTGACGGCCATCGTCAGCTCGATGGTCTGGTACTCGCCCTCGGCACGTTCGTCATCGACGGCAGTGGAGCAGCCGCTCAGCAGCATGACGATAGCCATCGCCAGACAGGCGAGCTTCAGTCCTTTTCTTCTCATTTTTCTCCCTCCTGATTGGTTTTCTCAATCTCTGCTTGAAAAGTCTCCCGACAAAAGACTTTCAACTGCTGTAATATGTCTTTTGTCAGACAACATGTTAACACGCTCAGAAAACCCGCGTCAACCTTGAAAAAACGATTCTCGCTTTCAACCAATTATTTCATTAGAAATTTGTTCACAACTTACAAGAAAAGAACCGTCAGCCCCTGTTAACAGGGGCTGACGGTTAGGTTTTTTCGACACTATTGTCTATTCCTTGACAACATCGAGGAAGTAGGTGCTGTGTATGAATTCCTCCAGGCCGTCCAGATTTTTGCTGGCGAGCATGTCGTACATCATCCAATGGACGTCGATGTGCTCTCGGCTGCGGCCGGTTTTTATCATGGTCTCGACGGTTTTGTGGCGCACGGAATAGGTGAGGGTGCGGACGACCCGGTTTATCTTGTCGACCAGCTCGTTTTGACACAGGGCGGACACCGCCTCGTGAAAGGCGTCGTCTGCGCGGAAGCTGGCTTCGACTATGTCCTCGCCGGCCGCGCCGGAGGCGGCGGCCTCGAAGTCCTCCAGCTTGAGCCGGATGTCGGCCAGCTGCTCCGGGTTCTCCTTCTTGACAGCGAGGCGCATGATGCCGACCTCTATCAGCTCGCGCAGCTCCATAAGGCTGTCAAAATCCCGGGCGCCGTTGAGTATGACGCCGTAGACCATCGGGTCGATCATGCTCTCCCGGAATCCGTTGGCAACGAATGTGCCCTCGGACCGGCGGCTTTCCAGGACGCCCAGATAGGCGAGTATCTTCGTGGCCTCACGCACGCTGGTGCGCGCAACGCCCAGCTGGGCGGCAAGTTCAGGCTCGCTCGGCAGGCGGTCGCCGGGCTTGAGCTCGCCGGAGACCATGCCGTCAGTCAGGCAGTTTATAACCTGCTGAACCACAGACTCGCTTTTGAGGTTCTTGAGATATTTTGCCTGTTCCGCCAAGACGCATCCCTCCCGCTTTGTACTACAGCCGACCGCATGTAAGATATCATATGAATGACAGATACTTAAGTTATCATAACACGCGCGTCAGGAATACGTCAAGTAATTGTTTAGCAATGGAAATTCTGTACGCTTTTAGCTGAAGGATAGGGGCGGCGCGCCGCTGCCCTGCTGGGGGCTGAGGTTTTGCAGGGCGGCTCGCGACGACAGACCGTACAGAACCCGCTCGGTGAGGGCGGCGAGAAACTGCGAGGTGTGCGGGCGTGAGTCGAGGGTGCAGCCCATCAGCTCCTCCAGCGCAGGCAGGCTGCGTTCCCAGGCGATTATTGACACGGTGCGAATGTTGCGCTCCACGGTCTTCCAGGAGGCGCCGTAGCGTTTCCCCACCTCGGCGTACACCAGCTTTGTGACGAGCGTCAGCCGTTCCGGATCTTCCACACACAGCTCCACGGCCTGCGCCGTCTGAAAATAGCCGGCGTAGTTAGGCGTGATACCAAGGCGGTGTAATAAGCTGAAAATCTCGCTGTTCATTCTTCTGTCACTCCAACTCTCTTTTAAAGTCCAGAAGCTTCCGAAGCTGGCGTGCCGATACCTGACGCCGCTCAGAGAGTTTGCGCTGTTATGTGCGGCGGCGCCCCGACTGTACGATTTCTACACTTGTCCTTATTTCGACAGCAGCTCCGAACCGGCTCTGTCACGCAGTTCTCCGGTACAATTGCAACCATCCTGCCAAAGCCCTCGCCCCTGGCATTGTAAATCACCTGTCGGGAACAATTATACGGAAACGAGCGAAAAACTCCACGCATTACAATACATATTTTCGTTTTTTTAATTAACTTTGCACGAGAACCACGGGCGGCTGTTGGGGGAGTGTCACACATGCGCGGCCGAGGCTTTGCACAGGGGACGGGCTGTGGTATAATGAGAGCACAGTGAAAGCCGGGGTGGAAGCTTTGTTTGAAGACGGAAGAAGTAAAAAAGTGGTATTCATAGCGCACTGCCTTTTGAATCAGAACGCCATATCCGACGGCACGGCGGTCCGGCCTGCGGCCTTTGAACAGCTCGCGTATGCGCTGCTCGAGCGCGAGATCGGCATAGTCCAGATGCCGTGCCCGGAGCTGTGCTGCCTGGGGCTTGACCGCGGCGACGAGGCGGGCGGGCAGCGAGACGTTCTTGAGGAGAACACGCGCATCCGTGCTGAAATGCAAAAGCCTCGCGCGCACGGACGTCTGACGGCGCTTGCGGAGCAGGTGATGTGGCAGATAGGCGAGTATCACAGGCACGGGTTTGAGATCCTGGGCGTCATAGGCGCCAACCGCTCGCCCAACTGCGGCGTGGAGACGACCTCGGCCGGGAACATGGAGACGGCTGGGATGGGGCTGTTCATGGACGCGCTCAGCCGCGCCATGGAGGAGGCCGGAATATCGATACCCATGACGGGGCTGAAGGCTTCGGACAGCCTCGAGGAGAAGCTCCCGTGGCTGTATGCGGTGGGATGGATAACAAGGCAAGGCGCCGGATGTGCTCAAACCGCAAAAAACAGATAGTAGGCTGAAGGCGCCGGATAAATAATGGGGATTGGGCAGAGAGACTCCGCTTAAAACAATGTATTACATACATGGTGCCTATTTGCACTACCCTTAAACTCTTGAAAGTGTAACTGCGGTTGACATCTTTTTGTTAGCAAAAGTCATTAGCATTTTTGAACTTTTGTGCTAATTCGTTTGTCTGAATTTGACTTTAAAAGTTCGGAATATGATGATAAACACAAATTGACAATAAGATCGTAAACACGCATGAATAAGTGAAAAAACAGCAACCATGCGGGTTGATGTTTTTCACTATTTGGCAAATGACCCTAATTGTGATACAAATGAACCCCCTTTGGGCGTCAGGGGGTTCACTTTGCGCCAAGGGGGTTCACCGATTCCTGAGGCCGGTGTTCTCCGAGCCGCGCACTTCCTCGTGATAAAAGTAATCCACGATGACCGGATGCCCCGGCTCTGCCCGGCCGTAGGGGAGTTCGTTGTCCACAAAGGGACAATCATATTCTCTCGCAAGGCGCTCTGCCCGCTCCTCCAACTCCCGGAAATAGCCCCTGTCTCCTCTGGTATAGATGGCGTTGTACAGCGGCATGAGGTCAGGGTATTTCTCCTGAATATAGGCCAGGATGTCTTTTTGAAGCCGCCCCGCAAATTCAGATTTTCCAGCCACACCAGGTCGCACTGGTCTTTCACCCGGTGGAAGATGGCCTCGAAATCCGTGATACCGGGAAAAACCGGAGCGGTAAAGCACACGGTGCGGATGCCTGCATCATAGACCTGCTTCATGGCGTCCAACCGCCGCTGGATGCTGACGGCATTGTCCATGTCATTTTTGAAACCCTCATCCAGCGTGTTAATCGACCAGGAAACAGTGACTTTTCCCATCTCTTTCAGCAAGTCGATGTCCCGCACCACCAAGTCGGATTTGGTACAGATCAGAATCTCCGCGCCGCTGCCTTTCAGCTGCTCCAACAGCCTGCGGGTATTGCCGAACTGCTCCTCCTGAGGCAGGTATCCGTCTGTCACCGAGCCGATGACTACACGCTGCCCGGCATACTTCCGGGGATTTTTAATGGCAGGCCAGTGTTTCACATCCAGAAAGGTGCCCCATGGTTCGGTATGCCCGGTAAATCGCTTCATAAACGAGGCGTAGCAGTACTTACAGCCGTGGGTGCAGCCTACATAGGGGTTCACCGAATAGCCGCCCACTGGAAGGGTGGATTTGGTCATGATGTTTTTCGTTTCCACATCCCGGATCAGGACACCGCTTTCCACTATTTCCGCCATGCTTTCTGTTCCTCCAATACCCGGCAGAAGGCCGGGGGCAGCTCTTGTGTCATGCTTTCCTCGCCAATGATAGGAAGCAGATCTTCCTTCATGAACACAGGAGTACCAAGTGCGTGAGCCTGATGAGTCAAATTCCACACCCACTCCGGTTTGGAGACGGCCTTGCCCTTCCTGCGTCCAGTCTCAGTACCAATGACGATCCATTCGATGCCAGTGAGGTCTACTGTACCGATGTTGTCAAACATGGGTTCAAAGGTCACATGGTAATGCCCGCCGCGGATGTGCTCCCGTAAAGTCTGGATGCGGCCTTTCTCCCTGCTGGAAGTCACAGTCACGCCGAACCAGGCATTGTCTAATGGGGTGGAAAAGACGATGTCCTCCGGCCGCTTGGTCAAGAACAGATACTGGTGCTGTGGATTTTCAGCCATTTTGGAAAATACCTGATCTCGCCACTCTGTCTGCCAGTGGGCAAAATCGCTCATGCCGGTGAGCAGGAAATTTTGAGGACGCTTCTTCTCCATCAGCCGCAGCTTACCTGGGAAGAACTCCGGCTTTTCAAAGTCGTCGATCATGTGGAACCGGCGGACATTGTTTCTGGCGTAGCAGTAGCTGCAGCCAATGGGACAGCCGATCACCAGATTCATATTCTGAATACAGTCCTTGATGCAGATGGCCACCGCTGACGCCTCCTTCCTGCTTTAAGATTCAACCTTCTGCCGCAGATGCGACCTTTCCAAAGCCGTTCCAAGCATACAGACCTTTCTTGTCCTCATCGCCCAGGAACTTGTCCACCTGGCAGATGTGCAGGATGTGGTCGCCCACCTCCACGGACTGCTGCAGGGTCGCCGCCATAGCCAGCCGGGTGTCCGCTGGAATCTGAATGTCGCTGCCGTCCACCGACTTCATTTCGATGTGATTTTCGGCCACCTTGTTTAACTTGGCGCCGGTGGAGGTGCCGCAGGCCATCACTGCGCCAGCCAGACTTTCACCGGGGACCGTGACGATGACTTTTCCAGTCTCCCGCACACGCTTGCCGGTGTGGGACTGCTTTCCGGCGGCGAATCCCACCATCGGCGGGTTGAAAGAGAGATAGGAGACAAAGCAGATGGGGGTCAGGTTGGTGGTGCCATCTTCATTCAAAGAACAGATCAAAGTCAGCGGATTGGGGGAAGAATAGACAGTGGCCTCCATAATGTTCAGTTCTCTCATCGTGTTTCATCCTTTCAGAGTGATTTGGAGATTGACATATCCAGCTTCTGCTGGTACAATTATTGTACTTGATTGTCATAATAAATCAAGTACGCAAATTGTTTGTACCTGGTATCAAAAACAATACCTGTCTAAAGTGGGGAATCAACAATGACTTACGAGGAATTCAAAGAAAAGGTAAGCGACGTCATTCTTACGGAGAGTGGCAATTGCCCTGTTATGCCGGTGGTGCAGATGCTGCAGGGTAAGTGGAAGCTCCAGATCCTCTATGAGCTGTGCATCAAGTCTCCCATGCGGTTTGGCGAACTCAAAAAGCTGCTCAAGCCCATCACCAATACGGCGCTAACCAATGCGCTCAAAGAATTGGAAAAGGATGAACTGGTGCAGCGCATTCAATATAATGAGATGCCGCTGCGGGTGGAGTATTCCCTCACAGAGAAAGGGCAGGACTTATTGCCAGTGTTTTATGCTATTTCACAGTGGGGGATGAAATACATTCCATAATAGTAAAGGGGACGGAAACCTTCCGCCCCCTTTTTTAATAAAATTGATTCTTATTCAAGCATCTCATGCCCCGTCTGGAATTTGAATGCCAGCTGTCCGTCCCGGTGGACGGTTACGGTGTAGTCTTAGCGTTGAGAGTCAATACCAAACAGCTGAAGGAACATTTGTGGCTGGGAACAGAATACGAGGTAGGGACCGCTTTGCGTAGTTTGGATAAACCCTTGTATCTGGCCCAAACCCGCCCGCTGGGGGCGTTTTGGTGCGAGTTCGGGAAAAGCTCCGCCGAGGGCTGGACAGAAGCTGTTTGGACCCTTTGTGAGGCACTGTCGGCGAGGAAAACGGTAGAGCGTGACGAGCAAGAGCAAAAAGCGGCAGAGCTTCTCTCCCGGCTGACCGTTGGAAATGCCGCCGCCCTGTATGCTGCCATTCAGATTTGGGAGATGTACCTGCGCTGCTGTCGAGGAAGGGACAAACATAAAGCGGAAGCAGCCCTGCGGGAGTATGCGCAGCTGCTGATCTTGCCCTTTGGGGAATACTCGCCGGAGATGGCTAACTGGAAATGGGGAAAGACTGTCGTACCCGTGTGGAATGCTCGGGAAGACGCCAAGCTGGAGATTTGGTATCCCCATGGAGAAGTTCCCTTTGAATGTGCGGTGGTAAGCGGTTCCCTGCGGCCGGCTCTTATCTATTACCGACAGCGGATACTGGATGCCGGCATGGTCATGCGCACCTGCAACCAATGTGGGCGGGTGTTCTTCGCCCCGGATGCCCGCAGTAACTTGTGCAGTGAACGGTGCCGCAAGGCCAGTAAAAGGGCGGCAAGAAAGAGTTTTGACCGCAAATCCAAAGAGGCGGAGTATGAGCAGGCCTACAAGCGAGAGTATATGTTCTGGTACAACCGCGTCAAGAAGCTGGAAAAGAACCATGTCTCAAGGGAGCAATTGGAGAAAGCGCAAAGTGCGCTAAAACAATTCCGAAAGGAAGCTGGCCAGCGCAAAAAACAGATTCAGAACGGGGAGTTATCTACGGTACAATTTATGAACTGGATGATTGGGCAAGAGGCTATTATTCAGGAAATTTGCGGCGGGTAAGAGGAACAGACTATCCACATGGATAGCCTGTTCCCGTTTAAATGTATTGGATTTGGATGGTTGGATGGCCAGGTGGATAGCCATCCAGTCTGATTCTTTCCTTGCGTTACGGCACAAAATGGACGTGCAATCGGCCCAGGCTGTGCCGGTATAGAGTTCTCCTCTTTTTCGAATCCACATCTTGACCAGTTGCCTACGGCTAACTATAATAAAGAAAGAACTCCCCTCCCAGCGCAGTTAAGTGGGATGGCGGAATACTGGATACTAAGCGCATATTGGTTAGCGAATACTAACTTATAAGTGAAAGGGGGATGTATATGAACTGGATGCGCACCATCCTGGACGGGATTGCCATGGCGGCCTATTTTAACCTGTTCGCCGCGGCGGTGGCGCTGTATAAGCCCCGGCTGATGTTTCCCTGCTATCCGCCCGCCATCATCAAGGCGGCAGAAGAACCGCCGACAAAGGCCGAAAATCGTTTTTACTGGCTTTGGATCTGCTTTGGGGAGTTGCTGCCCCTCCTCCTTTATGGTGCGGTCAGTACTGTGGAGGGCGGGACAACAGGCTTCTGGCGTCTGGCCCTGACGGGGTATATCCAGTGGATGGTCGTTAATGTCTGTGATCTGCTTTTTCTGGACTTCTGGCTGATACAGAAAAAAGCAAAACGCCGTTTTATCATCTCAGGAACCGAAGGGCTCCCAGGCTATGGGTTCAAAGCCTGGATGAAGGAATACGCTCTGCCGGAGCATCTGCTCCAGTGGCCGCTCTTGCTGTGCCCCCTCATGGCGGCGGCCCAGGCGGGATTGTGTCTGCTGCTGCAAAAAATTTGATAATAAGGAGATGGTTCAAATGAAGCAAAATCAAGTTCAGCAAAAAGAAATCCGCCTTGGGACGCATGGGGAACATTACGGGAGCTGGATGTCAAACCCTGTTTTCTATGTGGTAGGCGCCCTTTTGGCGTTGTCTGTGGTACTGGCGGTACTGTCCTTTGCGGTGTTCCATATCACGGCGCTTGGTGTGGTGTTCGTGATTGCCGCCCTTCTTTTGCTGGCGCTGCTCTTATGGATCACCTGGATCAGGCGGCAGTATGCCTTCGGGGGCGGCGGCATGATGGAGCAGGTCCACCAGGTCGTCCTCTCCCATCTGGATTTTGACGGGCAGGGACAGCTTCTGGATGTGGGGTGCGGTTCCGGGGCTCTATCCATCCGGGCGGCCCTCACCTGGAGGGCGGCCCAGGTGGTGGGCATCGACTATTGGGGCTCTGCCTACGGCTATGGTCAGGCCATGTGCGAGAAAAATGCCGAGAGCGAGGGCGTAGCCGCCCGGTGCCGGTTCCAGCATGGGGACGCAAATAGGCTGGACTTCCCGGATGAGAGCTTCGACGCCGTGGTGAGCAATTATGTCTATCACAATATCACGGGCGCGGACAAGCGGGCCCTGCTGCGGGAGACCCTGCGGGTGCTGAAAAAGGGCGGCGTGTTCGCCCTTAACGATGAGATGAAGCCCCACATGTACGGGGACATGGAAGCCTTCGCCCAGGAGCTGCGGGATATGGGGTATGAGGATGTGCAGCTCATCGACACGGCCCAGGAGGCTTTCGGTTCCCGCCGGCGGGCGGCCATGATGATGCTGGGCGACTCCCGGATGCTGGCGGGGCGCAAATAATCGGGAGATGGAAGATGGTTCAAATGCTGCTGGCAGAGGGTATGCTCCTGTGTTCCTTGTTTTGGGCTTTTTGCTGGCTGGGCACCGGGAGCGACGAGAAAAACATCCGTAATTTTTCTACTTACCCGGACGAGGTACAGAAGATTGTGAAAGCCCGCCCGGAGCTATCAGGAAATATTCGGCAGCGAGGTCCTGCGGCCATCTTCGCTGGAAATCTGCTTTTGTTTACTGCGCTCCTGTTTGCGATGGGGCTTCTCACCCGGCAGGAATATTTTGCAGGCAACTTTTTGAACACTCTGCTTTTAGGACAGGCGCTGAATCTGTTTGATTTTTTGGTGATCGACCTGCTTTGGTGGCGGCACACAAAACGGGTGCGGTTTTCCGGCACCGAGGAAAGTCCGGAATTATATGCGGACCCCCGCAAACACTTTTACGCTTTCCTGCGGGGAGTTCTTCTGTTTTTGGCTGTTGCTTTAATCAACGGGTATCTGCTCACCTGGATCTGAAAGGAGGAGTTCCATGACACTTGCAGAATTTCGCCGGGTTTATCCAACCGCTGCCTTCACGGTCAGCAGCGGGAAACTCTTTACCTATCGCTACTATCAAAATCCCCAGGCCAAAGCCACGCTGGTCCTGCTCACGGGCGGCATTGGGCTGTCCGACCTGTTTTATAAGCACTTTGCCCGGTTCGCCAGGGATTTTTCGGTGCTGACCTTTGACTATCAGCTCCAGTTCGGGGACAACGGCGAGTTTGCCGATGCCGTGGCTGAACTACTCCGCCACCTGAAGGAAAAGGTCTGGCTGGTGGGACAGTCCCTGGGCGGCGTAGTGGCCCAGGTCATCGCCTCCCGCCACCCGGAAGTGGTGGAGGGGCTGGTCCTCTCCAACACCTGCTCGCTGTCCGGCAACATGAGCAAGGCCGGGTATCAGGATCTGATGAAGATAATCGAAAGCCAGCGGAAGTTCAAAAAATGGCTTGCCTTCCTGCCGTTTCCGCTCATCAAGCGGATGATGAGATGGGCGGTGATGAAAAAGAAAACCGATGGCTTTACAGCCCAGGAAAAGGCCGCTATGGAGGAACTGTGCGGCGCTATGATGGAACTGCTCACCAAGCCCTATGAACAGCACATGATTGACTTTCTCTGTGACGCAGAACACTACTTTGGCATGACCCGCAATGATTTTGCCCCGTGGGAGGGGCGGGTGCTGCTGATTTTGTCCGAGGACGACACCACCTTCACCCCGGCCTGCCGGGAGGACCTGATCGCCCTGATGCCAAGTCCCACGGTGGTCACCGACCTGACCGGCGGCCACCTGGCGCTGATGGTGCGGCTGGAACAGTACGCAGATCTGAGACGAGATTTGTCAAGGAGTGTTTTTGCAAAGCAGTGTGCAATTCGCATTGACAAGCAGCAAAAAGAACGCTATAATAATGTCGTTATCGATAATGATGTTATTATTTAGGCCCAGAGGAGTGAAGACATGGCCAATAGGGATCATTCCCTGGATGATGGGATCATTCAGGCTGCTTATTCGGAATTTCTTGCTTACGGCTTTCAGAAAGCCTCTCTGCACAAGATCGCCGAAAAAGCCGGTGTTACTACGGGGGCAATCTACACAAGGTACAAAAACAAAGACGCGTTGTTTGCCAGTCTGCTTCAGGATTTTTTTGAGACGATGCAGGTTCTCTTTACCCCCGTCGCAGAAGAATACGAAAAAGCAAAGTGCAGCGCGCAGCCGGAGGATATCCTCCGCGCCATAAACGCCGAAGAACAGGTATATTTTCAACTGCTGACCGAGCACTGCAATGACTGCACTTTATTTTTCTGCCGCAGCGATGGCAGCTCCATTGAAACCGTGCTGCATGAACTGATGAACCGTAAAGCGGAACAAACGGTGGAATTCTTTTCGCATATCTATGGAAAAGCGCCAAATGCCGATGCGATCCGTCTTTTGATGGGCTCACAGTTCTGGTACTTAAGCCAGCTGCTGGATCAGCATATGGAGGAAGGCAGAATGCTTACCTGCTTACAGGCAGTCCTTGATTTCACCAACGCTGGCTGGCGGCAGCTATGCGATACCTTGCAATAAATCCGAAAAGTTAATTCGGACGGTCCATCCGTCCGTTTCTTACGGCCGCTGGTTAGAGACTGCTAACTAATAAAAAAAGAGTTTGCGATGATAGATTTTGAATTTGAATTTCAATATGCAGAAGAAAAGCAGCCCACCTTGCAAAAAGTCGGCGGCAGCATCCCAGCCGGACGCTGTGTGGTGCTCTGCGGCGGCAGCGGCTGCGGAAAGTCCACACTGCTACGGTGCATCAACGGATTAATCCCCCAGTTTTACGAGGGAGAGCTAAAAGGCTTTTGCCGCCTGAATGGGCAGGACACCGCCGGAATACGTATCGGCGAGATCGGCGAGTTGGCCGCCTCGGTCTTTCAGGATCCTCGCAGCCAGTTTTTCACCGTGAACAGCTCCAATGAAGTGGCCTTCGGTCTTGAAAATCACGGTCTGCCGCAAGATAAAATCCGACGGCGGGTAGATGAGGCCTTCCGGATCTTTCATCTGGAGCGGCTGAAGGATCGCAATGTCTACGAGTTGTCCAGCGGCGAGCGACAGCTCATCTCCATCTTGTCCGCGTGGGCAATGGACACAGATATTTTTCTGCTGGATGAGCCCACGGCCAATCTGGACTTTGCAGCCACGCAGCAGTTAAAAGAGATTCTGCTTGCCCTGAAAAAGCAGGGCAAAACGCTGCTGCTCAGCGAGCACCGACTCTACTATCTTGCCGACATTGCCGACGAATTTTGGGTCATGGCAGACGGCGAGATCAAAGGAAAATATACTGCCGCAGAGGCAAAGGCGTTCTCAGTGGAGCGGAGACAAACACTTTCTCTGCGCACGCTCGACCTTGCGGAGATCACCGTGCCGGAGAAAGAGCCGCTGCCGAAAACCGCGCCGACGGCGCTTGCCGTCTCAGATATCTGCTATACATACGGCAGGAAGGCCGGAGATACCCTCTCTGGTGTCAGCTTTTCCGTCCGTGAGCATGAGATCGTCGGCCTTGTGGGCGCAAACGGCTGCGGCAAAACGACCATCGGCAAGCTGATTGCAGGGCTTTACCGCCCCTCCGGCGGCAGGATAATGCTTTTCGGAAAGTCGCAAAATCCAAAGCAGCTGCAAAAGCAAGTGCTGTTCATCCTTCAGGAGGCGGAGTTCCAGTTCTTCACAGGCTCCGTCCTGCACGAACTGCAATACGGCCATGCGGTGACACCGGAGTTTGAAGCAAAAACGGAAGCGCTGCTGAAAAGTATGGATATGTGGGACTGCCGCAACCGGCATCCCTTTTCCCTCTCCGGCGGGCAGATGCAGCGTCTGACGCTGATGATGGCGTATCTATCCGACAAGCCGATCGTCATACTGGACGAGCCGACAGCAGGACAGGACGCGGAAAGTCTGGAGCGGTGCGCAGCGCTGATCCGGGAGATGCGGAAAGAAAAGACTGTTCTCATCATCACCCACGACCCTGAGCTAATTGCAGGTGCGTGTGACCGCTGCATTGGGCTGTCGGATGGGCATGCAGAAATAGAATTTCCCGTTCATTCGGAACGAGATTTGCAAGCGGTACGGCAATATATGGAGCGCTTCCATCTTTCCAATGCTCCTGCGAAAAAACAGCATAAAGAACGATTCCACCCGGCAACGAAGCTGCTTTACTGGCTGGCCCTGCTGGTCGTGATCTCCACATCCAACAACCACTTAGTTTATGCCGTATATACGGCACTGATCCTGCTGACCGCAGCGGACGGCTGGCTCGGAACGGCGCTGGCAGGCGGGATGAGCTTTGGGCTGCTGTGGGCGGCAAACGCTCTGCTGCCGGGCACGGTGTTTTCCTTTATGCTGGTGCTGTTCCCGCGGATCATTGCCGTTGGCATTTCCATGCGGACGATGATTGGACGAAATGAAGCCAGCCGTACCCTGGCAGCGCTGCGCAATCTGCGCCTACCGGAGCGGCTGATCATGATCGTGGCGGTGATTTTCCGCTTCTTCCCCGTTCTGTCGGGAGACATGAAGCTGCTGCGGCAATCCATCCGCACCCGGGGCGCGTTTGTGACGCCATGGCAAAAGTTGCGTGCGCTGCCATCCTATATCGAAATACTGACCGTGCCGATGGCTTTGCGCGTTATCCGCATCGCCGAAACGCTGTCCGCCTCCGCCGAAACACGGGGCATCGACTTAACCCGCCGCAAAAGCAACTATCTGTCGCTTCGGTTTTCTGCGTGGGATGCTGTGTTCTGCGTCCTGCTGGCGGCATCGATCGCCGCCGGCCTTATCCTGTGATCGCCGTCTCTGCGACGTTCAACCATATTCCATTCAAAAAGGAGTCTTTAACCATGAGTACTGCAAACCCCAATAAACTGAAAATCAAGGACATCATCACCGTTGTCCTGCTGGCTCTGATCAATGTGGTCATTTTCTTCGCCAGCTCCGTCCTGTACGCAACGCCCATTACCATCATTCTGATGCCGGTGTTTTTCGCCCTGCTGGAGGGCATCGTCTACTTCATCATCGGCACGAAGGTGAAAAAGCCCGGTGCGTTCCTCATTTACAGCATTGTCCGCGCCATTATGGGCGGATACCTGCCGTACATCATCCTCTTTATTCTCTCCGGTGCCATTGCCGAGCTGCTGCTGTGGAAGATGGGCTACGGCAACGCGAAGGCGCTGACCGTCAGTTATGTCATCAATCAGGTGCTGGCTGCATTCGGCAGCACCATCATTCCCTATGCGATCGCTGCCAAGGCTATGACGGATCAGATGGTCACCGATGGCCGTCAGGACGCCATCCTTGCCGCATCCCAGATGCTGCAGTCCTGGGTGTCTGTGGCGCTGGTGGCCGGTGTGATCGTGGCGGCCTTTATCGGCGCAATGATCGGCAAGCGGATCGTGAAAAAACACCTTGCTGCGTAATGCAGTCGAAAGGCGTTCACCATGAAAGAAATTGAGCCAAATCGCTCCGCCGCCTCGTGGCTGGCAGAGCTGGCAAAAGGGCGGTACGGCGAGTACGCTTTGAGCGTCCTTACGGCGCTGCTGGGCGTTGCCTGCTCTCTTATTCCGTATTTCATCATCATCCGGCTTATCACCGCACTGGTAAACGGCACGGCGGAGCTTCCCCGCTGCCTGACCCTCTGCGCGTGGATGGCGGGCTTTTGGGTGCTGCGCTATGCGCTGCACAGCGTGTCCACCTCTCTCTCCCACCATGCGACGTTCCATGTGCTGGCCAATACCCGCGTCCGGCTGCTGGACAAGCTAGCGACGCTGCCGCTGGGTACGGTGCTGGATCGTTCCTCCGGCTCGTATAAGAACATTGTCGTGGAGCGGGTGGACTCCATCGAAACCACCCTTGCGCATTTGCTGCCGGAAATGACTGCCAACATTGTGGGCGCGCTGGCGGTGCTGGTGCTGCTGTTTATCGAGGACTGGCGCATGGGGCTTTCCATGCTGATTGTCGTGCCGCTGGGCATTATCTGCTTCATGTCCATGTTCAGCGGCTACGAAGAAAAATTCCAGCGCACCGTCACCGCCACAAAAGCACTGAACGACACCGCCGTGGAATACATCAACGGCATCGAAGTCATCAAGGCTTTCAGTCAGTCCGGAACCAGCTACGCAAAGTTTGTCTCCGCCGCAAAGGAAGGCGCGGACTGCTTCATTGACTGGATGCGGGGCAGCCTCTTCGGGCAGGTAGCCGGAATGGTGATATTCCCCTCAACACTTCTCGGCATTTTGCCGGTAGGCTGCCTTCTCTATATGCACGGCACACTGTCGGCGGAGACGTTTCTCGCGGTCATTGTTCTGTCCTTCGGCGTTATGCAGCCGCTGATCACCGCTTTTTCCTACACCGATGACATCGCGCAGGTGACGACCATCGTGGGTGAGGTGGCGGAGGTGCTGTCCGGCGAGGATATGCAGCGTCCGGAACGTGCGGAAAAGCTGCCTGCGGACAACGCCGTCGAGCTGAAAGATGTCCGCTTTGCCTATCACGACAAGGAGGTACTGCACGGAATCGATCTGCACATTGCCCCGGGGACGGTCAACGCATTGGTCGGGCCTTCCGGCAGTGGAAAATCCACCATCGCCCGGCTCATCGCCTCCCTGTGGGATGTAAAGGACGGTGCCATTGAGCTGGGCGGCGTGGACATCCGTACGCTGCCGCTGGCGGAGTGTACGAAGCGCATCGCCTATGTATCCCAGGACAACTATCTCTTTGACCTTTCGGTGATGGACAACATCCGCATGGGCAGAAAGGGCGCGACCGATGCGGAGGTCATTGACGCCGCGAAGAAATGCGGCTGCCACGAGTTCATAATGGGGCTGGAGAACGGCTATCAGACCGTATGCGGTGCATCCGGCGGTCACCTGTCCGGCGGTGAGCGGCAGCGCATCTCCATTGCCCGTGCCATGCTGAAGGACGCGCCGATCGTCATTCTCGACGAGGCAACGTCCTATACAGACCCGGAAAACGAGGCGGTCATCCAGTCGGCACTGGGAAGGCTGGTGCGGGGCAAGACGCTGCTGGTCATTGCCCACCGGCTGTCCACCATTGCGGACGCCGATCAGATCATTGTTGTCAATCAAGGCAAGATCGAAGCGACCGGCACGCAGGCGGAGCTTCTTGCGTCCTGCCCCCTTTATCAAACCATGTGGGAGGCCCACATCAGCGTCAAAGACGACGGGGAGGTGGCGTAATGCTCAAGACACTGAAAAAATTTTTTGCCTTCTGCGGGGTGGACAACCGCAGGCTGTTTATAACATCTATCTGGCTGGGCGTGGTCAGCGCCATTTGCTCTGCCATGCGTATTCCGGCAGCCGCCATCGTCATTCAGGCGCTGCTGGAAAGGAACGTCACTATGGCAACTTTATGGACGAGCCTCGGCATTATCGTGATCTCATTGATCATTACGATTGCCATCAACATGAAGGCTACCATGCTCCAGACCCGTGCGGGCTACCGCGCCTGCGCCAACAAACGCATCGAGATCGCCGAGCACCTGCGCTACCTGCCTATGGGCTGGTTCAATGACAACAGCCTCGGCGAGGTCACGTCCGTCACCACCAACACCATGGAAAACATGGCGAATGTGGCTACCCGCGTCGTTATGGTCACGACCCGCGGCTTTCTGACCTCCGGCATCATCGCAGCGATGATGTTCCTCTTTGACTGGCGCATGGGGCTGATCACACTGACGGGACTGGTGCTGTTCTTTGCCGTCAACGCCGCCATGCAGCGCTCGGAGCAGACCCTTTCCCAGCGGAAGTTCAATGCCGATGAGCGCCTTGTGTCCAAGGTGCTGGAATATGTGCAGGGCATCGCCGAGGTCAAGAATTTCGACCTGACCCACGACTCTGCCACGCAGGTACACGGCGCTGTGGAGGAAGCCCGCAGGGCGTCCTTTGCTATGGAGATCCCGTCGGTGCTTTATATGCTGGCGCAGTTCATCGTCAACAAGCTCACCGGCGTTGCCGTCTGCGCGGCCGCTATCGTCTTTTACTTCAGCGGCACCATGGAGCTGACAAACTGTCTTTTGATGCTGATCTGCTCGTTCATCCTCTTTGAGCAGCTGGACAGCGCCGGAAGCTTTTCGGCTTTGTTCCGCTCCATCGACATCGGCGTAGATAAGGCAAGCGCAATTCTGCGCGTAGAACCCATGGACATTGACGGGGAGGAGCTTTCGCCGGAACGGGAGGACATCACCCTGTCCCATGTGGATTTCTCCTATGACAGCAAGCCCATCCTGCACGATGTGTCCCTGACCATCCCGGAGAAAACCACCGTGGCCATCGTCGGTCCGTCCGGAAGTGGCAAGACCACGCTGTGCAATCTCATGGCGCGGTTCTGGGACGTGCAGGGCGGCAGCGTGCGCCTCGGCGGACGGGATGTGCGGGAGTACAGCTACGACAGCCTCATCCGCAATTTCTCCTTTGTGTTTCAGCGGGTCTATCTGTTCTCCGACACCATCGCCAACAATATCCGCTTTGGCAAGCCCGACGCCTCCATGGAGGAGGTGCAGGCCGCTGCAAAGAAGGCGCGGTGCTACGACTTTATCATGGCACTGCCGGACGGCTTTGACACCGTCATCGGCGAGGCAGGCAGCTCGCTTTCCGGCGGCGAGCGCCAGCGCATTTCCAGCCCGGGCAATTATGAAGGACGCGCCTATCATCATTCTGGACGAAGCCACTGCCAATGTTGACCCAGAAAATGAAAAAGAGCTGATGGAGGCCGTCTCCGAGCTGACCCATGATAAGACGGTCATCATGATTGCCCATCGGCTGAAAACCGTGCGCCATGCCGACAAAATATTCGTTGTCGATCACGGTGAGATCGTCCAGCAGGGCACCCACGACGAGCTGGTTGCTGTTGACGGGCTCTACCGCCGCTTCGTGGTGGAGCGGCAGCAGGCCGCCGGGTGGAAGGTCTGAAGAAACACAATCTAAAAAATATGAAAAGAAGCTCGTATCAGCTATTGACCGATACGAGCTTCTCCGTTTATTCTCTGTTTCCGGTAATAAAGTAGTCGCAATAGTCGATGGAAACGTCCCGTTTATTGAGTGCCTGCATCCGCGCCCTTTCCGCATCGTTCCACGGCACCTCGCCGGGGGATACGGCGACAATGTGCCTCGGTTACGGCAGTGGCTCTGGCTGGGCGTTGTTATGCGCCGCAATGCCAAGCGCCAGCGCACCGCCGGAGGAAAAGCCGCAGGTACTGACATTTCCGCCGCCGTACAGCGTAATCATTTTTCGATAACATTCGTACACCATCGCGTAGGTTTCAGTAATGCAGTGTTCCATGCAGAGCGGGTAAAACGGAAACCACACATCACAGCCGGTCTCGCGGCAGAGCTTGCGCATCACAGGCAGGTCGCCCTTATCGGGGCCGATCACCATGCCGCCGCCAAAGAAATAGAGAATTGCGCGCTCGGACGGCTTCGGATGCTCTCGCACGATCAGGCAGGGAAAGCCGTTTACCGCGATCGTTTCATAATATGCCTTGCGGTCGGTGGGCGTAAAAACGCCACGATGCCGGTTCTGCTTTTCAATTTCCTTTCGC
>UQQF01000015.1 GCA_900543085.1 uncultured Eubacteriales bacterium | reverse complement strand
TGGGAACCCACGAAGCGCAGAATGCACTTCGTGGGAGAGGAGGAGCAGCGGAATGACTGAGCTCTCGGCTTTAGCCGGGAGCGAAGGATATGCAGCTTGCGACGACGACGGGCGGCGTCTTTTGCCTTTGCGGCTTATTTGTACTTGACCCTCGGGCGGTAGAACTGGAAGATGACGGCGTCGTTCTTCTCCTCGGTCTTCCACTCCAGGCTGGTCCAGGCGACCTTCATCGCGCCCAGAAGCTCGCTGAGCCTGACCATGAGCGGCTTTCGGCCTATCTCGTAGGCGATGAAGTGCGGCCTGGTGAGGCAGTTGGTCAGGCAGCGGCTGAGCACAAAGGCGTTGAGCTTGCCGGTGGACTTCTTCAGGCTGCCGTAGGTGGCGGAGAGCTGGCCGCGCAGCACCTCGGGCGCGTGCAGGCGGAACCAGAACACGATGAAGGGGTCGAAGCTCTCCACGCACCAGTGACCGGGATAGGTCTGCATGACCTCGTACACCTTGCGGCACAGCTCGCGGTTGCGCGCGCCGCGCTTTAGCTCGACGATTATGGGTATCCTGCCCGCGACGGCGGCCAGCACCTCCGCCAGGGTGGGGATGGCGTTGTCCGTGCCGCACAGGCGCAATGCGCGCAGCTGGTCGAGCGTCATGTCCTCGACGCGGCCTTCCACGCCGCAGACGCGCTTGGTGTCGTCGTCGTGGAACACGACCAGCTCGCCGTCGGCGGTGAGATGGACGTCCAGCTCGATGCCGTAGCCGATGCGCGCGGCATGCTCAAAGGCGGGGATGGAGTTCTCCGGCACGCTCTTGTCTATGCGGTGCAGTCCGCGGTGGGCAAAGTTGCGGCCCATGAAGGGCGCGCGCCGCTTCTCGTCCTTCTTGCCGGGCGCGGTGAGGAAGACCGCAGCGCCCGCGGCGGCGGCCAGGACGCCGGCGGCGATGAGCCCGGCCTTGGCGGTTTTATTTAAGCTCATAAGAGAGGCACCTCCTTGTGTTACGCACCTATTGTACAACGAGCGGACGCCGCGCGTCAAATGAAGTTTCTGCGCCGCGCGGATTTAACGCAGATTTTGGTTGAATTGAACGGGAAAATGCGTTAAACTTTCCCTAGCACACTACCTGGGGGGATATAATGAAGCTCAATTACAAAAAGACTATTTTCGTAGGCTTCGCCTTTTTCCTGATCAGCGCGTTCTGGCAGGCCTACGATACGATTATACCCAAGATACTCACGGACAAATTTGGCATGTCGCAGAGCCTGTCCGGCGTGATAATGGCCGCGGACAACGTCCTGGCGCTGTTCCTGCTGCCGCTGTTCGGCTCGCTCTCGGACAAATGCAAGAGCAAGCGCGGCCGGCGCACACCGTTCATAATCACGGGCACGATATGCGCCGCGGTGCTGTTCGTGGTGCTGAGCTTTGCCGACGATTTGCAGCTGCGCTCTCTGGCGCCCGTGGCGGTGGACAACCCCACGGCTCAGGAGACGCTGTGGGACGCCGACTTGACCGCCACCACGCCCGACGGCGTGGAGTTCGAGGTGCAGGAGGAGTTCACGCGCGAGGAGTTCGCCTCGATTGAGATGACCGAGGCCGACGGCAGCGCCGACCCCGACTACACCAACTACGTCGTGCCCGCCCGCCAGGCCTACGCCGCCGAGGCCACGGCCAACAACCACGGCCCGCTGATCTTCTTCGTCGCCGTGCTGCTGCTGGTGCTGGTGAGCATGGCCACCTTCCGCAGCCCCGCCGTGGCGCTGATGCCTGACGTCACGATAAAGCCGCTGCGAAGCAAGGCCAACGCCGTCATAAACCTCATGGGCGCGGCCGGAGGCATAATCGTGCTCGGCCTGGGCGCCGTGTTCGGCACGGGCAAGGCGGAGAACGCCCTGATGAGCTACACGCTGTTCTTCACGGCCATAAGCGCGCTGATGCTCGTCTCGCTCGTCATCTTCCTCTGGAGAGTCAAGGAGCCGCAGCTGGTGCATGAGATGCACGAGGAGTCGCACCGCTACGGCATAGCCACGGAGGAGGACGCAGACCCCAACAGCGGCGACCGCAAGCTGTCCAAGGGCGAGTTCAAAAGCCTCATTCTCATACTCATGAGCGTGGTGTTCTGGTTCTTCGGCTACAACGCCGTCACCAGCAAGTACGCCGTGTACGCCTCCAGCGTGCTCCACCTGGACTACAACCTCACGCTGATGATAGCCACCGGCGCGGCTATAGTCGCGTACCTGCCCGTCGGCGCGCTGGCCAGCCGGATAGGCCGCCGCAAGACCATACTCATAGGCATCGTCATCCTGGGCGGCAGCTTTCTGGCCGCGAGCTTTATCCGCGCGGGCAGCCCCGTCATGGTGATGAACCTGCTGTTCGCCACGGCGGGCATAGGCTGGGCGACCATCAACGTCAACAGCTATCCCATGGTCGTCGAGCTGAGCCGCGGCGGCGACGTGGGCAAGTACACGGGCTTCTACTACACGGCCAGCATGGCCGCGCAGACGCTGACGCCCATCATATCCGGCTTCCTTATGGACACGCTGGGCATGACGGCGCTGTTCCCTTACGGCGCGGTGTTTGTGCTGCTGGCCTTCGTGACCATGCTGTTCGTCAAGCACGGCGACAACAAGCCCACATAAAGGAGGACATATGGAAAGACTGACCAAGCGCCTGGAAGACGGCGCATACAGCGCCGGGGAGCACACGGCCGAGGAGATACTCACCGCGCTCGGTAAGTACGAAGACCTCTGCGAGGGCATAGCCGCCGAGCACGAGCTGGTGGAGCTCAACCTTGAAGACCTCGCCCGCGCGGGCAAGCTGAGAAGCGCGACCTACACCATGCTCCAGGGCTCGAAATTCATGCTCGAGGAGATGCAAAGCCGCATAGACGAGCCGGCCGGCGAGGTCGCCGCAAGGCTCGAAAACCTCAAGCGCCTGCTGAAAGACGACCCCGAAGACGACGGCATTTACGACGTCGAGGAGTGAAAAAAGACCCATCGGTTCAATAACTGACCGATGGGTCTTTTTTTATCGCTGTACCGCCGGGCGGCGGTGGAGGAACTCGAGTTTTGTCTCGCTTATCAGCACGGCGGCGAATATCAGCACAAAGCCGGCCAGCTCGCGCACGGTCAGCTGCTCGTGGTAGAAGACGACGGATATCAGCGTCCCGAACACGCTCTCGAGCGTGAGCAGTATGGACGAGGTCTGCGGGGAGGTGTACTTCTGGCCTATGGTCTGCAGCAGGTAGCACACGCCGGTGCACATGATGCACAGGTAGGCGATGGATATCCACGCGCTGGCGGGGACGGCGGCGGGGAAGGGCGCGGAGATGGGCGCGCTTATCCAGCACAGCAGCGCCGCCGTGGCGAACTGTATCGTGGTCAGCACGCCGACTCCGTACTTCTCCACGCCCCTGGACGTGAAGATTATGTGCAGCGCGTAGAAAAGCCCGCAGCACATCGTCAGCCCTTCGCCCAGGCCGATGCCAAAGTCGCCCGAGAGCGACACCAGCGCCATGCCGGTGATGCACACCAGCGCGGCGGAGATGTTGTACCTGTCCGGGCGCTTGTGGGCAAACGCCCACCAAAGGAAGGGCACCAGGACGCAGTAAGTGGCCGTCAGGAAGGCGTTCTTGCCCGGCGTGGTGTACTCCAGGCCGAAGGTCTGCAGGGTGTAGGCGGCGTAGAGCGCCGCGCCCATCATCGCGCCGGCCTTGAGGCAGCCGGCGTCTATCTTGCGCAGCTGCTTTATGCAGGGTATGCCCATCAGCAGCGCCGCGCCGGTGAAGCGTATGGCCAGCACCCAGAGCGTGGGCACGCTGTCCAGCGTGGTCTTGAGCACGACGAAGGAGGAGCCCCACAGCAGCGTTGCGCCCAGGAGGGCGAGCCTGCCGACGGCGCCGCGGTTTTTGGCGCTCATCCGTCCACCTTCTCCATGTGCTGGCTGGCTGCGCGCAGCATCAGGCGCTTGACGTCGCCGCTGTCGAAGCTTATCTCGACCAGCGCGTCGCCGCCCATGGGCGTGAGCTTGGAGATCTTGCCCGGGCCGAAGGCCATGTGCTTGACGCGGTCGCCCACGGCGAAGCTGGGCTTCGGCGCGGCGGAGGAGGCGGGCTTGGCCGCCTGCACGGCGTGCGCCCTCGGCTCGGGAGCCAGGCGCTTGCGCGGCTTCCACTCGCGCTGCTGCTCGGCGCTGTGACCCGTGCGCTCTACGTCCTCGGCGGGGATCTCGTCCGTGAAGCGGCTGGGCAGGTTCATGGCCGTGCGGCCGAAGATCATGCGCTGGCGGGCGTTGGTGAGGTACAGCTCGCGCTTGGCGCGGGTGAGCGCGACGTAGCACAATCGGCGCTCCTCCTCCATCTCCTCCGGGTCGCCTATGCTCCTGACGCCGGGGAAGATGCCCTCCTCCATGCCCACGACGAACACGACGGGGAACTCCAGCCCCTTCGCGCTGTGCATGGTCATCATGATGGCGCAGTCGTCGTCCGCGCTGTAGCCGTCTATGTCCGTGTAGAGGGCGACCTGGTCGAGGAAGCCGGAGAGCGACTCGTCGCCCGTCTCCTTGATGTAGCCGAGGATGTTGGTCTTCAGCTCGGCGATGTTCTCCAGCCTGGCGAGGTTTTCGTCCCCGCCCTTGTCGCGCAGGGCTTTTTCATAGCCGGTCTTTTCCAGCACCAGGTCGTAGAGCCGGTCGGCGGGCAGCTCCTCGGCCTGGCGGCGCAGCCCGGCCATCATGTCCGAGAACTCTATGAGCTTCGGCGCGGCGCGGTGAAGCTCCTCGTACTGGTTGGCGCGGGACACCACGTCGGAGAGGCTGACGCCCTCCCGCGCGGCGATGCCCCTGGCCGCCTCAACGGTCTTCTCGCCTATGCCGCGACCGGGGACGTTGATTATCCTGGCCAGGCGCAGATCGTCCGCCGGGGACTGTATGGCGCAGAGGTACGCGAGCATGTCCTTTATCTCCGCGCGGTCGAAGAAGCGCATACCGCCCACTACGCGGTAGGGGATGCCGTTGCGCTTGAAGGCGAACTCCAGGCGGTTGGACTGCGCGTTCATGCGGTAGAGCACGGCGCAGTCGCGGAAGTTGCCGCCCCGGCCGCGGTGCGCGAGAATGTGCGCGGCGACGTACTGCGCCTCGTCGTCCTCGTTCATGGCGGTGTAGAGCTGGAGCTTGTCCCCGTCGCCGAAGTCGGTCCAGAGGGTCTTGCCCTTGCGCTCGGTGTTGTTGGCGATGACGGCGTTGGCCGCGTGCAGGATGTGGCCGGTGGAGCGGTAGTTCTGCTCCAGCCGTATCGTGCGGCAGCCCTTGTACTGCTTTTCAAAGCTGAGTATGTTCTCGATGGTTGCGCCGCGGAACTTGTAGATGCTCTGGTCGTCGTCGCCGACAACGCAGATGTTGCCCCAGCCGCCGGCGAGCTGTCCGGCCAGCAGGTACTGGAGATGGTTCGTGTCCTGGTACTCGTCTATGAGCACGTACTTGAACTGCCTCTGGTAGTGCTCCAGCACGTCGGGGTGCTCGTTGAAAAGGCGCACGGTGTTGTAGATGAGGTCTTCAAAGTCCATGGCTCCGGCCTTGAACAGGCGGGAGGCGTAGGCGGTGTATATCTCGCAGATCTTGCGCTGGCGAGGGTCGGCGCTCTGGCCGTTTTTCGCGGCGTAGCGCTCGGGCGAGAGCAGCTGGTCCTTGGCCGAGTCTATCATCGCCAGGATGCTGCGCGGCGGGTAGATCTTCTCGTCGAGATCCATCTCGCGCAGGATGGACTTCATCACGCTGTTGCGGTCCGAGGTGTCGTAGATGGTGAAGTCGCGCGGATAGCCCAGCTTGTCCGCGTCGCGGCGCAGTATGCGCACGCAGGCGCTGTGGAAGGTGCGCGCCCAGATGTCGTCGGCCTTGGGACCGAGCTTGGCGGCAAGGCGGCTTTTCAGCTCGTCCGCGGCCTTGTTCGTGAAGGTGATGGCGATGATGCGCCACGGCTCCACCGGCTCGTAGGCGGCGAGCGCCTCCGCCTCCGGCGAGGGACCGGCCTCGAGCACGGCCAGGTCGGCCTCCGTGGCGCTCTCGGGCACCTCGTCACAGTCGGACGCGCGTCCGTATTTGAGCAGGTTGGCGACGCGGTTTATGAGCACGGTGGTCTTTCCGCTGCCTGCCCCTGCGAGGATGAGCAGCGGCCCCTCCGTGGCCATAACAGCCTCGCGCTGCATGGGGTTCAGGTTGCGGAAATCATTGGCAATGACGCGCCGTCTTGCGGCGATATATCTCTCTTGAAAGTCATTTTTCATAGCGAGACATTTTACCACATAGCCACGGGATATGCAAGGGCGGTTTGACGCCTCCGCGCAGGTCAGATCAGCGCATAGGCGGCCAGCGCGTACAAGGCCGAGAGCGCGGCGCTGAGCGCCCTCCCGGCGAGGTGCCGCGCGGTCTTGACGTTCGCTGCGGCGACGGCCGCGGCGGTCTGCATGTGCACGGATACTCCGCCCCAGCCTATCATCGCGGCGCAGAGCGCAAAGTTCAGCCGGGTCGGCGCGCAGCCGCGCAGCGCGCTTATGCCCCCGCCCAGCTCGAAGAAGCCCGTCAGCGCGGCGCGCGCCGCGCCCAGCTCCAGATGCGTGCGCACCGCGAGCTCGCCGGCCAGCCGGGGCAGGACGCCCGAGGCGTCCAGCGCCGAGCACACGGCGGAGAATATCACCACGAAGCCGCAGACGTTGAGTATGTTCTTTACCGAGGCCGTCACCGCCCGGGCGAGCGCGCCCGGCCGCACCTCCGGCACGTCCGGAGCCGCGGCGGCGGGGGCGGTGTGCGCGCCGCGCATCAGCACGCCGGAGGTCACCGCCGCGGCCACGTGGCAGGCGTAGAGCGCCATCCCCGCCCTCACGCTGCCGAACACCCCGACGCCTGCCGCCCCGACGAGGAAGGCGGGGCCGGAGTTGTTGCAAAATTCCAGCAGACGGGAGCACTCCTCAGAGGTGATGACGCCGCGCACGGCCATATCCGCCGCGCTCGCCGCGCCGAGCGGGTATCCGCCCAGCACGCCGAGGACGAGCGCCGAAGCCCCCGCGCCGGACACGCCGAACAGCCTGGACATGGGCTCTGCCAGCCGCCTCGCCAGCCGCTGCGGTATGCCCAGCTCGCTCACGGCGGCGCTGAGCACGAAAAACGGGAACAGCGACGGGATTATCACCCCGCCGCAGGTCGCAAGCCCGCCGCGCACGCCGCCGGACGCGGCCTCCGGCCAGCCCAGCAGCGCCAGCAGCGCCGCCGCGGCCAGCGCGCACGCCAGTTGATATCGCAAGGACAACACCCCCGTTGGAGCTTATGAGCGCGCCGCGCGCCGTATTACGCGCAGCCCCGGCCGTAATACGCCGCTGCTCCGGGGCATAAACTCCCACGGGGGTGTAGTCTATGCCTAATCGCACGCCTCTGAGAGAGACGCTGGCCGACCGGTTCGAGCTTCCGGCCGGGGCGGCGGGGGTCGTAAAGGTAACGCTTATGGGCACGCGGCGGGCGCTCGTCGAGGACCACCGCGGGCTTGCCAGCTATTCCCGCGAGCGGATAGAGGTCAACGCCGGGGCGCACCGCGTGCGCATAATCGGCGAGGCGCTGGAACTTGCGGCCATGGACAGAGAGGCTCTGCTGGTCACGGGGCGCATACTCTCGGTGGAGTTGGAGTGATGCGAAAGTTTGCTCAATTTCTGCGCGGCAGCGTCCGCGTCGAGGTCACGGGCGCCGCGCCGGAGCGGCTGCTCAACGCCCTCGCCGGGCGTGACGTGCGCTTCTGGCAGGGCGAGTGCGTGGACGCGCTGACGCTGCGCCTGGGACTGTATACGCGCGACCTCCCGCTGGCGAGGTCGCTCGCCGCGCGCTGCCAGTGCGAGCTGAAGGTGCTGCGCGAGCGCGGCGTGCCGCTGGTTCGCCGCCGCCTTGCGCGCCGCATAGCGCTGCTTGTGACGGCGGTGGTATGCTTCGCGCTGCTGGCGGCCGGCTCGCTCTTTGTCTGGGACATAGACGTCGAGGGCAACGAGAGCGTGTCCACGGGCGAGATACTGCGCGCCCTGGCCGCCTGCGGTGTGGAGAGCGGCTCGTTCTGGCCGGGCTGGTCGGCCGACGAGATACGCAACAGCGTGATACTGGACATCCCGGAGCTGAGCTGGGTGGGCGTGAGCGTGGACTCGTCCCGCGCGCTGGTGCGCGTGCGGGAGCGCACCGAGGCTCCGGGCCTGGTGTCCGAGGACGGCGCGGGCAGCGTCACCGCCGCCGCAACGGGCATAATAGAGCGTATGGAGGTCTATCAGGGGCTGCCGGTGGCGGCGGTGGGCGACGCCGTGGTGGCCGGGGAGACGCTGGTCTCCGGCGAGATGCCCAGCGAGGTCGGCGACACGCGCTATGTGCGCGCCTCCGCCGTCGTGGAGGCCAGGACGTGGTACGAGCGGAGCATATCCGCGCCGATAGAATACACCGCGCTGGAGGAGGCCGGAACGCGCTCGCGCTGGTACCTCACGGTGGGCGGCACGCGCCTGAATTTTTACAAAAGGAGTAGCCAAACGCCCGCCGGCTGTGGTAAAATAGTGAAAGAATTTCCGCTTGCCGTGGAGGGTGTGTTCACCCTGCCCGTCACGCTGGTGAGAGAGCAGATAGTGGAGTACGACGCCGCCCCCGCCCGCCGGGACGCCGACGCGCTGGCCGCGGAGCTGTCCGCCCAGCTCGAAGACGCGCTCGCGCGCGAGCTTCAGGGCAGGGGAGAGGTGCTCAATGCGACGTTCACAAGCTCCGTGAGCGGCAGCCGGCTCATCGTCACCATGCGCGCGGAGTGCCGCGAGGACATCGCCGTGTTCACCCCGGCGGAGCAAGCATAGAAGCAGAGAAAGGGATACGCACAAATGATAGAAAGGACAATGCCGATAGACCGCATGGAGAACGTCATAAGCGTCTTCGGCTCCTTTGACCAGAACCTGAGAATAATCGAGAGCGAGCTGCGCGTCTCCGTCACGGACAGGGACGACCAGCTGCGCATTTCCGGCGAAGCTGAGGACGTCATGGCCGCGGAGAAGGCAATAAACGGCCTCTTGCAGCTCGCCAGCCGCGGCGAGGCGATAGACGCGCAGAACGTGCGCTATATCCTCAAGCTGGTGCGCGAAGGCCGCGAGGCCAAGATAGGCGAGCTGGGCGGCGACGTGGTGTGCATCACGGCCAAGGGCAAGCCCATCAAGGCCAAGACCCTGGGTCAGAAGGCCTATGTGGACGCGATGAACAAGAACACCGTCACCCTGGGCATAGGCCCCGCCGGCACCGGCAAGACCTATCTGGCCGTCGCCGAGGCCGTGGCCGCGTTCAGGAGCGAGCAGGTGAACCGCATCATCCTCACCCGCCCCGCCGTCGAGGCCGGCGAGCGGCTGGGCTTCCTTCCCGGCGACCTGCAGAGCAAGGTCGACCCGTACCTCAGGCCGCTGTACGACGCGCTCTTTGAGATGCTCGGCCCCGAGACGTACAACAAGTACCTCGAGCGCGGGAACATCGAGGTCGCGCCGCTGGCCTACATGCGCGGCCGCACGCTGGACGACAGCTTCATCATCCTCGACGAGGCGCAGAACACCTCGCGCGAGCAGATGAAGATGTTCCTCACGCGAATCGGCTTCGGCTCGCGCGTGGTCATCACGGGCGACGTGACGCAGATAGACCTGCCGCGCGACAAGGTCAGCGGCCTGAAGGAGGCCATGCGCGTGCTGCAGGGCATAGACGACATAGCCATCTGCCGCCTCACCGGCGCGGATGTCGTGCGCCACGAGCTGGTGCAGAAGATAATCGAGGCCTATGAGAAGGACGAAAAGCGCCGCAGCGAGGCGCAGAAGGCGGCCAAGCCCGGGCTGAAGACCTTCCGGAGGAAGCCTTGATCGCCGTATCGAAGCTGACGCTGCCCGTAGCCAGGCGTCAGCTTGCCGAGCTGCAAAAGCGCGAGTTCGCCCTGCGCCACGCCTCCGGCGCGCTCTCCTTCGACGCGGAGACGCTGGCTCCGCCGGGGAACATCATCGCGCGCTCGCAGACGCTGGGCATCCTGGGCGAATCCGCGCTGGAGCTCATATCCTCCGCCGAGGGCATCCGGCTGCTGGACTATCTGGAGGACCACCTCGACGCGCTGACGCAGCCGGAGCGGCGCAGCGTGCACCTGCTCAGGCGTTCGGGCGAGATATTGAGGCACGTGAACCTGGAGGAGTACCTCTCCTTCCGCAAGCTGGCCAACGAGGCGCTCTCGGCCTGGTCGCGGGCGCACGAGGCCAACGACTTTGCCGCGCTGGAGCCGTGGCTCGGGCGGCTTTTCTACGCCGCCAGGCGCATCGCCTCCCAGACCTGGCCGGATTCGCCGCCGTATGAGTTCTGGCTGGACTACAACGAGGAGGGCTTGACCCAGGCTCAGTGCGGAGCCTTCTTTGACGAGGTGCGCGAGAAGATAGCGCCGCTGCAAAACTATGCGCGGCAGTTCGTACAGCCGGACACGGGCATACTGCGCTGCCGCGTCTCGCCGCTGTATCAGCAGCGCATAGCCCACTTCAACATGGACGCGCTGGGCGTGGACCGGAACCGCTGCCGCCTGGCCATCTCCGACCACGCCTTCACGGTGGCCTTCTCCCGCTACGACGTGCGCATCTGCACGCGGTATATCCCCGACAGCTTCACGACCAGCCTGTACGGCGTGATACACGAGTGCGGACACGCCCTCTACGAGCTGGGCACCGGCGAGGCGCTGCAATACACCCGCCTGGGCGAGGGCGTGAGCATGAGCGTGCACGAGAGCCAGTCGCGCTTCTACGAGAACATGGTCGGCCGCTCCCGCGCCTGGACGGAGTTCATGTGGCCGGTGCTCACGGCCAATATCCCGGAGCTGGCCGGCAGGGAGCCGAGGGAGTTCTTCCGCGCGGTCAACGCGGTCAAGGACACGCCGCTGCGCGACGAGGCCGACGAGGTCAGCTACTGCCTGCACATACTGCTGCGCTATGAGATAGAGCGCGCGGTGATGAACGGCGAGGCCGCTGTGCGCGACGCGCCCGCCATGTGGAACGAGCTGACGAAAAAGTACCTCGGCTGCGAGGTGACGAGCGACGACGAGGGCATATTGCAGGACTCCCACTGGGCTGCGGGGCAGTTCGGGTACTTCCCGACCTACGCCTTCGGCACCGTGGCCGCGGCGCAGCTCATGGCGCGTATGCGCGAGAGCATGGACGTGGACGAGAGCCTGCGCGCCGGCGACGTCTCGGACATAAACGGGTGGCTGGAGGAGAACATCTGGCGCTACGGCGCGCTGTACCAGCCGCGCGAGCTGCTGGAGCGGGCGACGGGCGGCCCGCTGGACGTGCAGTGCTACGCCGACTATCTCTCGGACAAGCTGTCCGAGGTCTATGGAGTGTGAGAATAATGCCGGTCAAGCTGAGCGTGTCCCGGGAAAAGAGAGGCCTCGGACACGAAAACGCCAGGAAGCTGATACTCCGCGCCGCCGCTGCCGCGCTTGCGGCGGAGGGCGTCACGGAGGACTGCGCGCTGTCCGCGCTGCTTACCGATGACGAGGGAATACGCGAGATAAACCGCGAATACCGGGGTATAGACTCCGCCACCGACGTGCTGAGCTTCCCGCTCAACGAGCTTGCGCCCGGCGAATTTGACGCTGCGGCGTGCGAGCGGGACTTGGACACGGGGCGCATACTGCTGGGCGACATGGCCTTTTCGCTGGAGCGCTGCGCGCGCCAGGGCGAGGAGTACCTGCACGGCTTCGACCACGAGCTGATGTATCTCACGGTGCACAGCGTGCTGCACCTGCTGGGCTACGACCACGTGGACGAGGGCGAGATGAAAAGGCAGATGAGAGAGAGGGAGAAGGCCATAATGGCTCGCCTGGAGCCATAATCTGAGATGGGAGAGAGATGAAAAAGGGGACGCTGATGGTGCTGGCGAGCTATGTGCTCTGGGGGCTGCTGACGATATTCTGGAAGCTGCTCGCGGACATAGACTCGTTCTACGTGCTGTGCTGCCGGATAGTCTTTTCGCTGGCGGTCAGCGCCGCGCTGCTGCCGCTGACCGGCGGCTGGGTGGCGGCCAAGGCCGTGCTGAAGGACAGAAAGCTGCTGCTGAGGATGCTCGCGTGCGGGCTGCTGATAAGCTTCAACTGGGGCGTGCTGATCTACTGCGTCAGCGCGGGCAGGGTGCTGGACACCAGCCTGGCCTACTACATAAACCCGCTGTTGGCTATACTGCTGGGCTTCATACTGTTCCGCGAAAAGCTGACGGCGGCGCAGTGGGTGTCGGTGATAATAGCCGCGATAGGCGTGGCCGCGCCGATGGTGATGGCGGGGCAGTTCCCGTATCTGGCGCTGCTGTGCGGCCTTTCCTTCGCGCTGTACGGCGCGGTGAAGAAAAAGGCGAACGTGCCGGGCGGCATATCCACGTTCATAGAGACGCTGCTGGTCGCGCCGATAGCGCTGGCCGTGGCGCTGGTGATGGAGCTCAACGCAGGTCCCATAAGCACCGGCGCGCTGTCCGGCTGGCGGCTTTTGCTCCTGCCCGCGGCGGGTGCCGTGACGTTCCTGCCGGTGTTTTTGTATTCGAGCGGGATACCCAGCACGCCCATGTCGCTCTCCGGGGTGCTGATGTACATAAATCCGACGCTGCAGCTGCTGTGCGGGCTCGTGTTTTTCAACGAGACGATGAGCAGCGCCATGCTGGTGACCTTCGTCTGCGTGTGGGTCGCCACGATAATATACCTGGTCAGCGGCGCGGTTCAAAGAAAAAAGGCGGCGGGGACAGTTCCCGCCGCGGAGGTGGAACAATGACAAAAAACGCGATGATAACCATAGCTGGACGTCCCAACGTCGGCAAGAGCACGCTGACCAACGCCCTGGTCGGCGAGAAGGTGGCCATAGTCTCCAACAAGCCCCAGACCACGCGCGGACGCATAACCGGCGTGGTGGCCAGGGGAGAGACGCAGTTCGTGTTCATGGACACTCCCGGCTTCCACAGGGCGCGCACGCGCCTGGGCGAGTACATGGACAAGGTCGTGCGCGAGAGCGTGGCGGACGTCGACGCCGTGGTGCTGGTGGTGGAGCCGATACCGTCCGTAGGCAAGCAGGAGCAGGAGCTTATCGCGCAGATCAAAAACGCGCGCGTGCCCGCCATCCTGGCCGTGAACAAGATAGATACGGTGGAGAAGCCCGAGCTGCTGAGCGTGATAGCCGCCTACGCCGCCGTGCACAGCTTCGACGCCGTCGTGCCCATAAGCGCCCAGCGCGGCGAGGGCCTGGACGAGTTGCTCGACGAGCTGGACAAGTTCGCCGAGGAGGGGCCGCACCTCTTTCCGGACGACGTGTTCACCGACCAGCCCGAGAAGCAGCTGTGCGCCGAGATAATCCGTGAGAAGCTGCTCTGGTGCCTGGAGCGCGAGGTGCCGCACGGCACCGCCGTGGTCATCACCCGCTTTGAGGAGCGCGACGACGGCGTGATAGAGATAGACGCCACGATATACTGCGAAAAGGCCAGCCACAAGGGCATCATCATAGGCAAGCACGGCGACATGCTCAAGAAGATAGGCGAGATGGCCAGGAAGGACATAGAGACGCTGCTGGACACGAAGGTCTACCTCCAGACCTGGGTCAAGGTCAAGGAAAACTGGCGCGACTCCATGAGCCTCCTGCGCAACTTCGGCTTCTCGGAGAAGTGAGCGAGGCCGGAGGGCAAAGCAAAAGCGTCCCCGTAGAAACGGGGACGCTTTTGGCGTTTATGCGCCGTGCCTGGCGTTGAAGCGGCTTATCAGCAGCGCGGCGGCGGTGCCGGCGGCGATGCAGATGGCGTTTACGGCGCAGGAGGCCGCCGAGGCCGCAAAGCCGGAAAACGGGATGATTACGATGGTCGCGGCAATGACGACGCCGATTATCGCGTGGAAGGCCACAGAGTAGTAGCGCTTGAAAAGGTAGTTCACCGCCTTTGCAAGGCAGACCACCGTGACTATCGCGCCGAGCGCGCCGGGCAGCAGCACGTTCAGGCTGAGGCTGCCCAGGCCGTCCACAAAGGGCGTGTACAGCCCCAGCGGCATGAGCAGCGTGGAAAAGCTCATACCCGGAGCTATAACGCTCAGCGCCAGGCAGAAGCCGCAGAACAGGTACCAGCCGAAGTTCGGCTCTATCGTCACGCTCAGCTTGTTCAGGCCGCACAGCAGCGCGAGCACTACGGCAAAGGCGACGAGCATGGCCACCCACGAGGCGCGGCTTCGTCCCTGCCCGCCGGCCTCGTGAAAGAGGGAGGGGAGCATACCGGCTATCAGGCCGACGAATACGCAGACGGACGGGTCGGGGTAGGCGTTGAGCAAAAATGCCAGCAGCTTGGCCACGCCGAGAAAGCCCACGGCGCCGCCTAGCAGCACCGGTATCAGCTTGGGTATGTGGGTCTTGAAGTTCCTGAACGGGCTGGACAGCAGCTCCATCACCGGCTGATAGATGCCGAATATGACGCAGAGCACGCCGCCGGATATGCCGGGCAGCACGGCGCCGAGACCTATGAGCATACCCTGAATAAAGCGCTTCAGGTGCTTTTTTATTAAAGTCGAAGCCCCGCCGGAGGGCGTGTCATTAGCCATGTTGCGCTTGTCCTTTCTAACGCGGCTTGAACCGGCCGAGGCCGGTCAACGCATAGTATAGCAGATATTGCCGCGCTGTTTTTAAGCAATCTTTGAACAATTTTCAAGTCCGGTAAAATTCGACGGCGCTTTGACGTAGCCGCGCGGCGTTTTGTTCCGCAATGCCGGCCGGGCAAATCAAAGCGGCGGGTGTGAACCCGCCGCACAGCGTTTTAACTATTATTGCGAGCGCGCTTACCCCACACTGTATGAGCCGCGTATCAGGGCTTCGCCGGCGCCGGAGAGGATGGTGTTGTTGTCCGCGACCAGGTAGAGGTGGTTGGCGCTGAGCGTGTCGCCGGGGTTGATGACCCCGCCGGCAGTGGCGTCGATCAGCGTGCCGGTGGCGACGGCTCCCGGCTCGAGGCAGAGCACCTCGGTGCCCACGCCGAGGCTCACGCTCCCGCCGGAGAGGCTGACGGAGGCGAACTCGCCCGCGGCGGCGTCCAGGCCGTCCACGGCCTCGTCGAGCGCGGCGTCAAAGTTGCGCTCCAGCCGCTGCTGTACCTGCTCGAGATAGCTCATGGCCACAAGCGGGTCGGACTGCGTTCCGGCGTTGCTGGCGGCCCATGCGCCAACTCCGGCGCAGCACAGCACAAGCGCCGCGGCCAGTGCGATTATCAGCTTTTTCTTCATCTCTTATGTACCTCCTGCACGCCGTGCGGGGCCGCACCCCGCACGGATGTTCTCTTTTTTAATTGCCCCTTTGAGGCGCTGCCTCACTGAGCGAGGCCGAAGCTCACGGCGATAGCGCCGTTGACGCGATCCATAGTGGGCGCGTCGAGAGAGCCCATGCGCTCGCGAAGGCGGGATTTGTCCAGCGTGCGTATCTGCTCGAGAAGCACGACGCTGTCACGGCTCAGGCCGTAGTGGCTGGCCGACAGCTCGATGTGGGTCGGCAGGCGCGCCTTGCCGGTCTGCGACGTTATCGCCGCGGCGATGACCGTCGGGCTGTGCCGGTTGCCGGTGTCGTTCTGCACTATCAGCACGGGGCGGAGCCCGCCCTGCTCGCTGCCCACGACGGGGCTGAGGTCGGCGTAATAGATGTCCCCGCGGTGCACGGGGTTCGCGTTTAGCATAGTACCACCTGCTTATATAAAGGTGCCCGTTCATATTATATGTACCGGGCGGCGGAGTGTCCCGCCGGTATTATTATCACGCGTTTTACGCCGCTTTATTCATTGAGATATACTCTCGGCACGCGCGGAGAGACGGCGCACAGCAGCTCGTAGGCGATGGTGCCCGCCCTGGCGGCCAGCTCGTCCGCCGGGGGATCGTCGCCGAACACGGTAACTACGTCGCCGACGCGCACGTCCGGCATGGCGCTGACGTCGACCATGCACATGTCCATGCAGATCGTGCCCACCTGCGGCGCGCGCTCGCCGTTTATCGAGACGGAAAACTGTCCGGACAGCCGCCGGTGCAGCCCGTCGGCGTAGCCTATCGGTATCACGGCCAGGGTCATGTCCCGCTCACAGGTGAAGGTGCGGCCGTAGCTTATCGTGTCTCCGGCGCGGTGATGCGTTATCTCGGCCACGCGGGTCTTGACGCTCATGACCGGCTTCAGGCTCAGCCCGCCGCGCTCCGCGCCGGGGTACAGCCCGTACAGCAGCAGGCCGGGGCGCACCATGTCCATACACGTCTGACGGAAGTTTACCACAGCGCCGGAGTTTGCGCAATGCCTAATGCCGAGCGAGCGGCCGGAAACTTCCTCCAGACGCTGCACGGCGGCCTCGAAGCGCTCAAACTGGGCGAGCGTGAAGTCGGACTCCGGCTCGTCCGAGACGGCGAAGTGGGTGAACACGCCCGTCCATTCCAGTCCCGGCAGGCTCAGCGCCTCGCAGACCTGGGCGATGGCGGCGGGCGAGGAGACGTCAAAGCCGGTGCGACCCATGCCGGTCTCCAGCTTGAGGTGGCAGGCCAGGCGCCTGCCGGTTCCGGCCAGGCGGCGGCTCATGTCCCGCGCGGCGTCTATGTCGCCGATGGTCTGCGTGCAGCGCAGATCGGCCAGGCTGCCCGCCAGGAAGGCGGGGCTGGGCGCGAGGACGAGTATGTCCGCGCCCACGCCAGCCTGGCGCAGGTCGGCCGCCTCCTCAAAGCAGCTCACGGCTATGTACTCGGCGCCGAGCGCTTCCAGCCGCCGGGCGATGTGTATAGCGCCGTGGCCGTAGGAGTTGGCCTTGCACAGTCCGGCGAAGCGGCAGCGCTCCGGCAGCACGCGGCGTATCTCTCTGTAATTTGCATCCAGCCGGGCGAGATCTATCTCGGCCCAGGTGCGTTTGTCTTCAAATGCCATGTTTACGCCTCAATCGATGGTGAATTGCGAGATCTCGCACTGCGCCGAGGCCGCTCCGTCCTCCAGGAGCTCCGCCCAGACGGGGCTTCCGTCCCCGCCCAGCTCCACGGTCATGGTCAGGCTGTCCGTGACCTCCAGCGAGACAAAGGTGCTATCGCCCTCCGTCCAGCTGAGCGCGGCGTAGGCGCTCTCCAGCGCGCGCAGCAGCTCCGGCAGCGCCGTGATGGGCGTCACGCCGCCCGGGGACGCGAAAGCGAGCGCCAGGCCGTCGTAGCCGAGCGTGCCGCCGTCCAAGTCCAGCGTCGCGGTGACGCCCGCGACCTCTGCCGGCGCGAGCACCGTGACGCCGTACTCGCCGCCGGAGCGCGTGCACTCCAGCTCGTACTCGGCGTACTCGCCGCCCGCCGTGGAGGTGACGGCCGCGCGGACGGTGACGCCGTCCGCTGCGGTCATGTCCTCGCGCAGTTCGTCCAGCGCGTCCTCGCCGGGCGCGCCGCAGGCCGTGAGCGCTAACAGCATCGCGCCCGCGGCCAGAGCCAGTGCGGCTCTTAGCATGATGATCTACTCCTCCGTAATGAGCTTCATCGCCTGCGGAAGCGCATCTATCACGTCGGTTATCGTCATGCCGTATTCGCCTTTTTCTCCGGCGGCTATGTCGCCGGCCAGCCCGTGCAGATATACGGCCAGAGGGACGGCCTTGTCCGCCGGGAACTGGCAGAGCAGCGCGCCCATAATACCCGTCAGCGCGTCCCCGCTGCCGCCACGGGCGAGGCCGGGGTTGCCGCTGCGGTTGACATAAGTCTTGCCATCCGGGAAGGCCACGACCGTGTTCGCGCCCTTGAGCACCATGATGCAGCCGTGCTCACGGGCGTAGCGCTCCGCCGCGGCCTCGCGCGACGGCGCAAGCTCGCCGCCCAGGTGGCGGACGAACTCGCCCTCGTGCGGCGTGAGCACGGCGGGCTTGCCGAGCCTGGAGAGGAAGTCTGGCTCGAGCTGGGAGAGCGCCCACAGCGCGTCTGCGTCCAGGACGACCCGCGCCTCGCACTCCAGCGCGAGCGTGCGCACCAGCTCGGCCACGCCGCGGCTGCGTCCCAGGCCGGGACCCATTGCCAGCACGTCGCAGCGGGGCAGTATGTCCATGAGCGCGGGGATGGCTCCGGCGCTTATCACGCCGTTTTCGTCGCAGTCGACGGGCATGGTCATGGCCTCGTCGTTTTTCATGGCCGCGACGAGGTAGATGTCGCGCGGCACGGCCAGGTGGACAAGTCCGGCTCCGCCGCGCACGGCGGCGCGGGAAGCGAGTGTGGGCGCCCCTGAATAGCCGACGCTGCCGCCCACGATAAGCAGCCGGCCGTAGTCGTGTTTGGAGCTTGCGCGCGCCCTCCGGGGCAGGAGGCTCGGCGCATCGGCTCTCGCAGTGAGTTTACCCATGCGGACATTATAACTTTTAAAAGGAATTTCGTCAAATCATTTGACTTCCGGCGGGCGATGTGATATAAGTATATTTCAGTTGAATCCAGAATATCGCTGTGAACGGGAAAATGCCAGCTTTTAAGCGCAGCAGAGAACGGAGGCCACCGGCTGAAAGCCTCCCGCGAATCGAGCTGACTGTTCGCCCTGGAGCGTCCGGCCAATCACCGGCGGGTTCGGCCCGTTAAAGCCGGCAGGAGTGCGGCGCACAGCGCCGAATCTGGGTGGTACCGCGGAAGGTTGCCTTTCGTCCCTGAGCAAGGGACGGGGGGCTTTTTTCTTTTCCCCCCAAAAGGGGGGTGGATTGGGCGACCGCGCCCGGGCGGTGCAACCCGGCGGGTTGCAGAACCCCTGGGGCGCTTTCTTTGGTCTTGGCCAAAGAAAGCGTCCCAGACCCCGAAAGGAAAGCCGCTTGGGTGGTTTAATATGCCGGGGAATGGGTTTAACTTGGCGGTTCGACATAGATACGCTGGTATCCCTTGGACTTTACGAGACTGGGGTGCTGTCATTTCCGCGCAACGGCGCTTTGCGCCGGAGCGCTTACCGGGTCAGTCATTAGAGCGGTAAGTTGTACGCACCCTAATCTGGCATAAATCTTAGGGATAGCAACCTGAAATACCAACCTGTTTGGTGACCACTATTCCCCGTGTCCCCAAACTTCCCAACCCAAAAAGCGATTTTCTCTTTGGAGTCTGAGGGGTTTCTTTTTGACAAGACAAAAAGAAATCTCTCAGAAAAAATAAATAATAGAGTATTATTAAAAAATCCCCAACATGGAGGCAGAAGTATGAAAGAACAACTCGAAAAGCTCGCTCAAGAGTCCCTCGAGGCGGTCGCTGCGGCGGCGGATGTGGCGGCGTTGGATGCGCTGCGCGTCAAGTACCTGGGCAAGAAGGGCGAGCTGACGGCACTGCTCAAGCAGATGGGCAAGCTCTCCGCCGAGGAGCGTCCCGCGATGGGTCAGCTGGCCAACAGCGTCCGCGCCAGGCTGGAGGAGGCCATCGACGGCCGCCGCGTCGCGCTGGAGGAGGCCGCGCTGGAGGCTCAGCTCGAGGCCGAGGCTCTGGACGTCACCCTCCCCGGCAAGCGCATCAAGGGCGGGCACAAGCACCCGATGGACGTCGTGATTGACGAGGTCAAGGACATCTTTGTCGGCATGGGCTTCGAGATCGACGACGGCCCCGAGGTGGAGTTCTCCACCTACAACTTCGACCGCCTGAACACAGACGAGGGTCACCCCGCGCGCGAGTGGACCGATACCTTCTACCTCGACGACGAGAGCCGCACTCTGCTGCGCACCCAGACCAGCAGCATGGAGCCGCGCATAATGGAGACGCGCAATGTCCCCATCCGCGCCGCCGTGTTCGGCCGCTGCTACCGCAAGGACGAGGTCGACGCCACGCACAGCCCGATGTTCCACCAGATGGAGGGTCTGGTCGTGGACGAGCACATCACCTTCGCCGACCTGAAGGGTCTGCTGCACAACATGGCCGTGCAGATGTACGGCGAGAACACCGTCACCCGCTTCCGCCCGCACCACTTCCCGTTCACCGAGCCGAGCTGCGAGATGGACGTGCAGTGCCACAAGTGCGGCGGCAAGGGCTGCCCCACCTGCAAGGGCGAGGGCTGGATAGAGCTGCTGGGCGCCGGCGTCACCAACCCGCACGTCCACGAGATGAGCGGCATTGACACCAGCAAGTACTCCGGCCTGGCCTGGGGCATGGGTCTCGAGCGCGCCGCGATGCGCCGCTTCAAGATCGCCGACCTCAGGCTCATGTTCGAGAACGACGTCAGGTTCCTCGAGCAGTTCTAACGGTGGAAAGGAGTATTTGACACATGAATCTTTCGAGAAAGTGGCTCAACGAGTTCGTTGATCTGAGCCTGGAGGAGAAGAACGACCACGACTTTGCCGAGGCCATGACCATGTCCGGCAGCAAGGTCGAGGGCACGCACTACATGGGCGAGGGCATCAGCAAGGTCGTCGTCGGCAAGATAGTCCAGATGGATCTGCTCTGGGACGCCGGGGACAGCGGCAAGCACACCCTGTGGAACTGCAAGGTCGACGTGGGCGGCGACAGGCTGCTCCAGATAGTGACCGGCGCGCAGAACCAGAAGGTGGGCGACCTCGTGCCCGTGGCGCTCGACGGAGCCACGCTGCCCGGCGGCGTGAACATCGGCACCACCACCTTCCACGGTGAAGTGAGCGAGGGCATGATGTGCTCCATCAAGGAGCTCGGCCTCACGCTGCACGACTTCCCCTACGCCATCGAGGACGGCCTGTTTATCCTCCGGGAGCCCTGCAAGCCCGGCGACGACATCGTCCCCGTCATAGGCCGCGACGACCACGTGGTGGAGTTTGAGATAACCCCCAACCGCCCCGACTGCCTGAGCGTCATCGGCCTCGCCCGCGAGGCGGCCGTGACCTTTGAAAAGCCGCTCAAGCTGCACGGGCCCGTGGTCAAGGGCAGCGGCGGCGACATAAACGAGCTGGTCAAGGTCGAAGTCGAGAACCCCGAGCTGTGCCCGCGCTACACCGCGCGCATGGTGCGCAACATCAAGATAGAGCCTTCGCCGAAGTGGATGCGCGAGCGCATCACGGCCATGGGCATGCGCCCCATCAACAATATAGTTGACATAACAAACTACGTCATGATGGAGTACGGCCAGCCGATGCACGCCTTCGACTTTGCCTGCGTGGAGGGCGGCCACATCATAGTCCGCACCGCGCGCGAGGGCGAGACCTGCCGCACCCTCGACGGCAACGAGCGCAAGGTCACGCCGAGCATGCTGTGCATCTGCGACGAGCACAAGCCCGTCGGCCTGGCCGGCGTCATGGGCGGCGAGAACAGCGAGATAACCGAGGACACCAAGATGGTGCTCTTTGAGAGCGCCAACTTCAACGGCACCAGCATCCGCCGCACCGCCGCCGCGCTGAACATGCGCACCGACGCCAGCGCGCACTACGAGAAGGGGCTCGACCCCTACCTGACCATGCGGGCCGTCAACCGCGCCTGCGAGCTGGTCGAGCTGCTGGGCGCGGGCGAGGTCGTGGACGGCGTCATCGACGTGTTCCCGAATCCCCCCGAGCCGCTGGTGCGCGAGCTGGACGTCGACCGCGTCAACTGGATACTCGGCACCGACATAGACGGCGACACCATGCGCAAGATACTCACCGACCTCGGCTTCAAGCTGGACGGCAACACCGTCACCGTGCCGAGCTGGCGCCTGGACATCGACCCGAAGTACACGCAGAACGACTTCGCCGAGGAGGTCGCGCGCATCTACGGCTTCAACAACATCCCCAGCACCATGATGGAGGACTCCGGCACCAAGTCCGGCGGCTACACGCCCGAGCAGAACGCCGAGCGCCGTCTGGGCGAGGTCTGCCGCGCCTGCGGCTATGACGGGATAATCACCTATTCCTTCTACAGCCCGGCGGGCTGGGACATGATACGCCTGCCCGAAAACGACCCCAAGCGCGACGCCATCCGCATCCTCAACCCCCTGGGCGAGGACACCAGCTGCATGCGCACCACCACTCTGCCCAGCGTGCTCGAAGTGCTCGCGCGCAACTGGAACTACCGCAACAAGTGCGTCAAGGTCTACGAGTTCGCGAAGGTCTACAAGAAGCGCGCCGACGGCCTGGCCGACGAGCCTAAGGTGCTCACCCTGGGCGCCTACGGCGAGGACATGGACTTCTACACGCTCAAGGGCGCCGTGGAGGAGCTGTGCGACGCGCTGCGCATCGCCGACTGCGAATACGTCCCCGTCCGCGACAACCCGAGCTATCACCCCGGCCGCTGCGCCGCGCTGTACTCGAACGGCAGGTATCTCGGCGTATTCGGCCAGGTTCACCCGCTGGTGGCCAAGAACTACGGCGTGAGCGACAGCCTCTACGCCGCCGAGCTGGACTTCCCGGCCATGTTCGAGAGCCGCACCACCGAGGTCTATTACACCCCGCTGCCGCGCTTCCCGGCCGTCATGCGCGACATCTCCGTTATCTGCGACGACTCGCTCACCGCGGGCGAGTTGGCCAAGTGCATCAAGCGCGCCGGCGGCGACTACCTCGAGAGCGTCGAGGTGTTCGACGTCTACAAGGGCGCGAACATCCCCGAGGGCAAAAAGAGCGTCAGCTTCTCGCTCGCCCTGCGCGCCGAGGATCAGACCCTCACCGACTCCCACGCCGACGAGGCCGTGACCGGCATCCTCTCCGCCCTGGAGAAGGAGTACGGCGTCAAGCTGAGATAAGCGTTTGAACAACATGAAACTCCCCCTGATGCCTAATCAGGGGGAGTTTTGGTTTAAGATAAGGACGCCGGCATTTGACCGGCGTCCTTTGATTTTTATTGTTAGCTGCGGCGGATCACACCACGCTGGCGAGCATCTTGGCCATCTCGGCGCGGGTGAGGCTGCCGGTGGGATTCAGCCCGGACTCGGAGCCTTCGACCACGCCGTTGGTGATGAGGGTGGCGGTGGCGCTCCTGGCCCACTCGGCGACGGAGGCGCCGTCGGCGAAGCTGTCGAGCAGCGCGGTGTCGCCCTCAACGAAGTCGGAGCCCAGGACGTCCAGCGCGCGGTAGAGGAAGGTGAAGCCCTCCTGGCGCGTCAGCGTGTCGTCGGGGGCGAAGGCGCCCTCGCCCTTGCCCTCGGTGATGCCGTTGGCTACAGCCCAGGCCACGGCGTCGGCGTAGTAGGCGTCGGCGGCGACGTCCTCAAAGCCGGCGGAGCCGCTCACGGCGGGCTGACCGGCGGCGCGGTAGAGCATCAGGACAAAGTCGCCGCGCTTCATGCTCAGCGACGGACCGAACTCGGTGTCGGTGACGCCGGTGACTATGCCGGCCTCGTACAGCTCCTTGACATACTCGCTGGCCCAGTGGCCGCGCATGTCCGTGAACTCAAAGGCCACGCGCACGCTTATCTCCCGGGTGACGCCGCCGCAGCTCACGCTGATGGTGCCGGCGGCCGCGCCGCTCAGCGAGGCGGTGAAGACCCCGTCGGGGGTTATGGTGCCGATGTCGCCGGTGAGCGTGTACTCCACGGCCTCGTCGCTGAGGCTGACGTCGCGCATGAGGTACTTGGCCGCGACGTCCAGGTCTACGATCTCGCCGTTTTCAAGCATGAGCTGGCTGACGGTGTTTCCGGTGGCGGCGTCGGTGACGGTGAGGGAGTCCACGCGGTCGATCACGTGCAGCGTGCCGCTGCCGCTCACGCCGCCGCCGGAGAGGCTGATGCTGTCGGTGCCGGCGCTCTCGGGAGCGGTGTACACGCCGCCCTCCACGGTGCCGCGCTGCGCCCTGGCGCTGACGCTCTCGGGGGCTGCGACGGTGTGCAGGGCGCGGTCGGTCGCTACGACAGTTATGTCAACCGAGCTGCCGGCGAGCACGTAGTCGCCGTCCTCCGCGAGGAAGAGCCGGCTGGCGCTGCCGTTGGGGTCGCTGTCGGTGACGAAAAGTATATACGAGCTGACGGAGCGCAGGCGGCCGTCGGAGGGGTCATTGACCACGGTGAAGCCGTCGATGCCGGGGACGCGCAGGCTCATGACCGAGGAGCCGCCGCCGTCGAGGTTGACTGCGTCGACGCAGCCCATAGACAGCATGTCCTGAGCCAGCTCCTCCAGCGTCGCGCCGACGCTGAGGCTGGAGCGGCCGTCGAGGACGTGGTAGACGACGGTGCCGTCGCTCTTGATGCCTATCGCTGTGCGGGGGTTGGCGTCGGTTACTTCGCTGTTCCAGCGGTCCTGGTCGTATATCTCGCCGTCGAGCGCGAGGATGTTGCCGCAGCCGGAGACCCAGTCCGCGTCCTCGAGACGGCTGTCGGAGCAGCTTATCTCCAGGGTGACGCGGTCGCCGACCTCGAAGCTCTCGGCCACCATGCCCAGAGCCGCCGCGTCGGAGGCGGTGAGGATGAGGTTGTCCCCGCCGATGCTCACGCTGCCGCCGTCGGTGTTGATTTCGGTGACGATCAGCTCGACCTCGCCGCCGAGCGTCAGCTCGTCGCTGCCCAGCACCTCAAAGCGCACGAACCAGCCGTCGCCGGACGTGCGGGTGGAGACGGTGGAGAAGTATTCGCTGAACACATAGGCGCCGTAGTCGGTGCGGGACTTGTTCAGGTGCTCGGTGGTGTACTCGTAGCCGTTTTCCTCGTTTGTGAACGTCAGCTCAACCTCCGGCTTCTCGCTGACAAAGGCGCGGCCGTCGTTGAACGCTATGGCGCTGTTGCCCTCGGGCGAGGACTTGTACACTCCGTTTTCAACGACCATGCCGGTCGGCACGCCGTTGCTCTCGCCGAAGTCGGCGTTCACGGCGCCGACGACGTTGTAGCCCAGACTCTCGGCGTACGCTATCATCTCAGTGACGGTGAAGCCGCCGTAGATCGTGTCGCAGGCCATGACGATGGGGTAGACGGAGCTGCCGCGCTCGGTCTCCAGGGTGAAGCTCTCGGCGCGCCCGTCATCGTCATAGCTGACGGCGTTGGTGTAGGTGAAGCCGTCGGCGAGCTCGGTGGTGTTTATGTACACGGCTTCGCCGGTGCCGTCACCGTAGGCCAGGGCGGGGGTGACGAGCACAGCAGCGGCAAGCAGCAGGCTGAGCAGACGTTTTTTCATGGGTTCCTCCTTCCGGTGCGCCCGTCTTGGGACGAGCGCTTCTCCTCATCGGCGATCTTCCTCTTTGCCCGGCGCATGACCACCACGGCCAGGACAACTATCAGCACCGTGGCAATCAGGAGTATGACCGGCACGACGGTCAGCGCCGTGAGCAGCGTGCCTTCCTGAGCCGCGGATGTGAGCAGCAGTTTCATAGCAATACCTCCTTGACGGCGCTTAGACGCCACAGGCGGAAATATGTTTCATAATACCACAAATGTGAGGCGGTGTCGATGTAAAAAATTGACACACCAGCGCGACCCGGAGATCCCGCCGTATAAATGCGCGATAAAAGCGAAGACCCCGCCCGGGAAGGGCGGGGAGCGGTATTACAGCAGCAGCCAGATCATGAGCGGCATGGTCACGGCTGAGAGCACCGTGCTGACGAAGATTATCTGGCTGGCGTAGGCCTCGTCCCGGTTGCCGCGTATGGCCAGGGAGGTGGCTATCATGGCGGTGGGGCAGGCGGCGAGTATGACGCTGACGCCGAGGAGCATCTCGTCGTGTATGAACAGCCGCAGCACCAGCCAGGTCGCGAGCGGGGAGACGATGAGCCTCACAAAGCTTACGACGTAAACCCGCCAGTCGCTGAGCGCCTGCTTGACGGAGATGCTGCCCAGGCTGGCGCCCACGACCAGCATGCTCATGGGCACCGTGCCGCCGCCGATGATGTCGAAGCACTGCACGACGGGGTCGGGGAGCTTGATGCCTGTCATGAAGAAGGCCACGGCTATGATGGTGGCCACCAGCGGGGCGGAGATGGCGTTCTTGACGTTCATGCCCTTGGCGCTGCCGTTTATCATGGCCACGCCCATGGTGTAGACCAGCAGGTTGAACGGCACGTTGGACAGCGTGGCCACCAGTATGCCCTCGGAGCCGTATATCGACTCGATGACCGGGAAGCCGACGAACACGGTGTTGGAGAAGGCGACGGCAAAGGCGGCGATGCCGCTGCGGTCGCGGCGGCCGCCTATCAGCTTTGCGCACAGCAGGCCGAGCGCGGCGGAGATGAATATCAGCGCGAAGTACGCCAGCAGATCCACCCCCACGGCGGAGAGCGACAGCTCCATGTCCGCGCTGCTCACGCTGTCGAGTATCGTGAAGACCAGCAGGACGTTGAGCACGACCTTGGAGCCGGAGCGCGTGAACTCAGGCCCGGTGACCCCTATTTTAGTGCACAGGAAGCCCACGGCCATGATGAACACAAGTATGCCCATCTGCGTGAGAACCGGCGTCATATCCATATGTAACCACCTCTTGATACCGATTTTGAGCAAAACTACGCCCCCGGGCGCAAACCGCGTCCGGGGGCGCGATAAACCATATACTTATTATATGTGGAGCATCACCGTCGCCAGGGCGAAGTATATCAGCAGGGACACGGCGTCGGTGATGGTGCTTATCAGCGGGCTCGCCATGACGGCCGGGTCTATGCCTATCTTCTCAGCCGCCATAGGCAGGGTGCAGCCGACTGCTTTTGCAAAAATCACGACGAACACCAGGGTGATGCTTACGGTCAGCGCGACTATCACGGTCACGTCGCTGTTGCCGAGCAGCATACGGTCCACTACGAGCATTTTTACAAAGTTGACGCAGGCCAGGCACACGCCGCAGAGCACGGCCACGCGGATCTCCTTCCAGATGACGCTGAGTATGTCGCTAGGCTCCGTGTCGCCGATGGACAGGCTGCGTATGACCGCCGTAGAGCTCTGCGAGCCGGAGTTGCCGCCGGTGCCCATCAGCATGGGTATGAAGCCGGTGAGCACGGCCGTCTTTGCCAGCGCGTCCTCGAAGTGCGTGATTATCATGCTTGTGAACGTGGCGCTGAGCATGAGGAACATCAGCCAGGGTATGCGGCGCTTCCACATCTCCACCACGCCCGTGCGCGAGTACGGCTTGTCCGAGGGGGAGATACCGGCCATGAGGTCGAAGTCCTCCGTGGCCTCCTCCTCGAGGACGTCGATGACGTCGTCGACGGTGACGATGCCGACCAGCCGGTCTTCCTTGTCGACCACCGGTATGGCGAGCAGGTCGTAGTCCGAGATGCGCTCGGCGGCCTCGCTGCGGTCGTCGGTGGTGCGCACGAAGATGACGTTCGTGTCCATGATGTTCTCGATGACGTCCTCGTCGTCGCTCAGCAGCAGGTCTTTGACGGTGACGACGCCCTCGAGCCGGCGGTGGGCGTTGGTGACGTAGCAGACGTAGATGGTCTCCTTGTCCTCGCCCACGCGGCGTATGCGCGCGATGCTCTCGCGCACGTTCATGTACTTTTTGAGGTCGACAAACTCGGCGGTCATTATGCTGCCGGCGGAGTTGTCGGGGTACTTGAGGTACTGATTTATCAGCGCCCGGGTCTCGGGCGTGGCGGCGCGCATGACGCGCTTTACGATATTGGCGGGCAGCTCCTCCATCATGTCGACCGCGTCGTCGACGTACATGTCCTCGACTATCTCGGTCAGCTCTTTGTCGGTGATGGAGTTTATGATGACCTCCTGCTCGGGCGCATCCAGCTCCGCAAAGACCTCCGCGCCCTGCTCCTTGCTCAGCAGCCGGAAGACAGAGGCCATCTTGAGCTTGTCCTCCTCGCCCAGCTCGGTCAGGAACTCGGCTATGTCGAACTCGTTCATGTCCTCGAGTTCGTATTGCAGCGACTTCAGGCGCCTGCTCTTGAGCAGCTCAAGCAGCTTTTCCCGGCGCTGTTCGTAATTGCGTTCCTCCACGCTCTCACCGCCTCTCCGTACTGGCCGGACGCGCTATGCGCGCCGGCAGTGGTATCAAATTCCCATGTAGTCCTTCTGTTCAGTGGTCATAGTGTCTATCTCCACGCCGAGGCTGGCCAGCTTGCGGCGGGCGACGGCCTCATCGATTTCCCGCGGCACCGTGAGCGGCGCGCAGGGGAGCTTGCCGGCGTTTTTGGCCAGATATTCCGCGCTGAGCGCCTGGATGGCAAAGCTCATGTCCATTATCTCGGCCGGGTGCCCGTCGCCGCAGGCGAGGTTCACCAGCCTGCCCTCGCCGAGCACGAACAGCTCGCGCCCGTCGGGCATGACGTAGGCGGTGATGTTGTGCCGGGCTGTGTACTTGCGCACCGCCATCTTCTCCAGCGCATCCATGTCTATCTCGACGTTGAAGTGCCCGGCGTTGCTGAGTATGGCTCCGTCGCGCATCAGCGCAAAGTGCTCGGCGCCCATGACGTCCTTGCAGCCGGTGACGGAGCAGAATATCTCGCCTATACGCGCGGCGTCGCGCATGGGCATGACCTCATAGCCGTCCATGACGGCCTCGATGGCCCTGATGGGGTCGGTCTCGGTCACGACGACCTTTGCGCCCAGACCCTTCGCGCGCAAGGCCACGCCCTTGCCGCACCAGCCGTAGCCGTTCACAACGACGTATTTGCCGGCGACGATCAGGTTGGTGGTGCGCATGATGGCGTCCCACACGCTCTGGCCGGTGCCGTAGCGGTTGTCAAAGAGGTGCTTGCAGTCGGCGTCGTTGACCTCGACCATCGTGAAGGGGAGCTGGCCGTCCTTGGCAAGTTTGCGTATGCGGTGTATGCCGCTGGTGGTCTCCTCGCAGCCGCCTATGACGTCCCTGCACAGCTCGGGGAAATCGGTGCGCATGGTCTCCAGCAGGTCGCCGCCGTCGTCGATTATGATGTTGGGACCGTGGGCGAGGACGTTCTTGATGTGGCCGAAATACTCCTCCTCGCTCGCGCCGTAGACGGCGTGGACTTCCATCCCCCCGGCGGCGAGCGCCGCGGCGACGTCGTCCTGCGTGGAGAGCGGGTTGGAGCCGGTGACGTACATCTCGGCGCCTCCGGCGGCCAGCACGCGGCAGAGATATGCGGTCTTGGCCTCCAGGTGCACGGAGAGGGCGATCTTCATGCCGGCAAAGGGCTTTTCCCGGGCAAAGTCCGCCTCGATGCCGCGCAGCACGGGCATGTTGCGGCGCACCCAGGCTATCTTGGTCTCGCCCGACGGGGCGAGGGCTATGTCGCGTATTTCGTTCATCGCTTGGTCCCCCTATATAAAATGTAGCGAAGTCACACTTAACTAAATCATTCTACCACCAAATCCGCCAATGTTCAACTTAAATTAGTGTAAAATCGCGAGCGCGAACCGCTCTCGGAGAAGATAAAAAACGCCGCCGCAATGCTGCGGCGGCGTTCGTTATTTTACTTGTCTTCAGCGCTTTCGACATCCGGCTCGGTCTGCGTGGACGGAGAGCGCGTCCAGACGCGGCCTGTGCCGTAGATGATGAAGACTACCACCAGTATCGGTACCGGACCTGCGATGAAGTCAAACACAAGCTGGAAGCCAAGGGTCATGATAATCAGCGCCAGCACTATGCAGGCTGTGATTATCAGCCATTTCTGCCAGTTCTTCAGCTTGCTCAACTAAACTCAGTCCTCTCAGGAATTGCCGTACTTCTGGAGGCACTCGGGGTGCTCCTTGACGTACTTCTTGTTCTTGATGTTGCCGATGATGATGACCGGGAAGACGATGGCGACCAGAGCGAGGTAGCCGTCGTAGCCGTAGGCGTAGGTGATGATGTCGCTGATGCCGATGAAGCTCAGGCTCATGCAGACGGCGATAAGGATGACGCCGATGATGGCCATACGAACCTTCTCGTGCACGTTGCTGCGGACGAAGAACTTCTTGTCCACGCGCAGGATCATCGTGTAGATGAGGGTGACGCAGGTGGAGATGAAGGCGCAGAACATCAGCACGCTGTAGCAGATGACGAGCCAATCCCAGCCGATCTGGTTGCAGATGAACAGGTTGGGGAGAGCCACGGCATTGGCCTCTGCCGGGGCAGCGTAGATGTCAGCGCTCCAGCCGAGGAGCATGAGGCCGCTGAGAGCCAGCATGCCGCCGTTCATGATACCGCCGAGGATGCCGGCCTTCTTGACGCCCTTCTGGTTCAGGGTGACGGCGGCGGCGATCATAGCGGGGATGGAGACGCACTGGAAGCCGCAGTAGATGACAACGCCTCTCCAGAAGCCCTCAAGCGTATTGGGGTTGCTGGGCTCGGCGGTGAAGGCGGCAAGGACGGCGTCGGGACGGCTGATGATGCCGACGATGATCATGACGCCCGCGGTTACGAGTATGCCGACGGTCAGGACGGTGGAGGCCGCGATTATCAGCTTGACGCCGAACAGACACAGGACTATCAGAATGGCGGCGACCACTATCGTGCTGCCAACCAGACCCAGCGCGGGGATTATATCCTGTACCAGCAGTGCAGCACCGTTGATGGCGGCTGCGACGGCGGCGAGAATTATAATTATGTAGAAGATCTCAAAGCTGATTGCAAGCTGCGGGTACGGCTGCCACAGTTCGCGGAACGTGTCGTTGTAGTTGTCCAGTCCGCGAAGACGGGCAAACTTCATTATGACGTAGATGACGTACGCCAGGATGCCCATGGATATGAGGGGGAAAATCACGGCGGTCCAGCCGTACGCGACGTAGTAGTTCAGTATCTGGTTGCCGGTTGCAAAGCCTGCGCCAACGTGGGTGCCGAACCACACGCTTGCGACGGAGAAACCTGCTGCCAGAGTACCCTTCGTGGTTGCCGATTTTTCATTGGGGTTTTCAGACATAAATCTCGGCGCTCCTTCCCATTTTTAGTTTTGCTCTCTCATCTCTCATAGCTGCTTGAAGCAACATGTCATGATTATAATTCGAAAGTCAGATTGTTTCAATTTGCGAGCATTAAATGTTAACAAAATGTAAAAATGCGCTGAATCAAAAGCAATACACCCCCAAATTTTTATGGGTGCTCCCAAGTGAGTCAGTTGTTAAATCTTTCACCGCACTAAAGCGTGATGTTTGTTCGATAGTTTAAAATTTGTCGAAGATTTTTATGATTCTTATTGCATTTTGCAAAAGCATTTTTTTGGGTACACTATTGTGCACTTCGTGGAAATATTGCATACATCTTGATTCTGCTGCTTGAGTTGTGGTAAATTAGTAGCGAAGAAAGCGATATGGTAAATGCAAAACTGCGGATTATACACCGAAATTGCACTTCAGGTGGTTGTTTAATAGATGAACAGAGAAAAGCTTGAAAGCTATCTTGAAAAAAATCCCTTTGCCAAGCTCAGCGACGTGGTGACCCAGATACTGTATGACGAGATAGTTGTTCTTGACATCCCGCCTGCTTCTAAATTGAACATCAACCAGATAGCCACGGATCTGGGCATTTCCCGCACCCCGGTGGTCGAGGCCATAAACCGTCTGCAGGCGATAGGCTTTGTGGAGACGCGCCCGCGCACCAGCGGCTTCTACGTCACGGACATGAACATGCGCGACATGATAGACCTCTACGACGCGCGCACGGCCATAGAGTGCGAGGCCGCCGCGCTCTGCGCGGAAAATGCCTCGGCGGAGGCCATAGCCCAGATGGACAGCCTGGCGACGGAGTTCAAGAAGGCCGTGCCCAAGCTGGACGGCATAAGGCTCAAGGAGACCGACATGCCGTTCCACAAGCTGATAGTGGAGTCCTGCGGCAACAAGTATCTGATACGCAGCTACAATGAGCTGCTGCCCAACCTCAAGATGTATCAGGGCTCCTGGACGAAGTTTATCAATCCCGGCAGCACGAACCCCTGGTCCAGCCAGGTGGTTCACCAGCATGTTGCCATCGTCTCCTCAATAAAACTGCATATCCCCACCCTTGCAAGGCAGTGCATGGCGGATCATATACAGTCGAGCCTCAACTTTGTGGCGTACTGCGACGACAAGGGCGATCCCTTCGCGATATTCAAACGGGGGGAGAAGAATAAATGAGGCAAATGAGGAGGAGAGTCCAATGAAAATCGCAATGATAGGCTCCGGCGCGGCCGGGAGTGTGTTTGCGGCGTACCTGAACCGCGGCGGAGCGGACATGTACCTTGTCGACAAGTACAAGGCGCACATGGACAAGATAGCGGCCGACGGCCTTACTTTCCGCTGCAAGGGCGAGGAGTGCGTCCTCACCGGTTTCCACACCTCCCCGACAGCGGCGGAGCTTCCCACTATGGATATAGTTATCCTGATGGTCAAGGCCACGCAGACCGACGGCGTAATGCCCGACGTCATGCACTGCGTGGGCGAGCACACCGTGGTCGTCTCGCTGCAGAACGGCATAGGCAACGACGAGATACTCATGAAGTACGTCCCCAAGACGCGCATCATGTACGGCGCCGGCGTGATAGGCACCGAGCTGGCCGGCCCGGGCTGCTGCGTCTCCAAGCCGGAGGACGGCATACAGATGTTCTTCGGCGCGGTGGAAAAGAGCCCCGAGACCGATGCGGCGGGCAAGTACCTCGAGGAGTGCTTCGAGCGCGGCGGCTGCCACGCCAGCTTTGAGGACGACGTGCGCGTCCTGCTGTGGAAGAAGGCCGTCACCAACAGCGGCTATAACGCCGTCTGCGCCGTGACCCGCATGAGGCTGCACTTCGTCATGGACAACGAGTGGGGCATGAAGCTCCTCATGAACGTCTGGAAGGAGGGCTGCGCGGTCGCCAAAGCCCTGGGCGTCGGCGACATATGGCCGCTCATCGAGGGCGACGTCGCGAACCTCCGCGAGAACCTGGGCGACTACTATCCCAGCATGGCGCAGGACGCCGTGCTTCACCACCGCCAGACCGAGGTCGACGTGCTCAACGGCGCGATCGCCATGTACGGCGAGCGGCTGGGAGTCCCCACCCCGTACAACAGCGTCCTCGCCAACATCATACGCTGCGTGCAGGACAACTATAATAATCAGTACGGGATGGAAAACGGCTGACAAGCTCTCTCCGTCTCCGGAAGGAGACGTAAACTCATAGCAACCAATCAAACAACGCAAGATCAAATGAAACTGGAGGAAGAGAAAACTATGAAAATCGCAATGGTAGGTTCCGGCGCTGCCGGCAGTGTGTTCGCCAGCTATCTCCGCGCGGGCGGCGCGGACATGACCCTCATCGATCCGTACAAGGCTCACATGGACGCCGTGCGCGACAACGGCATGAAGTTCACCATCTACCCGGACAAGACCACCGTCCTGACCGGCTTCCACACCGCCTACACTGCCGACGAAGTCGACACCATGGATATAGTCATCTTCATGACCAAGGCCAACCAGCTCGAGAGCGCCATCCAGGGCGCCAAGCACTGCATCGGCCCCAACACCGTCCTCGTCAGCCTCATCAACGGCCTGGGCAACGACGACAAGCTGCTCAAGTTCTACCCCGCCTCCCGCTGCATGGTCGGCTCCGGCGTCATCGGCACCGCCCTTGACGGCCCTGGCGGCTGCGTCTCCACCCCGAGCGAGGGCGTCATCATGAACTTCGGCGCGCTGGAGAACAACGAGCTCACCGTCGCCGCCGGCAAGTACATGGAGGACTGCTTCAACAAGGGCGGCTGCGAGGCCGTGTTCCGTGAGGACGTCCTGCCCTTCATCTGGAAGAAGGTCATCGTCAACTGCACCGTCAACACCGTCTGCGCCGTCACCCGCCTGAAGATAGGCTACGTCGAGAACAACCCCTACGGCAAGAAGCTGTTCCACAACGTCATCCGCGAGTGCTGCGCCGTCGCCGAGTACAAGGGCGTCCACATCGATCCCGACGAGTTCATCCGCGTCGACCACCAGCACATCATCGACAACATCAGCGACTACTATCCGAGCATGGCCCAGGATATGCTGTACAAGAAGCTCCGCACCGAGGTCGACACCCTGACAGGCGCCATAAGCGACTACGGCAAGCAGTTCAACGTCCCGACCCCGACCTGCGACGTGCTCAGCGACATAGTCCGCTGCATCCAGGACAACTACGACAACCAGTACGGCGAAAAGAACGGCGCCGTCAACGCCTGAGACGCCTGAGCGCGTTTCGAGCCAATAAAGGCTCCCACACGGCGGGAGAGCAATGGAGGAAGCAATGAAAGAGGTTATAGTTCTCATAGGCAACTACGGCTCCGGCAAGACAGAGCTCGCGCTCAACTTTGCCTTCCAGGCCGCAAATCAGGGCAAGAAGGTAGAGCTGCTCGACCTGGACATGGTCAACACCTACTTCCGCCTGACCGACCGCAACGGGCTTATCAAGTCCAAGGAGATCCGCCTCGTTTCGCCAAACTTCGTCCACTCGAGCATCGAGACGCTCTCCCTGCCCGCGGAGGTGGCCTCGGCCTTCGCGCTCGACTGGGACACCGTCATCTTCGACGTCGGCGGCGACCCGGCAGGCGCCACGGCGCTCGGCCGCTATCACGAGGACTTCATGGCTCTGCCTGAGGGCAGCCTGACCGTCCTCAACGTCGTGAACACCCGCCGCCCCATGGCGGGCACTCCCGACAAGCTGCTCAGCCTCATGGAAGGCATGCAGCGCCATTCGAGGCTCAAGGTGGACGGCTTTGTGAACAACACCAACCTCGCCAGGCTGGCCAGCGCGGAAGACCTCCGCGACGGCTATGAGGTCATACGCGAGGCGAGCGAGCGCTCCGGCGTCCCCGTACTGTACACCTCCGGCCGGCCGGATCTGCTCGAGCAGTTCCTGGCCGAGGAGCATGACCCGAGGTTCATCGGCAAGCCCATGCCCATCGAGACGTACATGCACAGGGACTGGGAGACGTTCACCAAGCACGGACTCTGAGCCGGGGCAAAAAGTGAATAGTTGTTTTGTTCCGGGGTCGCACGACCCCGGGGCAGGATACAATTTATTCAATATACGTCAACCTCAAGTGAACAAACTTCTTAAAGAAATGAGGTAGAAGCATGGTAAAATTCACCATCAACGAGGAGCTGTGCAAGGGCTGCGGACTCTGCGTCCGTGCATGCCCGAAGAAGATACTGCAGCTCTCCAAGACCAAGCTGAACGCCAAGGGCTACCATCCGGCGGAGATGACCGACATCGACGCCTGCATAGCCTGCGCGTCCTGCGCCAGAACGTGTCCCGATGTGGTCATCCGCATCGAGAAGGAATGAGGAGGAACGAGATATGGCATTGACTCTGATGAAGGGCAGCGAAGCCATAGCTGAGGCCGCCATCCGTGCCGGCTGCCGCTACTTCTTCGGCTACCCGATAACCCCGCAGACCGAGATCCCCGAGTACATGTCTGAGCGTATGCCCGAAATCGGCGGCTGCTTCCTGCAGGCCGAGAGCGAGGTCGGCGCCATCAACATGGTCTATGGCGCTGCCGGCACCGGCGAGCGTGTCCTCACCAGCTCCTCCTCCCCCGGAGTCTCCCTGAAGCAGGAGGGCATCTCCTACATAGCGGGCGCCAAGCTGCCCTGCGTCATCATGAACGTCATGCGCGGCGGCCCCGGCCTCGGCAGCATCCAGGCCGGCCAGGCGGACTACTTCCAGGCCACCAAGGGCGGCGGACACGGCGACTATCACCTCGTCGTTTTCGCTCCCGCGTCCGTCCAGGAGAGCATCGACATCATGTCGGTAGCGTTTGACACCGCCGACAAGTACCAGTGCCCGGTCATGATCGTTGCCGACGGCATGATCTGCCAGATGATGGAGCCCGTTGAGCTCCCCGAGATGAAGGAGTACAAGGTCGACCTCGAGAAGAAGCCCTGGGCTGCCAACGGCCACGGCTTCAGCAAGAAGTCCGGCCGCAGCATCATCAACTCCATGTACATCAACACCGAGGATCTCACCGTCCACAACGAGAACCTCCAGGCCACCTACCGCGAGATAGAGAAGAACGAAGTCCGCTTCGAGGCCTACAACATGGAGAACGCCGAGATCGTCGTCACCGCCTTCGGCACCGTCGCGCGTATCGCCAAGAGCGCCATCGACGACCTGAAGGAGGAGGGCTTCAACGTCGGCCTGTTCCGTCCCATCACCCTCTGGCCCTTCCCGTACAAGGAGCTTCACGACGCGGGCATGGCTCCCGGCGTGAAGGCTGTCCTCGACGTCGAGCTGAACGCCGGCCAGATGTACGAGGATGTCAGGCTCGCCATGAACGGCGAGACCAAGGTCGAGCTCCTCAGCCGCCTCGGCAGCCAGATGCCGACTCCGGAGGAGATCAAAGAGAAGCTGCTCAGCATGAGGGAGGTACTGTAATGGCCGTTGTATTTGAAAAGACCAAGATGCTGACCGATACCGTGTTCCACTATTGCCCCGGCTGCAACCACGGTATAGCGCATCGCCTGGTCGCTGAAACTATAGAAGAGCTCGGCCTGGAGGACAACGTCATCGGCGTTGCCCCCGTCGGATGCGCCGTGTTCGCTTACGACTACTTCAACTGCGACATGTTCGAGGCCGCGCACGGCCGCGCCCCTGCTGTCGCCACCGGTATCAAGCGCGTCCACCCGAACACCTGCGTATTCACCTACCAGGGCGACGGCGACCTCGCTTCCATCGGCACCAATGAGATAGTCCACGCCGCCCACCGCGGCGAGAAGATCACCGTTATCTTCATCAACAACGCCATTTACGGCATGACCGGCGGCCAGATGGCTCCGACCACCCTGATCGGCCAGAAGACCACCACCAGCCCCTACGGCCGCAGCGAGGAGTGGAGCGGCGCTCCCATCAGGGTTTGCGAGATGCTCAGCCAGATCCCCGACTGCTACTACGCCGAGCGCGTCGCGCTGAACACCACCGCGAACATCATGAAGGCCAAGAAGGCCATCAAGAAGGCGTTCCAGTACCAGATGGAAGGCCATGGCCTGAACATCGTCGAGGTCCTCTCCACCTGCCCGACCAACTGGGGCATGAGCCCGGTCGAGGCCATCAAGTGGCTCGAGGACAACATGATCCCGTACTACCCGCTGGGTGTCTACAAGGATAAGGGGGCCGAGTAAGATATGAAGGAACAGTGTATATTCGCAGGTTTTGGCGGACAGGGCATGCTCCTCATAGGCAAGTTCCTTGCCGAGGCCGGCATGGAGACTGGCAAGCACGTCTCCTGGCTGCCCAGCTACGGCCCTGAGATGCGCGGCGGCACGGCCAACTGCTCCGTCGTCGTCTCCGACAGGCCCGTGGCCAGCCCGCTGATCAACGTGGCCGACACCGTCCTGGCGATGAACAAGCCCTCCCTGCTCAAGTTCGAGGGCAGCGTCAAGGCCGGCGGCCTGCTGCTGGTCAACAGCTCCATCATCGACATCAAGACCTCCCGCACGGACGTCGACGCCGTCTACGTCCCCTGCAACGAGATAGCCGAGAGCATCGGCAACCTCAAGGGACCCAACGTCGTCTTCCTCGGCGCCTACATCGCCAAGAAGCCCGACGTCATCAGCGAGGACGCCATCATCAACGCCATGCGCATTGAGCTGGGTGAGAAGAAGGCCAAGTTCCTCGACGGCAACATCAAGGCTCTCCAGGCCGGCATGGCTTACGTCAAGGAGCACTACGGCGCTTGAGCCTCAGCGGCGAAAGCCTGAATAACTAAAAAACCGGCGCCCCGCGCATTAAGCGCGGGGCGCTCAGCTTTTCAAAAAAGCCTCGCAGAGCTTCGCGCCCTTTGGGCGCGAAAGGGACTGCAATCATTTTCCGCGGAGCGAGCGTCGACCTCTATTGTCCGCCAAAGGCGGATAATGGAGGAGAAGCGAAGGATATGCAGCTTGCGACGACGACGGGGCGCTTTTTCGCCAGATATAGATTTGAACGCGGCTTAACAAATACTTAAGAAAAGTGTAATGCAACCGTAATGTTCAAATTGCGGAAATCTGATATAATAAGCACATCACGAAAGAAGGGGGCTCTGGCCATGGAAGACGTCACAAGGAGATTTACTGCAATTGACGAGCGCAGCGAGATTCGTGAGATTCTTTCATCAGTATACGACTCTCTGAAGGTCAAGGGCTACAACCCCATTAACCAGCTCGTCGGATACATTGTCAGTGAAGACCCGACGTATATCACCAACTACAACAACGCCCGCAGTCTCATCTGCCGCCTCGACAGGGACGAGCTGCTGCAGGAGCTGCTGATAAGCTATCTGGGCAAATAAAAAACACCGGCACTCAGACGAGCGCCGGTGTTTTTTGCCGTTTAGTTAGCCGTGACTACATCCACATATTCCACGCCGAGCTGCGAGAGCAGCTGCACGTGCGCGCGCGTCAGGCGCTCGCCGAGCATCGCGACGGGGATCGCCGGGGGACAGGTGACCGCGGCGGACGCCATCACGCGCCCCTCGGCCTGAGCTGCGGCTATGCGTTCACGCGGCGCGAGCAGGGCTTCGCGCGGCGTCAGGACACGCTCTCCCGGCGCGGGGAGGGGCAGCGCGGGGCGGGGAGCGCCCGGCTCAAAGCCGCGAAACGCGTCCGCCACAAGCCCGTAGGCACGCTCATCCACGTCGGGCGTGAACATCATGACGAGGTAGTCGCGGTCTACAAACTCCGGCTCCGCACCGTGCAGGCGCAGAGTTTCGGCCAGCTCAAAGCCGGTCTTGCCGGCCTCGTGCGCGGCTATGGTCAGGCGCAGGGGGTCGGACGCCGCGACGGGGACACCCAGCGCGCTCAGCGCGGATTTGAGGCCGTCCAGCCTGGAGACGCAGTCCGCCAGCTCCGCGCGGTAAGCGCCGGCCAGACGCACGTTCATGGCGTCCAGGGACTGCATAATGAGGTACGGCGGGCTGGACGAGCCCATGACGGCAAGCGCCTCGCGCGCGTCCTGCCCGAAGTCAAGGCGCGATGCGCGCGAGACATGGAGGTACGCGCCGCCCGTCAGCACGCCGAGCGTCTTGTGCGCGCTGTCGCAGCACATGTCCGCGCCCAGCGCGATCGGATGCGCGCTCTCACCGAGGAAGGCGAGGTACGCCCCGTGCGCGTTGTCGACGAGCAGCGGCACGCCGAACTCGTGCGCGGCCTCGGCCAGCGCGGCGATGTCCTGCACTCCGCCGAGGTAGTCAGGAGAAGTTATGTAAACTGCACACGGCGGTTCCGCCATGCCTGAGACAGCTGCCCTGACGCCCTCCGGCGTCACCGGGCAGGCGCAGAGCGAGGCCGCGCCGCTCTCCGGGTAGAGCCACTCAGGGAGCAAGTCCAGCAGGGCGCAGGCGTGGATAAAGCTCTTGTGAGCGTTGCGCGCGGCCAGGAGTACGCGGCTTTTGGAGCGCCGCGCGGCCAAAAGCAGCATCGCCTTGACGCACTGGCTGCTGCCGCCGGTGGAGTAGAACGTGTGCCCAGAGCCGAAAAGCGCCGTGGCGTTGCGCTCACTCTCGGCGATCACGCCCTCGGGGCAGCTCAGGTCGTCGGCGCCGCGAATCTCAGTTATGTCAACCGACTCGCAGCCGAGGACGCCCCGCCCCTTGTGGCCGGGCATGTGCAGCCGCACGGCTCCGCCGGCGGCGTATTCGCGCACGAAGCGGCAGATGGGCGCGTCCATTATTCCTCGCCGCCCTCGGCGAGCATCGCCTGGTACCAGATGGCGCACTCTATGCGCTTTTTAAAGAGCTCGCAGCCGTACTTGTACACGCCGTTGACGCTGCCCGTGGCGTGGTAGCTGTTGGCCGCGCAGCCGCCGGAGCAGTAGAGCCTGGCCCAGCAGTCGCGGCAGTCGCTGCGCGAGTAGGCGTTGCAGGCGCGGAACTCGTCCTGCACCTCGGGGTGGAGCACGCCGTCCCAGATGTTGCCGAGGCTGTACTTCTCCTCGCCGACGAACTGGTGGCAGGGGAACAGCTCGCCCCAGGGCGTGACGGCCATGTACTCGGTGCCCGAGCCGCAGCCGGAGATGCGCTTATAGATGCACGGGCCGTGCTTGAGGTCTATCATGTAGTGGTAGAACACCAGCGGGTGACCCTCGCGCGCACGCCTGAGCATCTCGCGGGCGAGGATCTCGTACTGCTTGTAGAGCACGGGCAGGTCGTCCTCGGTGAGGGCGCAGGGGTCGTCGGGCGGACAGACCACCGGCTCCATGCTCAGGCGGTCGAAGCCCAGGTCGGCCATGTGCAGGATGTCGCGGGTGAAGTCGGTGTTGTAGTGCGTGTAGGTGCCGCGCATGTAGTACTCCTTGTCGCCGCGCTGCCGCACGAAGCGCTGGAAGTTCGGCACGATGCGCTTGTAGCTGCCGTTCCCAGCGGCGTCGACGCGGAAGCGGTCGTTGACCTCCGCGCGGCCGTCGAGACTGAGCACCACGTTGTTCATCTCGCGGTTGGCGAACTCCGTGACATCGTCGTCGAGCAGCACGCCGTTGGTGGTCAGGGTGAAGCGGAAGTGCTTGCCGCACTCCGGCTCAATGCTGCGCGCATAGGCGACCAGGCGCTTGACCACGTCCCAGTTCATAAGCGGCTCGCCGCCGAAGAAGTCGACCTCCAGGTTGGTGCGGCTGCCGGAGTTCTCGACCAGGAAGTCCAGCGCGCGCTTGCCCACCTCGTAGCTCATCACGGCGCGCTCACCGTGGTACTTGCCCTGGCTGGCGAAGCAGTAGGAGCAGTTGAGGTTGCAGGTGTGCGCCACGTGCAGGCACAGAGCCTTCACGACGCCCGCCTGGCGCTGCTTGAACTCGCCGGCCAGGTCCTCATAGGTGTCCGGCGTGTAGAGCTGCCTCGCGTCCACCAGCGCGGCTACGTCGGAGATGCACTCGCGCACTTCCTCCGCGGTGACGTCCTCGCGCTCGCCGTAGCGCTCCATTATAACGCGCTCGATCTCGTCGGGGGCGTTGTCAGGCCACAGCTCTATTATGTCGTAGGCCACGTCGTCGACCAGATGCACCGCACCGGAGCAGGTGTCCAGCACTACGCCCTGACCGTCAAATTTGTATTGATGAACCATATCTTTTCTCCATGTCTCACAGAATCTCGCTCCGGCAATACGGAGTGTGAAAAATCCACCAGTTTGCGAACTGGTGGATTCAGCTTGTCAAAAGCCTCGCAGAGTTTCGCGCCCTATGGGCGCGAAAGGGACTGGGATCATTTTCGGCGGCGGCGTGTACGTCGCCGAAAATACTTCTCGCGAAGCGAGCGTCGAATTGTCCGCCTTTGGCGGACAACCGAGGCGCAGAGCGCAGCG